>JBBQFM010000037.1:0-59269 GCA_038321975.1 Fimbriimonadales bacterium | reverse complement strand
TACGTGTTGCGGTCGCTAGTCAACGGATAAGGATTCCGGAGATGGTTCCCCTTTCCGGAGGGGGAACCGTGGGGGAGAGGGTCTCGCCCACCGACGACATTCACGCAAAAAGAAGGGCTGCTCCCTGCTACTGGAATACAGCCCTAAACGCTTAATTGCGGTTGACGATTCTTCTGACCGTTCTCGCATGTGTATTGACGGAGCGTCACGCCTCGCATTTCATCGAGTGTTCGTAATTCCCTGGAGATCGGGACTTTTGGGTAGGTCGCGCTACAAACGCGGACGCTCGACCATTAAGTCTGGCTTCGCGTAGTCAGCATCCGTCTCCCCCCCGTCATCCACCAGATCAGGACCGACCGAATACACGAGGAACTTGAGCCCGTCGACGCGATACATAAACGGCCCACCAGTGTACGGGTCCGTGTTGATCTCTTTTGACACCTTTTCCAAACTCGCAGGCAGCGCCTTGCTCGCCTTGCCCGTCCGAGTCAGCTCTGCTTCTAGAACCATTAACCGAGTTCGAGCGACCACCCGGTCGTTCAAATCGAGGAACGTGCGACCCGCGCCGAAGAAGTTCCGGGAGAAACGTCGCCAAGGCCGACTCTTCGTATCTTTCGGCTCCGGATCCTTCTTTCGCTCCGCCACCGAAAGCCGTGACAAGGCGGTGAGCGTCTTGCACTCCGTTTCCCCCTCATTCAGAAACCCCTGGAAGTATTCGGGACCCTGATCAGACTTCAGGTCTTTCAAATAGCTGATCGCATCTTTGATGTCCGGCCCAAGGTTCTTCTGGATCACATCCCAGTGCCCACTCTGATAGGCGTCCTGCACCGCCTGAACCGCGAGCACCATATTCTCTCGTTCGTGACTGATCGTCACCGAAGCCGGTGGCTTGCGCTGCAACGCGGATTTCAGTCCGTCCGAAAGCGTTCGTAGTTGCGCTGTACTCAACTCGGTCAAGAACGGCGCGAGCGCGGTCCGCGCGTCGTCTGCCATCTTGAACCCGAGCGATGCATCCAGGGCCGACCCACCGCTCAAATCAAACCCCAACCTGGTTGCCAGAACCGCCTTCGAAATCGCGGTGTCGAAATCGGCCGCGGCACAGGCGTCCGCGATGGACCACGTCAATGCCCGATCCATAAGCCGCCAACCCGCGCGGTAGGGCTGCCCCTCGAACGGCTTATGCGGGGTGTATTTGAAATCGAAAGGTTTGCCCAAACCCTTCGAGACCTGAGACAGTGCGGGCGCCGTGTCCTTGATAATGTTTGCCCGCATCGTGGGCGTGAAGCCGGTCCGGTCGACGTACTTCGCGCAAACCTGCTCCACGTTCAAGGCGGCGAGGGCATAGTCGTCAAACGCGTTGGCGCTCCCGCTTTGAGGTGCATAAGCGGCAGTCGGCAACGTCACGGTCGGAAAAGCGGCGGGTTCCTTCCGGTGGCACCCGATCAGCGCAAGCGCCGATGCTCCGACCAAAGCCTTCATCCTGAGGCTGGTCATTGGCGTCATTGTATCGCAGGCAAGTATCATCAGTCACAGTCTTCGAGAGTCTTTGCGCCCAAGGGCGCATCTGCAGGGGAGTTCAAGCACGATGAAGGGAGTCATTCTCGCCGCCGGTAAAGGTAGCCGGCTCTATCCGATCACGCACCTCATTCCGAAGCCGCTGCTTCCCCTCGCCAACCGCATGACCTTGGACTTCGCGTTTGAGCGGCTCAAGGAAATGGGGGTCGTCCAGATCTGCGTGGTTGTCGGGGAGAACGAGCCCCAGATGCGCGAGGCGCTCGGAGACGGGACCTCATTTGGCGTGAAACTCACCTATGTTCGGCAAGTGGAGCCCAAGGGCCTCGCCCATGCGGTGGGTTTCGCCAAAGACTTCGTGGGCGGCGACAACTTCGCCCTCTATCTAGGCGATGCAATGTATAGCAAGGGCTTCGTGGATCACGCCAAGCGATTCGAAGAGTCGGGTTGCGCCAACCTCAACATCGTCCAGCCCGTGGAAGATCCGCGTCGATACGGCGTGGCAAACGTGGATGGCGAGCGAATCGTGAAGCTCGTCGAGAAGCCCGAGCATCCCGAGTCGAACCTTGTGATGGCCGGCCTCTACTTCTTCAGCCCCGAACTCTGGAAAGTCCTCCCCGACCTCCAGCCTAGCGCCCGAGGCGAGTACGAGATCACCGATGCGATCCAGATGCTCATCGACCGAGGTCAGACCGTCCTCGCCGGAGTCTACGATGGCGTTTGGTACGACACGGGAACCCTCGATTCCTACTTGCAGACCAGCGCCTTCCTCATCAAAGACGGCACCCTCGTTTCGCCGACCGCAACCGTGAGCGGCAAGATCGGCGCGAGAGTGGTGGTGGGCGACGGCGCAACCTTGGAATGCGAGTCGATCGAGGATTCGGTGCTTCTCCCTGGGGCGAAAGTCCGGGTTAATGGAGCCATCCGCCACTCAATCCTGGCTGGCCCCGTATCGTCTGATGAAGCCGTAGAGAATCAAATCCTTCATGGCGACTACAAAGGTTAGGCCTCCCGCTCTCCCCATGGGGGGCCAACCCCAATTTCAGATGAAAAAACTCCTCTTCGCCGCTCTCGTTCTTGCCGCCGTCGTCGGCTGCGAGCCAAAGCAGCAGGACGCGGCAATGGCCGCGGGTCAAAGCGCGTGGAAGAAGGCTGGCGAGAGTTGGGACACCGTATACAAGCAAGCCGCCAAACTCACCGCCGACTCATCCGCCGCGGCCCTTAAGGCGGCCAGGGAGCAGTTGGTCAAGGCCCAAGCCTCGCTCAAAGATAACGAGCAGGTGAAAGCCCTCCAAGACCAAATCGCCCGAATCGACGCCGCGATCGACGTGCAAAAGATCAAGGCCGACCTCGAAGCCAAGGTTGAGGAGGCCAAGCAAGCGAAGGAGAACGCGACCAAGACGGTTGACGATATCCAGACGAAGCTCCACCAAGCCGACCAGGCGTATCAGAGTCTGGAAGCGAAGTTGGCGGATGCGCAAAAGGCGTACGATTCCGCCGCGGCGAAGATCTCCGGCAACTAAGCGAAGCTTTGGGACTGCGCGAAGCTCTTCGCGCAGTCCCAAAATGGGCTTCAATAGTTGAGATGCCCAACCCCGTCTTCCCAGGCTGGTACGCCGACCCCGAGATCCACCATTTCGAAGGCCGCTTCTTCATCTACCCGACCTACTCTGCGCCCTACGAAGAGCAGACGTTCTTCCAGGTTTTCTCTTCGAAGGACCTTGTCGAGTGGACCAGTGAAGGGGTCATCCTCAACTTCGCAGGCATCCCATGGAGCACGAATCGAGCGGCTTGGGCGCCCTCTGTCGCGACTAAGGACGGCCGCTACTACATCTACTTCTCCGCCGGAGATGGGGCCGGACTCGGGGTCGCGGTCAGCGACCAACCCACCGGTCCCTTCATCGACGCCATCGGCAAGCCCCTCGTCTCCGAATATCACCACGGCGCCCAACCCATTGACGCTCATGCCTTCCTGGATGACGACGGTCAGGCCTATCTCTACTGGGGCGGACACAGCAAGGCGCTGATGGCGAAGCTAAAGTCCGACATGATCTCCCTCGCCGAAGCGCCGATCGACATCACGCCAGCGGACTACGTGGAGGGGCCGTTCATGTTGAAGCACCAGGACAAGTACTACTTCATGTGGAGCGAAGGCGGCTGGGGCGACCCTTCATATCGAGTCGCCTACGCCATCGCCGCCAGCCCCTACGGCCCTTTCGAACGAGTAGGCGTAGTGTTGCAAACAGATCCGACAGTGGCGACTTCCGCGGGACACCATTCGGTTCTCAGAGTCGGTGATCGCCACGTCATCTGCTACCACCGTCGTCCCCTCACCGAGACCAGCCCTCACCACCGGGTGACCTGCCTCGAGTGGATGGACTTCGATGGGGACGGCAAGATCTTGCCGGTGAAGTTGACGAACGAGGGAGTGGGATAGGGTCCAGAGATGGTGCCCCTCCCAGGGGCACCATCTCTCCGGAAGCTACTTCTTCTTGTAGTAGCTGAAGAACAGATCCACATCGTCGCCCACTTGCGGACGCCAGTTCTTCCGAACGAAATGCAGTCGAGTTCCGTGGACCGACGGCTTCGAAGGACCAGACCAGACGATGTCGCTTGAGGCGAACCGACCGGCATGGAGCGAAGCGCCGCGTACTTCGTCGTCGCCCTCACGGGGGCTGAAGTCGAGAAGGGGCATCACGTGGAGTGGCGCTTTCAAGCCGTGGAACGTGACGTACACGTCGCTCCGCCCGATCTTGCCCTTCCACGAAGCGCCAGTGTGCACGACATAGGTCGCCTCGCGGACGTTGCCGTTATCCGGGGTCATCGCAAAGCCGGTGTCGACGCGATACCGGTCGTGCACCTTCACGCTCTGGCCATCGGCAAACGGAACGTACTTCACGTGCCAGTAGTCGCCAAGCTCTTTGCCTCGGGCAATCGTGGTCTTCACCTTCTTGCCATCGACCCAGGAGTTGAACCAATTGAAGCTGCCTTTCGGAGGGTCGACTCGACCTTCCTCTTCAGGGTTGCCCGCACCGCTTGAGCGGTCGGGGAAGCCCATTCGGGCTTTGGTCGCCTTGCCGTGGTTCTTAAAGACGAACTGGCAGTCGACGATTTCGTGATCTTTCCAAACATCCACCCGGATGATCTCGCTGACCATCTGAATGGTTTTATGACCTTTCAAAAGAGAGGGACTTCCGCCGTATGTCAGTCCGGCGTCGTTCGCAAGTGCAAAAGAGGAGAGGGCCAAAGTCAGCCCCGAAACCAAGTTTTTATTCATTTGTGGGCTCCCAAAATTGGGATCGCTACAATTGACGCACAGCCAGAAGGGCGGATACGGCCATGAAGGTCCAAAGGCCTATTCCTTGCAATAACGGGCGTACACCCACCGACTTCAAAGTCTTCACCGAGATCCCTGCCCCGATGAGGAAGAGGCTCAGCGCGAACCCACCGGTCGCCAACTGCTTGATGTGCGGCGACTGATCTGCGATCGCAGGCACATACGTCCGCGCCAATGAAGCGGCAAGGAATCCGGCGATGAACCACGGAATCTGCGGCTTGGCACCTGCCTCATTCGAGGTGGCTTTTCGCACGAAGTAGGAGGCGATGAGGGTGATGGGAATTAAATACAAGACTCGGCTCAGCTTCACCGCGGTCGCGGTCTCTAGCGCCTTTCCGCCGTAGGCGGTTGCTGCTCCGACTACCGAGCTCACGTCGTGAATCGCAATCCCGCTCCACACTCCGAATTGGGCATCAGTCAACTTAAGCGCGTGGCCGATGGGCGGGAAGATGATGAGCGCGACCGCGTTCAATAGAAACACCGTCCCAACCGCCACCGACACATCTTCTTGCGGCGCATCGATCACCGTGCTCATCGCGGCGATTGCGCTTCCGCCACAGATCGCGGTGCCTGTGCTGACCAGCAAACTCGTCGCGGGTCGCACCTGCAGCAGCTTCTGGAATCCGTAGCCCAACAGAAATACAACCGAGATCGAGATCAGCGCGAACATGATGCCATCCGCCCCTGCCTTTAGGATCGCGTTGAGGTCCAGACTAAAGCCGAGGAGGATAACCGACGCCTGCAACAGCGTCCGGCTGTACTTTTTCGATTCTGCCGGAAAGGGATTCTTAATCGTAAGCGCCAGCACAATCCCCGCGATCAAGGCTCCTGGCGCGACAAGCGCCAGGACTTCCTGCGGGATGGGAAACAGTGTAGTGAAACAACACGCTGCCAAGAGAAAGAAGAGAATTCGCGCAGGCACACACTATTGTGGCCCGCGCTAATCCTTGTACGGATCGAAGACGCCGCGGGGCGCCATCGCCACTCCGATCGGCCGAAGCCTTTCGAGAACGCGGATCGTGTCACCCATCTCGGGTAGCACTTCGCTCAATCGCTTGTAAGCCTGAGGCGCTTCGTCGACGTCTCCGCCGCGAAGCTCGACCCTCGCCCTAGTCACCCACTCGCTCATCATCTCGTCGGTGATCATCGGCGTGTGCTTCGGAATGCCGGTCTTTCGATTCCGGCTCCCCGTCGCCTTGCTTCGGCTCATCGCACGGCCTGCGCCGTGGACGGTCGAGTTCATGGTCAGCGTGTTCCACTCCGATGCCACGCCCTCCACAATCACCGACTCCTCCGCCATGCTGGATCCGATGAACCCCTTCTGGCCAGGAAATGCCGGAGTCGATCCCTTACGGATGACCCAGACTTCCTCGCCCTCGTGGGCTTCCTTCTGCGCGAAGTTATGGTTGTTGTGCACCGCATCGAGCTCCTTGGCTCCCAAGATTCTCGCAACCTCGCTGCACACCCAATCTCGACCCGCGTAGGCGTATCGCAAGCCGAGGTTCATCGCCTCGATGTACTCCTCACCTAACGCCGACCGATCGTGGAAAACCACCGGAGGCGCCATCATGTCGTCCTTGGCGTCGGCCTGTTCCATGAACCACTTGGTGATCTTGTGACCTAAACCACGCGACCCAAAGTGCACACAAATCCAGACTCGATCCTTTTGGTCGACCGCGATGTTGCAGAAGTGGTTTCCGCCACCCACTGTCCCAAGCTGCGTTCTCGCCGCTTCCTTCAAAGCTCGCGTCGAAGGCAGTCGCCAAGCATCGCCCTCGAACACCTCGTGATCGACGCGCGTCTCGTTCGCTCGCCCCATTCCAAACGAAACTTTCGAGATCACATCGTCCATGATCTTCCCGATTCGCTTCTGGATATCCGCGCCTTTGGCGTCGGTCAGGACCGCCTTGTTTCCGCATCCGATATCGAAGCCCACACCGCTCAGGCTCACGTGATCCTTGTAAGCCGCGACGCCACCAATCGGAAAGCTGTAACCCATGTGGCCGTCGGCCAAAACCGCCGCCCGCATGACCGCCCAGTGGCTCGCCACCGTCTCCATCTGGCGCAACGTGTTCTCGTCGTGCTCGCCAAATATCGTTGTCTTCTCATCGACCTTTTTCATAAGGAGGACATTCTGTCATCGCGATTTTCGACTCTGAGGCTTTCGGTCCGGGATGCTCCCACCAAAATCCCGGCGAAGCCGTGTAACCGACGATTGCTTCGGCGCGACCACAGACGACTTCGCGGAAACGGAGCCTAGTCGATCCCTCACGCAGAGGGCGGGCTGGCTATTTGCGCCCATGCAATGGTCGGCTACAAGGCTTTGCCGGGATAAAAATCTTGCGTCCGGCCATTGGCGTCTGCTACACGCTACGCGTGGACGGCTATTGACATACCATGGTCTGCCACTATCACCGTACCTTGCATCTCATTAGCCCATATATGACCACCTATCTCAACACCCAAATTCGCCCCCCCCATCAATCAAAACCCAGACGTACGTCGGCCACAAACGGAGGTCTACCCCCGAACATTCGACTGCTCAAGCTCAAAAGTCTCCCTAAATGGGTAAGTTACACGCATTACTTAGCCGTTCAATCACTTAAAGAGAGTCCGTCAAATATTAAATTCACTCTTTTTTCAAAAAAAGTGTGGACAAGCAGAATTACCTGCTGTAACATGGCCCTTGTCGGTTAAGTGATTGACCGACCGTGTTTTTGGCAATGCCGAGAGGGGGACAATATGCCGGTACAGCTTTCATATCCGGGCGTTTATATACAAGAGATTCCGAGTGGCGTTCGCACCATCACAGGGGTGCCCACCGCAATCGCCGCGTTCATTGGCCGAGCGGCTAAGGGATACACCGATACTGCGCTGATCATCACCAGCTACGCAGATTTCGAGCGAAACTTTGGTGGCCTCGCCGCATTCAGCAAGATGAGTTTCGCGGTACGAGACTTCTTCCTGAACGGGGGTAGCACCGCCGTCATTGTTCGCCTCTACAAGGCCCAAACGGGCGTTGGGGCCAAGACTCCAAAGACCGCTGCCGACGTCGCCGCTCTCCTCTTTGAGGCAGCTACCGAAGGCACCTGGGGCCAAGGACTGCGAGTCACGGTTGACACGAATGTGCCCGCAACCATGGGCGCCATCATGGGCGTCGCCCAGAACACGATCTTCAACCTCGCAGTTACCGACATCAACTCGGGCCAGAGCGAATACTTCGCCAACCTCACCACTGCCGACCACGCTCAGCGAGTCGACCGAGTGCTCATCGCCCGATCAGGCCTGCTTCGCTGGCGCGGAGTCTATGCGGTCGCCGCAGTTGCGGCGGGCAAAGATGCGGTCGGAACCGCGGAGGACGCTCTTGAAACGGCACGCCGAGCGATCCCTTTCAACCAGGGCAACTACAACACGGCGAAGACGAATCTCGACGCCGCGGTTACCGCTCAGGGCGGAAACGACGGCGTGGATCTCACTCTCGCCGACAACTTCCTACCCGCGAATTCGAGGGTGAATAAGAAGGGCCTGTACGCTCTCGAGCAAGCGGACATCTTCAACATTCTCTGCATTCCGCCGTACGACACGGGAGACGTTTCGACTCAGCTCATCGGCATCGCCGGAAGCTACTGTGAAGAGCGACGCGCCTTCTACGTCGTCGACCCGCCCAGTGCCTGGACGACTCCCGCCCAGGTCCTCACCGGCATGGCGGCAAACCCCGATCAGGTCGGAACGCGAAGTAAGAACGCCGCCATCTACTGGCCGCCGCTCGTCGAGCCAAACCCGTTCAAGGGTGACGTGATGGAGAACTTCGTTCCCTGCGGCGCGGTCGCCGGAGTGTATGCCCGAACCGATGCCGAGCGAGGCGTCTGGAAGGCTCCCGCTGGTCTCGATGCGGTCCTCAAGAACGTTCCTGACCTCGCCTACCGAATGACGGACGGCGAGAATGGATTGCTCAACCCCCTCGGCGTCAACGCGTTGCGAATCAAGGCGCCGGCTGGAAGGGTCGTCTACGGTTCGCGAACGTTGCAAGGCGACGATCGCCTCGGCTCGGAGTACAAGTATGTTCCGATCCGACGCCTCGCCCTCTACATCGAGGAGAGCGCCTATCGAGGCACTCAGTGGGCGGTGTTCGAGCCGAACGATGAGCCACTCTGGGCTCAAATCAGGCTCAATCTGGGTTCTTTCATGCACGACCTTTTCCGAAAGGGAGCGTTCCAGGGCAAGACGCCTACCGACTCCTACTTCGTGAAATGCGATTCGGAAACGACCACCCAGAACGACATCAATCTTGGAATCGTGAACATCGTGATCGGCTTCGCACCTTTGAAGCCGGCCGAATTTGTTGTAATCAGCCTCAAACAGATTGCTGGCAATCTTGAGGTCTAGGGAGAGGAAGGATGGCAGAATTCACCGTAAATACACACCGGTTCGACCCCTATCGGAACTTCAAGTTTCGAGTGTGGTGGGACGGTCGATACGTCGCCGGGGTCAGCAAAGTGAGCGCCCTCAAGCGCACCACCGAAGTTGTTAAGCACCGCGAAGGCGGCGACCCCAGCTCGAGCCGAAAAGGCCCGGGCAGAAGCGAATACGAGGCGATCACCCTTGAGCGCGGAGTCACTCACGACAAGGACTTCGAAGAGTGGGCGAGCCGTGTGTGGCACTTCACCGGAGGTCTTGGAAAAGAGGTCTCGTTGAAAGATTTCCGCAAGGACATCATCATCGAGCTCTATAACGAGGCTGGCCAGAAGGTGATTGCCTACAAGGTCTACAACTGCTGGGTCTCTGAGTATCAGGCACTGCCTGACCTCGATGCGAACGCCAACGCGGTCGCAATCCAGCACATCAAGATCGAAAACGAGGGCTGGGAACGGGACGTCTCGGTCGTTGAGCCCGCAGCCGAGAGCCTAGCGCTTTAACCGGAGCAAACGGTGAATACCGCGGAACTCGTCAGCCTGTGGGAACACGGGACGGGCCGATCCATGGTGGAGCGAGGGGTCATCTTAGCCTCGCACAACGCCCGCACCTTGGAATCGGACAGTCTCGGAAGTCGCAACGAGCGCATCCTCGCGCTCCGTCGCGACCTGTTCGGCCCATCCTTCCAATCCTTGGCCCAGTGCCCGGGATGCGGAAGCTACGCCGAACTGTCCTTCCACGCCGACGACATGCAGTTTTCACCGACCGAAGGCGTCGAGCACCGTTTTGCGTCCGGCGAGTACGAGGCGGTCTACCACTCACCCAACAGCCTCGACCTCGCGTACCTGTCTCGATTTGACGACGAGGAACAAGCGGAGGCCGCACTGCTCGCACGTTGTGTGACCGAAGCCCGTCGCAACGGCGAAAAGATCCTGGTCGAGGCCTTGCCACCGGAGTTCCTAGAGGAGCTTGACACCGAAATGGATCGGGTCGACCCATTTGCCTGCCAGCGAATAGAACTCACCTGCCCCGAATGCGCGGTCAAGTGGACTTGCATCTTTGATGTAGCAAGCTTCGTGTGGCGCGAGGTTTCGACGGCAGGAAAGAGAACCCTCCAAGACGTTCACGATCTCGCCCGTGCCTACGGCTGGACTGAAGAAGATGTCTTCAAACTCTCGCCGTCACGGCGGCAGATGTACCTGGAAATGGTGAACGGATGAGCGGCTTCCTCCGTTCGGTCGCCCGAATGGCCATTGGC
The DNA here is from genome assembly GCA_038321975.1 of Fimbriimonadales bacterium. Lineage (GTDB taxonomy): Bacteria > Armatimonadota > Fimbriimonadia > Fimbriimonadales > Fimbriimonadaceae > Fimbriimonas. The sequence goes on along the minus strand of JBBQFM010000037.1, from coordinate 48,749 downwards.
CAAGGTCCGCGTTTGGAGCCTCTCGTGGACTCGATCTACGCGGGCACCTTTGAGTTGGGAACGCAAGAGGAAGAATCGTTGGCTTCCCAAATGGCCAAGCAGACCGAGGTCCGCAACACCACTTACAACTCGCACGTTCAAAACTCAACCAACGTTGAGGGCGACACTCACGACCACCTGACCCTCATCGATCAGACCACCAGCGTCGACAATTCAGCGGTCCACCACTCGAGCCAAACCGATATCCGAGAGGGCGACCAAGTCACCATTCGAGCGCAAGCACAGAAGGAAACCAACACCATCCGGGAGACCGTCCGCGAGTTGCTGAAACAGAGCGAGACGCTGCGCAGCGAGCGGATCACCGACCGAGTTGAGCGACTGGAAAGACACACGAAAACCGAGTCGACCAACCTCACCGCCTTCCTCGAAACCGAGCGCATCGTCCGCGAAATCCAGAAGCCTGGACAAACCAAAACGATCAGAGATCGAGCGCTGATCCTGAACCGCGATGAAACGCCCGTCGAGCCCATCATCGAGATCACCATCGGCCGGATCGAGGTCAAGTCCACGCCCGGAGAAAGCACAAAAGAGAAGACCAAAGAAGGCAAGCCAACCGGCGTGATCGCGCTGAATGACTACCTGCGCGAGCGCAGCAAGGGTGCGATATGAGCAACCAACTGGCCTTCGCCACGACCACTTTCACCCTGCAGCGCCAGCTCAACAAGGTTGTAGGGGCCGACGTCCCGAATGCGGTTGCAAGCACGGTGCGACCCGACGGAAACGACGGCCCCTTGCCCGCGGTGGGCGTGAACATCTATCTGCTGCAAGCCACCAACAGCGGCGACATGGGCAACCCCGACCTGCCCAGCCGCAATACGAGTCGCCAGATTGTGAACAAGCCGACCGCGATCGTCGAGCTCATCTACATGCTCACATTCCATGGCCTCGAGGCATCGCTGGAGCCTCAAAGAGTGCAGGCCAGCGTGATGCGCTACCTCCACTCGGAGCCGTGTCTGCCTAAGAAGGTCATTCGGGACACGATTGCCGCAGCGGTTGCCGGTGATCCGAATCACTTCCTCAAGGGCTCCAACCTCGCCGACCAGGATGTGCTCGTCAAGGTCACACCGTACAAGGTCTCGCTCGAGGACCTCTCCAAAATCTGGTCCGTTTTCTTCCAAACCCACTACGTGCTCACCAGCACTTACAAGGCGTCGTTCATCCTGCTCGACACCGAGGACGCGGGGCAAGCCAACTTCCCGGTCAAGCAGCGCGGCATCTTCGGTCTGCCCTTTAGCGAGATGGCCATCGAGAGCGTCTCTCCCGACAAGCTGCCGTTCGCGGTCAACGCGAAGATCGACATCACGGGGCGCGCGCTTATCGGCGCGAACAAGAGCTACTTGATCGACGACGTTGCCGGAGTTCTCCAAGCCGGTGCGACGGCAACTGCGGTCACCGTGCAACTGCCGGCTGCGTTGAAGGCTGGACTTAAGACGGTCAAGGTCGTCGACCAAGCGCCGCTCGGGGCAAACCATTTGGGTACCGAATCCAACGCCGCAACGTTCATCCTGCTTCCTGCGGTGACGACGATCACCTACTTCAAGGACCCGTCCGCGAAGAAGGATCACACGCTGACCTTGACGACGCCGATGCCGGTGGGCTTGGACCAGAAGGTTTCCCTCCTGCTCAACCGGACTACCGCACCCAGCGCGGGCAAGCCCTGGTCGTACTCGCTCAGCCTTAGACCGCGAACCCTCGAGACCGATCCGCTTGTCTTCGCGGCCAAGGATGTCGAGAGCGGAACCTATATCTACCGACTTCGAATCGACAACGCGGACAGCGCCCTGCACCTGAACACGACTAACCCCGACCCGATGCAGCAGCCCTACGACGGGCCAACGGTGGTGGTCACGTGAAACGGCAAAGCGTGGAGTGGCAGGTCGCCAATCAAGAGCACTTTTCCGCGTGTCTCGACATCCTGCGGCTCCGCCTCCAAGCCCTCGCGGGGTTGGAAACGGTCGGGATCGATGAAGCGATTTCTCGCGAAGCGTCGGCCCGGAGCGCTCTCCCCGCTCCGTCCGCGCTTCAGCAGCTTGAGGCAGCCTTCCAACTCACTCCATTCGAGCGAGAACTCGTCCTGCTCTGCGCCGCGATGGAGACCTTGCCCATCGTTTCCGAACTCTGCGCCCTGCTCCACAAAGACCCCGCTGCCCACTACCCCACTTTCGCCCTGGGCCTGGCGTACATGCAGGATCCGAGTTGGCAAAGCATCACTCCCGAAGGACCGCTGCGCAAGTTCCGATTGCTTGAGATGGAGGACGGCATCTCGCTCACCCGCAGTCGCCTTCGCCTCCCCGAACGGGTCCTCCATTTCCTCTGCGGCATTCAATACATCGAGCCCGCCCTCGCGATGGTCGAGAAGTCTCACTCGCGAGAAGACCTCGTTCCCAGCCATCGACAGATTGCTGAACAGATCGCCGACCTTTGGGCCGCCTCACTAGGCAAGATTCCCGCCGTTCAGCTCGTGGGAAATGAGCCGAAAGAGATTGCCGACCTCGCCGCTCGGTCCTTGAGCCTCGAACTCTTCGAAGTCGGAGCTGCCGAGATCGGTGACCCGCAAGAGTTCCTCAACCTTTGGACCCGAGAAGCTCTCCTCCTGTCAGGTGCGCTTCTCATCAAGTCCGAGGCGGCCGACGCAGCGAAGTTGAACACGCTCGCCCGTCGCTCAAACTTCCCTCTTTTCATTGGCACCCAAGACACGATGCCGATCGAGGGCAGCAAGGTTTTCGAGATTGCGGCGCCGACTCCTGCCGAGGTCAAAACGGTCTGGCAAGCCGAGCTTGGCGAAGCCGCACACGGCCTCAACGGAAGCCTCGACACCCTCGCCAAACACTTCCGACTCAGCCCCGATCAGATTCGGCAGGCCGCGCAAGCCGCAGATCGAAGCGATCTGAACAACACCCTTTGGGAAGAGTCGCGCAAGCAATCCCGCAAGCGTCTCGACGACCTCGCATTGCGCATCGACTCGAAGATGGAGTGGAAGGACCTCGTCCTCCCCGACCAGCAATCCAACACCCTCAAGCAGATCACCAGCCACGTCCGGCAGCGTGCGAAGGTTTACGACGCCTGGGGATTCGGCAGCCGGAATAGCCGAGGTCTGGGCATCAGCGCCCTCTTCTCTGGCCCCAGCGGAACCGGCAAGACTCTCGCCGCCGAAGTGATTGCCGGAGAGCTAAAACTCGACCTCTACCGCATCGATCTCAGCCAGATCGTGAGCAAGTACATCGGCGAGACGGAGAAGAACCTGCGCCGCATTTTCGAAGCCGCCGAAGGCTCCGGCGCCGTCCTCCTCTTCGACGAAGCGGACGCCCTGTTCGGTAAGCGCAGCGAAGTCAAAGATAGCCACGATCGCTACGCGAACATCGAAGTCGGTTACCTCTTGCAGCGGATGGAGGCGTATCAGGGTCTCGTCATTCTGACGACCAACCTGAAGAACGCACTCGACACCGCATTCCTGCGCCGCCTGCGCTTCGTCGTCCAATTCCCCTTCCCGGAGTACGACGACCGATGCCGAATCTGGGACCGAGTCTTTCCCGCTGCGATGCCGAGCGAGAAGATCGAAAACGAGAGACTCGCCGAGCTATCGCTGGCGGGAGGAAGCATCCGAAACGTGGCGATGAACGCGGCGTTCCTCGCCGCCGATGAGGGCTCGGTCGTCAAGATGGACCACATCGTTAGGGCGGCAAGAAGCGAGTTCACCAAGCTAGAGCGCCCGATGACCGAGTTCTCGCTGGAGGAGGATCGATGATCAAACTCCACATCGACCACATCGTGCTGAAAGACCAGCCGCACATCGACACGAACCAGTTGAAGAAGCAGCTTGAGCAAGAGCTAATAAGAGCCTTATCCGCCCCGAACACCGAACACCGAACACCCAACACCTCCCTCCCCATTGTCGAGACTCACGACCCCAAGGAGATGGCTGAGCGCCTTTCGCTCGTCGTTCTGGAGGCGATCCGTGGGCGATAAAGCTGCACCGGTCGCCGCGAAACCGGCACCGAAATCCACCCCGACCCTAAGCAAGGCGAAGGCGGGGATGATCCAGCGCAAGTGCGCCTGTGGCGGTACGCCGGGTACCAGCGGCATGTGCCCCGCGTGCGAAGAAAAGAAGAAGCAGGGGCTCCAGCGCAAGGCGGCGGGACCCACTTCGATGGCCGTCCCATCGCTGGTCAACTCGGTCATCGGCAGCCCCGGCCGACCGCTCGACCCGGTGACCCGAGGGTCGATGGAGAACCGATTCGGCCACGACCTCAGCGGGGTCAGACTCCACACCGACTCACGAGCTGCCGAATCAGCGCGAGCCGTCAACGCCCACGCCTACACGGTTGGACAAAACATCGCTTTCGACCACGGCAAGTACGATCCGGTCTCGCCAGGTGGACAGCACCTTCTCGCCCACGAGCTCGCCCACACCATCCAGCAAGGCGGCCTTCAGCGATCGCCGAACACGAGTCTCGAAGTCACTCCCCAATACTCCGCCCTTGAGCATGAGGCCGACCGAGCCGCTGCCGCGGTCACGAGCGGTCACGCGGCCCCGTCGATCGGGAGGGTGGATAGCCCAATGCTTTCGAGGCAGGTCGGCACCCAGTCCGCCCCTCCCGCAGGCGCGGTCACCACGACGTCGACTCCAGCGCCCATCACCGGGGCCACGACTACCGCATCGAATCCGTCAGCTCCAAACCCGGTCCCGGGAGCAAGCGCCCTCGCCGCAACGCCGACGGACCTGGACCAAGCCAAGCTCACCCAGGCGGGAGTTACCCAGATCCTTGATACCGATCCTCCAGGGGGAATCTATCGGCTGTTCGTCATCAACCAGCTTGAGCTTCCCGCCGAGAAAGGTCCGTTCGCGATGGACATCTATCAGCGAATGGCGGACAATAACCAGCTTCGATCCACCATCCAATTCCCCTCGGGTGGCGCATCCACCCGACCCTCTGCCGGTGCCGCCCAGGCGAGAGACCGAACGGGAACGCTCCAGCGAAGCTGGCTCCAGCGGGTGAATTGGAATCCTCAAAGAGCCGCCAGCTATTGGGGTCAGCTCGGTGGAAAGGTCCAGCCGACTTTCACACCCAAACTCGCAAGCGACGTTCTCTGCGACATGGACCACATCGTCGAGCTTCAGCTTGGCGGCACCAACGTCCCCGACAATGTCCAGGTCCTGGACCCCAGCCCGAACCGCTCCAGCGGATCGAACTTGTTCAACTGGCTCGTCGACAAGGCGACCCTCATCCGCGAGGCGCATCCCACCACAAACCGTCCCACCCGGATCATGATGCAGTTCCAGCGCGTCGCCCCCATCGGTACGCTGCCGACCTGCGCGGCGTACACGGGTGCCGCCCCAAACTGCATCTCCATCGAATGCAAGCTTTTGAGCGGGGGCGGACTCGCCAACACGGAGGGCCAAGAAGTCCCTGCCGACCGCGACTCGGTGCGAATCACCGCGGGTGGAAACACCGCGACCAGTCTCCTCAAGAAGGTAGGACCGACTGACCTGAACGAGCCTCTGAACAGGAACATGCAGCAGCTCGTTCCCGGCTTCCTTCTCGATACCTACACCAAGGGCGTCGCCGGTCAGCCTGATCGAGTTGCCGCCCGCGTGGACTCGGGTCGCTTCGTGGGCCGAGGTGGGCGAACCACCACCGCCGTCCCGCTCAACGTCACCGCTCAGCCAAACCCGATCTTCAAATCAGAGGGCGACGCGGGTGCAAAGACACTGTCCTTCCTCAACATGACGAACCCCGTCATGCGGTTCAACTACCCGTACCTGAGCCCCGGCAACCTGCGGCTAGCCTACGATCCTGCGGCCGGCTTCAGCGGCTCGGGCACACTTCAATCGGACAAGCCGCTCCTTCGAAATCTCGCGATCAACCTAGCGCTTGGGCCTGACTCTCTTAGCGCCACTCTCGCTGCGAATACCGCCGCATGGCGGCCCCTCGGCCCGGCGCGGGTGACCCGAGCCGAACTCGGCGCGACTCTCCTTCCCCAACTCGGCGGCCAAGGAAATCTCGACATCGCCTTCGGCTCGGGAGCCAACCCGTACGCAACCGCGAACCTCAACGTAACCGCTAACCCGGCCGGCATCTCGGCGAGCGGGACCATCGACGCGCACATCCCGATGGTCAATGAGGCCCGTGGCCAAGTCAACTACCGAGACGGTCAGTGGACGGGCCAGATTCGAATCGCGACCGATAAGATTCGAATTCCGAACGTAACGAGCTGTACCGTCGAGATCAACATTACGAACAACGGAATCACCGCCGGCGGCGAGATCGTGATGGACGTGCGCGGCAACCCGATTCGCCTCGGCGCCCACCTCGAAGGCGACACGTGGGTCTTTACCGGCAACGGCACGTTCAACTACCCCCCGATGGATCCCACCCGTCTGGACTTCCGGTACGCCAACGGGAATCTCACCGCCCACGGTTCAACCGGTTTCACGTATCGCGGCCTTAGGGGCACCGTCGACCTCCACTACGAAGACGGCCACGTCTTCGGACACGGCACCCTCAATATGACCCGTGGCCGAATGACCGGCACGATCAACGCCCACCTCCTTCGCAGTGGCGCGATCACCGCCGATGGCACGATCACCTATCAGATCACTCCGAGCCTCACCGGCACCGTCGGAATCGCAATCGACGAGCGCCAGAATGTCCGACTTACCGGCGAGATCCGCTTCACCCGTCCGATCGAGCTCTTCCGAAGATTCGGCACCAGCCGAGAGCTCTTCCATCGAAGCCTCGATATCCCGATCGCGGGCATCAGCGTCGGCCCGGTCTCGCTGGGTCTCGTCTTCCGAATCACCGGCGCGCTCAGCGTGGATTACGGCATTGGTCCGGGCCGCATCGAGGACCTTCACCTCAGCGCGGGCTTCAACCCGTTCGACGAGAATCCTCAGTTCGACCTCGAGGGTGGTGCCCGACTCGTCATCCCGGCAAGCGCGGGATTCACCGCCAGCATCCGAGGCGCCCTCGCCCTCAGTGGCGGCATCGCCAGTATCAGCGGCGGCATCACGGCCAGTGCCCGCATCGGCCTGGAAGTCAATGCAAGCAACGACCTTACGATCGGCTATCACCAGGGCGTTTACGTGGTGGACAACGTTGCCCGAATCATCGCCCAACCGGTGCTCGATTTCGGCCTCGAAGCGAACGTCGAAGCGGAAGCGCTCGGCGGCGCATACACCTATCACAAGGGCTACCAACTTGCTAGTTATCGGATGGGATCGGACATGCAGTTTGGAGTCGAAGCTCCCATCCACTACGCCTCGAACGAACCGTTCCAGGCACCCTCGCTCGATAGCATTCGAGTGATCCGACCCGACATCGACGTTGCCTCGATCATGCACGGCATGTTGGAGCGAGTAGGCGCAATATGAGCAGTTTCAACCTAGCTCCGAAGTTGATCAAGGGCGGAATCGTCCTCATCGATCCCGACACCGGCGCCAAGAAGCGGGTGATCAATCTTCAGTACAACCCCGACTCCCTGCAGCGAACCCTGCAGCCTCAAGGAGCCGGAGCGGACAGCGGCGATCACATCGAGAGCCTTCGCCTTAAAGGCCCTCCTGTCGAGACGATCAAGCTCGAAGCCGAGCTCGATGCCGCTGACCTGCTGAACAACCCCGACCAGAACGCGGACATCGTTGAGAACGGCCTTGCCGCCGACCTCGCGACCTTGGAGACGATGGTCTATCCCAGTTCTTCGGACCTGCAGACCAACCGAATCATCTCCATCGTCGGCACCATCGAGATCTTCCCCGTGCAAGCGCCGCTTGCGATCTTTGTGTGGAGCAAGAACCGGATCGTGCCGGTTCGCATCACCGAATTCAGCATCACCGAGGAGGCGTTCGACACCAATCTCAACCCGATCCGAGCGAAAGTCTCGCTCACGCTTCGGGTGCTCAGCGTGAACGATCTCGTCTACGAATCGCTCGGTGCATCCATCTTCCTCACCTACCAAAAGAACAAGGAAAACCTTGCGTCCAAGCGGTCGGGCGACATCAAGAACCTGGGGATCAATTCAGTCTTATGAGCAAATTCCCACCCAATAGCCGATACCTAACGACCGACACGCGGAAGATGACGCTGTCCGATGGCCGCGAGATCAGCTACCTCGTACGGCGCTTCATCCCCGGCCCTGAGCGGTTCACCACCCTTGGCACCATCAGAGTCGAGCAGGGCGACCGCCCCGACACGATGGCCTACAACGCAATGGCCGACTCCGAGCAGTACTGGAAGATCGCCGACGCAAATGCGGTTCTCCATCCAATGGAACTCACCGAAGTCGTGGGCCGCGCCGTGCGCATCACTTTGCCGGAGGGCGTTCCCGCCCCCGAGGAGGGAGCTGGCTAAGTGTTGAAGGGAATGCACCTGACCGTGATGATCGGGCCGATGGTCCCCATCCCGGTGCCACCCCCCGTCCTGGACGCACTCGTCAGCGCCCAGGTGACGGTCAGTGCATCCGACCGCTCCGGTTTCCAGCTCCAATTCCACTTCAGCAAGACCTCGCTCATCTCGTTGGCCCTCCTGCCCGCTGGCTACTTCGATCCGGGTATTCGGGTGATCATCATGGCGACGATCAACGGCATCCCAAACGTGCTGATGGACGGCCTCATCACCCGCCAAGACGTCGCCCCGAGCAACACCCCGGGAGGCTCGACCCTCACGATTACCGGCGAAGACATCGCGGTCGCGATGTCGCTGGTGGATCTCACCGGCCTCATGATGTATCCGGCCCTCCCGCCAAGCACCCGGGTGTTGACCATCCTTGGTCGCTACAGCTTCTTCGGCATCATCCCCCTCGTGCTTCCAAGCCCGTTCGAAGAACCAACCGTTCCCACCGAGCGAATCTTCACCCAGCAAGGGACGGACTACGACTACGTGAAGAAGCTAGCCACCGACACCGGCTACGTCTTCTACATCGAGCCCGGTCCTCTGCCCGGGGCGAACCTCGCCTACTGGGGGCCCGAGATCCGAGTTGGCATTCCCCAGCCCGCGCTGAACATCAACATGGACACCGACACCAACGTCGACTCCCTGAGTTTCAGCTACAACGGCCTGCAGGGCACCAATACGATTGCGCTCATCCAGCAAGAGCAAACCAGGGTTCCGATCCCGATTCCGATTCCCGATCTCAGCCTCTTGTCGCCCCCTCTCGCGATTCGCTCGGCGACAAAACTCAAGGTCAACTTCCTGCGCGAGGCCGCACAACTCACCCCCGTTCAGGCTCTAGCCAAGGCTCTAGGGACCCAGAAGGAAGCCGCAGAAGCGATCGGTGGAACCGGATCGCTCGACGTTCTCCGATATGGTCACGTGCTTAAAGCCCGGGGATTGGTTGGAGTCCGCGGCGCCGGCCTTGCCTACGACGGCCTCTACTACGTGAAGAGCGTGACTCACAACATCAAGCCCGGCGAGTTTAAACAGCAGTTCACGTTGTCTCGCAACGGACTCATCTCAATCACTCCAATGGTGCCCACTTAACATGCCAGGCGACGTCAAGTTTTTCGGAAAGTACCGGGGCACCGTGCTCAACAACATCGACCCCATGAAGCAGGGCCGGATCATGTGCATGGTCCCTGACGTGCTTGGGGTGATCCCGACGACCTGGGCTCTCCCTTGCTTGCCGTTTACAGGAATCGCTTCTGGCATGTACGTTGTGCCCGCCATCCAAGCTGGTGTTTGGGTCGAGTTTGAGCATGGCGATCCGGACTACCCGATTTGGACAGGAAGCTGGTTTGCCACCGCTGCCGAGGTCCCTCCAATGGCCACCGCTACTCCTCCGGGAACCCAGTGTTTCGTGGTTACCACGATGCTCGCCAACACCTTCATGGTCAGCGACACCCCCGGACCGACCGGTGGAATCATGCTCCAGACCAACACCGGCGCGATGATCAAGATCGACGACACCGGCATCATCATCCAGAACGGAAAGGGCGCGATGATCGCCATGCAGGGCCCAACCATCACGATCAACGGAGGCGCACTGGTCATCACCTGACCGCGAGAACACCATGCCAGGACCTATCTACAACATGGGCGGGACCGTCATCTGCCCCCACGGCGGACAAGTAACCCCGGTGCCCACCGCCACTCGAGTGCTGCTCATGGGCATGCCACCGATCCTCGCGACCGACCAATGCATGGTTGCTGGATGCGCATTCACCCTGCCGCCCCCCAAGCCGTCGCCTTGCCTGAGAGTGCAGTGGACGGCACCCGCAACTCGAGTGCTCATCGAGGGGCGTCCTCCTCTGATTCAAAGTTCCGTCGGCCTATGCCTCAGCCCCGAGCAAGCGCCTCAGGGTCCGGCCAGCATGGTCGCCATTCAAACGCGGGTGGTCGCAACCTAATGAACGTAGCGTATCCCCTCTCCATCGATCGAAGCGGACGCACCGCCTCGGCTGCCGACGACGCCCACGTCGAGCAGATGATCGAGCAATTGCTCTTCACCGCTCCTGGCGAGCGTGTGATGCGCCCAACCTTCGGCTGCGGATTGCGCCAACTCTTATTCGAGCCGAACAGCGAGCTTCTTGCCTCCACCACCCAACTGCTCGTTCAAAGCTCGCTCCAGCAGTGGCTCGGAAATGTGATCGACGTAATTGGCGTGGACATCATTGCCGAGGACTCGACCCTCAGCGTCACGGTCTCGTACGCCGTGCGTAAATCGGGCGACCAACGCACCGTGACATTTCTCAAGACGGCTTAACATGGACACCACTTACTTCTGCGGAAAGGAACAGCGTCGAGAGGAGGTTCGAGCCAAGGGCATCCTCAACGGGATCGACTATCTCGAAGTCGACCATCCTGCGCAGACGACGATCACCGTCACGTTCCTTAGGAACCTCGGCGCTCTGACGAAGGACAACTTCGTCATCGAGGGTGGCGTCCGCATCCGAGACATCAAGATCCAAACCCTGACCATCGCCGCGAACGTGGCGACGATTCTGGTCGACAAGCGCGGCGACTTCTCGATGTACACGCTTCGCGTGAGGGCGGGACTCGCCAACGACAACCCGCCCGCCGGATTTGATGGCGTTCTTTGCACCGTCGAGTTCTCGTTCAAAGTCCAGTGCCCCAGCGACTTCGACTGCAAGCCCGACGACGACTGTCCCGAAGAATCCGAAGAAGACGTCTCGATCGACTACCTGGCCAAGGACTACCAAACGTTCCGGCGCCTGATGCTCGACCGCATGAGCGTCACGATGCCCGCGTGGAAGGAACGCAATCCCGCCGACATCGAGATCGCGCTCGTCGAACTCATGGCATACCTGGGCGATCAGCTCAGCTACTACCAAGATTCGGTTGCGACCGAGGCGTACCTCGGCACTGCCCGACGTCGAAGCTCGATTCGCCGACACGCTCGGCTTCTCGACTACTTCATGCACGAAGGCTGCACCGCACGCACCTTCGTCTGCCTGCAGGTCACCCCCGCATCCGCCGCCGATGGCGCGGTGATCAAGAAGGGCGCCGTGTTCCTCGACCGAACGAATGGCGAGGGCACCCAAGTTTCCACCGTCACCTACGGTGGCTACTCGAACCCCCAGATGGCGTTCGAAGCGATGCACGACGTGAGCCTGTCGTCGACCAGGAACATCATCGACTTCCACACTTGGAGCGACTTCGATTGCTGCCTGCCTCGAGGTGCGACTCACGCCACTTTGGTGAAAGCCAACGGTATGGTCCTCGCCCCTGGGGATCTCCTCGCTTTGTACGAGACCCTGAATCCGGTGGACGGACAGAACATCGGCGCCGACCCCGCCCACCGACACGTCGTGCGACTCAAGACGGTGAAGCCCGGCCACGATGACCACGAAAACGTGGATGTCCTCGAAGTCACCTGGTTCCCCGAAGACGCACTCCCCTTCGCGCTTTGCCTGAGCGTCACCGTGGAGGACAAAGCGTTTGCGAACGTCAGCGTCGCCTGCGGCAACGTTGTCCTCGCCGACCACGGTCAGCGACTACCTGCCGAGCCGCTGATTCCGCCGAGCCCAATTCAAGACGAGAAGTATTTGCCCACGATGCGAACCATCGACCTGAGCTTCCGCTCCGGTTTCGATCAATCCACTGCGAAGAAGGCATCCGCCTTCAGCGCCCTGCAGAACGACCCCCACGCCGCTCTCGCCGATATCGCTCTCTCAACGGCGGCCGGCAACTGGGAAGTGATGTCTGATCTCCTGCGAAGCGGCCCATTCGACCCCCACTTCGTGGTCGAGGTCGAGAACGATCGCAGCGTCCACTTCCGGTTTGGTGACGACCTGAACGGCCAGATGCCAAATCCGGTTGACGTCTTCACCGTCATCCCGCGTATTGGCAACGGAGTCATCGGCAACATCGGTCGAGACAGTCTCACCCGAGTGGTGTTCGACACCGCCGGAGTCGAGAACGTCTGGAACCCGCTCCCCGCGACGGGAGGCGTCGAGCCGGAGGCTCTGAACGACGTGAAGGAGTACGCCCCGGAGGCGTACAAGGTCCAGGAGCGCGCGGTTACCGAACCCGACTACGCGATGATCGCGGAGCGACACACTGAAGTCCAAGCCGCCCAAGCCCAGTTCCGCTGGACCGGCAGTTGGTACACCGTCTTCCTCGTGGTCGACCGGCTCGGCGGGCTCCCGGTCACGAAAGACCCCGAGTTCAAAGCCTCGATCCTCGCCCACATGGACCGCTACCGAATGGCGGGCGTAGACATGGAGCTGCGAGACCCGATCTTCGTGCCTCTCGAAATCGTCCTCCACGTTTGCGTGAGCAACGGTTACTTCCAAGCCGACGTTCGCAAGCGCCTTGCCCGAGCATTCAGCAACGCGACGTTCGCGGACGGCGAGACCGGGTTCTTCAGCCCCGACAATTTCACGTTCGGCCAAAGCGTTTATCTGAGCCAGGTGCTCAGTGTCGCGATGAGCGTGCAGGGTGTCGATCACGTCACCGCGACCACCTTCAAGCGCTGGAGCGAATCGCCGAATCAAGAGATCGAGAAGGGTCGCATCCATATCGCGGTCAACGAGATCGCTCAACTTTCCAACGACCCCAACTTCCCCGAAGATGGGCGGATCACATTTGAACTGGAGGGAGGCCTGTGATGAAGCTGAACGACTGTGGCTGCTGCGAACAGACCGAATCGCCGGTCCTCGGAAACGTCAATAACGATCCCGGCCTGAGCCAGATCGACTACCGAATCGCTCGCTTCGGCGGCTTCAAGCAAGCCATGAAGAACGCGCTGACCCAAAAGCAAGCGCTGGATCGACTCACCACCCGAGACGACAGCGACGCGGTCGTTGCCACCGTCGACGCATGGTCAGTCGTGCTTGATGTCCTCACCTTCTACCAAGAGCGCATCGCGAACGAGAACTACCTGCGGACTTCTACCGAGTACAAGTCGGTCGTCGAATTCGGTAAGGAGCTTGGCTATCGCCTCGCACCGGGAACCGCCGCCACCACCTACATGGCGTTCAAGATGGACGACTCCGGCTACGGACCAAAGAGCGTCCGCGTGGATATCGGCACCAAGGTCCAAAGCCAGCCTGGCCAGGACGAGCTGCCTCAAGTCTTCGAAACGGTCGAGCAAATCACCGCATATCCGGGATACAACCAGATGCCGGTCCAGGTGCTCGCCGATGACCGCTTGGACAACAACCGCTCGACCGCCTACTTCGCGGGTACTGACTTCGAAGTGAAGATTGGCGACAGCCTCCTCTTCGTCTCAAGCGGCACCATTTCGGCTCCGACCACCGACGTTATTGCGGTCAGTCAAGTCACTGCCGTCGAGAAGGACAACACCCGCAAGGTCACCAAACTCACGTGGAACCCCGCGCTGCCCGCGACCATCGTGACCGGCGCGAGTGACCCCGGCCCGAGGGTCTTTATCATGCGCCTCAAGGTGGCGCTCTTCGGATACAACGCCATCGACTACAATGCGCTTCCTCTCCAGCTCACGATTGGTGACAAGCGCCCCGATAATGGCGTCTTCAAAGCGGGACCGTTTGCCGGATTGTCAGGCTCGTGGGCGGACGCGGCGCTTACCGGGACAACCATCGATCTGGAGTCCCTGTATCCAACCATCAGCATCGGCTCTTGGATCGTGTTGCAAAACTCGGCTCACATTCACATCTTCCAAGTAGATGGATACAAAGAGCAGCTAGCCAGCCGGTACATGATGGCGGGCAAAGTTTCTCACCTCACGATCAACGGCACCGGAATCACCAACTTCAGCGCCAAGGACACCGCGGTTCTCGCCCAAAGCGAGCCGCTCACCCTCGCCCAGACGCCACTTTTGAAGCCGCTGACCGGTAGCAAGCTCACCACCGCGAACAAGATCGTTCGTCCTGACAAGGGCCGCAAGCTTCTCATCCAAGGCAAGCCACCCCGAATGAAGTTACTGGTTGGCGTGAACTTGACGGACAAAACCGGGGCAACCATCGGCGCCATCGCTCCCGGGGAAACGGTCTGGCTGCAGGCGGCTCCGCTGCTCCAGCCTTCCGGCTTCACCCGCTACTCGATCCTTCGAAAGGACACCGCCAGTGGCTTCATCGACCTCATGCCGAGTGACATCAGCTATCTGCCTGCCACCGACGAAGACACCGTCCTCGTGAGCGAAGTCGTCGAAGTCAGCGAGATTCAGACCGGCGCGATCGACAACCCGACCGATGTCTTTATCACCGAAAACCTGACCTACGCCTACGACCGCCCAACCACCAAGATCTTTGGCAACGTCGCCCTCAGCACCCACGGCGAAACGAAGAACGAAGTGATGGGAAGTGGCAACGCAGCAAGCTCGTTCCAAAGATTCGACCTCAGAAACAAGCCGCTCACCTACCTCGCCGCCCAAACCGAAACGGGATACGAGAGCACCCTCCAGGTTCGGGTCAACGACGTGCTCTGGCACGAAGTGCCAACCCTGTACGCGGCAGGTCCGAAGGATCGCATCTATACTGCGCGGCAAGACGACACCTACAAGACCACCGTCGGTTTTGGCGATGGCAAATCCGGGGCTCGCACCGAAACAGGAACCGAGAACATCAGCGCCAAATATCGAGTGGGTTCTGGGCTCGCGGGTCGAGTCCGGTCGGGTCAGCTCAACATGCTGCTCACCCGCCCCCTCGGAATCACCGACGCCCTGAACCCTATCGCGGCTACCGGCGGCAGCGACCCCGAGAACACGGTCGACGCCCGCACCAATATGCCGAAGTCGGTTCTCACCCTTGGCCGAATCGTCAGCGTCGAGGACTTCTCCGACCACGCTGCCCGCTACCCGGGCGTGGCCAAAGCGCAAAGCGCTCTGCTCTGGAATGGCACCCACCAAGTCGTCCACCTTACAGTAGCCGGCCCCGGCGGTGAGGCGATGGACACCACCGACCTCGCGGGAAGCATCGACTCAATACGCGACACCCATTTCCCGGTCGTGATCCAGAACTCGGAGACCCTCACGTTCACCGCGACGATTGCTGTCTTGGTGAGGGAAGACTATCTCGCGGAGAAGGTTTTGCCCGCCGTACAAGATGCACTGACCCAAGCGTTCAGCTTCGATAATCGGCTGTTCTCAGAAGCGGTGACGATCTCCGAGATCCTCGCGGTGGTCCAGCCGGTACCCGGGGTCGAGGCGGCGAATGTCGAGATTCTCGACTTCACCACGAACCTGTCGCCAATCAAGAACGACGTGATCCGAATCAAAGCTGCGCGGGCGATCAACGGGGTTTTGTTCCCCGCGCAGATCCTCTTGCTCGACCCGAAGAAGCTTTCCATGAAGGAGATGGTGCGTGACCTATAACGCGGAGACCCTGTTCCGGCTGCTGCCGGAGCTCTACCAGCAAGTCGATGGCGACGATGGACCGCTGCGCGCGCTCCTCGACGTCCTCGGCGAACAGGGCGAGCGCATGGATCAGAACATCGCTCAGCTCTACGATGACGAGTTCATCGAGACTTGCGAAGAGTGGGTTGTGCCGTACATCGGCGACCTTCTCGGCGTTCGCGGTCTGCACAAAGTCAGCGGTGCCACGTTCTCCCAGCGCGGCTGGGTCGCCAACACCCTTGGCTACCGACGGCGCAAGGGCACAATCTCGATGCTTCGCCAGTTGGCCCAAGACGTCACCGGCTACAAGGCGGCCGCGGTCGAGATGTTCTCGCTCCTCGAGTGGACGCAGAACGTCAACCACTTCCGATTCCAGAATCCGCGAACCCCTGACTTGCGCGACAGTAATAGCCTGGAACTGATTCAAGGAGCATTCACCAAAGGTTCGTTCACCGGAGATGTACGAAGCGTTCAAATCCCGCGCGGCAAGTACAACATCCCGAACATCGGCATCTTCCTGTGGCGCCTCCAGCACTTTCCGCTCCACCGGGTGAAGGCAGTCAAGGGACCGGCCGGTGGCAGCTACACTTTCAGCCCGCTTGGCCTCGATGGCCCGCTCTTCAACTCTCCCGAGGTCGAGCAGTCCGCCCAAGTCGCTGGCCCCGCCACCGAGATAAATGTGCCCGAAGTGCTTCGCCGCCGAGCCGTTTACGAAGACCTCGAGGCGATGCGCAAGGCACAGGTACTGGGTGAAAGCCACGCCTCGCCTTACTTCGACAACGATCCCCCCATCTTCGAGATCTACATCCGCGGCGATGCAAAGCCGGTTCCACCCGAAGAGATCTTCATTTGCAACTTGGAGACCTGGGGCAAGGTCCCGACCGCACGCACCTATCTCGATGTCAACGGCAACCCGGTCAACAAGCCCATTCGTGTCGCCGTCGACCCACTTCGCGGTCGGATGCGTTTCGCCCAGCAGCTCCCGGGTGCAAAGGATGTCCTCGTTAGCTATAGCTATGGCTTCAGTAGCGCGATGGGCGGTGGACCCTACGACCGAACTCAGGCCGTCGAGGCAATGCTTCCCGAAGCGCCAGACTGGTACCGCGTCGTGCAGGTCGCCCCGGCCGGCGCGGCCCCATTCGTGGTCAACTCGCTCCAACAGGCGATCGCCGATTGGAACCTGCAAGGTGCGGGCAAGCACGGCGTCATCGCGATCCTCGACAGCGAGACTTACGCGTCGGCAACTCTCGCGATCAACATCGCGGAGTCCAGCCATCTCACCATCGTCGCTACTCAGTGGCCGACCCCGAACATCGTCGCCAACCCTCGCGACTACAAGCAGATTTCGCCCACTGGTATCCGCCCATGCATCCTTGCAAACTTCGAGGTCACCGGAACGGCGGCTGATGCCTCTCAAAGCCCCGGCCTGCTCAGTGTAAATGGCCTGCTCGTCAAGGGAACGGTCACCGTCAAGCAAGGAAACCTCGGCGGACTCCATATCGCCGACACCACCCTCGTTCCCGCCGCGACCTCGCTAGGCACTCTCGCAAACCCGGTCAACGGCAGGAATCTGCGGCTGGAATTGAATGTGGAACGAACCATCCTCGGAGGCATCAACTTGACCGCCCCGATTCCGACGGCCAACTTGGTCGATAGCATCATTCAAGGCTCGATCACCGCGCCTCACTCACCGATTTCACTCGACCGATGCACGGTCACCGACGTCGTCCAACCCGAAACGCTGGACGCGAGCGACACCATTTTCATGGGGATGATCACCGTCGTCCGCACCCAAGTGGGCTGCATCCGTTTCAGCTTCTTCCCCACCGGCTCCAAAGTCCCTCGTGCCTATCGATGCCAGCCCGAACTGGCCGTCGAAGAGAGAAAAGACGAGCCGGAAGCGGCGATCCGCGCTCGGATGACGCCGAGCTTTGTGTCCACCACCTACGGCCAGCCCGCATACATGCAGCTCGCCGCATCCTGCTCACGAGAGATCCTGATCGGCGCATCGAATGGCGACGAGATGGGCGCATTCAATCGCGAGCTCCACAGTCTGAGAGAGGCAAATCTTCGCTTTGCCCTCACCGAATATCTACGCGTCGGCCTGGAGGCCGGCATTTTCTATAGCAATTAAAGGGTTCCCATGAAAGGCGACTTCACTAGAAATTCATTCCGCAAGACGAGGCACTATTCGAGCGTTCGAATGCAGCAAGGACGCGTCCAAATGGACGCGGACTGGAACGAGAACGAGGATATCCATCGCTACCTTGACCGAACGGAAGCGACCGACGTTATCGGCGGTTGCGGCACTCCGGCCGCTGAGAATGGTTTCCTTATCACCTTCTCGGCCGGCAAGTTCCACATTGGCCAAGGGCGTTACTACGTCGACGGGATCCTGTGTGAGAACGAGGCACTCGTTGACTTCTCGGCTCAACCCGATCTTCCCGGAGCTGTTGACCCAACCGCGGGAACCCAATTCTTCTATCTCGATGTCTGGGAAGAGCACGTCACCGCGCTCGAAGATGCCCTGATCCGCGAAGTCGCCCTCAACGGACCTGACACCGCGACCCGCGCGAGAGTCGTGTGGCAAGTCCGCGCGATGGACATTTCGGCCGCCCCGACCAAGACTTGCGACGCCGCCTTCGCCCTGATCCCCGGCCCGACGGACGTGACCATGCGGGTTCGAGCCAAAACCCTCGACGACACCGAAGCGTGTACCGTCAAGCCTGGCTCCAGCTACAAGCGTCTGGAGAACCAGCTCTACCGAGTGGAAGTTCACCAGCCCGGCAACCTCGCGAACGCAACGTTCAAGTGGTCGCGAGACAACGGCACCATCGTCAGCGGCTTCACCATCGCCGCGCCGAGAACCCTCACCGTCGATAGCGTCGGTCGGGACCAGATGCTCAGCTTCGCCAGCGGACAGTCGATCGAGATCACCGACCGACGCCGAGAGCTCCTTGCCCTTCCCGGCGATTTCTTCAAGATCAGCCGGGTTGAAGGCAACAACCTGATTCTCGATAACGCCGGCCCGGTCGTCAACGCGGCCAACTACGGCGCGGGAATGAAGGTCCGACGATGGGACTCCGCCGCAGATATCAAGTTCGCTAACCTCGACGCCGATGGCTACATGTTCCTCGAGGATGGAGTTCAAGTCCTGCTCGCGGGTACCGACTTCCGAACCGGCGACTACTGGCTTATCCCCGCTCGCACGGTCACCGGCGATGTAGAGTGGCCGAAGACCGGCGTCACCCCCGACGCCCTCTCGCCTCTCGGGATCAAGCACTACTATTGCCCGCTGGCGATCGCGGTTCCGCCCGCGCCCTGGACGATCACCGATTGCCGAAATCCGTTCGTCCCTCTCAACGCGATCATCTCGCTTTACTTCCTGGGTGGCGACGGCCAAACCGTCACGCCCAACCCGCTCGACCTGGGCGCGTTCCTTCCCCTTGAGAAACTCCCAACCGTGGGCGTCTCGCGCGGCAAGGTCCCCGTAAACGGAGCGAGCGTGCAATTCACCATCGTCTCCGGTGGAGGCCAGATCGTTGGCTCACCCATCGTCACGACGGGCCCGGACGGTATCGCATCCTGCGATTGGCGGCTCAGTTCGACTGTCCCCGTACAACAGCTCCGGGCCGAACTTCTCGACAGCAGCGGCAACCCCACCCACTTGCCGATCACCTTCACGGAAACCCTCAACACCGCCGATCGGGTCGCCTACACCCCAGGCTGCCCCGACCTCGCGGGAATGATCACCGTCCAGCAAGCACTGGACGAACTCTGCAAGCATCGCGGGGCCGAGTCGTGCTGCAAGAGTATCGGCAAAGGTGGCGACTACGAAACGATCGAAGAAGCCCTCAAGGACCTCTTTAAGGAGGGCAAAGATCTCCCTCTAGGCGTTTGCTTCTGCTTCATGCCTGGAGATCATGTTTGGCCCGATGGCCTCAATGTCGATGGCCCGCCCGAAGGTAAGCCGCTAAGCATTACGCTCACCGGAGTTCGAGGTGCGTCCCAGGTTTTAGGAGAAGGCCGCGTCAACTTCGCTAACCTCGACACGGTGGCGGTCAGCGATCTCACCCTCGTCTTCAAGGACTCGATCACCTTCGAGGATGTGAAAGAGGTCGACTTTAGCTTCTGCCGAATGGAGATGCCTGGCTCGTTCCTCGTTGACGTCGCCAACGTTCTCACCGTACGAGACTGCATTATCCGAACCGGCTCTCAGACCCGGTTCTTCGGCTGCAAGATCACCGACCTGCGAAACAACGTCCTCACCCTATCCGGTGAAAACGACGGACTCGGAATCGGCCAGGCCCAAAGCGTGGGTATCCAAGACTGCATCATCACAAGTATCCTCAGCGGGGCAAATTCGACCGCTGTGCGCTTGGGCACCATCCAGCAACTGCGAATGGAGGGCAACACGATTCGTGCTCGACACGCCAATCCGCTCGTAAACCTTGGTGTCGCCGCCCCGGTCGAGATTGCCGGCAATGTCGGCAACATTGTCAGCGCCGCGAGGATCGCAAACCCTCGAACTCTCACCACCCTCGCGAACACGGTTGCCAAGACTTCGCCCGGTGATCGGGTCGTCATGGCGTCCGATCTTGGTGCGTCAATCACCGCGAATTTCGCCACGCTTCACCCCGACGAGACGGCCTCCCTTCGAAACTTCCAGAAGACCTTGCTGGAGCCCATCTCGGACATCGCCAGACTTAAAGACGTCATCGGCGGGCTCATCGTGGATCCCAACAACCAACCCGGAGGTGCCGCCGCGCCCGCCGCCGGTCAGCCGGCAGCCGGAGTCCCTGGGGTCGGGGCCGCTATCAACCTTGGCTTCAGTGTTGCCCTCGTTCTAGAGGACGGAGACGGGTTCTATCACATCGAGAACAACGTCATCATCGGCATCGTTGCCCTATACGGCGACCTCGGTCCCGAGCGCATTTTGCCTGACTTCGCCCGCGTTCTCGCGAGCCGGTTGAAGCAATCGATCAACGACTTCGGATCGGGATCGCTCCACTTCTCCAACAACGACACGTTGACGATCGCCCTGGGCGCTGCCTGGACCGACAAAGGCTCCCAACAGATATCCGACCTCATGCAAAAGGGCACGATCACCGACTCGGTGTTCAAGACCGGCTTCATCAGCGAAAATAGCTTTGCGCGAACCCCGCTGGAACTCCTGTTCGCCTTCACTACCCTCTCCTCCAACGTAATCCCAGGCAGCCCCTATTCCGGAGTCGTGAT
The DNA here is from genome assembly GCA_038321975.1 of Fimbriimonadales bacterium. Taxonomy (GTDB): domain Bacteria; phylum Armatimonadota; class Fimbriimonadia; order Fimbriimonadales; family Fimbriimonadaceae; genus Fimbriimonas. The sequence continues at coordinate 27,683 of JBBQFM010000037.1, read as the reverse complement.
CGGCCAACGAGCCAGCTTCACCGGAAACATCGCCCACAGCGAGTCAATGATCGTTGGTGCGGTGACTAAACAAGCCGAAGCTGCCAACGTGGACATCTCCTTCCTATGATCGCTCTTCGGCGCACGCGACCAATATCCCGCCGGTGGGTCAGGCTCGCCAATCCCACCCCCGGCGATTTAACCCTTCGCACGTTTTGGGGTCAGTACATTCACGAATCGCTGGAGGAACGAAGGCAACCGCCCCCCGCCCCTCAGGGGAAAGAGGCAGTGGCGACGGCCGGCCTCGCGGCACCAGCCCGAGCACCGATCCGGATTAACACACAAGCCCAAGTCCGCCTTGGGGACTTAGACTTCGCCCGCGAGCCGAATCCTCGACGCTCGGTCTGAGCGAAACTTTGGGACTGCGCGAAGCTCTTCGCGCTTTTCACGCCCGCGGTGCGGGCTGCCCCTCGGCGCCCGGCAATAAAGGGAATGGCCACAGCGGAGCGGCGAGGCCGCGAACTCAAGGGGGCGCCCCGGTGACAACCGGGACCAGAAACCCCGCGAAGGGGATCAATAGTGAACGATCCACCAAAGATCGAACACCAATCAGCATGAAAGCATCTGCTTGGTTCTTCTCAGGCATCGTCGGCGCCTCCGCCCTGGTCTCGATCTCCGGATGTGCGAAAGCTCTCGCCCAAGACACGGTGAAAGAGACGAAGGGCGATCGCGACGTCGAACTCACCGTCTACAAAGAGGACTTCGCGATGGTCCGCGAAGGTCGACCCCTCGACCTCGAAAGCGGGCGAAACAAGCTCATCCTTCGCGATGTGAGCAACTCCCTCGACCCCACGTCGGTCCTTTTCGACTGGAAGAAGGGCTCAGGCGACGTTCAAGTTGTGTCCAATACCTATGAACTAGGAGTCGGCAACAGCAGCGGCCTCATGAAGCGTCTCCAGGGCAAGCAGGCCGAGATGATTTGGAACTCCGACAATGGCAAGGAAGGCGACCGAATGAAGGGAACCCTCGAAGTAGCCGGCGACGGTGGCTTCGTGTTCAAGACCGGCGACAAGTATTACGTGAACCCCAATGCGACCATCGTTGCCCCCAGCGACGGAACCATCGTCGCCCTCCCCACCGTCGTCGCCGAAGTCGACAGCAAGTCGAAATCCACGTCCACGCTTGACCTCACCTACTTCACCCGAGGCATGTCTTGGAGCGCCGACTACGTCGCCAAGTTCGGCACCGGCGCCGAGACCCTCAACCTCGAGTGTTGGGCAACCGTCACCAACCGAACCGGCACCTCCTTCCCCAACGCCGCCCTCACCTTCATGGCCGGCTCCCCCAACCGATCCTTCCGCGACTACGACTCTGCCGACGCCCCGGTTGCCGCGGGCGGAGTGATGGCAAGAAAAGCCAAGTACTCCAAGATGGAGGCTCAAGCCTACGCTCCCGTTGCGGTCGGCGAAATGTACGCCTACAAGGCAACCTCAAGGGCCAGCATCGCCCCCGCCGAGATGAACCGAGTCCGCATGTTCGGCGGCGAAGTCTCGGTCAAAAAAGACTATAGTGTCCGATTACCTTGGATCGGCGAATGGATGTATGGCAACCAAAACCGTCGCCAATCCGCTCAACTATCGGTCAACTTCACCAACTCAGAAGCCAAGGGCCTCGGTAACCCGTTACCCCAGGGCACGGTAAGAGTCTACGATCTCGATAGCGAAGGCAAGCCAGTCTACGTTGGTGCCGCCGAAATCTCCGACACCCCAAAGAACGCAACCGTTTCGCTCACCCTCTCAAACGTCTTCGACGTTTACGCAGAGCCCAGTGTAGTGAAGACCTCCAAGGTCGACAAGCACACCCTGCGCTATCAAATAAGTGTTGTGCTTCACAACGAGAAAAAGTCTTCCACCGATCTCCGCCTCGTCCAGCCGTTCAGCGGACGCTGGAATGTCGTCGACGAGAACTCGAAGCACACCAAGCTAGACACCAACACCGCACAGTGGATTGTTCCAATCGACGCCGGCGGTAAGGCCACGTTAAGCTATTCAGTCGATGTGAAGAACTAGCAAGGTAGTTGGCTATTCAAAGGACGCCCAAATGTCTCATTCAAACAGCACGACCGCCAGATTAAGAAATCTCTGGCCGGAAATGAATAAGTGCACCTATCTTAAGTAGGGAAAACTACGAGAGAAGTGGACTCGTCCCTCGTGTCCACTTCCTGTCTCGCGATCTCTTGCTGATCAAGCCTAGGTGAGAGAAAGATCCTCCACCACCGGACGCCACGTGGCAGGTTAACAAATAACCCAATGAACCGCACTTAACCGAGTAAGTGATTTATACGACACATCCTTTTTGCTAGTTTGCGTGTATAGTCATTTTTGGACTGAGGGCCACGGCCTCTCTATCCAGTTTTTTGCTAGTGGAGAGATATGAAATTTAAATCCCTTACCCGTCACTTCGCATTCAGTGCGATCGTTGGACTTTCGCTTTGCGGTGCTACCGCATTCGCTGACACCCTCTTTGCCGCGGACAACACGGCCATCGGCCTCAGCGGCGTCGTAACCCTAAATCCGGCTACGATGACCCAGACCGGCTCCTTCCTTACGAGCGGCCCCATCTCTGGCCTGGCCGCCAATTCTGAAACCGACGTTTATGTTTCGATTAGCAGCGGTGTCTATCACTACGACACTTCGGGAAATGTCCTCCAAAGCTACAACCCTTTCCCGGCCGATCAATTCTTCGACCTTAGCCTCGCGGGAGGCAACCTCCTGGCGGTGGACAATACGACCGTCGGATTGCAGGGAGTCGTTATTTTTAATGCGGCGACGTTAGGAGTGGCCGGAAGTTTCACCACCCCCGATCCTCTCAACGGCCTTGCCGCAGGATCTGCGAATGACGCTTACGTAAGCAGTGGCTCAGGAATCTTCCACTACGATCTCAGCGGAAATCTGTTGAACTCCTTTAACATGTTTCCGGCAGACGGATTCGGAGACCTCTTCTTGAGGGGGAACACGCTGTACGCAGTGGACAACACGACCATTGCAGGTCTGCAAGGCGTCGTTGCCTTCGATGCGACCACTCTGACCATTTTGAGTTCGTTCCTGACGAACGATATCACCACTGGCCTTACCGGCGATTCGACCGATCTCTATAACAGCCAGCTCAATGGTGTGTTCAAGACCGACGTCAACGGCAACGCTCTGGGAACCTTTAACCCATTCCCTGCCGATGCATTCTTCGATCTCGCCTACGCAAAGACGGCTGTTCCCGAGCCCGGCACCTTCGCCGTGATGGGCCTCGGCGTCGCCGTTCTTCTTCGCCGCCGCGCGAAGAAGTAAGCCACCTCGACCATGTAGGGCTTCCCATTTGGAAGCCCTACACAAACATCCCCGCGACAAAAGAGTGACAACTGCCCTCTGAAAAGCGCAGTGCTATTTCTCTAGCTATATACTTTCCTTGTGCTTTACGGCCTCATGGCCTTTGCATTTCAGGAGAGAACATGCTTTTAAACTTCTTCGCTCGTCGCCTTGCGACGTCCGCCCTTCTTGCCGTGTCCGTCTACGGAGGCAGCGCCTGTGCTGACACCCTCTTCGCCGCGGATAACACAACCGTCGGCCTCAATGGCGTTGTGATGTTGAACCCCGCCACGATGGGCGTCAATGGCACCTTCCTCACCAACGGCCCCGTCAGCGGCCTGGCCGCCAATTCCGACACCAGCGTCTACACCTCGGTCGGAAACCAGATCCTTCAGTACAACACCTCAGGAAACGTGCTCCGGACGCACACCGGGTTTTCCGCCGACCATTTCGATGATCTGAGCCTCGCCGGTGGCAGCTTGTACGCCGTCGATAACACTACGGTTGGCCTGTACGGTGTCGTCATCTTCGATGAAGCGACGCTAGGAGTCACAAGCACCTACCAGACCCTCGTCCCGATCAACGGCCTTGCCGCCGGAGGATCGCACGACTCGTTCATTAGCATTGGCCAAAGCGTCTACCACTATGGCGATGCCGGGAACTCCTTGGGTTCGTTCACCGCTCTCGCCAACGACCACTTCGATGATCTGTTCCTTCGGGGAGGGGTTCTCTACGCGGTGGACAACACTAACATCGGTCTCTCGGGAGTCGTAGCCCTCGACCCGGCAACTCTGACCATCTTGGATACCTTTCTCACCAGCGGGCCCGTTTCGGGAATCACCGGTGACGATACCAATCTGTTCACCAGCATCGGTTCGGACGTCTTCAACTTGGATACTTCCGGCAATGTGTTGAATGCATTCAACGCCTTTCCCGCGGACCACTTCGACGATCTAGCCTACGGCAAGACCGCAGTTCCCGAGCCAGGAACCTTCGCCGCCATGGGTCTGGGCCTCGCCGTACTTCTTCGCCGCCGAGCGAGGAAGTAAAGCGTCCGGGATGACACCGTGATAGAAACCCCAAAGTTGGAATCGCCCGAGCGATTCCAACTTGGGGTTTAGCTGTTTGAATGTCATTCTGAGGGAGCCCTAGCGACCGATGAACCCCTACCCACACGGACAAACCTCTCATTTCTAATCTGTCGCCAATCGCCTACAACTTCGGCCGGTTCGCGATCCCCCCTCGAATCGTCTTAAGTGCCTCGTCGCGCTCCGCGCCGACCAGCGTCATTCGCGGCGCACGAACCACTTCCGACCCCATCCCGACTTCCTGCTGGGTCAGCTTGATTAGCTGAACGAACTTAGGCACCACGTCCAGCCGCAGCAACGGCAAGAACCACTGATACAACGGCCAAACCTTATCCCACTCGCCCGCCATCGCCCAATCGTGAAGCGCCACCGACTCTTTCGGAAACGCGTTGACCAACCCCGCGATCCAACCCGTGGCACCCGCATGGACCGCTTCCGCGAAGATGTCGTCCACTCCGACAAAGATCTCGAGCCGATTGCCGATCAACCGCTTAATCTCACTCACACGTCGAACGTCGGCCGCCGACTCCTTAATGGCGTGAAGATTAGGATTACCCTCGGCCAATTCGCGAACCTGCTCCGGCAACGTATCCACCCCGTAGGCGATCGGGTTGTTGTACAGCATGCAGGAGAGATCCGTCGATCGGAAAATCGTATCGAAGTGACTCTTCGTCTCCCGCCAATCGCCCTTGTAAACGTAAGCCGGCAAGATCATAAGCCCATTGCAGCCAACCCGTTTCGCATCCGCGGATAGAGCCACTGACTCGGCCGTACTCAACGCGGAAATTCCCGCGACGATTGGCACCCGATCCCCGACTGCCTTTACGCACGTCTCCAAAATCGCGACCTTCTCATCGTAAAGCAGGGTCGCGCCCTCGCCGAGGGAGCCTAGCGCCATGATGCCGGTACACCCGTTGTCGACCAGCCAAGTCACGTGCTCGGCAACAAACGCGTGGTCGATCGACAGGTCGTCGTTAAACTTCGTCGTGATGGCTGGGATGACTCCTCGCCACTTCATTTCAGGGGATTGACTCATATGGTTGTTCTCATTCTTCGCTCATCTGGCTGAGCGATCGTAACGGGGTTGGAAGGATCGGTGGGCGGGCCTCTGTGACCTCCCAGTTGAAAAGGTGTCGGGTGGCCACGCCACAAATGCGGCCCTGGCAAGGTCCCATTCCGCAGCGAGTGTGGATCTTGGCCTCCCGAAAATTCTTGTGGTCTCGAAGCTGACCGAACGAAACGTCTTCGCAGCGGCAAACCAAGGTGTCCGAGTGGGCCAGCTGAGTGACCTCCTCCCGGAGTTCGAAACTCTTGTTCAGCAGTCGTGCGAAGTCGCGATGCTTCTTCCGCTCGAGGAACAGTTTCTTGGCCTCCGCGTTTCTCCCTGCCGCCGCCAATCCGGCGATCCGCCCTTCGGTCACCGCCAAGTCAACGCCGCCGATTCCCGTCGGCTCGCCCGCGCATAGCACGTGCTCCACCGTCGTCCGTTGCATCTCGTCCACCCAAACCGCGCCATCTTCCAGATTGCAACCGATGAGACTCGCGAGTTCGGTGTTTGGCACCAAACCGAACGCACAGGCGAGGTAGTCGCACTCGATTCGCCAAGATCGCCGGCCGTTGGTGAGGCTCACCGACTGAACCCGGTCGGTCCCGCGCGCCATCGTCACCCAAGTCCCAGGAATCGTCTTTCGCAGACCCTCGCTCATCGAGCGAGCCTGAAGCAGCTTGCTCGGGTGCTTGGCCAATCCAAGCCCAAACGCGAACAGCTTTCCGGGGGGTGCCTGCTCCACGATAGCAACCACTTTCCCGCCGTATTCGGTGAGCGCACCCGCAACCGCAACAAGCAGCGGCCCCGAGCCCGCGACCACAATCCGTTTTCCCGTGAGGTCCAATCCACCCTTCGCCAGCGCCTGCAAGCCGCCAACGCCGGTCACATTCGGCAAGGTCCAGCCCGGGAACGGCAAGAACAACTCGCGCGCCCCTGTGGCCAAAACCAGCTTCCGAAAGCTGAACCGATCCCCCTCTGCCCGCAGCCAAGATGAGGTCCCATCAAATACCGAAGCCCCTTGCACGAGCCGCCCACCGGCGCGCCGAAACCGGTCCATCCATATGCTGGTCTCGTTGTGGATCGACCCCCGCGACGCCCGCCAAATCTGTCCGCCCGGCAGCGAATTCTCATCCAACAGCACCACCGAAGACCCGCTTTCCGCCGCCGTAGCCGCCGCCGCCATTCCCGCCGGACCCGCGCCGACGACCAGCACCTCGCAAGAGACCTCACTCATCGGCGACGATCTCCATCCCTTCCTCGCAGGTCGCAATACAGGCCCGCTGTTGCGAAACCCCATCGATCGTCACCCGACACTCAAAGCAAATCCCCATACCGCAAAGCGGTCCGCGACGCTCGCCAGAGACTGAGCGGCGCAGGAAGTCTCGTCCCGCTTGGCTCACCGCCGCCGCGACCGTCGTGCCCTGTGGCACATCAAGCGCTTGCCCATTCACGCTGACCCTAAGCATGCGTCTCCCGGTCGGGCGCGAACGGTGTCCGATCGATCATGGAGGCTCTGCCTGAAACCATGTCGGCGATAAGCCTGCCGGTCGCCAAAGATGTCGTAATCCCAAGCCCCTCGTGTCCGGCCGCGATGTAAAGGCCCGGATCAGATGGCCACTGTCCGATGAGTGGAAGCTTGTCGGGAGTCGCGGCGCGAAAGCCCGTCCAAATCCTTATCGTGGAAAGCGCACCCAGAGCGGGCATGTACTTCTGAGCCCGGGCCGCCATCATCCCAAAGATTCGACGATCGACTTCGCGATCCCAACCCACAAACTGACGCGAGGACCCGATCAAGATCTGTCCAGTCGATCGAGGCTGCACATTAAAAGCGACCGACTCCTTACCCATTGAGTGTGCGCTCTTCAGGTACCCCAGCTCAACCAGCTGGTGGTTCAAGAAGCCGGGATAGCGGTCGGTGATTGCAAGGTGGCCTTTTCGCGGTTCGATCGGAAGTCCGGGAGTGAGGAAAGCGGCATGACCTCCTGCTGCATTCACGACCACCTTCGCGCTGATGACCTCGCCATCCTCGAGGGTCACGCCCTGCCCACTGATCTGCGAAGCACCAAGCCCCTGTAGAAGCTCGGCACCCTTTGCCCTCTTCATCAGTTCCATTGCTGCCGTCATCGGATAGATGACGCTGTCGCCCGCAATCCGCAACCCTCCCGCGAGCCCTTTCCTCAAGTTCGGTTCATGCTTCGCCAGTTGCTTCGCGTTCAGGATCTCCGCAGGTGCACCGGCATTATCATAAGTCGCCTTTTTGTCAGGAAGAAACGACATCTCCTCATCGTCCTCGGCAACCCAAATCGTCCCCCTCTTCTCCAACTCACACAAGGCGGGCAAGTCGGGAATGAGGTTGTGCCAAAGCGACTGCGAATACCGAGTGAGCGCAAGTTGGTCGGGCGAGTCGTCCATCACCACCACATGCCCCATTCCCGCCGCCGTAGCCCCACCGCCGATCGGCCCCTTCTCGATGAGGATGACCTTCGACAGTTCTTGCGAGAGGTAGTAAGCGCAAGCGCACCCCACAATCCCTCCCCCCACAATCACCGCGTCGGCCGTCGTGTTCATGGCAATATTCCGTTCCGGAAGGGGTCCTCCGGATCAAAGATGAGCTTGGATTCGGCAGTGATGAAGGCTCTGCCAGTGATCTGAGGAAGAATCCGGAGATGGTTCCCCTTTCCGGAGGGGGAACCTTGGGGGAGGGGGTCGCACCCACCGACAACCTGAAACTGACCTTCGAATAGGCTGCCGATCAAACTCTCCTGACGCCAAACCTGTCCCGGCGCCAGCTTCCCGTCCGCCGCCAAGCAAGCCAACTTTGCGCTCAGCCCGGTCCCGCAGGGCGACCGGTCATACGCCAACCCAGGGCAAAGGACGAAGTTGCGACTGTCCGCATCCGCCCGCTTCGGTGCCCCAAAGATCTCGATATGGTCGATCTCCCCGCCGTCATCTCCCTTGATCCCCTTCGACGTCAGCGCATTTCGCAGCGCCACCGAGAAGCGGGTGAGAGCGTCGAGGTTGGCGAGGTCGGTCTCCATCCCGTTGTCTTTGGTGAGGAAGAACCAGTTTCCGCCATAGGCGACGTCGCCAACCACCGTCCCGTAACCGGGCACGTCCACCGAAAGGCTAGCCGCGCTGCGATAGCTGGGGATGTTGAAGACGCTGACGCGGCCATCGTCGTGCAACGTGGCCCGCACAAGCCCAACAGGAGTCTCAACCATGATGTCACCCGCCGCCAGCCGCCCCATGTGGGCCAGAGTGGCAATCAACCCGATCGTGCCATGCCCGCACATACCGAGGTAGCCCACGTTGTTAAAAAAGACCACCCCAACCTGCGCACTGGGGTCGCTAGGCTCGCAGAGCAATGCCCCAACCACCGCATCCGACCCGCGCGGCTCACAGACCACCGCGCTCCGCATCCCGTCGTGATTCTTGGCCAGTTCCGTCCGAATCTCAGCAACCGTCAACCCGGTCAGATCGGGCCCGCCATCAATGACCAACCGAGTCGGTTCCCCTTCCGTATGGCTATCGATTACGTGCACAGACGACATATACCTATCTTCCCGAAAACAGATGCTTTCGCATTATATCTTTTAATGTTGAATGATGTACCAATGCTTAACTTAGTCCACGCGTAGCGTGTAGCCGTCGCCTACGCGCGACGCGCGACGCGAGGATTCTGGAGAACAGCAAACTTCTGGTCATGTGAAAACTGTGCGTCGCGCGTAGGCGACGGCTACACGCTACGCGTGGACAACTCCGAGCTCCGCCCCTGACTAAGGATTGATCTGAACGGTTTTGACTTCTGTATAGAAGTCCTTCGCGGCTGGACCTTGCTCTCTCGAATGCGACGAGGAGCCCTTCACGCCACCGAACGGCGAGTGAGGATCGACGCCGGTGGTGTCCGCATTCACCCGAACCATTCCCGCATCGATGCGCGGAATGTAGGTCAGCGCACTGCGCAAATCCTTGGTGAACAGAGAAGCGCTCAACCCATATTCCGTCCGATTGGCCAACTCGAGCGCGTGGTCCAAATCCTCGGCGTCGAACAGCGCGAGCACCGGTCCGAAAATCTCCTTCTGCGCGAGATCCGATTCGATGTCCGCCTCGTGGAACGTCACCGGCGCAACGAAATAGCCCACCGACGGCTGCGATGAAACCTTGTGAAGCAAGGGCGCCTTCACCGACGCGATCGCCGAGGAGATCTTATCCAGCGACTGTTGCGAGATCACCGGCCCGACCGCCGTCGACATCTGACCCGGATCGCCAACCGCCAGCGCGTCGATCGACTTCTTCAGGGCCGCCGAGAAAGCATCCCGAACCGACCGCTCTACGATCACCCGGCTGGTCGCGGTGCACTTCTGTCCTGCAAAGCGCATCGCGCCACCCGCTACCAGGATCGCGGCCTGGTCGAGATCGGCGTCCTTCAGCACGATCGCCACGTTCTTGCCGCCCATCTCGGTCTGAAACTTGATGTTGCGCGCCGCGCAAGTCTGTGCGATTTTCGCGCCGACCGCACCGGAACCGGTAAAGCTCACGCAGTCGACCTGCTCAATCAACGGCCCACCAACCGCCGCCCCCGTTCCGTGGACCACGTTAAATACTCCAGGGGGAAGGCCTGCATCGGCCGCCGTGCGCGCCAATAGGAACGCCACGTAGGAAGACATCTCAGACGGCTTCAGCACGACCGTGTTGCCCACCGCCAGCGCGGGAGCCGCTTTCCAAAGGGGAATCGCGAGGGGAAAATTCCAGGGCGTGATCAAACCAACGACCCCGATCGGTTGCCGCAGCGAGTACTGCAGAGCCCCTCCCACTTGTGCGGGAATTACCTCGCCGACCTCGCGGACCGCCTCGCCGGCGAAGTAGCGCAGGATCATCACGCATCGCCCGACTTCACCCTTCGACTCGCCGATCGGCTTTCCGACTTCGCGCACTACGGCCTCGGCCAGTTCAGCGGAGCGTGCTTGAATGGCGTCGGCCCAAGCATAGAGATAGTCGGCCCGCGCCGGACCCGACAGCTTGGCCCAGCCACACTGAGCCTCACGCGCCGCGTCTACTGCGAGCCTCACCGCATCCGAGGAACCTTGCGGAACCGAGGCCACGATATCTGACGGAAGGGTCGGATTGACGGATGGAATCCAATCGCCGCTTCGCTCGTCCACGAAGGAGCCGTTGATGAAATTGCCGATCCGTAAGGTATCCACGAGTGCCACTTCCTTATTTTGGTCAAAATCGGCCCTAGTTTGTTTAAGTTTAAACCATCTAGGTCATCTTCTTGCGATACAGGTAAGAGTACGAGGCCTGGAAACCGAGCCCTTCATAGAGCTTAACCGCCGGCTGGTTCCTCTCTTCTACCTGAAGATTCGCAACCGTCGCCCCCACGCTCGCCCCCCATTGTAAGAGATCAGCGACAACCTGTCTACCATGCCCTTGCCGACGATGGCTCGGATGGGTGGCAATGTCGAAGAGCCAAAGTCGATGCCCCTCCACAACCCCAAGCCCACAGGCCTTGCCCTCAAGCTTCACGAAGTTTCGAACGGGAAGAAATCCCCTAGCCAACTCCCGCATAGCCGGCTCGAGCGCCGGATCGCGACCAGAGCCCGCGATGTAAAGCTGTAACCACCCATCAGTCATGATCTTCGTCGCCTCAACGGCGTTCTCGGCGGCGGCAATCGGGCACGACATCACCAAGTTTTTAGGCATAGAGCAGTATTTTCGCGCGTCTAGAGCTGCCTGAATGCCGGGGAAACAGATCTCGTCGCTCAGCTTGAAGCCAGGAGTCAGCTTCCGTGTGGAGTAAAGGTTTTCTACCTGATCAATGGCGTTATCCAAATCGGTCTCCGGATGCCCGATCGGCTGGGCGGTGTTCGAACGATCCGTGTAGCCACCCGCGAATCGCACCGACCATTCCCCAAGAGCGACGATCTCAATCGCCGGCCACGCCCGAAGGGCAGACCGTTCGGTATCAAGTATCTCGTCGTGGGTCATCGGGAGATTGTATATCGGAGACCCTCACGTTGAGACTGGGAAACGTGAGAGGCGCCCGCTGGCAAACTTGAATGAATAGCTCATGTATTGCCCCCATGAACGCGCTTGGTCGAGGCGGGAAACTTCACGAGTTTGACGGCCGGTCGCCTTGGCCGACGAACGAACTCACCGCCACAGTTTGGACAGAGGCCCCGCAAGTCTCCGTCGACACACGATGCGCAAAACGTACACTCAAACGAGCAGATCCGAGCCTCCTCCGAGTCGGGAGGCAAATCCTTGTCACAGCGTTCGCAGTTCGGTCTTAGTTCCAACATCGTTCCGGTTTCGTTTTTTAGCGGCTAAACAGTTCCTGCAGCTCTCCATAAGATCGGGCGCCTTTGCTAATCGACGAATAGGCGCCATCCGCAAAAAACGCCCCCGCGAGTTGGGAAACGAGCTGATACGCGACCTGCGCGATGCCAGATCCCGCGCTCAACCGGCGAACTCCCAGCCTCTCTAATTCCGCCGAGTTTGGCACGCCGGGTAGAGATAGGATGTTGACCGGAAGCGGAGTGCCCTTTGCGATCTCCCCGATTTCCGCCGGATCGCTAGCTCCCGGAACGAATAGACCGTCCGCGCCGGCAGACGAGTAGACCGAGGCTCGGCGCAAGATTTCTCCCACACGCTCGCCTTCCACGGCGAGTCCGCGCAAGTACACGTCGGTGCGGGCATTCACAAACACATCGCCGATCCCCTTGATCGCTTCGATCTTCCGTGCGAGAAGCTCGACTGGCGCGGTTCCATCCTCCAAATTGATCCCCGAGATTCCCGCATCGAGCAGGGGCTTCAAGTTCTCAGCCACCGTCGCCGGGTCATCCGAATAGCCCGCCTCGAAGTCCACCGACACCGGGATCTTCACCGCCTGCACGATCTCCGCCGCAAGTTGAGCCAGCAACTGGGTGGGCATCACATTCCCATCCGCATACCCCTTCGACCAAGCCACACCCGCACTCGTAGTAGCGATCGCCTTCGCCCCTAGCGACTCCACAATGCGAGCTCCACCCACATCCCAAACGTTAGCAAGGACCAGGATTGACCCGGTGTGGTGAAGTTCTCTAAAGGCGCTCGTTGTGCTCATGGACTCTTGGGACTACGGAGTCGTCTACAGGAAAGTCTCCGAAAGATATACGACGCGTCACCACCGACGTTTAACCCCAAAAGGGGTTCTCGATGCCAGGAGGGTGTCGGTTTGTAAAAGGTGGCGGCCCAAAATGTAGCGTCGGCGTCCCTGCCGGTGACCTGCCGGCTGCAGTGAATCCGCTAAGGTTTGAACCTGCGCCCGCTTGGCGAACTAGTTCGCAGCCTGATTAACCGTCAGCCAGTAGCGCGTCACATGCGCCAGGTGCTCCACGTACTCGGACATGTCCACCGGTTTGGTGACGCAACTATTAGCGCCAACCCGGTAGCACTCCCGGAGAGTCTTGCCCGAGTTCGTGCCGCTTACGATCACGACGGGCACGAAGCGGGTCGCCGGATTCTCTCGCATCTGGGTAAGAATCTCCAGACCACTGAACTTCGGCAGTTTGAAATCCAAAACAACCAGATCGGGAGGGGCCGACTTTGTGGAGAAAAGAAGCTCAATGGCCTCTGCGCCGTCTCTGCGAACCGTAATTTGGCACGGAATTCCCGAACGTGAGATGCCACGGAGTGACATCAATTCGTCCTCAAGGGTGTCCTCGACAAGCACTAATTCGGGCAGCAGGGTTTTAACCATTGCACTCATGCAAAGTGTATGGCCTCCGTGCAGAATTTACGAGTCGCTCATTGCGTGTCCGTGCTTGTATGTACTCATCGTGAGCGACAGGTTCACTCTCCGACCGTATTGAGGATGCTGATGCAGCCCATAATCTCACCCATCTCATCGCGCAGGGGAAGGACGCGAAGAAACATGTTCGCGAATTCGCCGGTTAAGCGAGCTTCCGACGCCTTCCCAACAAGCGCCGATAGGTGAGCCGAGACGGCCGGGTGGTTGACGTCCTCCGACTTGAAAATCTGATAGACCGACTTTCCGACCTCCCAGGTCACGCCACCATGCGTCGACGGGAACTCTCCGTTTGCGATGATGTGAATCGCAAGGTCTTTGTCGGTTGCCCACACCGTGGACATAATCTGGTCCATCGCCAGATGCAGCAGGGCGAGTGCCGCACGAAGCTCGAGCATCGTCCGCTCTTTCTCGGAAACGATCTCCAAAAGGCTCTTGCGCTCGACGTTCTCTTCACGGAGAGCCCTCTCAGCGCGCTCCTTGATGACCTTGACCACAGTGTCCGTGCGTCCAGATCCGCCTACCTTAAGCTTGATACGAAGCCAATAAGTGTTGACCGTCCCAACGCTGAGTCCAAGCCGTTGGGCGATCGCGTCATTGGTTAAACCATCGACGCAAAGCTCCACAATCTCTTCTTCTCGTGGTGAAAGTTCTCGGGTTGCCATAAATAGCCATCGGTGCGCCGTCGCCTCCCGCATCGTGCGGGGATCCCGTCGTCCCTGACAGGGGTTGGATCTGCCGGGGGTGGCATTCCAATTAGATCGATTCTGTGACGAGCGTCACATATTACAAGTAAATTACAAAAAGAAGCACTAGGTTGAAATCGAAAAGTCTCTCCGATTCCAACCGCAACATGTACTACGCCAGCGCGTCGAGGTTCGTGCAGACTGCCTTTGCCAAAGCCGGAGGAAGCAAGCCTCGGCCCGGCATCGTTCCCGTTCTTCCCGCCTGAATCCATTCCAGGTACGACATTGCGAAACGCCTCTTCACCGCATCTTTTAGCGATAAGACATACTTCATCGCCTCCGTGTTCTCATTCTCTTTTCCCATTTTAGCTCTTGTGCTCCTCTAACCGACAGTCCCCTGCCATAAGGCAACACTGGCACTTTAGGTTCGAGCCAAACAAGTCAGCCCATCCACTGTCTATTATTTTACTGACATAGAATCTATGTACAAGCCGTTTGGGTCGGGAGAGAGCACCCCTTAAGAAAAGAGCGACGGATGGGACTCGGCGATCCTCGACTGGATCAAGCTTCTACCGCCGCCAAAATTATAAGTGCGCTTATGATTTCGCACGGTTTATGCAACTCAAGCACTTCTGACGGGCTTAAACTCGTCGTTTCATCAGGATTGGTGATTTACAGTTAAATCTTTTCTCGAAAAAGAGTTGGGCGGTAGTCAAACCAAGCGTATAGTGTCTCGGGATTTACCCGTAAATTTGAAATGAAGACGACAATTCGCGATGTAGCCGAGGCGGCAGGAGTTTCGGCGATGGCCGTTTCGGCGGTTCTCAACGGGACCGGCACCAACGTAAAGGTGAGCGTTGAGAAGGCTGAGATTATTCGCCGAGTTGCTCGCGAACTGCGCTATCAGCCGAACCACCTCGCCCGATCGTTGCGAAACAAGCGCACAAATATGGTGGGGGTCGTCTTTCAGCACTTTGACGGCTTAGGCGAACAGCAGCCGTACTATCCGCAGCTTTTGAACGGCGTCATGGCCGCCCTCTTTCCAGAGGATTACTCCCTCGCTCTCTGCCCGAAGATGATTCTCGGGCGCGACGTGGGGTCGATTTCGGATGGACGGTTCGACGGGGTTTTGTGGTGCCGCCCGGATTTCGACGACGCTTCTCTAGAAGTCATTCAGAACTCGAGTGTGCCCGTGGTCATGATGCATGCGCCTCCCGGCGTGGTGCCCGGGATCTCCACGTTTTGCGCCGACAACGATGCGGCGATGAGAATTGTTGTCGATCACCTAAACGAGCTGGGGCATAAGCGAGTTGCATTCGTTCGCGACATTGCGAACGAGCACACGGTTGAGGGCCTTGTTCGGTATGAGGCGTTCGTGAACGCATGCAAGGAGGCCGATATGCATGCCGATTCGGTGATCTGGGAGCATGCGAAGATTCCCGAAGAAATGGTCGCCTACAAGGGGCAGTGGGCTCCCCACACTGCCCTTGTTTGCTTCAGCGACACCCTCGCCGGCGAGGTTCTCTCGGCATGCCTGCGCGTTGGGATTTCGGTTCCCGAAGAGCTTTCGGTCGTTGGCTTCGACTCGTCGTCCTTCTGCGAAGGAACAAAGCCGCGACTGACATCGATCAACCAACCAGTGCAGCAGATGGCGTTCCTCGCCACCACTCATCTTTTGACCCTTATCCGTGAGGGTATTGAAGGCTTGCCTTCGTCTCCCACGGTTTCATCCATCTATAACTGTGGCCTCGATGTTCGAGAATCCACAGCTTCCCCGCGCACTCACTGAAGAGGCAATTATGAAACGAGCATTTACTTTAATCGAGCTCCTCGTCGTCATCGCGATCATCGCGATCCTGGCTGCAATCCTATTCCCGGTTTTCGCGCAGGCTAAATCTGCCGCAAAGAAGACCGCCGACCTGTCGAATCTGAAGCAGATCGGACTCGCCCTCATGATGTATAGCAATGACAACGAGGATATGTATCCTCGCAACAGCTATCCGGATGCGACCTATGGCGCGAACGGCGTGACCTGGCGCGAAGTCACCCAGCCGTACGTGAAGAGCGGCGGCCGATCGGACGGCGCTTATTCCAACAACAAGGTTCTCGCGGTTGGCGACCTTTGGCGCAGCCCCACCGAGCCCTCGGGTTCGAAGTACGGCTACTCGGCTCCGGTTGGCCTGATCCCCAACTACAATGCCGACAAGACGAAGGAAGATGCTTCTCGAAGCCAGACCTCTCTTGACCACCCGGCGGGCACCCTCTTGGTGACGACGGTTGGCGTGAATCCCGACTGGTCGAACTCGTCGGCAGGCATGATCGAGTACCACTGGTGGTGGCACGGCGGAGCCGTGTGGCCTCCTCAGTGGAACGGCCCTCAGTCTGGCTCGCAGTGGGACAGCGACCTCGCAGGTTGCAACTGGAACCCGACTGGTCCGGGACCGAACTGCGCGATGCCCCGCTATCGATACACCCAGAGCGCCAATGCGACTTGGGCAGATGGACACGCGAAGGCAGTCAAGAAGGGTGCGCTTAACTGGTGCAAGGACATTTACGCAGGCTTCTCAATCAACGGAGAAGACTGGTCCTGGATGTTCACTCCAGGCGGTATCTGCGCGGCATACGTTAACTAACGCATGAAGAAAATCGGAATTCTATTGCTGTTTGGCTCAGTTTTGGTGGGGTGTGGATCTGGTGGAGACACCGGAGAAATGCCTCCGCCAAGAAAGCCGATGACCAAAGCCGATATCGATGCGATGCCTCCTCAGGCGCGAGCCGCGATGGAGAGCGCACAGAAAAACGGCGCCAAAACGGCCGCAAGCCGCGGGATTCCCGGAAAAGGCAATTGAAATCAATCCGACAAACCCTCGGACTCGCACTCGCGAGTCTGGGGGCTTTCTCCTTTCTCATCGGTTGCAAGCAGGAAGAGTCGGCGGTGCCGGCTCCCGCTGCCTCCGTGTTTGAAGGCTCGATCGATCCGGCTTACGTCGGATATTGGGCCACCGCCTCGAAGGGGTCGACCCTCGAGCTGAAGGCGGACGGCAAAGCTGAGATGGTCAACATCGCACCTGGTCGAGGCACCAGCACCGCGAAGGGCGACTGGAAGGTTTCGGATGGGAATCTGCTCATCAAGATCGACGCGGGGATCTCTCGCTATGTGGCGAAGGTCGATGGCAGCAAGCTGCACCTCACGCAGAAGTCGACGCATCTGGACGTCGAGTACGTGAAGGCGAAACCGTAGTCGACGGATGCAATTTCCGGCGCGAGAGGTTTATGGCGTAAGTTTCTCGGTGGGATAGGGTTCTTCAGTCGCTAGGGCTCCATCAGAATGACATTGCCAGCGAATCAATCTGGGATGAAGATGTGATAGTGGGCGATGAGGGAGACGTCGTCTAGGCGGATGCCGGTGCCTCCGCCGGAGTCGGCGACGAACTCGATGTATTTAATCGTCTTCGTCTTCTTGATGATCGACGTGAAGTCCCACAGCTGCCAGCCGTTTGCTCCGTGCGGGGCGTCGTAGTCGTAGAAGGTGCGCGACTGGCGGGAGAATGTGCCGTCGGTGTAACCAATCGTGAGGCTGATGTTCTGGACGCCCGCTTGGACATAGACGGACCCCTTGGTGATGATGTCGCCCTTGGTTAGATTGACTAGATCTTGGTGGAGGACATTTACTTTCAGCTGGTTATAGGACCCGCCATATATCTCCATGTCGAAGGCTTTGTTGCCGGTGTGAGAACTGGTGGTTAGCTCTCCGAGATTCAATTGGATCTTGTCGCCGTCAGGGGTGTCGATGTAGGATGCGCTGTCGTCCCAATACTGGCTGTAGGGTGACTTCTCGAACCCTGGATCAATAATCTGGTTGACATCGAGGTCAAACCAGTGCCCCAACGTGTAAGGCGGTTGTTGCTGGGCTTGTCCGTGGGCCGCTACTGACAGGAGCGCGAGGGCGCCGGTGGCAAGGGCGATATTCAGTCTTTTCATAGTCTCCTTCCTAATACAAAATAAGCTTGCTTTCGCAATCTAGAATCGTATCACAAGGCCAGCAATTTAACCGGCAATCTATTTTAAAAAGAGTTCGCGTGCGTGCGCCGTGTGAGCACACTCCTCTTCCATCTGTTCGCTGAACAGGGTGACGCGGTTGCGTCCTCTCGACTTCGAATGATACATCGCCTGGTCGGCCTTTTTCACGAGGTCTTTGGGATCGCCGGACGAGCCGACATACGAGGCAACTCCGAAGCTTGCGGTGACGTGAAGTTCCTGCTCAGTGTCACTTTCAATCGCCACTCGTATTCGTTCGGCAAGCTCCTGAGCCGTGGCCGCCGTCGTTTCAGGGAGCACGATGATGAACTCTTCGCCGCCATATCGCGCGGCAAGATCGGTGGCGCGGCAGCAGCTTGGAAGAATCTTGGCGATCCTCTTGAGCACGGTGTCGCCCATTGGGTGGCCATGCTCGTCGTTCAGGAACTTAAAGTTGTCGATGTCGAGCAGGATAACCGACACCTCGGTTTGATTTCGCTCCGCCAATGAAAAGTGGAGCTTAAGGAAATCTTGGAAGGTGCGATGGTTGCTCAGACCGGTGAGGCCATCGGTCGATGCGAGATCCCGTAGTCTTGCATTCGCTTCGCGGAGCTCTTTGGTTTGGAGTTCGATGAGTTGATGGCTCTCCTGGAGGGCGGACTCCGCACGCTTTCGCCCCGTAATGTCTACGTTCGAGCTGATCAGCCCCACAACATTGCCTTCGTGATCGAAGATCGGCACCGAGTTGCTGAGCACCCAAATGAGCGATCCATCTTTCCGCATGACATTCCACTCGTTGGCGCCGTAAGTGGCCCCCTTTTCAAAACTTTTATCGAATGCCTTTCTGGCCAGTTCTAGCTTTTCTTCGGGCACGACTAGATCAAGGATGGGTTGGGAAATGACTTCCCAGTACTCGAAGCCATAAACCTCGGTGCTCTTCTCGTTCCACTCCATGACGCGCCCCTGACGATCCAGGGTCATACAGGCGACGGGGAGGCCGTGGAACAGATTGGCGAACCGTTTTGATGAATGAGTGAGTTCGCGACTCAGGCTTTCGGCTTCGGTAGCAGCATCGAGGAGTTCGCGGTTCTGTGACTCGAGCTTGTGAGACAGGAGTCTCTGCTCGAGCATCGCGGAGACTTGGCGACCGATTGCCTTCAGACCTTGGGCTTGCGAGTTCGAGAGCGAGCGACCTTCCCGATCCAAGACGGATAAGGTGCCGACGGCTATGGATTCGGCGTAGATCGGGACGCCTGCATAGAAACCAAGGCCGTTGACGTCGGCGTTCTCGATGATCGTGAGATCGCCGACGTCAACGGTTTGGGAACACAAAAACGAGTCGGTATCAAATCCATCGTGGGCGAGTCCGAACTTGGCCTTGAGCCAGATTCGATTTCGACCCATGAAGCTGATAAGACCGACGGGGGTTCCGCATAGTTGGGCGGCGAGCTCAACGGCGTCTTGGTACGGTTCCTCTTCAGACGTATCTAGGATCTGCAGTCGCTCGAGAACTGCGAGTCTTATCCCATCGTCGGGCAAATTTATTGGCGGCGTGCCGGAAGAAGAAGGCATGTCTATTGTTCGGAAGCCTTCTCAGGTTCATTCAGGTACTCAGTTACATTTTTCTTTCGAGTGACTTGCTGGTTAGTTACCGTGTAACCTCGGTTTCTTCCGATTCAAACCACGTCGTCATTGCTTAGTACACTCAGCGCACTACATGAGAGTTTTTCTCACCGGAGGAACCGGGTTCATAGGGTCGCACGTGGTCATGGAGCTACTTGGCCGCGGTGACGAGGTCACGATCTTGGCCCGGGATCCTTCTAAGATTCCCGCTTTTCAGTCGATGCGGGGGGTGCGGTTGGTTCTTGGGGAGCTTTCAGATGCGGCCCAGTTTCTGCCCGCGCACGACGCTTGTATCCACAATGCCCTGATTTGGGAGGATGAGCTGGAGCTGGGAGATACCCGGTCGGCGATTCAGATTTTTCAGGCGTGCGCGGATGCAGGGGTTGAGCAGCTGATTTATACGTCTTCGACGGCGGTTCACCGTCCGTTCCGGCCCTTGATGAGCGAGGAGGACCTGGTGTCTTCGAACGACCTTTATGGGGCCACTAAGTTGGCGGGGGAAGCGTTTCTCTCCGCGTTCTCTCAGCAGACCTCGATGCGGTGCAACGTGATTCGGCCGGGGCCGACGGTCGGGGTTGAGGCGGTGCCGGGTGGGCCGGTGAAGGGTGACCGGCGGTTTGCCGAGATGGTTTCTTTGGCGTCTTCGGGTGGGGTGGTTTCCGTTTTGCCGAGGGAGGGGCGGCAGTTCATTGGGGTTTCCGATCTAGCCCGGGTGTATGGGGCGGTTCTGCATTCTTCGGGTACCCGTGAGGTCTATGTCGTGGTGGCTCACAACTACACGACTTGGGAAGAGGTTGCGGGTTTCGTGGTGGAGGCGTGTGGTTCGGGGAGCGTGGTGGTCAAGGGGGAGGCTTGGGAGCCGACGTTGTTTGATGTCGGGAAGATCGAGCGGGAGTTTGGGTTCGCCTTCGATTCGACGTCGGCGGTTCGGGGGTATGTGGGGTGGTTGGCGGGCCAACCGTGAGGCATTCCCGCGCCAATGCAATTGGCGGTTACACGCTTCGCGTGGGTTTTGGTGATTGGTTGTCGGTGAGCGCAACCCCCTCCCCTTGGGAAAGGGGCACGATCTCCGGATCGTAACGGTTCGTCCACTTCCTTCGTCCGAAGGACATGCCTAGTCCTTTGCTGTTGACGCTTGCTTGCGTTGCATTCATTCATCCTCAATTGCAGGGTTGGCAGGGGCAGCCGGGGGCTCGGCCGGTGTTGGCTGGTTGGCGGGATGAGTTGAACGATCCGAAGGCTTGGAGTCCGCTGAAGATCGAAAACAAACCCACTGTGACAGTTCCGGAATACGGGGCGCTTCGGCTGACTTTGGGGCATGTGCCTGCTGATTGGCCCTACCAGTATCAGTGGAGCGGGATTACTCGGCAGGCGCAGGTCGATGTCGCGCGGTACCCGTACCTGACCGCATATGTGTCGGAGTTGATGGGCGGGTACGCGCATCGATGTGCTGGATGCGGAAGGCAAGGCAGTGAAGACGATCCGGTCCAGCACGTTACAGGCGGGCGGGATGTCGTTTGTGAATCTGAGGGATTCACTTGATCCGGCGATCTACACACTGCAATTGCGGCTGATCGTGGGCGGGTCGAATGAGGGGTGCTGGTGCACTTACAACTGGGTTCGGTTTACGTCCGTCCCAGATGGGGAGTTTTTGAAGGAGCATCCGAATTGGAAGTTTGTGTACGGTCCTCTGAAGGCGCAGCGGGGGCCCGGCGTGTGGCAACGATAGAATTGTAGGTTCGCCATCTCGGGGTTTCACCCCGCGCGACACTGCGGTCGCGGCTACAGCGTGCCGCTGGCCGGAACGCTTCATAGGTAAAACTCATCTCAACGATGTTGTTAGTTGCTTTCCTTGCCATTGCTCCTGCGGTTGCCAACGATGATTTGAGTCGGTTGGATCTTTTGCCCATGTTGACGCCGGGGGTGGTGGCGGGGGCGGTGACTAGCTATGATCGGACCGGGGGGAATGATGACGGGTTCTCGGGCAAGTACTCGTTTGTGCGTAAAGAAGGCGACTCGCTCGTCCTCGCGGACCTGAAGGGGCCGGGGTGCATTACTCGGATTCATACTCCCACGCCGACGGATGACCTGCTTGAGTTCTACTTCGATGGCGAGGCGAAGCCTCGGCTGTCGCTGCCGTTCAAGAAGCTGTACTCGGGGGACACGGCGCCTTTTCTGCGGCCGGTGGTCGACTCGGTGGGAGGTGGAAATTACTCCTATGTTCCGTTGCCGTATGCGAAGTCTTGCAAGGTTGTGCTTCGGGCGAAGAGCTTTCAGTTCTATGACTTGAACTTCAAGACCTATCCGGCGGGGACGGCGGTGGACACTTACGATCCTTCGTCGGTCGACACCAGTGCGCTTGAGCGGGCTCGGACGATGTTCGCCAATCCTCGAGATCGGGGGCTCACCGAATTCAACATGCCGGCAGGGGCCAAGTTAGAGACGGTTAAGTTCAATACATCTTTGCCTGCGGGCAAGAGCGTGACGTTGTTTTCAAGCAAGAAGGGCGGCCGAATCGGTGGGTTGCGGCTGGGGCCGTCGGAGTCGTTTGAGGGGAAAGGGCGCGACGTTTTGCTTCGCGTGACTTGGGACGATGCCAAGTCGCCCTCGATCTTGCTGCCCGTGGGAGACTTCTTTGGCGCTATGCGTGGGGCAAGCCGGCGATGGGGTCGGCACTGGTTGGAACGTTTGGCGGAGTCGACTATTGCAACCTGCCGATGCCGTTCGACCATGCGGCGAAGATCGAGCTTGTTTCTCTTCGCACGGGTGGTGCGCCGATTCCGATTAAGGGCGAAGTGGTGGTTGGGGACAAGCCTCGGCGGGCAGGTGAAGGGCGGTTTTACGCGGTCTGGCATCGGGAGAATCCGACGACGGAGGGTAAGCCGTTCACCTGGATCGATACCAAAGGCTCGGGCAAGATTGTGGGGCTTGCGTTGCAGTCACAGGGGATCGAGTCGGGGAATACGTTCTTCTTTGAGGGCGACGACATGACGATCGCGGACGGCCAGATGGTCGTGCACGGTACCGGGTCGGAAGACTTCTTCAACGGCGGCTGGTACGACGTTCCCGGCCGTTGGGACGGTCCGTTCTCGCGGGCACTGAGCGGGTGCATGGCATACCAGCGGTACCTAGGGCGGACGGGGGCTTATCGGTTTTTCTTGAACGACGCTTATTCCTATCGGCACAGCATTGTGCAGACAATTGAGCACGCTCCTGAGCGGAACCAGCATCCGGCGGACTATTGCGGGGTGACGTACCTGTACAGCACGGACGCACCCGCGGTGTCGATGCCCTCGCCGTTGCAGGTTCGTGATCCCGATCGCTTGGTTTACTCGGCTTTCTGGACGATGCCGATCGATGGGTTTAGCCTTTCGGGGACGACGCTTACGAGGGGCGATGTGCCGGTGGACGATCGTTCAACTAGGGCGCTTTCGCTTCGAGCCACGGGGAACGGAGATTTCGATATTTGCTTCGTGACGTTGCGAGCGGACATCCCTTCGGCGGGTCGATACCGGGTCTATGGGGACTTCGTGAAGGGGCCAGCCGGTGGGGTGGTGCAGGTTTGTCGGGAGGATTCGCCGATCGGGCCCTCGGTCGATTTGTACTCGGCGAAGCCGGTGGGATTGGACAGGGTGCTCCTTGGGGAGTTCACGGCAGTCGAGGGCGGGAACGGGTTGATGTTTAAGTTGATTGGGAAGAATGCGGCGTCTGCGGGGTTGGGGATGGACTTGGTGAACGTGGTTTGCGTGAAGATCTAGGCGAACCTCCGAAGTCGAAGCGAGTTTAGGATCACGGACACGCTACTGAACGCCATTGCGCCAGCCGCCCACATCGGATTCAGTTTGCCGACGGAAGCAAGCGGGATCATGACGACGTTGTAGCCGAAAGCCCAAACGAGGTTCCAACGGATCGTGGAGACGGTTGCTCGCGCAAGGCGGATGGCGGTGGCGACTCCTCTGAGGTCGCTCCGCAGCAGGGTGATCCCGGCGGTTTCCATCGCCACGTCGGTACCGGTGCCAATCGCGATTCCCAGGTCGGCCTGGGCGAGTGCAGGAGCGTCGTTCACTCCGTCTCCGACCATTGCAACCGATCCGCTTAGCTGCCGTTTTTTCACGGTCTCTGCCTTGTCGGCGGGGAGGACTTGGGCTTCCACTTCCTGGATTCCCACCGCTTTGGCGACTGCTTCGGCGGTGGCCCGGTTATCACCGGTAACCATGATTGGAGTGAGACCGAGTGCTATCAGTTGAGAGATCGCCTCGGCGCTGTGTTCGCCGATGGCGTCGGCCACGGCGAGGATTGCCGCGAGTTCCCCATCAACCGCAGCAAGCACCGCGGTTTTGCCATCCGCCTCCAGCGCGCCGACGCGAGTGAGAACAGCATCGGACACCGGCACTTGGTTATCGTCCATAAGACGGCGATTACCGACAAGAACGGCATGGCCTTTCACCGTCGCTTCAACTCCCCTTCCGCCGTGGGAATTGAAGTTTGCCGCGCTCGCAGCATCCCAGCCGCGCGCTTTGAGCCCTTCCACGATTGCCTTGGCTACCGGATGTTCGGAGTTGGATTCTGCGCCCGCGATGAGACTCGCTTCGCTCTTGTTCAGAGGCTCGTAGTCGGTAAGGCTTGGGCGCCCTTGGGTGATGGTTCCCGTCTTGTCGAGGAGGACGGAGTGAACGCGACCTGCGCCTTCAAGGGCCGAACCGTCTTTGATGAGGATTCCGAGTTCAGCGCCCCGGCCGGTGCCGACCATGATCGCGGTCGGAGTAGCGAGACCGAGGGCGCAGGGGCAGGCGATGACGAGGACGGCGACGGCGGGAATCAGGGCGGAGTCCCAACCCGCTCCGAGAGCCAGCTTGTAGGAGAGGAAAGTTCCAAGAGCGATGAGGATGACGATGGGGACGAAGATCGAGGCAACCTTGTCGACGAGCTTTTGAACGGGCGCTTTAGAGCCTTGGGCGCGTTCGACCATCTTTACGATTTGCGCTAGGGCAGTGTCGGCGCCTACCCTCGTCGCTTCGTACAGGAGCGATCCGCCTTGGTTTATCGTTCCGGCGGTTACCGATTCGCCGAGTTCCTTGCCTACCGGAATCGGCTCTCCAGTGAGCATCGATTCGTCCACGAAGCTTTCGCCTTCGAGCACCTTTCCATCGACGGCAATCTTTTCGCCGGGACGGACGCGGATTCGGTCTCCGACGTGGATTTGTCCGATCGGCGTCTTGACTTCCTGGCCTCCCGCTTGGACGACGTTCGCTTCGTTTGGCGCAAGCCCCATGAGCTTTTTGATCGCGGCGGACATGCCGGTTTTGGAGCGGTACTCGAGGTATCGACCGACAAGGATAAGCGTTACGATGGTGGCGGCGGTCTCGAAATAGATGTGCTCACTCTGCATGTGGGCCATGCCCGAGAAGGCGACGAGCGCGTAGGTGCTGTAGATCCAAGCCGCGCCTGCTCCCATCGCGATGAGGGTGTCCATCGTGGTGGCACCATGCCGAAGCGCCTTCCATGTGTTGACAAAGATGCTGCGTCCGCTCCAGAAGACGACCGGCGAGGTGAGAACCAGAAGCAGCATGTTGGCCCATTCGGGGCGCGGGTGCCAGAACATCGAAAGTCCGATGGCCGGAATGGTGAGTGCGATGGCGACGGCTAGGTTGGCTCGCTGGGTGGTCAGGGCGCCGTAGGCGTCGCCCATCAAGTGGGCGGCGTGATCCTCGCCCATACCTTCGTGCATCGACATGTCGTGATGGGGCGTCACGGAGTAGCCGGCGCTCTCTACGGCGGAATTCAGCTGCTCCTGGGTGACATGGTCACCGTGAGTTACGTCGGCCTTCTCGGTGGCAAAGTTGACGCTTGCCTCGCTCACGCCAGACACTTTATTGAGAGCTTTTTCGATGCGGCTCACACAAGAGGCGCAGTTCATTCCTTCGATGTTCAGTTCGGTTTTCATTCGCTTTACCTATGGGGGTATTAGCGCATTAGGCGTGAAAGCGTCACCTTGAGTTCGTCCATCAGCTCGTCTTGGGTCATGGGTTTGGTTTGATCATGCGCTTCTTCAGTGCCGTGACCCACGATGCAGGATTTGACGTGGCTGATTGCCATTTCTGCTCCTGCTTGATCGAGCGCAGAGCGGGTTGCGGCGAGTTGAGTTAACACATCGCAGCAATACTCGCCCGATTCGATCATGCGTCGCAGTCCTCGTATCTGGCCCTCAATGCAGGCCAGTCGGCGGTCAATAGCTTGTCTCGATGCGGCGTCCACAATCCACTATACCCCCGTGGGTATATGGAGTTTTATGTCCCTCTTTTTCCTGACATGGAATGCCGGACTGTCAGATCGGTCGGCGGGACCGCACACTGGTGGTAGGGGCTGGTCCCCAAGGAAATTCCATGAAAAAAGTGTTCTCGCTCATCGCCATTGCCGCCGTCATTGCGGGATCCTCCGTCGCTCAGCCACAGCTTCACACTCAGCACACCGGGCAGAAGCCTGCGTCGGCGATGAAGATGCCGATGATGGACATGAAGAAGTGCATGGCCGACATGAAGGCAGGGCAGAAGAGGATGGACGAGTTGGTCGCCGCGATGAACGCCGCGGATGGAGTGGACAAGTCGGCCGCGACCACGGCGGTTGTCGCTGAGATGGCTAGTCAGCAGAAGATGATGGGCGAGATGTGCGCGATGATGATGGAGCACATGGGCTCGATGCCGATGATGAACATGGGTTCGAAGCCTGCGAAAGGGCACTCGAAGGCGGCCGGTCACACTGGTCATCACGGCAAGTAGGTCGACATCGGTTCCTCGCTGAACCACGGCTCAGTCTTGCGGAGTTGGGGATTGCCCGAGGGGAGAGTTGTCCATAGGCGAGAAAACCCTGCCCCCCCGATCCCCTTTCGGAAGGGGGAACCATCTCCGGATGTGATACGATCAGGTTAGGTTTATGGCGACTCTGCGCGACGTGGCCGCACGGGCAGGGGTCGATGTTTCTACGGCTTCGAAGGTGCTGGCAGGGGGGAAGATTCGGGTTTCTGACTCGACTCGTCGGCGTATCGAGGCGGCAGCTCGGGCTCTTGAATACACTCCGAACGCTTACGCCCAGGGGCTGAGGCTGCGCCGGAAGGGCGCGCTTGCGATGGCGGTGCGGAACACGACCAACTACGTGTTTCCTGAGATCGTGGAAGGTGCGGAAGAGGCGGCGGAGCGGTTGGGGACGAGCCTTTTCTTGATGAAGCAGCCCGATGACGCACACGCGGATCGGCTGCTTGCGATCATTCGCCAGGGGCGGATGGACGGGTGGATCTTTGCCGACGAGTCGCCTTGCGATGGGTTCTTTGAGGACCTGCGTGCCCTCGGCGTGCCGTTCGTTACGCTAAATCGATTCGGTCCGGGGCCGGGGCCGTTTGTTTGCTTGGACGACGAGGTTGGGTTTCGTACTCAGGCAGAGCAGATCGTTTCGTTGGGGCATCGGCGGGTGGCGTTTGTCGAGGTTGTTCCGGTGTCGTATATCAGCAACCTTTGTAAGTTGAGCTTCTTGAAGCGGATGTCGGGGCTGTATCATCCGCTGCCTCCGAGTCATGTGATTGGCGGGAGCTTTGAGGGGGAGGATGCGGCGGCAGTGGCGGCGGCGATTATGAAGTTGAGGCCATTGCCGACGGCGATCGCGTGTGGCTCGATGCAGGCGGCGGCTCGTCTGGTGGAAGCGCTCACTCAGATGGGCGTTCGCATCCCCGAGGACATCGGGGTGATGGGCTATCACGATCCGCCTACCGCGATCACATGCCGACCCCCACTGGCGACGATTCGAATGCCCTCGAAGGCTCAGGGCCGATTGGCGGTGGAGCGCTTGCTTGAGATCATCGAAGGGACGCTAACCGACTTTCAGGGCGACGTCGTCGCGGAGTCGCCGGAGTTGGTGATGCGCGAGAGCTTGCGAGGGCCGTCCCTCCGGGCACCCGGCGGGGTGGTGGGGGGGGGGGGGGGGGGGGGGGGGGGGGGGGGGGTGGGGGGGGGGGGGGGCGGGGGGGGGGGGGGCGGGGGGGGGCGGGGGCCAGCAGGAAACCAAGCACAGACCCCACACCGCCCCCCCACCCCACACACACACACC
>JBBQFM010000036.1:0-59509 GCA_038321975.1 Fimbriimonadales bacterium | reverse complement strand
TCGGAAGCGATCTTAATGCGCGAAGCTCAGGTGGAATACGCCTGTCTCGCCATCGTTACAAATCTCGCCGCGGGTATCTCGGAGACACCGCTCAATCACCAGGAAGTCGTCGACGAAATGAACCGCTCGGGAGAGACGGCGGTGAAACTTCTTCTTCGCGCCGCGAAGCAACTGGCTGGAAAACCGTGACAGCACGTTCCTTCGCTCTCCTCCTAACGATGACGCCCGGTCTCGGCGGCCGCTCGGTCACTCGCGTGGTTGCCCGAAACGGCCTCCTCAACCGAACCGCGGAAGAGTTCCTGGCGCTCTCATCTGAGGCATATCGAGAGGAATACAAGCTCACTGCCAAGGCGGCAACAATGCTCGCCTACGACCAACCAGCGATCAGGGAGAAGGCGGCCACGCTGGAGAAGCGACTTGGAGCGCTTGGCGTGGGACTGGCGACGGCCGCAGACGCCCACTACCCAGAGTTGATCGAGCAGATGGACCCTGATCCTCCCGGCGTTCTCTTTCTTTATGGAAACACGAAGCTCCTGGATGGGCGCACCTTCTCAGTTCTGAGTTCACGCGACTCCCGTCCGGCCGACTTGGATCTGATCGAGCAAGTCACCGAGAAGGGGGTGCTCGATGGTCAGGTTTTGGTCACCGGACACGATAGGCCCGAATACCAACGATCTGCGGTCGTCCCTTTGCGCTGGGGCGCACCGAGGATTCTCTGCCTGGATCGCGGGCTCTTCAAGGTGCTTGGAGACGACCTGAAGGACGAGGCATTCCGCGCGGCTCGGCTTTGGCGCTACGAATTCGATCCTTCCACCGACCTCGCCGTGAGTCCTTTCCGGCCGGATGCCGACTTCGTGGGCGTCAACAACCAAGTTCGAGACCGCCTCGTTGGGTGCCTTTCCCGACGCCTCGCCTTCATCCAAATCACCGAAGGCGGCAATATGCAGAAGATCGCGAAGTTGGCGCTCAAGTGTGGGCGTCAAGTCGAGGTCTCGGATCGCAGCCTGAACTATCGAGCCTTGAAGCAGTTGGGCGCAACTGTTTTCTCCTAACCGGGCTTCACTGCGAAGCCAGTAAGGAGCCCCTTTTCGTCCAAGACGAAGAATGCGGGCACCTCGGTGTAGTTTCTTTAAGCCGGAGGTGTGCGTAAGGAGCTGCCGAACCGTGATCTTCTTCCAAGCTTCGGGAATGTCGCTGAGATAGACGGAAATGGAGTCATCCAGCTTCAGCTTCCCTTCTTCCTTTAGCATCATCACGAGGGTTGCAGTGAACTGTTTCGTCACCGACCCAAGTTGATAGACCGTATCGGGTGTCGCCTTGACATCATTCTCGAGGTCGGCGAACCCGTAGCCCTTGGCATAGTCCAGCTTCCCGTCCTTGTAAAGGGAGGTTCCTAAATCTAGCGTCGGCGCCCCCGCCGATGAGCTGCAGGCAGCGGTGAATCCGCAAGGTTTGAACCTGTGACAAACCCTTCCGGATCGTCGGCGGGGACGCCAACGCTACGTCTAGGGCGTCCTCTTTTACAATCCGACACTCTCCCAGCGAGGTCACGCGGGTGCCGCACCTATCAAACGATGCAGTGAATCCCGGTTGTGGTCGCTGAAGGCCTGGTCGCCAACTTCGATTGCCCACACCGTTCCGCACGCGGCCATGGCGAGGCGATAGAACTCGATCTGAGCTCTCAGCTTATCGCTAAGCCCGCCGTAGCCTTCGTAGAACGCGTCGATCAGCCTCGGGTTTCGTCGGAAGTCCCAATCCCAGGGCCGACATAGATCAAGCGCCCGAACGTCCCAGCGTGCGTGCTCAAAGTCGATGATTGCGGTGAGGATGCCATCGGGCTCCGACATCCAGTTGCGCGGAGTGAAGTCTCGGTGGAGAGATCGCGCTTTCTCTCCTTCAAGGCATGCGACGGTGTCTCTAATCATTCCCGTGACCCGGTCGTATTCATGGGTCGACAGGATGCCCTGCTGGCGGCCCTTCTCGATTCGATTCTCGTACATCAGGCGAGCCACTCCGAGAGCGTCAGTCTCGGGTTGACCATGAGGCTGACCGGTTTGAGTCACGTTGCCAAACCAATCGTTCTCGCGTTGGTGCATTCGAGCGAGCCACTCGCCAGCGGCCGACCACATCTTCTCTTCCGCGCCATCTTCGTACTGAACCTCCTCAGCACTGCGCCCGCGAACTTCGCTGAGGATTACGGCACGCGGATCATCTTTGAAGGCCACGAGGTCGGGGGCTAATCCCACGGATGGCGCCCATTTCGTAAGGGCATGCACTTCGCCGGCCCACTTGTGCGGGTGAGCGTGCATCTTCACCCAGAAAAACTCGTTCGCCGCCTCGAGTCGCCAGAGCTTGGAGTACCCATGGCTGTGTTCGAACTGAGACAGTAACTCGAACGGCCCGACGGTTTCGCGGACCCAATCAAGGGTTTCTGTATCTGGAAGCGAATCGAGCATGGCAGGAGAAGGATTATGACTCGGACCGGCTTGTGAGGCGAGGTCAGAAAAAGGCCATAATAATCCCTGGCGCGGAGTGGTGTCCGAGTGGTCGAAGGAGCGCGACTGGAAATCGCGTATTCGGTGTTGAGCCGAATCGTGGGTTCGAATCCCACCTACTCCGCCATAAAACTAGTGGACTTCGACCCGACACCCGACGAGCAGCGCCACCGAGATTTCGTGATGCGCCGGATTCTCGATCACGTTCGTGACGACGTCACGATCAAGCTCCCCGCCTTCGACCCCACCCTGAGCCGCCCTAGCGACCAATTCGCCTTGCTGTCCGTGGGGCTTGAGGAGAACGACTTCCGGGGCTCGGTAGGGCCGTATTGTTATCAGTTTGAGGGCGAGGAAGACCTCCTCCATCTGATGGTCACCCGCGCCAACGGTGAGCCACTCACCGCTGAAGAGGGTCAGCAGGTCGCCAGCTTCGCCCTCCCAGGCGTCCCCGCCGCCCTTATCTGGTTGCGACCTGGCGAGTTCTCCCAACACTTCTTCTTGGGTCACGACGACATTCCGGGTGTTTGAACCTCTCCCTCTGGGAAGGGGCGCGCTACAGTTCCCGGACCGCACTTCGCAGCCCAGCGAACCCATACCTCTAAAAATGATGTATGATATTCGCAGAGGTATGGATGGCATTTAAAGGCGACTTAGAGGCTCTCGTTCTCGGTGTCCTGCAAGGAGGCTCCCTCCATGGATACGAGATTGCGAAGCGGATTCGGGAAGTGAGCGAAACGGCGCTCTCGGTGGGAGAAGGCCAGTTGTATCCGGCTCTCCACCGGCTAGAGCTCGAGGAGTACATCGAGTCCGAATGGATACCCCAGGAAGGAAAGCCTTCACGCAAGGTCTACTGCCTTACCCAAAAGGGCGGGGATTTTCTTCAGGAAAAGCAGAAGGCGTGGGAGGCGTTTGCCAAGGGCGTCGGAAGCATTCTCTCATCTGTACCGAAGCCGACGACCTCTAAGCGGACGGCCCTCGTGCAGCGCGTTCGATTCAAAGCATTGGGTGGCAGATAATGGGCAAGCAACTGGATTGGCTACTCATCGAACTGGACCGACAAGCGAGGTCTCAACTCCCGCCTGAGCAGGCTCGTGAGCTGATGCTTGAGACCCGGGCTCATCTAGACAGCGCGATTCAGGCGCGCATGGAGTTGGGTCAGGAGCCGCAGCACGCCGAAGAAGATGCGGTTGCCGCATACGGCATGCCCGAGGTCACGGTGACTCAGATGCACGAGGTGTACAAGACCACGAGCCCGAGTCCGAACATGGACCGGCGCTGGCTTGCCGTCGCGGCTCTCAGCTGCGTCGCGCCGATCGTCTACGCCACCTTGGATTTGCAATTGAGCGCGGCTCTAGTGCCATTTGGCTTGGCGCTTGTAATACCCGCTGTCCTTTGGGCATCTTGGGGCACAAATCGAATCCAATGGCGGAATCTTGCGCTCATCTATTTTCCGTTGACCGTCGTTCTCACCGTGATGTATGCGTGCCTGTGGATGCCACTTGGCTATAGTCGCATTCCTATTTACCGGTGGTCCTCGACTCTCAACGAGGTCTCGTACCGAATGGAAGTTGTTCAGGCAGCCATCCAAACTCCGATCCGGAAGACCGAGGACGGTTGGTATGAAGTGGTCCAACCAATCTATTGGCCCTCGGTTTGGGAGGACGCACAACGCTATAACTCTGAGTTCCCGACACTTAAGCAGGCGAATGACTATTGGGCGCAGAATGGAAGCGATATTCGCAGAGAGAATCACCACGCGATCGGTGAACTGCGTAAGATGCGACGAGAC
Organism: Fimbriimonadales bacterium; assembly: GCA_038321975.1. GTDB lineage: Bacteria > Armatimonadota > Fimbriimonadia > Fimbriimonadales > Fimbriimonadaceae > Fimbriimonas. Next base: position 55,225 of record JBBQFM010000036.1, on the reverse strand, counting down.
CTGCTGAGCAGTCACGCAAACCGTAGTCTGGCTAGGTCTGTTCAATTGTTTGTGCAGGTCGGGATTGGGACTGCGATGTCCTTTATGGCGTTGCTGTTTGGCTTAAACTTAGTCGCGTGGAAGGCGAAGCGGATCCTGAATCAGGTTCGAAGGCCCGCGCGCACGGTTGAACGAGCTTGATATCGCCGCGTCTACATCTCGCGGCGATATTCGAGCGCGCTTAAGAGCGTGGCTGAGTCGGCATAGTCGAGCTCGCCGCCAACCGGCATGCCGTGAGCCAATCGGGTGACCTTCAACCCGATTGGCTTCAGCAGCTTCGCCATGTAAAGCGCGGTCGCGTCCCCTTCGATGGTTGGGTTGGTCGCCAAGATCACCTCGGTGATTAGGCCGTCGTGAAGACGATTCAGCAACTCCTTGACTCGAAGCTGCTCTGGCCCGACCCCGTCCATCGGGCTCAACAGTCCGTGCAAGACGTGATAGCGGCCCTTGTATTCGTGGATCCGCTCGACCGCGGCGATGTCCTTGGGTTCGGCTACGACGCATAGCATGCTTACGTCCCGGCGGCCGTCGCGGCAAATCTCACAGAACTCATGCTCCGAGATGTTCTGGCAGTAGCCGCAGAAACGAAGTTTCAGCTTCGCATTCATGATGGAATCCGCCAGCCGCTTCGCGTCGTGGTCGGTCACGCGAAGTAAGTGGTAGGCCAGCCGCTGCGCCGATTTAGGACCCACGCCAGGAAGCTTTTCGAGCTCGGCGATCAGTTCGGCAAGGGGGCGGGCGAAGAGCATAGGCGATTTTTGATTGAGGATTGAGGATTGAGGATTTCCGGAAACTAAATCCTCAATCCACAATCCTCAATCCTCAATTCCCCTAGCTGGTCAAGCCAGGAATGTCGGGAAGATTCGGCATGATGCCTTGGACTCGGGCGTTTCGAAGCAGAACTGCTTGCTCGAAACCGTCTCGCATGGCACCCACCAGGATGTCTTCGAGCGCTTCGACGTCTTCGGGGTCCACGATCGACTTATCGATCGAGAGCTTCATGATGCGGCCGGTACCGTCGAAAAGCGCCTTAACGGGTCCCTTGTCGACGCCGATTCGCTCGTTCTCGAGCTCGGCTTCGAGGTTGTGGGCGCGCTCCATCGCGTCCTGCATCTGCTTCATCATGCCGCCGAAGCCTTGGCCACCAAAATTCTTGGGAAGTTTCATTCTTTCTCCACGCCTTACGGCGTCTACAAATCTTATTCGGTTGGCGGCGGTGTTTCGTTCGGCGCAAAAACCTCGCGAACGAGTTGCTCGAGCCGCTGCCCCTCTGCGGGCAATTCTACCGCGACGGACTCAGATGAGCCGACTTCGCGCCTTGCATACGTGAATTTGACGTCTGCTTCTGGCCCCGCGTGACTTCGAACCGCGTCTCGAATCGCCGACATGACCTTCGGTTTTTCGGTGACCCACTCATATTCGGTTTGAAGTTCGAATTCGACGGTGTGGGTCTGGTCGGCGACTTCCACGAGCCTCGTGGCCACGAGCTTCATCGAAAGCGTCTTCGACATCTTCGACAGGTCCTTCACCGCTTGAAGCCATGCAGAAACCGGCGTGGCAGGAGCGACCACCTCTGGCGCCACCGCTGATGCTGGCTCTGGCTCTACGGCAGGCGGCCGAGCTTCGGCCGCCACAACCACGGGGGGAGTGGGCTTCTGGGCCGCCGGCTTCGGCGCGGGCGCATCCGGTTCGATTGAAGGACCCCTTTCGCGTTTGCCGAGGGCAAGCCTTACGAGTTCGGACTCTAACCAGAGTCTCGGAAGGCTGATGTCTCGAATAACTTTGTGAGCCTCCGCGATATCGCCCCGAAGCCGAAGGATTGTGTCCTTCCCAAGCCTCACTGCGGTTTCGTGCAGCGACGCTTCTCGGGCCGCGTCGGGAGCGTCGTCCGCACCCACCTGATAGGCAGCTCGGGTGAGATCGGCAAGGCGATAGAGCATCGATTCCAAGATCGCCCTCGGATCGCGGCCGAGGCGCGCGACCTGGGAGAGGACGTCCATGATCCGAGGAACATCGACCTCTCGCATCGCGAGCAGCAGCGAGTCGACCACGTCCTCCGAAACCAATCCGAGCTGGTCGTAAACCTGTTGGAGGGTGATCTTGCCGTTCTCGCTGGTGAGGATCGCCTGCTCGATCAAGGTAAGCGCGTCTCGGTATCCGCCGTCCGCCATGCGGGAGATCGCGGAGATCGCTTGTGGCTCGGCGGTCACCCCTTCTGCCTCCACCACGTAGTTGAGCCGCGAGACGAGGTCCGACATGCTTGCTCGGTGGAACTCAAACTTTTGGCAGCGCGAACGAATGGTCGGCGGCACCTTGTTGTATTCGGTGGTCGCCAGGATGAAGATGATGTGCTCTGGCGGCTCCTCAATCGTCTTCAACAAGGCATCGAAAGCCTTCGACGAGAGATCGTGGACCTCGTCGATGATGAACACCTTGTAGCGACAAACCATCGGCCGATACTCGGCCACCTCGACGATCTTCTCCCGAATATCGTCGACTCCCGATTCGCTCGCCGCGTCCATCTCGAGGACGTCGATGCAGGAACCGGTGGTGATGTCTTGGCAGATCGCGCAGGTGTTGTCGGGTTCGGGGGTTGGGCCGTGCTCGCAGCAGAGGGCTTTCGCCAGCAAGCGAGCGGTGGAGGTCTTTCCCGTTCCACGAGGTCCCGTAAACAGGTAGCTGTGGGCGATTCGTCCGGAGGAAATCGCGTTTTGAAGGGTTCGGACGACGTGATCTTGCCCAATCAAGTCGCCAAAAGTTTGGCTCCGGTATTTACGATAAAGCGAAAGGTAGGCCACGGCGTGGGGCGGTCAGGAATACCGGGAATGGTGCATCGCACAGTGAATCGATTTACCGTTGCTGCCTTCCGGCCCTGGCGGGGTTCACCGACCATCTGCCGCGCAGTTCCCGGCTGCTCATTGTAGCATTCGGGAGGAATCCGAGGTCCGGCAAATCTTCAATCTCAATCCTCAATCTGCAAACAAAAAAAGGGGACGCGCCAAGCGCGTCCCCTTTTCCAGCCGCCCTAGTTGCCGGGCATCGTCAAGGGCCGCCCAGGCTTGGGCGTCACGGGCGTCTTCGGAGAAGGAGCGGTAGCTCCACCGCCGCGCAAAGACGGGATGTCGAGGGTGACCTCGTCCTTGCCCTGATACGAACCCTTGCGCTCTACGAAGTTCGGAGTCTTGATGAGAGGCACCTTGTCCTGCCACTCGCCGTGGCGAAGTAGCTGGTCTCGAGTGACTTCGAACGAACAGTAGACCACCTTCTGGCCCTTTCGGACGTCGGTGTTCAGATAGTTCTTATCGGTCATGCCTTCGCCGTTCCAACCGAACTTGTCCTGAATGTGCGCGGGTGCGCTTCGCGGGTTGTAGTAGAACTCGAGCAAGTACTTGTCCGAAGTGAACGGATACATGGTCGGGTCCTTGCTCATGTCCACCTTTCGGTTGAACCGGCGGTTCTTGACGAACAGCTGGTCCATCATGTAGGTCTTGTCGCGAGGTGGATCAAGATTCACGTCATCCGAGAAGTCCCAGACCATTCCACCGGGAATCGCGTGAGGATAATCGATGTCGCGAAGGATGAACCGGACTCGAGTTCCAACCGGAAGAACGTTCCAGGTGCCCTCGACGCGTAGAACCATCGGCTCCAGGACGGTCACCTTAGCCGAGAATCCCACGTCGAACGGAGGACTCACGTCGTAGCCGGTAATCGGCCGGCCCTGTTCCTCGGCAATCAGTCCGCGCTGAACCATTCGCACGAGAGTGCTGTCCAGGTTGGAGACAACCGTGTTGAGGGTCTGGTCGGCGCCGTGCGAGGGATCTCGCTCTCGTCGAGCGATGCCATCGTCTTGGAGTCGGAACAGGGTATCGAGGGCTTCCTCGACCTTTCCGTCTCGCTGAAGCGCCTGTACAAGGATGTCTTTTCGCGCGGGAAGGATGTCTGCGCGCTTCTGCGACTCTTTGAACCAATGAACGGACTTGTCGTAGTCGTCATCGACCTTGTGCCACCACATCCAACCCGTCTCGAAGAACATCTCGTACGTGTCGGGATTCTTCTCGGCGCCTTCTTTTCCAAGCGCAAGCGCACTCGGGATGTACCGGCGATCGGAGCGCTGCTCCTCGTCGGTGAAGTTGTAGCCGATGTGCCACATACCGGTGGCGTAGACGTCGATCTCCTGAGGATCGAGAATCGTCACGAGTCGGATCAAAGGCAGAATGGCGTCGTAGTTGCCAGTGTCGAAAAATGCGTCGGCACGCACCCAGAGGATGCCCGCCAGAAGCTCACGGAAACCAAGCAGGGCAAAGAGCATCTGCTGGGGGTCCATGGCCGAGTTAACCTTTCCTCCGCTGGAGTTGTAGTTCTTTGACCAGAAAGGAAATACGACTGCCCGCTGCAACGCGCCCTGCGCAATGAGCAGAACCGCGATGACGGCGAGCAGAGTGCTAGCACCACTTCTTTTCATGGTTACACCTCACGACGATCGAACACGAGGATGCCGATCACGAGCAGAATTCCGATGTAAATCACCCCGTACATCGTGACTTCGATGTAGTAGCGACCCTCGTTCTGAATCACCTGGGTCGGGTTGATGATCGGGTTCTGAACGTTGTAGTTGGCAAAGTTCGGAAGGATCGTGTTGACCAGTCCGGCAAAAAGCTTCGCACCTGCGGGGGTGTTCGGGTTCTCTTGCAACGTCTGGAAAAACGGATTGAAGAGAGATCCCAGCAAGAACATTCCGCCGGCAAGGAAGAAGTTGACCAACGGCGCCACGAACGTCGAGAAGAAAATCGCGACTGCGGCCAGAAGGCTCATCTGTACGAAATACATTGCCGGAGCCTTGAGCAAATCAGCGATCAACGCGAAGTCTCGAGTGCCACCTGGCTGAAGGATGAAGACGACGATCAGAACGACCGACATCAACGCCATCATGAGTCCAAGCGCGAGGACCGCGCCGAGATACTTGCCGAGCAAAAACTGCCAGCGCTGAACGGGTTTCGAAAGGATCGTATAGATCGTCCTTCGCTCGATTTCGTTCGGAATCATGTAAACGGTCAGAACAATGGCGATGACCGCGCTGGTGAGCTGAATGATGCCAAGCATCATGCCGCGCAGAACCGTCGTCTCAGAACGAGCCGACAGAACGCCCAGACCAGGCGCGACGAACATGAACAAAAGGCCAATGAGCAGGATGATGAGCAGCACACGTCGACGAATCGCTTCGCCGACGGTGGTGGTAGCAATAGAAAGAATTGGTCTCACTAGGAAGGAACTCCAATAGCTGGCTTATTCGTGACCGTCTCGACGAACAGGTCCTCGAGTCGCTTCTTGCGAGGGACGACGCTGACAATCTTTCCGCCCTTGGCGCGAACCGCATCGATGACGCTGTTCGGATCCTGCTCCTCAGGGACGTCCAAAAGGAAGCCCGTGGGGATCGTGCGGATGTTGGTATCGAGAAGGTTTAACCCCTTAAGAAGGGACTCCTCCACTCCACCGACCGTGATTTCAATTCGTCCGCCCTTGAGAAGTTCGGTCAACTTCCCTTGTCGCCCGATCACGCCCTTATCGATAATCGCGACGCGGTCGCAGATAAGTTCAACTTCGCTAAGCTCGTGACTAGAGATAAAGACCGTTCGGCCTTCATCTCGGAAGCCTAGGATTAGGTCACGAATTTCTCGGTGAGCGATTGGGTCCAAGCCACCCGTGGGCTCGTCCAAGAAAAGAAGCCTAGGGTCGTTGATAAGGCTCTGGGCCAAACCAATTCTCTGCTGCATACCTTTCGAGTACTGCGCGATCGTCTTGGTGGTGTCTCGGTGCAGGTTGACCTTTTCAAGCAAACCCTGGAATTTGGCTTCATCGCTAATGCCAAAAAGGGAGCCGTAGAACCGCAGAATCTCCGGTCCGGTCATGTGTTCGTAGTAGTAGGGGCGCTCAGGAAGGTAGCTGATGATCTTATGCACCTCCATGTCGCCGATCTCCTTTCCGAGCACGTAGCCTTCCCCGGAGGAGGGGTAGATGATCCCAAGGAGCATCTTGATGGTAGTCGTCTTTCCGGCACCGTTTGGCCCCAGAAATCCGAAGATTTCCCCTTCCTCCACATGGAGGTCGAGGTTATCAACAACGTTTATCTTCCCGGCTACCCGGGACTTATAGCTTTTGGTTAGCTGCTTCGTTTCTATGGCGGCGGCCAAGGGTCGCGCACCTCCCTGCTTTGGTTGGACTCGGAGTATACCTACGGCGCATGAACCGGGCCAAAAGGCCAAAAACGGGTCAAAACCTTAATATTCTCGCGATACTGTGGAAAACACACGAAGACCATCTCAGGAAGCTAAGGGCTTAAGAAAAGTGCTGATTTGCTGTAACTAAAGCAAGAACCCTCGTCGCCTCCCTTTTCGGGACTACGTATATAATCGTAACAACAGCCAAGGGGCCAAAGTTCTCACCGCCGCGATTTTTTTGCGGTTATACGAAGAACGAGGTCTTGGTGGAAGCCTCGCGGGGACGTGCTTTGCTCTCCTTTCAGCGTTCCCGCGTTTTTTACTTAGCTTCCCTCACCGCTTGAATGAAGGCCTTAACCTTCAAGGGATCTTTCGCGCCCGGCTTCTCCTCGACTCCCGAACTCACGTCCACTGCGTACGGCTTTACGATCCGAATCGCCTCCTGAACGTTGTCGGGCGTCAATCCGCCCGCGAGAATGACTGGCACACTTGCCTGATTTACGATTTCTGCGGCCTGCACCCAGTCCGTGCGGTGGCCGGTGCCGCCCCAGGCATCTTCTCTAAAAGAGTCGAGCAAGACACACGCGGCATGCACCATCGTGTTCATCACGTCTTCCGTCTTCTGCCCTGGTCGCAGTCGCACCACGTGGATGCGCTTCGGCGATGGTTCCGGGAAGACATCCCACTCGACTCCCTGAATGATGTCGAAGAGTCCTTTGTGCACCGGGCGGTCGACCCGCCCAAAAACGGCGATCTTGGGGGGGAAGGGTGCGACGACGGAAAGCCACGGTAATTCTCCGTCCCCAATGAATCGCTTGCTGGAGCGTTCGAACACGAATCCGAGGGCATCCGCGCCGCACTCGACCGCCCACTCAGTGTCCGCGGCGTTCGTTAGCCCGCAAATCTTTACGCGTGTCAAGAGCCCATGACCTCCCGAACCTTTGTCTCGATGTCGAGCGCTTTACAAAACGTCGTACCAATGAGCACCGCGTTTGCACCGGCTGCCTTCACTCGATCGAGGTCCGCCCGCGTCTTGAGGGCGCTCTCGCTCACCGTCGCGGCGTGAGGAGAAACGATGGGGAGGAGCCTTTCGCTCATTGCCAGGTCGGTCACGAAAGTTGAGAGGTCGCGATTGTTAACCCCGATCAACTTCGCCTTGGCGGCGAGAGCCAGCTCGACCTCCTTCTCCGAATGGACTTCGACGAGCGCATCCATGCCGAGTTCTTCGATCAATCCGCTTAATTCCACGATTTGGGACAACTCGAGCGACGCTACAATCAATAGCACCGCATCCGCTCCCCAGGCTCTGGCCTCGTAGACCTGATAGGGGTCGTAGATGAAGTCCTTGCGAAGACACGGCAACTTGGTGGCTTCCTTGGCTGCCCGCAGATTGTCGGCCCCGCCTTGGAAGTACTTCGAGTCGGTGAGAACGGAAAGTGCGTCGGCGCCCGCCCTCTCATAGGTCTGGGCGATCCGGCCCGCGTCGAAATCCTCCCGGATCAACCCCTCACTTGGGCTCGCCTTTTTCACTTCCGCGATAAGGGCGAGGTCGCGATTCGGCTTCGCGAGAGCCGCCCGGAAGCCTCTCGGAGCCTCTGCATCCTTTGACACGCTGACTAGCTCTTCTAGCGGAGTGTTTCTCTTGGCTTTCTCCACCTCTTCCCGCTTGTCCTTAAATATCTGCTCGAGAACGCTCATTCTCCTTCGGTGACCTGCACCATCTCCTCTAGCTTCGCGATAGCAAGGCCATTCTCGATCGCGAGCCTGGCACGCTCGGTGGCGCTCTTAAGATCCTCTTCGAGTCCACCGATCCAAATGGCGGCGGCCGCGCTTGGGAGAATGGCAAGCATGCGTCGCCGATCCTCGCCCGAGATCGCCGCTTTCAGTATCTGAGCGTTTTCCTCGATGGTTGCACCGGGCGCAACCGCCTCCGGGTCAAGAGGTTCCAGTCCAAAGTCTTCGGGACGCAGTTTTCCGGTGGAAACCTTACCGTCCCAGACCTTTACATACTCAGTGGGGCTCACCGGCGAGATCTCGTCTAGCCCATCGTCGCCATGCACGATCAGGGCTCGCTCCGATTTCAGGATGTTCAACGCCTCGCCCATACTTCGCATGAGACCCGCGTCGTATACGCCAATCAGCTGCCGCCGTGCGCCCGCGGGGTTCGCGAGGGGACCGAGCTGATTGAAAACCGTCCGCACCATCAAATCCTTTCTCGCCTTTCCGACGAACCTCATCGCGGGATGATATGCGGGCGCCGAGAGGAAGACGATTCGGGCCGTTTCCAGGATGTGGACGAGTCGCTCCGCATCTCCGTCGATCTTCACGCCCAGATACTCGAGCACGTCCATGCTTCCGCAGGCGCTGGTTACTGCCCGATTTCCGTGTTTGGCAATCCGCACTCCTGCGGAGGCGGCCACGATCGCGGCGGCGGTCGAGATATTGAACGACGGAATTCCCCCGCCGGTGCCGCAGGTGTCAACGAGGTCGTGGAAGTCGTGCTTTACGACCGACGCCCGTTCCCTTAGAACGGTGGCGAACGCAGCAAGCTCGCTGGTCGTGCATCCCTTCATCCGCAGACCAAAGAGCACGCCGCCCACCTGAGCTTCAGTGGCATCGCCACTGGTGAGATAAAGCATCAGCGCCCTTGCATGTTCAACCGAAAGGTCCTTGCGCTCGAGCAAAGGCTGAACAAGCTCGGGAAACGTCATTTCACTGAAGATACCTTTCCTGGGTTCTGGGTTCGGGGACCTCATCGTCCAAGGCGTCAGTCATCCCGAGCCTGCGAGGGACCCTGCCCTCGCCGAGAAACTGGTCGGGGTCCGGTCGAAAACCTGTAGCTGGCGACCCATACATGCGCTTCGTCGGACCAACGATGATCTTTGGCGGCGGCGGCAGAGGTCCCTCGCAAGCTCAGGATGACTGACGCCTTGGATGATGAGGTCCCAGAACCAGAACCCAGAACCCAGAACCCAGAACGAGAATGGTATTCTTTTCGCCATGGAATCGGCCTATCTGGGCATTCTGGTGCTGATTGGTCTCTCGGCAGTGATCTGCGGAGCGATGGTGACGCTTAGTTGGGTTCTCGGACCAAAGAAAGTCACCCCCTACAAAGCCTCACCGTACGAGTGCGGCGTGGCGCCATCGGGAGATGCGCGGGAGCGGTTCCCGATCAAGTTCTACTTAGTCGCGATTGTCTTTATCCTCTTCGATATCGAGGTCGTCTTCCTGTGGAGCTGGATGACTGTTTTCAAAGGATCCGATCGGTCCTTCATGATCTACAGCTTTATCGAGTTCCTCACCTACATGGCTACCTGGATCATCGGCTACGTCTACGCAATTCGAGTCGGGGCCGTCGACTGGGATGAGACGACTTCGCTAGCACCGGAGAAGCTGGGCCTAACCGGACGAGAGGCGGAACCCGTGAACGAAGAACTACCTGCCCTCGTCGGGAGCGCAAGCTAGTGGCTTATCCGATGGTGGAAAACCAGCGACTTGAGGTCGTGCGTCTGCAGGAGGCTTTCCCGGACGCAATCTCGAAGATTAAGGAGTTTCGGGGCGAGACTTACATCTGCGTAGACCGCCAGCGCATTGTTGAGATCCTTACCTTTCTTAGAGACGATTCGGAACTCGAGTACAAGTATTTCGCCGAATGCGTTGGCGTGGACTACAGCACGTGGCAACACGAGCGCGACCTTGCCGAGAGGTTCGAAGTGGTGTACAACCTTTTCAGTCTCAAACATAACTCCCGAATCTTTGTGAAGGTTGGCGTTAGTGACGGCGACTCTATTCCTTCGGCGATACCGGTTTACCAAGGTGCCGAATATCCTGAGCGAGAGATCAACGATCTTTTTGGCGTGATTTTCGAGGGCAACGAGCAGAAAGAGCGTTTCCTCCTGCCGGACGATTGGATCGGCTATCCGCTTCGAAAAGAGTATCCACTCGGGGGCGAGGACGTGCTCTTTGATCACGGCGACCGTGGCCCCGCGGTCGAAGATATCAGCATGCCGCACGCAGGCGAGAGCTTTGAAGGGAAGACCGGATCGGAAGAGATTAGCGGACGCTAACCGAGTCCGCTTCAAGCCGCATTCCCTCTCTTTCTGCAGGAATAATTCTTTTCTCACAAGAATAAGGCCGGATGGTAGCCCGAAGAGGCGTAAGCCAACATCTTTGCAGGTTAATCCTTGCCTCTAAATGCGGAATCTCTGCAAAGCGGCTTTTCACTTCGCAGTTACTGCTGTATAGTAAATGTCGCTACTACATTATCGGAGGTGTTTTGCACCGTCGAGCGTGTGGGAGTTGATCTAATTTGTTGAATACCAAGGAGGTATTTATTGTGAAACGCGCTTTTACGCTTATTGAGCTGCTCGTTGTCATCGCCATTATCGCGATTCTTGCTGCAATTCTATTCCCCGTCTTCGCCCAGGCCAAGGCTGCTGCTAAAACGGCTGCTAGCTTGAGCAACGACAAGCAGGAGGGCCTTGCCGTCCTCATGTATGCAGGCGACTATGACGACGTGTGCGTCAGAGCCACCAACTGGAACACGGGTAGCGACCCGCTCACCTTCGGCGCCGGCCTCTCGTTCTCTACCTGGGCTTACATGTTGAACCCCTACGTAAAGACGGGCGACCTGCTTCAGGACCCGGTTGGTCCTTCGACCACGACCTCGTGGAACTCGCGAGTCCTGACGCTCACCAGCTATCCTGGCTATGCATTCAACTACGTTTGGCTCTCCCCCTACGAGGGCAGCCCAGCGAAGATGCGAGCTATCTCGATGACTGCAGCTGCACAGCCTGCCAACACGGTTATGCTGGTCAATCGCGGTTCGCGAGGCGATGGCGACGGTTACTTCTGGGGCTTCGACTTCACTCCGTACACAACCGACAGCCCTCTCCTCAACACCACCGTTGAGACTCCCGACTGCTACACCATTCCTCAGTGGTGTGCTGACAACTGGGGCGTTAACGGTTGGGGATCTGGCGTTCTCGCCGCCAACAAGACTGCTGGTGCAGAAACCGGCGGCGTGGCTCACCGAGTCGCTGATTCGGTTCCGACTCTCTGGATGGACGGACACGCAACGAAGTCGAAGGTTGGCTACCTTGCTTCCGGTACCAACTACTCGCCGACCACCGATCATGGTTCAGTCGCGATCAACGACGCTTCCAAGTATATGTGGGACACCAACTAGTGCGTTCGCTTGCAATTGCAAGTATCGCCTTGTTAGTGGCGATCGGCTGCTCAGGCCCAGAGGACGGCACTCCCGCTGTCGCTGGAAAGCCTCGGCCGTCGGTGTCTAAGGGAGGCACTACCGCAGGTGGTAATGCTCCTCAGACCCATGGCATGGACGCGAGCCAGGTCGGCGTGACAAACGCCGGTGCCGGGGCGGACGCCAGTGCAGGATCCAAGCTGGGCAAGAAGTAGGCCCCAATTACTTCAGAAAGCCGCCGGAGAATTCTCCGGCGGTTTTTTTTGTGCCTGACGCCGAGTCTTAGCTCGCCCCGGGCTGGAAAAATATGCTTGCGTGCCCCTCATTTCTCGCAAGAAATACTCTTTTTTTTGCACTGACCTTGCTGTTTGGTATTTTCTTTGCATAATATGTATGTGTTGCGCTGGCATAGGCGCTCTCTTTTAATTTGTTTCTTGCTGTGACAATTGCGATGGACTCGGCTCGGAGACGCCTCCGGACTCGCAACATTTCGCCGCGTCCAAGTCTGTTTGAGGCCACTGCCTACATGAAATTATACAAAGCCTTTACGCTCATTGAGCTGCTTGTCGTGATTGCAATCATTGCAATTCTCGCCGCTATCCTTTTCCCCGTTTTTGCCCAAGCTAAGGTTGCCGCCAAGAAGACGGTTGCCCTCAGCAACGTGAAGCAGATGGCCACCGCCGCTGCGATCTACACAACCGACTCCGACGACGTCTTCCCGATGGCCTTCTCCCGCCGGGCAAGTGGCACGTGGCGCTATGCTACTGTTCACCCGGTCCCCACCGGCACTATTACCGCTGGCGGATGGAACGCCACCGACATTAACGAACAGGTTAAGTGCATGTGGGCGAACTCGATTCAGCCCTATGTCAAGAGCCTGGGGATGTACGAGATGCCAGGGCAAAACAACGTCGCCATTGGTGGTGATACTTATGATCCCGCCATCGCTCCCGCTAGGGTCGGCCTGAGCTTTAACGGCTTGCTCCATACCCTGTCAGCAACGTCGATTGAGCAGCCCTCCGTCGTCGTAACCTTCTGGCCGGGCACCGGCACTACCTCCCTTAAGGGTCGTGGATCCGCCAATCCGAGTCTCTACTGCGACTCACCTCTCGATCTCCCCTGCCAGTTCAATCCGAGCGGCCCCCCTCAGTCGGACCGACCGGTTAACCGTAGTCAGTCGCGATTCTTCGGCTTTGGCAACTACGACCCGAGCAATAACATGTGGCTCTATACTAAGGGCGATGTGATGGCTCGCGCCGATACGTCGGCGAAGTATCAGAAGGTCGGTACAGTGATTGACGATCCTAGCGGTCCGAACCCAGGCGCCGATCCTTTCACTGATCCGTACGTTTTGGTTGACAGCACTAAGAGTCCAATCGGCAGTAACTGGTTCTACCAGACCTGTATCAACGGCAACACCCCCGACCTAGTCGGAGGCAACCTCTCGTACATCTGCTTCTTCCGACCGGACCGAACCAAGTAACTCGATCCATCGATTGGCCCCAACTCGCAAAGAGCATGGGGCCAACCCTTATTGCATATGAACAAACAACTTTTCAGTTATATTTGTCTTGCCTTGCTAGCAGTTGGCGTTTGTGGCTGTGGTTCTGGCACGACTGTCGCGCCAACTAATCAGCCAACCGCCGCCGAGCGCAAAGCGATCGATGACAAGATGGACGGCAAACCCAAGGGTTCGCCAAGCGTGCCAGAAACAAACCCTTAACTCGTCGAAAACTTCGGCATTATTTGACGAACCGAGCGACGTACCGTCGCCGGTTCTTTTTCAATTATGAAGACCATACATTTACTGATCCTGGCTTCTTGCATCCTTCTCGTAGGTTGCGGCGGCCCGGTTGTATCGACTTATAAACCGCGGCACGAGGGTAGCCATGTTCGGGCGTTTAACGCTACTAACTTCCCTATCTCTGTCGAATTGGTCCCAAACCGGTTTGGAGACAAGCTCGCACCAGGTGAGACCATCTACTTCCAAAAAGAGAAGCCAGGTAAGCGCACGCTCAAAATCGAAAGGGCCGACCATTCACCGCTCAAGACCGAAGAAGTGGACCTCCCCGACGGGATGACTACCACGTTTGTGGTCACGGGAACCGAGACAGCTCTTACCGTAGGTCGCATCGATGGCGAAGAGCGCGTAATCGAATCCCCCCAAGGGGCGGCTTGCGTCACTTCGTATCAAGTCGACTCTCCCATCTACGTGGAAATCAGGTCGGATAAAGGAAAGACCGTTGATATGGGCACTGCGTCGGGCACGGGGACGACAAAGTTTAAATCAGTCGATCCCGGCACATACCAAGTCATCCTCGATGGCAGGCCCTCCGGCAAGAGCGAGATCAAGGCAAGCGTTGGCTACTCGGTCATCGTTTACAAAACAGGCGACGGCCCCAAAGCCACCATAGCTTGGAATAGCCCCCCCGCCATGAAGTTTAAGAAGGTAGGAGCCCAGTCGGCTAGCGGCTAGTTCGTATGGCGTTCGGGTTGGAAGGCGGTTGACGAGAATCTGCCGTGCTTCCGACCCTGCGCCCTGCTCCCTGAACACAGAAGGGTATTCTTTGGCTTAACCGCGCCATGAGCCAACCCACGACTTTCATGCCGTCCACCGAGACGGTCTTCCAGAAGACCGGCGAGAACACGATGGTCGTCAATATGGGGCCCCAGCACCCATCGACCCACGGCGTTCTTCGCGTTATCTGCGAGCTCGAGGGCGAGGTCATCGTGCAGGCCAAGTGCGTCATCGGCTACCTCCACACCGGCATGGAGAAAGAGGCCGAGTACCAGCAGTATCACAAATGCGTGGTCATGACCGACCGCATGGACTACCTAAACGCGAACGGCAACAACCTTGCCCACGCGCTCGCGGTCGAAAAACTCCTGGGCATTGAAGTCCCGCGTCGAGGCAACTACCTCCGCGTGATCCTCGCGGAGCTCAGCCGCCTCGCCAGCCACTGCGTTTGGCTCGGCACCCACGGCCTGGACCTGGGGGCGATGACCCCGTTCTTCTACATCATGCAGCAGCGCGAATATGTCCTCGACATGTTCGAGATGTTCTCCGGCGTACGCATGATGCCCAGTTGGATCGTTCCCGGCGGACTTCGCGGCGACATCCCCGACGGCTTCGAAGCCAAGCTGCGAAAGTTCCTCGCGGAGTTCACGGGTGAGTTGACCGTTGTCGAGAACCTGCTGGTCGAGAACCCGATTTGGAAAGAGCGCACATTCGACGTGGGCATCCTGAGCGGCGAACAAGCCCTCAGCCTTGGTTGCAGCGGCCCGATCATGCGAGGCAGCGGCATCCCGTTCGACCTCCGCAAGGCGGCTCCCTATTCCTCTTATGAGGAGTTCAACTTCGCGATCCCCGTCGGCAAGACGGGCGACGTCTACGACCGCTTCCTCGTCCGCATCGCGGAGATGAAGGAGAGCTGCAAGATTCTCCAGCAGGCGATTGACGGCCTCCCCGAGGGTCCGTGGAACGCGAGTGACCGCAAGGTTGTTCCGCCGCCGCGCTCCGAGCTCGATACCTCGATGGAGTCGCTCATCCACCACTTTAAGCTGTATACCGAGGGCTACCGACCGCCGGTCGGCGAAGCCTACGCGGCTGTGGAAGGCTCCAAAGGCGAGCTTGGCTTCTACGTGATCAGCGACGGAAGCAACAGACCCTACCGATGGCACGAGCGACCGAGTTCGCTGATGAACCTCAAGGCGCTAGAGGTTTTGGCCGTGGGCCGACTGCTCGCCGACGTCATCGCGATCATCGGCTCCATCGACATCGTGCTTGGTGAGATCGACCGCTAAAGGTATCCTGACCCACTAAATTCCAATGAGCGAACTCCTCCAGATCGGCAGCCCGAACGAGCGACCCTACAAGCCGCGCCCCGAAGATCTCACTCTTCGGTTCTCTGAGAAGGCAATCGCTGAGCTCGAATCGCTCAAAACTCATTATCCGAACCTGCGAGCGTGCATTCTTCCCGCACTCTGGCTTGCTCAGCGCGAGTACGACGGCTACCTTTCTGGCGAAGCGCTTGCCGAAGTAGCCTTTAGGTTGAACCGCTCGTATGCCGAGATCGAGGGCGTCGCGACGTTCTACACGATGTACAACGTGGCCCACAAGCCGGGCAAGCACAAGATCGAGATTTGTACCTGCCTCACTTGCCATCTGTGCGGTGCCTACCGACTGCGCGATCACATCAAGGCCAAGCTTGGCATCGGCCATGGTGAGACCACCGAAGACGGCATGTTCACGTTGGAAGAAGTCGAGTGCCTCGACGCCTGCGACCGCGCGCCCGTCCTCCAGGTTGCCGACGAATACATCGGTCCGGTCGATGAGGCCGCCTTCGACAAGCTCATCGACACCCTTCGGAAAACCCCAGAATCGACGGTCGTGAAGCTCGCCGACGAGATCGTCAAGGTCCAACTTATGGCCGACGAGAACAAGGCAGCCGCCCAGTTGCCAAACGTGACGCCATCTGAAGTCCGGGCCGACTCCACCGGCGCCGGCTAGTCCCGTCGAAGGCGTGTAGCCAACGATTGCATCGGCGCGCCTGTCGACAACCCAAACCAAATCCTTCACCAGAGTAGAATGTAAGCCAGAGATGGCTGAGTACAAACTCCTCTTCGAACACGCTCACGACCCCCAATATCAGACCCTCGCGGGCTACCAGAAAACGGGGGGCTACGAGGCGCTCAAGAAGGCGCTGGGCGGAGAGCGCCAGGCCGTCATCGACGAAATCAAAGCCTCCGGCCTGCGAGGTCGCGGCGGAGCAGGATTCCCCACCTGGATCAAGTGGAACGGCCTGCCCAAAGAGAAGAAGACTTCCCATTACGTCCTGTGCAACGCGGACGAGGGCGAGCCGGGCACTTTTAAAGACAAGCAGCTCATGGAGCAAACTCCCTTTCTCCTTGTGGAGGGAATGACACTCGCCGGGTTCGCAACCCAATCCGAGATTGGCTACATCTACATTCGGGGCGAGTTTGTGGATTGCGCGAGAGCGCTGCGAAAGGCAATCGATGAGGCCTACGCGAACAACCTGCTGGGCCAAAACATCCTGGGAACCGGATTCAACTACGATTTGCATATCCACATGGGCGCGGGGTCCTACGAGTGTGGCGAAGAGTCTGCCCTGATGTCGTCGCTTATGGGTGAGCGCGGGATGCCCCGACTGAAGTTCCCCCACGCTCCGCTTCCCACCGTCAGCGGCCTGTTCGAGCGACCGACGCTGATCAACAATGTTGAGACCTACTGCTGCGCGCCCTTCATCGTGAAGAACGGCGGCGCTTGGTACGCGTCGATTGGCGCCGGCACCAAGAACTCGCGCGGAACAAAGGTCTTCAGCGTGAGCGGTCACGTGAACATGCCGGGCAACTACGAAATCGAGTTCGGCACCACCCTCAATGAGCTGCTTGACCTCGCGGGTGGCATGAAGGGCGGCAAGCTCAAAGCCTGCGTTCCCGGCGGTAGCTCAGTTCCGATGATCGATGCCGAAATGGTTGGCCGCGCCGTCCTCGGCTACGAGGAAATGGCCGATGTGAAGTCGATGGTGGGATCCGGAGGATGCATGTTCCTCAACGAGCACACCTGCATCGTCACCTTCATCTGGCGCACCGCCCTCTTCTACGCGAACGAGAGTTGCGGCAAGTGCACCCCTTGCCGGGAAGGCACGCGCTGGTTGTTGCAGATCATGGAGCGCATCCGCTCGGGTGGCGGTCGTGCCGGCGATATCGAGTTGCTCAAGCAGGTCTGCTCGCAGATCGACGGTCGCTCGTTTTGCGGCCTTGGCGACGCCGCCGCATGGCCGGTAGCCGCCGCTCTGCGGGTCTTCCCGCAGGAATTCGAGTACTTCATCGAGCACGGTCACAGCATCGTGGACTCGAAGGCGATGCTCGCGATGGCACCGTAGGATACGTGGGTTGTAGCTCAGTATAGGAGCGCTTTCGTCCGCGCCGATGCTCCTCAGGCGACGTCAACCCACACGATCTCGGTGGTCGGTTCAGGAATGGGGGCGCCTGCTTCGAGCAGCCCTTCGATGTGAAAGGGGATGGCCTCTCTTATGAGTTGGTCAACCTCTTCGCGAGTCTTGCCAACCGCGACGCAACCAGGCAAATCGGGAACTGTAGCTCCCCAGCTTGTTGGTCCCTTTTCAAACACAACGGCGTACTTGCTCATTTCAACCCTGCCTTCTTTAGAACGTCGTTCTCAACACCCTTGGTGGCGTCATCGAACAGATTCCCTGAAATCGTGATCACAACTCCAGGTTGGTGGAGTTGAAGAACTGTCGATGGCTCCCCTTGGTTCGAGTGTTAACCCAGCCCTCGTCTTCAACCTTCTTGGTGAGTTCTCGGACCTTCAAACCTAAACAGTCTCACAAATTTGCGGGACCATAGCGACCTTCTTACTCTGGAGCCTTACCGCCCATATACGAATCGATCCACTCCATCCATCGACGGAACACATCCTTCCGCCGCGCCAAGTCGCCGACGAAGTGCCCAACCGCCGGATAGGCAACAAACTTCGACGTCACATGGTTGTCTTGCAACGCGCGATACAACTTGTACGATTGAGAAATCGGCACCCGGTAGTCGCCCGTATCGCACATCACCAAGGTCGGCGTCTTGAAGTGAGGCGCGGCGGTGATCGGCGACTCCTCTGCCCAATGCTTCTGGGCATCGACGAACGGCGAGCCCTTCATCGTGTAACCCCAACCCACGTTGCCGTCCGACAGCGTGTACTGATCGATGAGATCGGTGACCGGCGCGCCCGAGACGGCGGCCAGCCAGCCATCGTAGTGTCCCATCAGCCAGGTGGTTAGGAACCCACCATAGGACCACCCTGAAATTCCGACTTTCGAGCCATCCACGAACGGAAGCTTCTTCACCTCTGCCAATCCAGCCATCACATCCCGGCCGGGACCGGTGCCTGCATCGTTGTAGATGGAGGCGTAGAAGTCGTTCCCAAGATGGTCGCTACCTCGGTAATTGGGCTCGAACAATACGTAGCCATGACTGGCAAAAGCCTGGATCTGGGGTGAGAATCGGAACAGGGTCGCCGAGTTCGGTCCACCGTGGATGTACAGCAGCACGGGATACTTCTTGCTTGCATCGAACCCGGGTGGGAGGGTGATAGTGCCGTTGATATTGAAGTTGCCCGACTTCCACTCGACCTTCCGAACCTCGCCCATCTGCACGTCGGGCATGTCGTTGAAATCGGTCAGCCTCAAGGGTTTCGCTTCAGGACTGGGCATGTAGTACAGCTCCGAAGGATGGGTCGCCTCGCTGCCGACAAAGGCGATCGACCGGTTCGGCCCCGCCGTCATGTCCACCCAATAGCTGTTGTTCGGGCAGACTGAACCGGTGTCGAGGCGCACGCCTTTTCCATCCAACGGCTTCATCCAAAGCCCAACCCGCTCGGTGTCGTTACCACCCATCAAGAGCGTGTTGGAATCGAGCCAGATACTTCGATACGGCATCCGATCAAACTCGCGCGCTGCGTCCAGAGCCTGTCCGCCCGCAACCGGCTGGACGACCACGGTGCCGTACTTATAAGGATCTCCGTCTCGGGGAAACCAGTAGCAGATGTTCTTTCCGTCGGGCGAGAACGTGGGGTAACCCTCGAACTTGGTCGACTTGGTGAACGGCTTCATGGTCGCCGAATCGACGTCAAGCAATTGCACTGTCTGCCGAACTTCCGGAGCATAGGGCGTCTCCGATCGCACGATCGCCAGCGTTTTGCCATCTGCCGACCAGGACAGCGGACTTGAGGGCGGCCCCGGCGGGAAGCTCACCGGCAGCGTCCAATCGCCCGAGGTAAGTCGCTTCGGGGTGGTCCCGTCTGCATTCATCATCCAGACATGGGATTTCTTCGGCGCCTCGGTGGCCAGGAAGTCGTTCTCATGCACCTCAAACCCGTTCAAGAACTTATCCTCGCCTTTCTTCTCCACATCCGGATCCTGGGCGACGTAGGCAATGCGCTTTCCATCCGGGCTCCAGGCGAACTGCTGAATACTCTGGGCAGAGTCGGTGATCTTCTCCGCCTCTCCCCCGCTCATCGGCATCATATAGATCTGCAGATGGCTGCCCGCATCCGCCGCAACAAACCCGAGAGTCGACCCATCCGGCGACCACCGGGCGTGTCCCACTCCCCGCCGATCGTGGGTGATCATTCGTTTCGCGCCCGTCTTGACATCGACGAGCCACAGCGCTCGGTTCACGCGGTTATTCGGCACATCTTCCTTCCCCACCGAGATCACAATCCTCGACCCGTCCGGCGAAATCTGAGGGTCGACAATGCTCACCAAGCGGTCCATATCGCTCAGTCGAAATGGGTGCGGGGCGGCGAGGAGGATAGGCAGGCCAATCATTTGGGCAAGTATGGCAGTCCGTCGGTTGAACAAAATCGACTGATTACCTTGGGACTGCGCGAAGCTCTTCGCGCCCTTGATCACGCCAAGCTCTTGGCACCTCGGTATACCGAGGCTGGGAGCACTAACTGGTTAGTTCAGAAAGAGCGCGAAGAACTGCGCGCCGTCCCAAAGGCTTCGCCGAACGTAGAACCATTCGGTGCCCGCACTCTTCTCTAACATCCAATCTGCCCTGACCAGCTTGCGGGAGTCTTGGCAGCGGGCAAGCCTCAGCGCGGTCGGCATCATGGTCGGCTCGATGGCGATCATCCTTCTGGTGAGCATCGCTAAAGGCGTGCAGGCAGATGTCACCGGCCAGGTCAAGGACATCGGGGTCAATATCCTCGTTGTCATCCCCGGCCGGATCGAGGAAGGCACCTTCAACCCCAACCTCGGCGGGGGAAGTTTCCTGAAGGAAGAAGACGCCCAATCGGTGAGCAAAATCCCGGGAGTGGTCCAGGCGACGCCGTGGTCGTTCGTCGGCGGAGGGGCGGTTTACCACAAGAAGACGGCCAACTCGATGCTTGTCGCCACCACCCCGAAGTGGTTTCAAATGCACCCGATGGCGCTAGAGAAAGGACGAATCTTCGGCGCGGACGAGGACAAGGCGGACGTGTGCGTTATCGGCTCGGTCGCCCGCAAGACCCTGTTCGGCGACGCCGAAGCGATCGGCAGGAAGATCCACGTCAACAAACGCGACTACGAAGTCGTGGGCGTCACCCAAGACAAGAAATCCGAGCAGAGCCTCTTCTCGATGGGCGGGCTGCAGAATCTCATCTACCTTCCCTACCACCGACTACAAGAGTTCCAGCCCGATCTGCAGACCGACCGAATCATGATCCAGACGGAGCCGGGCGCCGAGCCGAAGCGGCTCATCAAGCAGCTCGACGCAACCCTCGGCAAGCGCCTCGAGCACCAGCAGTACCAGGTGCTTACCCAAGAAGACCTTCTCGGCCTCGTGTTTAAGCTCATGAGCATCCTCACCTGGCTGCTCACCGGCCTCACTTCCATCGCTCTTTTCGTGGGCGGAGTCGGCATCATGGCGGTGATGCTCATGTCGGTGAACGAGCGCGCCAAGGAGATCGGAGTGAGGAAGACAGTCGGCGCTACGAGGAACGACATGTTCCAGCAGTTTCTCGCCGAAGCAGTCACTCTATCGCTCGCCGGAGGCCTCGTGGGACTCGTGCTCAGTTACTTCATCTGCGAGGGCCTTCGAACCTGGACACCCATCAAACCGCTCATCACGCTGGGAGTGATTGCGCTTGCTTTCGGAGTAAGCATTGGCGTCGGAGCTATCTTCGGCCTGATCCCCGCGATGCACGCCGCACGAAAGGATCCGGTTGCCGCCCTTCGGAGCGAGTAGGCCGGAAGTCCCCGGTTGGACATAATCAGAGAAAATCTAGCCCAAATTATCCTTACTTAAACGAGTTGGGATTTAATGGGAGGGTAGCCCCGGTAGTACAAGCAATGTCGCCGTTCTAGAGGTGCACTCATGAAAACTAAAGCCTTCACGCTCATTGAGCTCTTAGTCGTCATCGCGATTATCGCGATCCTTGCCGCAATTCTATTCCCCGTCTTCGCCCAGGCCAAGCTGGCCGCCAAGAAGACGGTTGAGATTGCCCATATTAAGCAATTCACGCTAGCCCACTTTATGTATGCGGGCGACAACGATGATGTTTTTTGTCTTGCTCGAACCTATGGTGGCGACGTTGACTCCGTCCACACCCTCAGCATTTACCCCTACGTAAAGAGCTATCAGATCTTCGTGACGCCGGCCGGTAAGCCTAATCCCGTTGATAACGCAGCTTGGAACTACATCTGGTCCTTCGGCGTCATCCCTCGCGCAGCGATGAAGAAGATCCCGTACTACACGGTTTCTAATTATCCGATCAGCCGAGCCCTCAACGTAGTTGGCGCCCGAATGGACGGATTCATGGGCTGGGCTCAGGAAGATGCTTCGATTGGTGCATGGGGTGGCTGGTGGACTCTGTACGGCGCAGGCAACACAATCAACATCCCGAGCCTTTCACAGTCAGCGCTTCCTGCCCCCGCAGACTCAGCAATGACGTTTAGTGCGGGCGAGCCTTTTGGGGACTTCGCAACCTTCGGTGCGGGTATCGAACTTGGCGTCTGCGTTGCGGGTCGAGAGACCTATAACCCAGGTAGCCGTTCGATCGGGGGCGCCACGCCAAGATGGGGCGGTCCGCAGAACTGCAACGGTTGGCGAGAGGCGGGCGGCGGCGGAAGCGCGTCGATCCCTGCAGCCTATGCAAACAAGGTGAAGGAAGGCCTTGCAGTGATCGCATTCGCGGACGGAAGCACAAAGGCGATGGCATTGAACAACCTTTACAAGTTGGTCCCTTGCCCATCGGATGCCAGCGTCCAGTGCATGTCCCACTTCATGCCGACCCAATGAGAACACTCATCGGAGCACTCGTACTTACCGCCACCGCACTCGTTGCGGTGGGCTGTTCGTCCTCCGGTGGGGAGGAGGGGACCGCGCAAGACAAGGCCAATATCGAGCGCCTTCACAAGGAAGGCATCGGCAAGGTCATGGCGGAGGATGCCGCCAAGAAAGGCAAGAAGGGCCCCGTAAGTCTGGCCAACCCAGATGGTGGGCCCGGCGCGGATACGTTCAAGCCGTAGGAAAGTAGCCTCCCCTTGCGATGATGTTTGTGCGTCGGAGGGGGAGGGCAGGGTGGGGGGTTTGACAGACTCTCAAGCTCCGAACTATTGCTTGGTTAGTTTGCGACACTCGAAAGGCGTCGACCCCCACCCTGCCCTCCCCCTCCAGCGCACAAACATCGCTGCAAGGGGAGGCTTCAATTCAAAGCTCCGCTTTGATTTTCTCCACAAACGCGTCAAACGACATCGCCCCGAGGTCTCCCTCTTCGCGATTTCGCACGCCAACCGTTCCCTCTTCCAAATCTCGGTCGCCCAAGATCAACATGTACGGCGTCTTCTGAAGCTGTGCTTCGCGGATCTTCTTGCCAAGGGTCTCTCGACGATCGTCGACTTGCACCCTGAACTTGTATTCGTCCCGAAGGCGAATCATCAGTTCGTGAGCTTTGTCGAAGTGGCGATCAGCGATTGGCAGCACCGCGATCTGAACCGGCGAAAGCCAGAGCGGGAAGGCACCCGCGTACTGCTCGGTGAGCAGGCCAATCATGCGCTCCAGCGAGCCGAACGGCGCGCGGTGAATCATGATCGGGCGGTGGGGCTTACTGTCCTCGCCGATGTACTCCAGCTCAAACCGCTCGGGCAGGTTGTAGTCCACCTGCACGGTTCCCATCTGCCAATCTCGGCCGAGCGCGTCCTTGATGATCAAGTCGAGCTTCGGACCGTAGAACGCGGCATCGCCAGGCGACACGAAGTACTCGAGGCCCATCTTGTCGCAAGCCTGAGTGATCGCGTCGGTTGCCGCGATCCAGTTGTCGTCGTGGCCGATGTACTTGTCCGACTTCGGATCCTTCGTTCCCACGCGGGCCCGATAGTCTTTGAGCCCAAGCTTGTCGAGCACAACTTTCATCAGCTCGACGACCCCAATAAACTCCTCTAGGAGCTGGTCGGGTCGAACGAACAAGTGCGCGTCGTCCTGAGTAAACCCACGAGCTCGCAGGATGCCGGTGACTTCGCCGCTCTGCTCGTAACGGTGGACCGTTCCGAACTCGGCATACCGAACCGGAAGGTCGCGGTAACTCCGCATCTGAGACTGGTAGATCTCGATGTGGAACGGGCAGTTCATCGGCTTAAGGATGTAAGTTTCCTTCTCCTCGTCCACCATGAACGGGAACAACTTCTCTCTGAACGTGATGATGTGGCCCGATTTCTCGAACAGCTTAATGTTCGCGATATGGGGTGTCACGACGGGGTCGTATCCGCGCTTCATCTGCTCTTCTCGAAGGAACGCCGTCATCGTTTCACGCAGGATCGCGCCCTTCGGCAGCCACAAAGGCAAGCCGGTGCCGACTCTCGCGGAGAACATGAATAGACCAAGTTCCTTGCCCAAGACTCGGTGGTCGCGCTTCTTCGCCTCTTCCAAGTTATGGAGGTAGGCCTCAAGGTCTTCCTTCGTCTCAAACGCGGTTCCGTAGATCCTCGTGAGCTGCTTGTTCTTCACATCGCCGCGCCAATAGGCGCCCGCGATGGACATCAGCTTGAAGTTCTTGATCTCCTTGGTGGACTCCACGTGAGGTCCCCGGCAGAGGTCGATGAACCGGTGGAAGGTCCCTTCCCGGTCGGTTCGCTGCTGATCGTAAAACGTGACCGCGTCACCCTCGGGAACGGCTTCAAGAAGCTGCAGCTTGTACAGCGCAACCTCTTCGCCCTGACCCAGGGTGGCCTCTTCGAGGATGGTCTTGCGGGCGGCTTCGCGCGAGTCGGCGGTGATGCAGATGATGCGCTGATCGAGCTTCGCCAGCTCCTTCATCTTCGCTTCGATCTTCGGCAGATCCTCTTCGCGGATCGCGTTATCGACGTCGACGTCGTAGTAGAAGCCGTTCTCAATCGGTGGCCCGATTGCGAGCTTGATGCCGGGGTAAAGCTCCGTGAGTGCCTGCGCCATCAAGTGGGCGGCGGAGTGGCGGAGTTTATAAAGATAGGTTTCCTCGTAACGCTGAGGCGCGATTGCTGGTGCTGACATAGTGTTTCTCCTCCCATACCAAGGGATCGAATTTTTCGAGGCACCCCTATTATATCTGTAACGCGAGGCGTGTAGTCGGCGATGGCATCGACGCTGGCGAACCCCGATAGCTCGATTCAGGCGATATCGAGGACGAGTTTTAGCGCCTGCTTCACCGCATATAACTCGGTTCTGGATATCCTTCCAATGGAGTTCTTTAGGTGATCCTTGTGGATCGTAAATATCTGATTGGTAATCGCCCAACTTTGGCTCGTAAGCCCGTTTCGATCTGAAGGCGCGATCTGTACATAGGAGGCGGCCCCCTTTTGCTTTGTGGTGAGCGGCACGACGATCACATTTGGATAGCCGTCCACGTGATTCAACACATCGGTTTGAACCACTAGAGCCGGTCGCTTGCCCTCCTGGCGATGGTCACTTCGTGGACCAAAATCGTGGTCAAACAGCATGCCCTGATCGACATTCAATCCGGGACCACGCCAGTTTGGCCGTCGCCGAAGTCAGAGATGTCGTTTGCCTCATCGTCTCCGGCCAGGCAAAGCAGACTTTCCTGAGCATCACGCAATAACTTCTCGCGGCATGCCTGAACCATGAATATAGTCATCGAGTCGTTTCCTGCAGCCTTTACTTGATCAACAACATCGACCGGGAGGCGAATACTAGTGGAACGGGATACAGCCACAACTCAATGATACTACAATGTACTACAGAACGTAAGACAATTTGCGGCTCAGTCGCGGGCAAGGCGGCTCGTCGTGCTCTACGCCGCGTCTCCGCGATCGGGGGTGTGCTCGTGCACCGCAGGCGTCTCCATCCCGTATTCGTGACTTACCGCCGGGATGTCTTCTGAGCGCACCGCCTTCAGCCAGCCGTCTCGCACCATCGCCTCCAAGCACTCCATGAAGCGATCGCGCATGTTCTGGTCGACCTTGATTCCCTCTTCGGCGAGCTTCGCGATCATGTAAGGCATGGCCACATCGAGGCGAGAAGAGTGATCGAGGGCATCGACCAGGCGGCCGAAAGGGCCGTAGAGAGGCAGGACTTTCCCATCCCGCCGAAGGGCAACCATTGGCCTGACGCCACCGTTTTCGAATCGAGCCACCGTGACTCTTTCCGCCGTGTTAAACCGAGGAAGGAAGAAGCTAAAGCCATCCAGATTGCTCGTCGCCGGCTTCTCCGAGAGCTTTCCGGACAGCGTGTGAAGAAGATCCAGGCGAATGAGGGAGAGGCCCGCGACGTCCATATCCTCCTCGATAAACCCGCCCGTGCCCAGCCATTGAAACGCCTCGTCTCCGCTCAGGTCCAAACCGGCATCGCGGGCAATTTCACTCGTAAACTCTTTGAGGTCAGTGAAGTTCGCGTTGGCTCGATACCAATAGTCGGCAAACCGGATGTGCTGCCGAATCCGCCGATCGTTCCGACGGTGGTAGTTCTGCAGCATCCAAGGCACGTTCCCGCCGCGCTCCGCCTCGAGGATAAGGAACGCTGCCTCTCGACCTCCCGCATGCGCAAGCGTCAAGCCGGCCGAGAGAATCGGGTCGGCAAAGCCGGCTGACTCGCCGACCAGCATCCAATTCGGTCCCGCCATGTCTTTGGCGATGAACGACCAGTCTTTGGTCGTCGCGAACTGGTCTTCGCGAGCTGCGTTGGTGATCAGACGCTGGAGGCGAGGCTCCTCGGCGATCGCCTGCTTGTACAGCTCCTCCATCGTCTTGCCGGATTTCTTGTAGTAGTCCACCGGACAAACGAAGCCGATCGAAGTGCGATCCGGGCTGATTGGGATGAACCACATCCAGCCGTATCCGAGCGAGAGGATCTGGATACGCGTCCCGCCAATCCCAATCGAAACCGCCCATTCCGCATTGCGCCAGTAGTCCCAACACGCGATGTTCTTAAGGGAAGAAGGCTCCTCGAGTTCCACCCCCATCGCGCGTCGCAGGAGGCCGGAGTGGCCGGTGGCATCGATGTACCATTTCGCCTTTACTTCGGTGCCGTCATCCAGAACCAGACACTCAACCGTGTTGCCGTTGCGGCGGATCTCTCGCACCGAGGTCTGTTCGTGCACGTCGGTACCGAGATCCTTTGCATAGTCGAGCAGAATCTTGTCGTAGATCGCTCGATCCACTTGAAAGGCGGTGTGCTGCCGCTGCCCCTCGTATGTCCCAGGGCGATCGGCATCATCGAACTTGCCGTACGGTACAAAGTCGAAATCCCAAAGGTCGTCGGTGGTTCCCCACCGATACGTGCCCCCGATCTTGATCGGAAAGCCCGCCGCCTCAATCCGGTCCCACACACCGAGCTCGTCGAGGATCCGGCTGATCAACGGGAGTTGACTCTCCCCAATGTGATCGCGGGGAAACGCCTCCCGCTCGAACACGGTCACGCTCAGGTTCGGATTGTGCTTCTTGAGAAAGCCCGCGGTGGTGGAACCCGAAGGTCCGCCGCCAATGATCGCAACGTCGGTAGTCATTGTTTGCAAACCTTTGGATTATTAGTCCGGTAAGACAGGAAAAAGCAACACAAGCCAACGCGAAGCGTGTAGTCGGTGATCACATCGACGTCCGGTTGGCGCGGGCCGGGCTTCGCCCGCGTCGATGGCATCGCGATCACAAGTCCTGCAGCCCGAAACGCCAATCTGCCATAATCAAAGAGTCGCCAAGGGGCGCTGCGATCCTAGTAAAAGGACCAGGCTTGGCGGCGGTGGGGAATCGACCCCGCTGGCAACGGCGCTCGTGAGCTTCGGCTGACGGGCGCTTTTTAGCGTTTGATGCCGATAACGAGGATAGAACGCAATGCAAACCGCAACTAAAGACTTCGCAGTCGCCGACCTCGGCCTTGCCGCCTGGGGTCACAAAGAGATTCGTATCGCCGAGACCGAAATGCCGGGCCTCATGGCAATCCGTGACGAGTACGCGGCCAGCCAGCCCCTCAAGGGCGCCCGCATCGCCGGCTCGCTGCACATGACCATCCAAACCGCCGTCCTCATCGAGACCCTCAAGGCGCTTGGCGCCGAGGTTCGATGGGCTTCGTGCAACATCTTCAGCACCCAAGACCACGCCGCCGCGGCCATCGCCGACGGTGGAACGCCGGTCTTCGCGCACAAGGGCGAAACCCTCGAGCAGTACTGGGACTTCACCCACAAAATCTTCGAATGGGCCGATGGCGGCACCCCGAACCTGATCCTCGACGACGGCGGCGACGCCACCCTCCTCGTCCTCCTCGGCAGCCGAGCCGAGACCGACCTGACCGTCCTCAACAACCCGACCAGCGAAGAAGAGACCGTCCTCTACGCCGCCATTCGAAAGCGAGTCGGTCAAGACCTCACCTTCTACAGCCGCATCAAGGCGAACATCGAGGGCGTCAGTGAAGAGACGACCACCGGAGTTCACCGCCTCTACATGATGCAGAAGGAGGGCCGACTTCCCTTCCCCGCGTTTAACGTGAACGACTCGGTCACCAAGTCGAAGTTCGACAACCTCTACGGTTGCCGAGAGTCGCTCGTTGACGGAATCAAGCGAGCTACCGACGTGATGATCGCGGGCAAGATCGCCCTGGTCGCCGGTTACGGTGATGTAGGCAAGGGCTCTGCTCAGGCGCTTCGCGCCCTCAGTGCCAACGTTTGGGTCACCGAAGTCGACCCGATCTGCGCCCTCCAGGCCGCGATGGAAGGCTACCGCGTCACCACGATGGAAGAAGCCGCCGACAAGGCTGACATCTTCGTGACGTGCACCGGCAACTACCACGTCATCAAGCACGAGCACCTCGCGAAGATGAAGAACAACGCGATCGTGTGCAACATCGGCCACTTCGACAACGAGATCGATGTCGCGTCGGTCGAAGGCTACGAGTGGGACGAGATCAAGCCCCAGGTCGATCACGTGATCTTCCCCGACGGCAAGCGAATCATCCTTCTAGCCAAGGGTCGATTGGTCAACCTCGGCTGCGGCACCGGTCACCCGTCGTTCGTGATGTCGAGCTCGTTTGCCAACCAGGTTCTCGCCCAACTCGAGCTGTGGACTAAGAAAGGCGAATACGCCCCTGGCGTCTACGTACTTCCGAAGCACCTCGACGAGAAGGTTGCTCGGCTTCAGTTGCAGAAGCTAGATGCAACTCTCACCAAGTTGCGACCGGATCAGGCCGAGTACATCGGCGTGCCCGTCGAGGGTCCGTACAAGACCGACAGCTATCGATACTGATGCACGGGCTTTGCCTGACCGCCTTGAAACTTGCCGCGCTCGGACATCTCGCTTTAGCGAGCGGTCCGGGCGCGACTCACTTTCAGATCACGAAGCTGTGGACTAAGAGGTTCGGTGGTCAGCTTAAGATCGAGGACGATCCCTGGGATGGCCGAGTGCAGACGAACCAGGGCTTCCTCCACCTTGAGACCGGCGAGCTAGGCCACAAAGCGAGAAGTGACCCCGCTTACCTCTCCTTTGGAGACTTGCCCCGCCAAACGTCCGGTCGACAAGATGGGCGGCCGCTAAGCGTTCAGTTTGCCGAGAAGCAAGTCTTCTGGAATTTCAATGGGTGGAGGCTCGCCAGCAAACTTCATGGCAAGACCTGCATTGACGAACTCGCCCCCAATGGCTTCGTGACGCGGCAGTACCGGGTGCCGAAGCGCTTAGGGGACGCTCAATTCTTTTCTGGAAATACGCGAGATGGCCTGGTGTGCTTGGCAGGCATGAGCATATACATGAGTCACGAGGCGGTTTGGCATTACCTGCTTCTAAGGCCGCTCCGTCGCTCACCCTTGCCCTTCTTCCTCTTTTACGACATCCGCAAACCGACACAGGGCGTGCTTGGCGTTCCCTTCTCGCCTCGAAAGTCGTTGGAGCAGGTCGAATCGATGCAATACACCCCGACGAGCCCGCTTTCATGTGGAGATCCGGTTACGGGGAAAGTGTCCTGGACGCGAGCCAAATTCGGATATGGTCAGTGGCTCGGCGACCACGCAATCCTGGCACAAGACGTGCAGTCCAATGCTTGGAAAGTTCTCGACCCCTCCGGGAACGACACGGGCACAAATCTTTCGACAGTGTGCGGAACCCGCCAAAGCTCATGGGTAAAAGTTGCCGGAGACTACATTCTCATCCAGGACAATTACTCGTACACCTGCTACCGACTGAGCTCGATTCGCTAGAACAGACCTTATCCAGGGGTCACCCGGAGCGCCCCCGTAGATAAGGTCAAGAGCCTGTAACCTTCTACATTGCGGCTGGTTTGAACAGCCAAAGCGTCGCACCGAACGGGTCGACGATGAGCGCCATCCGACCAATGGTCGGAATGTCCATCGCCGGGACCATCACTTTGCCGCCGAGCGCCTCGACCTTCGCGATTCGCGCATCCACATCATCGACGGAAAGGTACGCAGCCCAATGGGGCGGGACGTCGGTCAGCCGAGGGTCCTCTTTCGTGCCGAGCACGCCGCAAACGGGGTTGCCGTTCATGCTGAGCATGTGATAGGAGCCCATCTCGCCCATGTCCATCGACGTAGCCTCAAAGCCCAATGCTTGGGTGTAGAAGTCGAGGGCCGGCTGGAGATTCGGAGAGTAAAGTTCGTGCCAAGGGAAGGTCTTGCCCGTGGAAAGGGCTTGTTGAGTTGCTTTATCTTCTGACATGAGAAGCAGTGTACAACCGTCCACCTGGTAATGCAAGAACTGTTATGTTTCTTTAACGCTAATTGCCGACTTGCGTTGGAAGGTCGCCATGTCGGAAAAGGCGTAGAGTGAGGAAGACCGAAAGGCCAACACCTCCTCTCCGGCGTGATCCTTAAGGGTCTCGTTCCAACGATCCCAATTCTCAGCCGCAGACCCTGCCGCATCGAGATTCGCAAAGTACCCGAGCGAAACGTGAGGATGGAAGTTCTCGCCCGCCCCGAAGCCAAACGACGATCGATAGGCTCGGGACAAAACTCGACGGGCCTCCAAAAATCGAGCGAACTCGGCCGCATTCAGGGGCTGAAGGAGAACCAGGAGGGCGTGGTACGGACCTATCGGGGCCAGTTCTCCGTAGGCAAACTGCAGATTCCACTCCTCGGCGACCAAAGGGCTAGCGACCGCCGGGCGAAGAATCGGGTGATCTGAAACCCAACTACCAGATGGAACGCCATCGAGCAAGGGAGCAAGTGCGGGATCCGGAAGGTCACCCTGGTTGGCCACATCGAAGGCGGTCACATGATACGAAGCGGGTGGCAGCGGGCAGAGTAAGTAAGACGGATCAACTTGGAGCGACTGTAGGCCTTGAGAGAGCCCTCGATAGAACCCAGTTTCACGATCCCCGACCAAGTTCTCAAGGTCACCCTCGCGGCGAAACGGCCGACCGGGATTGTCGAACAGAAGCGAGAAACCGGGAAAAGGAGCCCACCGCGGCTCAAGGCTGGCGATCTTGGGTTCGGTGATGGAGATCAAACTTCTTCTTCGTCTTCCGCCAGGAGCGAATCAACGGGCACTCCGAATTGCTTCGCCCACTCGCGGCTCTGACCTTCGGTCGGACGCGCATACGTAAGGAGGTGCATCCGCACACCGCCCGTTGCCGGCTGGTTGCGCACCGCTTCCGTCAAGAGCTCCCGCATCTTCGTTCGCAACTCGAGGGCCTGCTCACGGGTCATGCGAACCGAAATTCGCCGGAAGGTTGAAAAGTCGTAGATGTCGGGGTCGGCTTCCATCACCCGATACATGAGTTCGGTCTCGCGAACCATCGTCTTCGCGGTGAGCGCAAAGCTTCGCGACCGCAGGCGGTTGTATTCGGGGCTCGCCTGGGCGCCTTGGTCGAGTGCTTCCCAACCGGTTCTCACGTACAGCTTCTCGGTGCGAGCGTGCCGCTTTCTCTCCTCGACCGGAATGAGGAGGTCGAGCTTGATAAGCTCCTTCACGTGATAGTGTACGGTCTGCGGTGATTTGCCCAGGTTGTCGGCAACTTCAGCGACTGACATCGGGTCGGCAGCCATGAATGCCCAAAAGACGGCGCTCCGAATGGGCGACGTCAATCCTCGGACCTGCTCCAAGTTGAAGATCAGCCTCTCGACTTGGCCTGGGAACAACTTCATATTCGCTGCGATGCCCCTCGTGACAACTTCGTTCCTCCGGACACTCTCATATTAGCAGTGAACCAAATTCCGAAACTCGCCAATCCAATTTTCTTATTTCAATCCTGATGTTGCGATACCTTGGATGAACGCCTTCTGGGCAACGAAAAACACCCCGATTACCGGCAAGATAACCAAACAAGATGCCGCCATCAGAAGGTTCCAAGGCGTTCCCCCGTGCTGCGTTTGATAAGCGGAGAGCCCGAGCGAAAGCGTAAACGTGTTCTGATCCACCAGATAAATAAGCGGCCCGAGAAAGTCGTTCCAACTCCCCATGAACGTGAACAGGGCTACCACGGTCAATGCCGGTCGCGAGAGCGGAATAATGACGTCGGTAAAGATTCGGAACTCGCTACATCCATCAATCTTCGCGGCCTCGCTTAGCTCCATGGGGATCGTTCGATAGAACTGGCGCAGCAGGAAGATCGAGAACGCGCTCGCGAAAAAGGCAGGCACCCACAGCGGCCGGAACGTCCCCACCCACCCTAGGTATCGGAAGAGGGAGAACGTCGGCACCATCAAAACCGGGAACGGGATCATCATCGTCGCCAGCGTGACGCCGAAGAAGAAGTCCTTGCCCTTCCAATTGATGCGGGCAAACGAGTAAGCCACGATCGCGTTTGAGAGCACCGCTCCCGCCACCGCCAGCAGCGTCACGATGATCGTGTTCCGCGCATAGACGAGGAACGGAAGGTAGCCCAGTTCCTCTTTGTGATAAGCGATCGCCTGGGGAAAGTTGTCCCACTGAAGTCTCGATGGGATCCAGATGGGAGGGGTTTTCAGCGTCTCCTCGATCGGCTTCACCGCGGTGGACAGCATCCACAGCAGCGGCATGAAGAAGCAAACCGAAAACACCACCAGCACGACATGGGTCAGGGCAACCTTTGGTTTCGAAAGCTTCATCTATCCGCCCTCATAGTGCACATGCCGCTCGCTTATCTTGAGCGCGATGAGGGTCAGCACAAGCGTGATCATAAACATCACCCAACCCATCGCACTCGCATAACCCATCCGCTGGTATTGAAATGCATTGTCGAATAAGTAGGCCGAGAAGAAGTAAGTCGACCTCGCGGGCGCTCCGCCCGGAAACATCACGTACGGCAGCGCAAAGATTTGCATTGCGCCGATGATCGACATGATCACATTGAAGACGATCACCGGCGAGAGCATTGGCAGGGTCACGTTCTTTGTCTTCGCCACGATCCTCGCGCCATCCAACTCGGCCGCCTCGTAGAGAGAAATCGGCACGTCTTGCAGACCCGCGAGATAGATGATCATCGCCTGACCGCAGCCCCAAATCGAGATGAGCACCAGCGTCCACTTCGCCCAAGACGGATCGCCCATCCAGTTCGGCGCTGGAAGGTGCAGCTTGGTTAGTATCTGGTTGAGCAAGCCGTAGTCGCCGTTAAAAACCCACGAGAAGAGAGTCCCCAAGGCCACTGCAGGGACCAGCGTGGGGAGAAAGAACATCG
Organism: Fimbriimonadales bacterium; assembly: GCA_038321975.1. Lineage (GTDB taxonomy): Bacteria > Armatimonadota > Fimbriimonadia > Fimbriimonadales > Fimbriimonadaceae > Fimbriimonas. The sequence continues at coordinate 22,168 of JBBQFM010000036.1, read as the reverse complement.
TCCGATAAAGGGCCATGCCCTTCACTTTCGTGTTGAGCAGCATGGCCAGCCCAATCGCCACCACCGTGGTTAGAGGAACTGCCCCGATCGCGTAGTACAGCGTGTTCTTGAGAGTCTTGATGAACACCTCGTCGTGCATCAGCTCGTTGTAGTTCGAGCCTCCAATCCATTTGGGCGATCGCAGCACCGAGAAGTTGGTGAACGAGTAATAGAACGACGAGATGACCGGATAGAGCATGAAGATCGTGAACCCGAGGATCCACGGAAGCGCGAAAACGATGCCGATTCGGGTGTCTCGTTTCGAGTTCACTTCGTCAACACCTGGCTCTTATAAACTTCCCACTGTGTGTCGAGCCTCGTCTGCGCGTCCTTCAGCGCCTGCTTCGCCGACTTCTGCCCTGCGCTGATCTCTTGAAACACGTTTGTCAGCTCATCCGAGATCTGCGCGTAGACGCCGATCTTCGGCACATGAAATGATTGCGGGTTGCGCGCAAGCGAGTCGAACAGCCGAATCTCCTTGTTGGGGTGATTCTTGAAGAAGGCTTCGCTCACCTTTTGCAAGGGAGAGTTCTTGCCATGTGCTGAGCACAGCCCTTCCATCACATCCTGCCGCTGCACAAATCTAATGAACTCGAACGCTTCCTTCGGGTGCTTTGCGCCTCGCGGGATCATCAGCACGTCTTGGTCGAGGATTGAACGGCCCGCTAAGTCTTTGCGATCCGCGGGGTGAGGAAACGGAACCGCGAACCAGTGCATCTTTGGATTGTAGATGCGGATGTAGTTCGCCTTGTAGACGCCGTGCTCTTCGCTGGCCACCTTCCCCGTCATAAACGCATCTTGAGGTGAAGAGAAATTGCCGAAGCCGCTCTGGAAACTCTGCACCGCGGTATTACCAAATCGCTTCCCATAGCTCTCGATCCATTGGAAGGCGCGGAGATTTTCCGGTGTGTCGATGGTGATCTTGTCTCCATCGACCACGCTGCCCCCAAACCAGTAGCCCCAAGCCCAGTGCCACCAACCCGGTTCGCCAGGCAAGAATCCGGCAACCAACAGCTTTCCGTCCTTCTGCTGAGTGACCTCATCGACCATCTTGTCCAGGTCTTCGAACGTCTGCGGGAAGGTCTCTTTCGTGTTGTACTTTGCGGGAACGAGGTCGGGGTTGACGTGCATCGCCACTGTCGCCGGTGTGCTCGGAAGGGCCCAAAGGCCGCCTCGGTACACAAGCATGTCCCAGTAGCCCTTAATGTAGTAATCGCTGGTAAGTCCCGCGTCGGTGGCCATCTGGCTCAGGTCGGTCAGCGCGTTCGCGTCGGCAAACTTGGTGACATTGTTTCCCCAGAGCCCCGCGACGTCGGGAGGATTGCCACCTGCAGTGGCGAGCATCGTCTTGGAATCCACCCCCGAGATGCTGAGGTAGTGGACAAAAATCCGGTCTTGAGAGCGGTTGAAGGCGTCCACCACCTTCCGCATCTCCTCACCCTCCGACCCCGTCCACTTCTCCCAGTAGAGAACAGTGACCCGGTCCGGCCTCCCTTGCCGAGTAACCACCATCTCGCCTAGGGCGACCGCCGCGACGAGAACCCCCGCGATAGCGGCGAGCGCCAAGGAAACCTTCGCCGTCACTCCTCACCCCGTTCGTTCAGCATTGGATTCGCCCATTATACGTTTCCCGGGGGAGGTGTTCGGTCTCTTTCCGGTCCGGCCCAACACCCAACACCCTTGCTCCGCCTAGAAAGAGACTTTCTTCGCCATCGCCATGTCGTGCGACATTCGGCTCGGCCGAACTCGCAAGAACACCCCGAGAGTCACTGGATTCTTCCCGTAGAAGGCGTCGAGCGACGAGGGGAAGCTGTAGACACCGGCGTAGGCGCCGACACCGTAGTCGAAGCCGTCTCGACTCGCCAGGTTGTGCATTCCTCCGAACAGGAACTTGTTGATCTTGTAGGCGCCCACGGGCACACCGACCAACTCATCCTTATTCACGTTCTCGTACCGAGCGAAGAGGGAGTTCGACCCGTGCAGCAGCGTTGCCTCCAACAAGAAGGCGTCCGTCGAACCGCCAAGGCGGTAGTTCCGCCCAAACGCCCCCGTCACCGCCAGATTGTCTCCGTTCTCAAGAGCAAGATTGTAGAGGCCGGAGAAGGTGAGGCGATGCTGATCGACTCCCGGCTCGAGCTTCTCGGGCGCCTTCAGATACCCAAATGCCGCGTTGAAGGAAAGGTCACGAGACGGGTTGTAGGTCACTCGCCCTGAGGCTGAATTCAACGAGATCGGGTCCGGAGCGAAGCGATTTTCATCCGGCTCATGACCGTTGAAGGTGCTCCCCTCCACCTGCCACTGCGCATTATTCAGCCCCAGCGTGATCACCCCCCACGAGATGTGGGTAGCGTCGAACCAGTGGTGCGAGATCGGGGTCTCCGGGATATCCATCCCGCTCGGGCGATGAAGATACATCGGCCCCCCAAGCGCGGGCTCGCCAACCGGACCGCCGTAGACGAACCACCGAGTGTCTTTACTCAAAGGGTGACTGTACGATGCGGTGAACTCGGAGATCAGGTCATGAGGGTGCTGCCGATCGACAAGTGGCTGTCCATGGGCAGTCTCTCCCGTCTGAAACAGGTCGGGATACCCCCGCTCGCCATTGAAAAGCGCATCTGCGGATGCCATCACGTTGAACCCGAGGATTCCCCCGCCCGTCTCGCGCCGCGCCATCAGCATCGGCATCGAATTCGAGAAGAATTGGCTATCGCCCCTCTTGCCGCCCGCGTCCGCGTAGTTTGCGGTCACCATCCCCATTAGCATAAGGTCGTACCGGCCGACTTTGGGCAGCATCTTCATGAACATCGGCGAGCTCTCGGGCAATAGGCTTGTGCCCGAACCTTCGCGGCCCATCTGCCAGGGCCCGAGGCGTCCGCCCATGTCGTGCATGTCCATGCCGGGCATGTGCTTGTGATCCATATGGTCCGCGTGATCCATGTGCCCTTCGTGCTGAGACCACTCCGCGAGGGTCAGCGCCTTCGCATTTTTGTAGGCGGGATGACCCTTGACGTAGGAATCGAACTCGCCCTGAGAGGCGAACGCCTTGGACCAAGCATTGCAATCCTTGTGGTCGCCCTCGACCTCAAGGAAGACCACCCCTTGCTTGCTCGAAGTCCAGTTCCCTTGGTCGTCCGAGTTCAGAGTCAAAGTGCCGTCCTGGACCACCGCCGCTCCCGGGTACTGGGCCGCGAGGTCTCGGGCGCAGAGCATGCACCGCACGGGATAGGTCTTGCCGCCCGTCTTGACCGTGATTACGCCCGTCTTGATGCCCTGACCGCAATGGGTGCAATTCTCCGCGAACGCGGAAGAGCAAAGGGCAAGGAGGGCAAAAGAGAGAACTTTCATTTCAGGGCTACCGCTATGAGTTCATCCAATGTCAAAGTCTTGGCTTTCCCCGATCCAGGGTATTTGTCAAAGGCCTCCTTCGATCGAAACGCCCGCGAGAGCATCGCGCATTTGTCGTGCTCGGTGAATGTGTTCAAGAAGACGTCGCCCTCTTCCGCTACCAGTTTCCCGTCTTTGTCTTTCACGGTTCCCCACTTACCGGCCGCTCGCTGAATCACGATCGGCTTGCCCTTGGTTTCTGAGGGCGCATAGATGATCAGGTCGCCTGTGTACTTCTTCGAATCGGCAATCGCGCAGAAGACACATCGATACTCGATCTTCTTCTTTCCGTAGCGCAGCACCACCTCGTTGTCTTGAGTCTTCGTCCCTTGAACAACCTTGAGTCCGCAGAACGGGCAGGGCACCTCATGTGCGGTGGCGATGGCAACTGCCATCAGCGACATTGAGAATATAAGTTTCCTGATCATTTCGAAGCTCCTTTCTTGGAGGCACAATCGCCACAACCACAATCGGGTTTGGCGGACGAAGAGAACCATCCGACCATCCGAGCCACATGCCGGACAAACAGGGTGGTCGCACCCAGACCGAGGACAACAATGAGGGCGGTTTGCATTTACTTCACCTTGAAGACAAACGGCAGGGTAATGACCCTGCCCTTGCGCTGGAACTGGACCCACGCCTTGTAGATCCCTGCTTTTGGAAACCTTGCATTGAATCTGACTTCCCCTTTCCGACCACTTTTGTCGTCAGAAGGATGGCTGTGAACGAAGATTTTCCCATCCTGATGAATGATCATCAGATGACCTTGAGCGCCGAGATATGGCTGCAAGTCGGTGACCGGTTTCTTCGTTTCCTGGTCTTTCAGAAAGAAGCTCAGGCTCGTGGTCATGCCTATTGGGATCGGATTAACTTGGGGACGGACTTCAGCTTGGATTCCGCCGCCAGAGGCCCGCTTAGTGAGAGTCAGTTTAGTCGGCCAACTTGCCTTTGGCCCCTCGATATGAACTTGAGTTGAGAGAATCTGCGACCCCTTGTCTCTCGGCGCCGAGTCCGCGAACACGAGATAGGTTCCGCCTGCAGGGAACGACTGCTTGATCTCAAACGAACCATCCGCCTGCTGCACGGGGTGCTCGTGAACGAACCAGCCGAGGTCTTTGCTGACCAGCATCAGGTGAAGCAGTTTGGTATGAGAGAGGTCGAAGTTGTGAACGACCTCCTTGGTCGCGTTGTCCTTCACCGCAACTCTCAAATCTAGGAGCTCTCCCGCTTTTGCGTGGGCTGGGAAGTCGAGAACGCTCACCGAAAACGGTGCCGCCGCCTTGGCCCTCCGATCCTCCGCGTCCTTCACCGAGACGGTGAACGCCGCCAGAATCGGCTTTCCTCCGGGAGGCTTGGCAAGGATGCTGATCTTGAAGTCGCCACCGTGGGGGAAGAAGAGCTCGAGCCCGTAGTCTCCAGGCACTCCCTCGCCGTGGATCTTCGGCCGCACCACCGGCATCCCTTCCATGCTCGGCATCGTGATGAGCGCGGTCGGCTGCGCGTTGACCACTCCCTTCTTCCCTTCGATCGCGTCGTTCTGGGTGAGGTCCGAGATACGGAACTCGACGTCCACCGTCTCACCTGCATATAACCCGTCGTCCGGGAGCCTCAGCTCAAACCGATACTTGCCAACATCGACAATCCGCTCCGGTCTGGAGATAGTTCCCCTTTCCCAAGGGGGAACCGTGGGGGAGGGGGTTGCGCCTACCGAAAAACCGCTCAAAGAAAGCACCAAACCAAACAAAATCTTTGGAATCAACAGAAACTCCCGATGCGAAAAACCGAAGCGTCGACGAAAACGAAGAACGCTCAGGCAGAGGGAGGTGCGCGACCGGAATCGGAGGCAAATTCAGGATCGCCGGGCGGCCCCGAGTCTGTCCCAAGAATCCCCGGAACTGAAGTTGGAACGGGACCCTGGACGGGCGCGAACACCGAGGTTGGCAAAACCGCGATCAAGTCACCGGAAGAAAGCGGCGCGAAGTCAGGCATGCCGCTCGGCCCTTGGGGAGCCGACCCAATCTGGCACTTACAGGCACTAGAAGAAACGGAAGCCGAATGCCCGGTCGCGCAGCAGGTGACACTTACCTTGGTCTTGCAGCAAGCCATCGCGCAAGACGCCTTCGGCAAGGGCGCTTGGCAGGGGGCCGCTTCGCTTGCCCAGACTGGCAGGGCGGCCAGCAACAGAAGCAGCGAGGAGAGGATTCTCGATATCGAAACCGTTTTTCCGCTCAACACTTGGAGTATTCCTCAAAACGGTTCACGCCCCAATCAAGTTCCCGTAGACATAATCAGACCATGAGTGGCTTCTGGAAGAAATTCGTGGAGGGGCTGAGCCAACCGCAAAAGGAAGAGCTCGTGGAGCGAGGGCTGGCGCCCGATCACTGGCTCCTTCCCCCGGGTGATGAAGCCCTGACCATGTTCGCTGAAAAGGTTGGCGAGATGATGGACACCTACCGGGGGCTCGCCATCTCGATGAACGAAGCCGACTACCAAGCTCGAGAGTCCCAACCCGACCCCGAGGTGCACGCCCTGGTTCAGTCATCCCTCCCCGCTTGGGCCCCCATACTCATCCAACTTGCTCTCACCCCAGTTCAGGAGATTAGCGAGCGCGGTGCCGAGGGACCCGACGAATGGGATCGGATCGTTGGCGACTACCTTTGTGCCTGGCTTACCGCAGATCCGGATCTGATGATCCCGTTGGTCGCCCCTCATCTCAAAGCGCCCGAGACAAGGTCACACTTTCTTGACCTTCTTCTCTCGGCGGGCTACCGAAGCCAGCATCTACCTGGAGGAATTGCCCCGGTCTTCCAACAGCTTGAAGGGGCAAGCCTGTCCGAATCGGATCAGATGATGCTCGAAGCATGCGTTGCAAACATCGGCTGACTTAATTGCAATCTCGAACCGTCAATGAATTGAACCTATGTTTGACTTGGAGAGAAAGATTCGCTTCGCCCTGCTCGCAGCATTGGCGATTTTCGTGGCCGGTTGCGGTGGAGGCAGTTCGACCACCACCTTCCGGTACACCACCGATTGGACCAATAAAGATCGCGCCGGTGCCATCACCGGCCTCTCGCAAAAGATCTCTCTGCTCAGTCTTAGCGGCACCACCTTGGCCACCCAGGTGATCAACCAAGACGTGCCGGGCAAGCAATCGATTTCGATCCCGAGCATTCCCTCGGGCACCGTGCACGTTTTGGTCCAGCTCAACTCGGCCTCGAACTTCACCGGGGCGATTACCGGCACCGTCGAAGAGGAGATCAATCTCACCGGGGGGAGCACGGTTCAAACTTCGGTCGGAGATGAGATTGCTTCGATTCGTGTAACTCCATCGCCAAAAACTGTGATCGTCGAGCAGACGGCTCAGTTTTACGCGCATGCCGAGAACACGACGGGAATTGCGACTTTCAGCCGCGCTGGCGATTACCAATGGTCAGTTTTGGGCGGTATCGGCAACGTGGGCACAAGCGGCCTCGTCACCACCGCGGCAGCTGGCAGCGGGACCGTACGTGCAACCCATACACCTACTGACTTCCTCGGATCGGCGAGCCTCTTCGTACAGGCCAATTCGAAAGCTCGGAGCAAGTGGACCCTGCTGGTTTACATGAACGCGGCGAACGATTTGGACCAGTTCAGCACCCCGAACATGAACCAGATGGAGCAGGCGGCCGGCAATCCGGACGTTCGTATCGTAGTCCAGTGGAAGCAGGTTCAGAACTCAGTTTTCAGCCCTAACCCCTCGTTTGTCGGGACCCGCCGCTATCTGGTGCGGCCGGGCACCACCAACGCGATCGAGAGCCAGCTTGTGCAGGATATGGGCACCAACATAGACATGGGGAACGCCCAAACCCTGTCCGACTTCATCAACTGGGGCAAGACCAACTATCCCGCCGACCGGTACATGCTCGTGATCTGGAACCACGGCAACGGCTGGCGTCGATCAAGAGTCCCTGAGTACCCCACTCGAGGCGTGAGCTACGACGACGACACGGGCAACTCGATCGGCACTTCGCAACTTCCCCAGGCGCTCGCAAGCGGAAACTTCGACATCGTGGCCTGGGACGCCAGCTTGATGCAGATGATGGAGGTCGCGTACGAGATCAAGGCCCAAGCGAAGTACGTGATCGGCAGCGAAGAAAGCCCGCCCGGAGCCGGCTACCCTTACGACACGATCTTCGGCAACTTCCGAGATCACCCTGACGACACCACCGCGAGTCTCTCCAAGGCGTTTGTCGACGACACGCTCGCAGTGCCCGGCTACGTCAACCAGAAGATCACCCAAAGTGTGGTGGACACGTCGAAGCTGGACATTCTCGCCACCGCCATCGACAATCTCGGGCTCGCCCTTATCGCCAACGCGCCATCGTTGACCACCATCGCCCCGGCAGTGAGGGCGAACACCCAATCCTACAAAGACGATGGGTTCCGTTTCTATCGCGATATCGTCGACCTCTGCACCAATCTGGAGGCGAGCTCACCGCCTCAAGCGGTGATTACTGCGAGTGCCGCGACGAGGACGGCACTTGCCGGAGCGATTGTTTGGGAAGGCCACAACGCGAACTCGCCGAGGAGCCATGGTCTCTCGATCGACTTCTCCCCATCCGCCAGCTTTGTGGGCACGGTGGCCGATGACTATGCTCAGTTGAGCATCGCGACGACGACATCCTGGGATAACTGGCTAAAAATCGCCCCCTAAAAAGGAGGAGGGCTCGCTGGCTAAGCGAGCCCAGGGCTTGGAGGGTTTCAGAGGAAAGCCAAGGGCGTTTTGACTTTCCTCCCGGATTGTGGATCGCGTCTTTCGCTCTATTGCGTCTGACAACGACATCTTTCCCCAACCCCCTATGTCGCTATCCTTGCCTAACTACCGGGCTGCGACAAAGCGGGTGGGAATGCGGGGAGATGGGTGGAAATGAATGAGGAGTGATGAATGATGAATGGCCGGAAGGCTGTCCGCATTCGAAAGCAGTTCACTCCTCTCTGTTCATCGCTCATCGTTCCGAGGTATAATCTCTCCTCAGCACGGGCTGCGGCCCTTGGAAGTTTAACGAGAATGAGCGAAGAGACCAGTAAAACCCAGTCGGGTTCAGGCGACGATCGAGGTCGTGGCGGAATGGGAGGCGGCAACGCATTCCCCCGCGGCGATAAGGACGCGCCCGAAGGCGGCAGGCCGTTTAAGAATAAGCGCCGACGAAAGGTCAGCTATTTAACCACGAACAAGATCGACACGGTGGACTACAAGGAGATCAACATTCTCCGACGGTTCCTCAACGATCGTGGCAAGATTTTCCCCAGCCGCCAGAGCGGCAACACCGCGAAGCAGCAGCGAATGATCGCTAGCGCGATCCGAAAGGCTCGCGAAATGGCCCTCCTGCCATTCGTGGTGAAGGAAATGGGATCCGATCGACGAGACTATCGACCCCGACCGGATCGATACTCGGACCGAGGCCCGCGCAATAACGATCAGCAGCAGCAGGCTCCCGCCGCAGCCGCTGAGGCTCCCGCAGCCGAATAGACTCAAGTTAGTTCTCGATAGAAGCCGAACACCGACGAGGTGTTCGGCTTTTTTCGTACGCGAAGCGTCGTGGGTTGTTTGATTGGTCGTTCGTTCGGTTGACTAAGTATTTGGCTTACTATCTATCCACGTGTAGCGTGTAACCGTCGCCTACGCGCGACGCTCAAACTTACGCCCAGGAAATCCGTCGGACGTAGCCGACGCCTACACGCTACGCGTGGACAAAGTCGCTAAACAATTCCGCTGCGCAACAGATCTTTCAAAACAAGCAGCCCCACGACGCTTCCGTCCCTTACGACAGGAATCTCGCCGATCTTGATCGGGAAGTTCTGGAACACCTCGAACGCCTCGATGGCCAAGAGATCAGGCTCAATCGTCGCCGGATGATCGTTGAACAACTCACTCGCTGGCGACTCTAGCGCCCGCTCGTGGCTCAAGAGATGCCGCCGCAAATCACTCTCCGAAACCAACCCAACAAGAAGGCCAGACTCAACCACCAACGCCGCACCAACCCCCGCCACCGTCATCTCTGAGATGACTTCCCTTACCGGAGATAAGGGGGACACGATCGCAATCTCCCCGGCCGGACGCATCACGTCCGAAACCCGCAGTAAGAGCCGCTTGCCCAGCGTTCCGCTGGGATGGAACCGGGCGAAATCCTCTGATCCAAACCCACGCCGCTCCATCACCGCAAGGGCGAGGGCGTCGCTCAAGGCAAGCATCACGGTCGTGCTGGTGGTGGGCGCCAAATTATTCGGACAAGCCTCCTCGTGCACCCCGGTATCGAGCACCAAATCAGCTAACCTTCCCGAGCTACTCGCAGGCCGACCCGTAATAAGAATCATTCGGGCCCCTATTGATTTGATCGACGGGAACAGCCGAACGAGCTCATCCGTCTCCCCGCTGTGGCTGTAGAGGATCACCACGTCGGAAGCAGTCACCATTCCCAAATCGCCGTGAACCGCTTCCGCGGCATGCAAGAACAAGCTTGGGGTGCCCGTGCTGCTCAGGGTCCCAGCCGTCTTACGAGCGATATGCCCCGACTTCCCGACGCCACAGGCGATCACGCGCCCGGTGCATGACACGATCCAATCGACCGCCGTCTCAAACGTAGCGCCCAAACCCTCGGCGCACGCCGCAAGCGCGGCTGCCTCTTGAAGCAAGACGCTCTTTCCAACCTCGATGCTCATCGATGGTGCCCCAAAATCGTCTTCCCAAACAGCGAGGCGATCCACTCCACCGCCATTTTCGCCGTCTCGTTCAAGGTGTCGTAAAGAGGGTTCGTCTCAACCAGATCTACACCCACCAACTTGTAAGGGCAGCCCGGAAGATCGATAGCTTCCCTAATCAATTCCGCGCACAAATGCGCTTCGCGGTAGCTAAGCCCTCCCCTAACCGCCGTTCCCGTACCGGGCGCCAGGAAGGGATCAAGCGCGTCCACATCGAATGAAATCCACAAGTGCTTCGCACCCGACCGCCTCAGCCACTCGTCGAGCTGCCGCACAGTGGCGTCCACTCCGTGCCGGTCGATGTCGTGCATCGTAATCGCAAGCCCCTTCAGGCGTGGCCGCTCGTGGGGATCGACGTCTCGAATTGCGTACCACGCCGTCCGATCTGCTCGTAGCCGAGGTCCTTCGAGGACGCTCTGCAGCTCCCGCCATTCCACGTCAGTCTGGCCATCGACCCCGCTCGGCATCCCGGTAAGCGCGGCTAGGGGCATTCCATGGACATTCCCGGAGTCCGAGGTTCCCGGCGTGTTGATATCGGCATGGGCATCAATCCAAAGGAGTGCCATCCCATCGCCGAAAGTCTCGAGGGCTGCACTCACGCCGGCAACCGCCAGCGTATGCTCCCCGCCCAGAATGATCGGCACATTTCCCTTCGCAAGACTCGAAAGAACCGTGGATCGGAGCACGCGCACCACATCCATCAAGGGGCGGAAGTGACGCAGACCTTCGCCAATGCAAGGCTCGCAGCATGCCTCAACATCACCGCCATCCACCACGGCAAGCCCTAAGTTTTCCAATGCGTCCTGGATACCCGCAAGCCGAATCGCCGCCGGACCCAATCGGCTCCCAAGGCGCATCCCGCAGAGGTCGAACGGAGCGCCGATGATCTCGATCACCTCCGCAGTTTACTGCCACCCGCTCCAGTACACTTCAAAGTAATGAAGGTGGGAGTCGTCGCCATTCAAGGCGACATCGAAAAACACATCGGGGCCCTTCGCGCATGCGGAGAAGAAGCCATTGAAGTAAGAACTCCCGAAGATCTCGCCCAGGTTGATCGCGCGATCATCCCCGGCGGGGAGAGCACCACCGTCGGCATTCTCATGCAGCGCTTCGGCCTGGGAGAGGCTTTGAAACGGCGAGCGAAGGAAGGCATGCCACTTTGGGGCACTTGCATGGGAATGATCATGATGGCCAAAACCATCGTCGGCCGCCCCGACCAGTATTCGCTCGACCTCCTCGACATCGATCTCGAGCGGAACGCCTTCGGTGCTCAGGTCCACAGCTTCGAAGACGCGGTCTCGCTGACCGTCTTCGAAGAGCCCGTTCTAGGCGTCTTCATCCGTGCACCGGTGGTCACGCGAGTGGGTGAAGGCGTCGAGGCAATTGGGTGTTACGAAGGCAAGATCGTCGCTGTGAGAAAGGGCAACCTGCTGGGTACCTCATTTCATCCGGAGCTTACGGACGACACTCGATTGCATGAGTGGTTCCTTACTCTGTAGCGTCGGCGTCTCGCCGATGATCCCTTCACCAGCTTTTACTAGGTTCCTTTTAGCGGATCAGGGATCAGCGGCGAATTATTCCGAGTGCTTCTCTAACTTCTTCCCATCGACATAAACTGCGCCGGACTTCAACTCGGCGAGCAACTGGATGGGTACGTAGATCTTGCCGTCCTTCTCGACGATCGCCTCGTCCAGGGTTCCTCGCTTGCCGTTCAGACGGTACTCCTTGGAGTCCTTCTCGATCTTCAGCATGCTGTCGTCGTCTTCCACGTATAGCACCTTGTTCCGCTCACTCACCGAGAGGTCGAGTTGGTCGGCGGTGGAGTTGAGGGGCACCATCAGGGTCTCGCCTTGAAGGAAGGGCTTCTCGTCCTTCGTGAACCGCAGGTGCTTTTCTTCGTAGCGAATGGCCGCATCGGAGGCATCGGCGGTCGGGATTCGGGCGGGAGAGTCGTCTCGACGCGTGCGTCGATTGTCCTCTTCCTCGGGCGGACGGCTGCGTCGGGCCGGTCGGTCCGCATCCGGGCCCTCCAGGTGCCAGAGCTTATTCACTCGATCTTTGCGGCTATCGGGAGCATCCGTTTCGATGGTCTGCTCTTTCTCCACAAGGGCGCCCAGGCGAGTGCCGCGCGTGATGACGATGTTGCCGTTGTTCGATTTGTCGGTCTCGGCAACGATGATGCCCGCGATCGTTCCGAGAATCAGACCCTCCGCCTGCTTCTTGAAAATGGACCCGATCACAAATCCACCGAGTGCGCCACCAAGAACCGTGCTCGACTTCTTCTTTTCGTCAGGCACCGCGCGGAATCGTCCATCGTTGCCTCGCACCACGTGTCGGTCGGAGAGCATGACAGGAACGGCGGTCAGCCGAGACTTGTCGCCGTTCGGTAGTTCGATATCCGTGAACTCTAGGTCCATGTAAGCCTTTCGGTCGCCTTTGGCCTCATGAACACCCACCACTCGACCAAGCAGCCTTGTCCCCATGGGCACCTCCAGGTGGCTGTCGACATGGGCTCGGAACCGATCTCCGGCTCGACTGTCCTGGATCGACAGCTCGTCGTCCACAATCACCGGAATAACCGAGTTCTCCCGAAGCCGAATCTTTGCGGCAAACGAGGTGGCGGGAATGATGGTCAGAGCAAGGAGGCTCCCCAAGAAAACACGGTTGCGAAGGTTCAAAATTCTTCTCCAAACAAAAGGGTGATACCGTTAATGACGCTCAATATCCCGCCGAGTTTCAGCCGAAACCCAAAGGTCTGATCCGAGTCTACGCATGTCTAGGATGCGAAGGGCGGGTGCCGCCGCTAGGTTAGGGATTTTTAAGCCCTCCACCCACGATGGCCCAGAGCCCAGGAGCTTTGGAGCGATCATTAGCTCAACGCGATCCACGAGCCCGGCCTCGAAGAAGGAGGCGATCGTAATTGCTCCACCTTCCACCAGCACCCCGGTAATCCCTCTTTCCTTAAATAGGCCTTGCAGCAGGGCTTCTAAGTCGATATGGCCAGCCACTTGGATGGTGCCGCCAGGCGGACCGAATATCCGCTCGTTGCCAGTAAGCACCTTTCGCGGGTCGAGCACGATGCGGGTTGGCTGATTGACTACTTTCGGAATTCGTGCGGTCAATTGGGGGTCGTCTTTCTCGACGGTCTTGCGCCCAACAAGCACGGCACCTAGTTCCGCTCGCAAACGATGGCCCTCAAGGCGTGCAACTTCGCCGGTGATCCACTGGCTCTCCCCCGAGGGGAGGGCGATTCGACCATCCAAACTCATCGCTGCCTTCACAACCACAACCGGTCGCCCCGATCGATGAGCGGTCAAGAACTGCCAATTCGCGCGCTGAGCCTCGTACACGACGTCGTAGTTAGTCGGAAGGACGTCGACGGTCACTCCGCTGGCACGTAGCTTTTCCGCCCCTCCCCCGTGACCGGCCACCGGATCCATAACCGCAATCACAACTCGGGAGACTCCTGCCTGAATCAGCGCTTCTGAGCATGGAGGTTGCCGACCGTAGTGATTGCACGGCTCAAGCGTGGTGTAGCAGCTCGCACCTCGAGCCTCTTCTCCCGCTTTGCGCAGGGCATTGGCCTCGGCGTGGAGGTCGCCGGCAAAGTGGTGATAGCCCTCGCCGACCACTTTGCCATCTTTCACCAACACGCATCCAACGTGTGGGTTCGGTGCCGGGAAGCCCTTTGTCGACAACTTGATCGCCCTGCGCATCCAGCGCAGGTCTTCAGTCAGTTGCGGATCCGTCATGCCCTTTCTGCCGATGATCCTCGAGAGTGCCTTCGACCAGCAGCTTCATGTTCTGCATCGTTTCGTCTCGGTAGTCCGCGCGCGCGTTTCTAACGATCAAGACTGAGCCAACGCCGGCACAAACCATCGAGCCCACCAGAACGCCCGAATAGTAAAGCAACCTTTGGAGATAGGCGACCCTTTCCTTCCGCGGAGTGCCAGGGCCGGGGCGCTGGCTCAGCACGAAGGGCACGCCGAACAGCATCGCGAATCCGAGAATCATGAATGTGCCGGTGAAAACCTTTAGTCGCAAATCGCCCTCAACTCCTTCATTGCCTCCGAAATGGAAGGTGAATTGGCAAGGTAGCTGCCGATCACAAAAGCGTTTGCGCCCGCCTCGATCGCCCGGGGCAGAGTTTCAGGGTCGACGCCGCCGTCAATCTCGATGGTCAGATCCGGCCGAGCGCGACGAACTCGCCGAACCTTCTCAAGCGTCGCCTCGATCATCGGCTGACCACCCCAACCTGGGTTGATCGTCATCACGAGAGCCAAATCGATGACGTCGTACAAGCCGTCGAGCACTTCCACCGGAGTCGCGGGGTTGATCGCGACGCCCGCCTCGAGGCCCATGTGGTGCAAGCTCTGAGCTAGTCGGTGTGCGTGGGGGGTCGCCTCGTAATGATAGATAATCCGCTTGCAGCCCGCTGCCGCAAACGCCTCGAACTGGCGTTCCGGATTAGCAATCATCAGGTGCGCCTCGAACTCGGTGTCAACTAAGGGCCGTAAACTCTTCACAAACCCATCTCCGAAGCTGATGGGCGGCACAAACTGGCCGTCCATCACATCCAGGTGAATCACATCAGCACCCGAACTCGCGAGGGCAGGCAGGGCCTGGCGCATCGTGGTGAGATCGAATGAGAGTATCGACGGACAGATCAGGTTTTTCAGGGAGCCTCCGTTCCATCCGAGCGTTTGGTCACCGTCTTCACGAGCTCGTCGTCGAAGTAAATCCGGAAGGTTGCCTCCGCGCCGAATCCCGTCGTGTCGACCTCGAAGTCCTCTCCAGGCTCCTTCTGAGAATCCAGAACCGTTCGCGTCCCGTGATCATCGCTCAGCTCCACTCGAACGTGGGTCGTCTGCTGAACGTTGTTCATCTTCACCTTCAGGGTGTAGAGGAACCCATCACCATTGGTGGCGGGAGGTGCCGCGTTCGCCGGCTCAGTCGGCTTCGGCGCTTGGTCGCTACTGATCACGACACGGACTCGCGTCGTTCTGGCTGCCTTTGCACTCGCCGCGGGCACCTGCCGAAGAATCAATCCATTGGCCACCGAAGGATCATATCCCTTCTCGATATTTGGATCGAGGTCAAGATTAAGGCTGCTGAGGATCGACTTGGCCTTGTCGATGGTCAGGTTCTTGAGATCGGGAACCTCAACAAACTGGCTACCCGAACTTAGCACCACCGCGACCTCCCCGTTCTCCTTCACCTTCTGACCGGGTTCTGGCGAGACATCGAGGACCTTATCCGCCTCGACCTTTTCATTTGCCATTCGGGAAGCGATCCGCATCTTCAAGTGCATTCCCTCGAGCATCTGTCGCGCTTCGGTTGAAGTCATGCTCCGCACGTTCGGCACCGTCACGAGCTTAGACCTACCAAGGTTGAACACCGTCCAAACCCCGATGAGGCTCAGCACGACAGCTCCCAAGAAGGCGATCGACACGAGCATCCAAACCGGAACGTCTCGTTCCGTCCTTGCCTTCCTCGGCGCCGCCTCGACCTCTTCGTCCGATCGGATTGCCGACATTCTGGGGGCGACCGGGTGCACGGGAGTTGGATTCGAGTTCGGCTTGGACTGGGTCACCGGCGCCTCCTCCCGTAAGGGCGCTGGGCGAAGAGGCCAAGTGAGGGTGCGGCCAAATCGAAGTGCGTCCTGCAGCACGCGCAGGTCGCTAAGCAGTTCTCCGGCTGCCTGATATCGCAGTGAAGAGTCCTTCGACATCGCCTTCTTCACGATCTCGTCGAGAACCATCGGAACCGAGGGATTCAGCGACCGCACGCTGGGAGTTGGCGCGGTCGAATGCTTCATTGCGACCGCCACCGCGGTATCCCCCATGTACGGGAATCGGCCGGTGAGGAGCTGGTACAGCAAGACGCCGACGGAATACACGTCCGAAGCCGCCGAGGGCATCCCTCCGCTGCTAATCTCAGGCGCAAGATAGGGCGCCATAGCGGGTAGGATCACCGCTCCCGCGGTCGGACTGGCCGAGTAGACCTCCCAGATGCCGCCGAGTTGGAGGCGTGCCTCGCCGTCCGGCATGATCACAACGTTGTGCGCACCGACGTCTCCGTGTACCAAGCCGGCCCGATGGATCGTATCAAGGGATTGGCAGATGCTGATGGCCGTGCTCGCCGCAACGGGGATCGAGAACGGCGCCAGCTTTCGAATTCGATCTGCCAGTTGAGCTCCCCGAGAGAGTTGACCCACCAAGAACGGCGTCTCCTCGTCCATGTCGAGTTCGAAGAGCATCTCAACACCGGGATGCTGGACGATTTGATACTTCTTAACCGCTTCCGCGAGTCGTTCGGTGAACTCCGTCTCACGCGAAAACGGCGGTTTGATCAAGCGGACCGAGCACTCGGTGCCGGACACTCGGTCTCGCGCCGAATAGGTCGCAAAAATGGGTCCGTCCGAGATGAGGGCGGTGAGTTCGTACCGAACCCTGAGGACGGATCCAATCACTCGGTATCCACCTGCTCGTCTTTGACGAGGGAAAGTGCAATGGCCGCGACAAAGAGAATGAGAGCCAGTAGTCGGATGGGGGGTGCATCCACCTTTGTCGCGTACTCCATGGGACCGGCAGGGTCGTTGCCGAAGACACACACGACGACGCTCATCAGATAGCCGCCGGCTAGGAGGAGTAGCGCCACCAGCGTTAGCATCGATCGTATAGGTTTCATATGCCCTGCAGCGCCGTCCGAACGTCAGACTCCGCCACGTTGTTCACCAGTCTACATCCGCCCATATGAGTCAATAGGCTGAAGGCCATGCTGCCACCAATCGCCTTCTTGTCTTTGCGCATCGCATCCAGGAGGGCATCGACGCTACTCAGAATCGGATTTGTCGTCGGCAGCCCCTGTTTTTGGAGCAACGTAGCGACTCTCTTCTGGGTTCCGATCGGGCTGACGCCAAGTCGCTCGCCAAGTCTTGCCTCGACCGTCATACCGATGCTGATCGCCTCTCCGTGGAGAATCGGGCCGTAGTGGGTGACCTGCTCGATCGCGTGACCGACGGTGTGGCCGTAGTTCAGGATTGCGCGCCTTCCCAAAGTCTCGAACTCGTCTTCCTCAACCACTTGGGCTTTCAATGTGATGCAGTGTTGAACGATGGAGGCGTAGTCATGGGGGGCCTCTTCGAGCTGTCGCAAGAAGGGCTCGTCCATGATAAAGCCGTACTTCCACACTTCGGCCATCCCGTTATTGATCTGACGTTTATCGAGGGTGCCAAGCGTCTCCAAGCAGATCCAAACCTTCGACGGCGGATAGAACGCTCCGACCAAGTTCTTCCCTTCCGGAAGGTCGATTCCGACTTTGCCGCCAACTGAGGAATCCACCTGCGATAGCAGCGTGGTTGGTATTTGAATGAAGGGGACGCCGCGCATGTAAGTGGCAGCCAGGAATCCCGCGAGGTCTCCAATCACGCCTCCGCCAAAGGCGACGATCGTCGTCCTTCGTGATGCGCGGCATTCGGCAAGCTTCGAGAGCGCCGCTCCATAGGTTTCCAAAGACTTGGAGGCCTCTCCGGGAGGAAGGATGACCTTGCGGCGATCTGGGCCAAGGGCCTCTCCCCACGCGGCATTGACGTTTTCATCGGTGACGACGATCGCATCCGCCGGCAAGGCAGCTACCGCCTCCGGTAGGCCGACGAAGGTGATCTCGTATTCGCCGGTGTGGTGACGAACGGTCACGCTTCTCCCCTCGCCCGAAGGGCATCCAAGATTAGCTGAGCCCCGTCTTCCAGGTTGGCTTCGTCCACCTGAACTCGGACTTCGGCTTTTTCGTAGAGCGGTTTCCGAGCCTCGAGAAGGGTTCGCAATCGTTCCTCCCAATCCTCGACATCCAGCAAGGGGCGCTTCTTTTTGCTCTTTTCCAGTCGGTCGATGAGCACATCCGGCGACGCTTCGAGATAAATCGTCACGCCAAGCCTCTGCATCTCCATCCAGTTCTCATCCCTTAAGACGATACCGCCCCCGGTGGAGACGACGGCTGCGCAGGGGTTGAGTGACTTGAGGATGCTCGTTTCGTGATCTCGGAAGGTCGCTTCCCCGTATATCTCGAAGATCTTTGGAATGGGTCGACCGAGGCGTTGTTGAAGCAGGAGGTCGGTATCGATGAACTCCCGCTCGCTAAGATCTGCCAGAGCGCGGCCGACGGTGGACTTTCCAGCCCCCATCATGCCCAAAAGGATCCAGCAGCGATTCATAAATGGAAAAGGTGGCAGGGTCTTTGATCCTGCCACCTCTCTAACTCAAGGCTCGACCAGGACTACGGCCCGCCCGGGTTACCGGTGGTGTCGTCGTCAAGAATCGTCGGAGTCACAAAGATCAGCAACTCGCTGGTGGAGTGGCTGGTACGGCTGAACTTGAAGAACTGACCGAAGATCGGTAGTTCGCTGAGGACGGGAACACGAGAAGTCGTGGTGTCCTCGCTCTTGGTATTCAAACCTCCAAGAACGATCGTCTCGTTGTTCGCGACACGAGCAACGACACTCACTCCCTGGGTCGCGATGTTCGGAAAGTCCGAACCGTCCGGGCTTCGCGAGAAGCCGACGATGCTGCCCACCTGTGGCTGGAGATACATCGTGATCGTATTGTCCTGGTTGATTCGGGGCGCCACCGATAGGAACGTCGAGATCGTCAACTGCTGCGCCACGGTGGAGTTGATAATTGAACCGCCGGTTGCACTCGTTTGAGAGGTGAAAACGTAGGTCTGTATCGTATTACTCACGGTTGCGGGCTGGTTGTTAAGGGTTCGAACAATCGGTGCCGTTACAACCTTGCCTCCGCCCTGCGTTAGCGCAGTTCGAAGTCGGGAAGTAATGTTGCCCGTAGCGTAGTTCAAGAAGACCGGGTCGGTCGACCGAATGAACGCGCCGGGTCGAGTTCCTGCGAAGATGGTTCCTCGCTGGTAAAGAAACTCGTAGCCAAGGCTCTTGTCCAACGTGTCCGTTGTCGTGATGAACTCAACCTTGATAAGGACCTGGCGAGGTGCCACGTCGAACAGGTTTACGTAATTCTGAAGCGTATTGATCGCCTCTTCCGTGCCCCTAACTACCAAGCTATTGTCAGTCGGGTCGTAGGAGATCCAGTCGATATCGGCCGGAACCAATCCGGTGCCGCCCTGGAGAGAGACGTTGCCGCCACCGCCATTCTGACCGCCGCCGCCGCCGATACCGCCCTGGCCACCGCCGCCTCGTCCCTGGTTGCCGCCGCCGGTGCCTCCGGCGAGACCACCCTGGCCAGCTGCTTCCATTCCAGGAATGACAACTCCGCCACCTGACTCAGCACCGGTTAGAGGCTGAGGATTGGGCTGACTTCCGATAACTGCAGAAGGCGAGAACGATTCGCGGGGGGTATTCCCGAGAAGGTTAATCTGAGGCGAGAAGTTGTTCTGAGACGGCATCGCCGCCTGGGTGAACCTCTTCAGGTCGGCGAAACCTCTCGCCGAGTCGAAAGGAGTGCCATATCGCATCGCCTCGTAGACGTCTCGAACGCCGGCCTTAAGAACCTTAATGCGGCGAACGATTGTAACTGCGGGTCGAGGAGCTTCCGTCGGTATGGGAGTGTCCACAACCGGCTTTGAGTGGCTGATGATGTAAACGCCGTTCTCGTCACGTCGGAAGGTTGCCCCCGCGGCTTGACAGACATAGCGAATCGCATCTTCGGGCGACACGTCTTTGAGCTGAAGCGAGATCTTGCCAAACGGCGTATCGCTCGGCTCGATGATGAACTGCAGCCCCGTTCTCTGAGTTAGCACTTTCGTGGCCGACAACATGTCGGCCTTTTCAAGTCTCAGATAGTCCACCCGCATGTCGGATGGTTGCTGCGCGATGGCGCTCGAAACCGGTCCAACGACTGATGCCGTTAGCACCGTCAACAGCGCCATTTTTGCCCAGCTTACACGCATAATCAAAATCCTCCTCAAACCTCTTCTACAAGCCGGACTTAGAAGCCCCGACCACCACCACGACCGCCGCCGCCGCCGCCGCCGAAGCCGCCGCCACCGCCGCCAAATCCACCGCCGCCGCCGCCGAAGCCGCCGCCGCCGCCACCGCCAAATCCACCACCGCCGCCGCCGAATCCGCCGCCGCCGCCGCCAAATCCACCGCCGCCGCCGCCGCCAAATCCACCGCCGCCGCCCTGGCCACCACCTTGTTGGCCCTTATTGATAGTGCTCATTTCGGGGGCAAGATCAAAATTCGTGCTTCCCTTGTCCGCACCAATTAAGAGCGCGATGAACTGCGGGTCCGCATGTCGAATGGGGATTCGACGAATAACCTTGTGATCGGTCGGAGCCGTAGTGCCACCCGCATCGGGTGTAACCGTCGTCGGCTCTTCGCGCTTGACGATTTCGTAAACGCCGCCCTCAACACGATAGGTCGCATCGACCTGGCGAAGGACGTACTGGAGCGCCGCTTCGAAAGTCACGTTCTTCAGGCTAACTGTAACGAAGCCTTGAATCACGGGGTCGATCGAATAGGACACGCCAACATTTCGGAATAGTGCTCGGAGAGCTTCTCGAACGTCGGCCTGCTGGTACTCCAATGAAGGAATGATTTTCTGGCTCGGGTCGCCACCGGCGCCCTGGGCCATCACGGAACCGGACATCGCACCGAAAAGGGCGACTCCCATTGCCGCGCTAAGCGCCAATTTCATACTTTTTTTCATAACAAGACCTCCGAACATTCAGAAGCTCCAAAACTCTTAACGTTATCTCGATTGTGCAACAAAATCTCTGCCGACCCCCAGGTGAAGTTAACCTTTTCCGCCACCGCGAGGTCCTGCCCCCGGGAATCCACCGGGAGGGCCGTTAGGCGGTCCACCCTGTCCACGAGGCGGCCCAAAACCAGGAGGCGGGCCCCCTTGGCCTTGACCACCCTGAGGCGGATTGTTGCCGCCGCCACCGAAGGCACCACCGGGAGGGCTTTCCAACCGAACGACGATCTCCTTGGGCAAGACGTTTCCGCCTCGTCGAAGGACCGCTTTTTCTTCGTCGATCGAAACGACCTTCCATTCGCTATTCGGAATCTGCTGCCCCGGCCGGATGACCTGAGGAGGCGTTCCGTTACCCATATCGATAATGCCGAGGATCGAATCACCGACTACGATACCGGACAAGCGTCGATACGGCTGCGGCTCGAGGGCCGGCGGTGTCGTATCGGGCGGCGGTTCCGGCGTGAACTCGTTGAAGAAACCAGGCCCCGCGAATACTCGGTACGACGTCTGCTTGATATCGTATTGCCTTTCAAGACCAGTGAGCGCGAACGGATCCGGCCGAGCCGGTCCCGCCTGCAACTTCTTGTTTGCGGCCAGCGCCTTGAAAACCTTGCCATCCGCATCGGCACCCTGGGTGACCGGAATGCCCGCATTGGTATGCGGCGTCCACGCCTCGTCCTTTACGGTGTAAGTCGGCGGTGTATCGGTGTCCTCAGGAATCGAGGTACCGCAACCGACCATCACCAGAGCGGCGACTCCAAAGGAGCAGAGCATTAATCTGTCTTTCATCGTTCGTCCCATCTTTCTACTCATCATCGGGGTTCCCCGCTCCACCCTTTTTTCCGCGCTTGCCAGACGGAGGAGTCGAACTGCTCGGCGGTTGACCACCGGCAGGAGGACCACCCGAACCAAACGATGGCACACCAGGAGGCGCCCCGCCTGGGCGTCCGGTCCCAACTCCCGGAACTCCTCCAGTTGGTGCGGAGGCCGCCGTCGTACCATCAGGAACCGGAGGATAGATCGACTTGCCTTGAAGGAAGCCAACCAGCGAAAGCGTATACGTTCCCGTGAGGTTTGGCGATGTGCCCGTAATGTTTAGACCGTCGGCAACCGCCAAATAGTGCGGCATCGTGGACCAAGACTTCACATTTGCCGAGATCTGCTCAAAAGTGCCTTGTACGGTCACCGTTCCAAGGTTGAACAGGACGATCGGAAACGGCGACTGAGGGAAACAGTAATAGTTCTGAAGCAGGATGTTCGCAGCTTGGTTCGGATCCGGCTGG
>JBBQFM010000035.1:0-62332 GCA_038321975.1 Fimbriimonadales bacterium | reverse complement strand
ACCGAGGTTGGTGCCTACAAGCTGAATATCACGGCAAAGGACCGTAGCGGCACGGCCAGTGTCGCCGCCACTTTCCAATCCACAGCCTCAGACGCACCCGGTTCGGTGCGGGTGAGCCCTCGCAACCGTCGCTCTTTCGAGTTTGCGAACGGGAAGTCGTACTGGCCGTTGGGTGCGAACATCGGGTGGGGTAGCTCGCGAGGGACTTATGATTTTGATAAGTGGCTCCCCGCCTATGCGGCGGCGGGATGCAACTATGGGCGGCTCTGGCTATCTCCCGAGGGCATGACCTTCGCACTGGAGCGTCCCGGAAAGTCGGAAGATGGCAAGGGGATGGGGCAGTTCGACCTCGGCAATGCCTGGAAGGTGGACTACGTTCTGAAGCAGGCTCAGAAGGACGGCATTCAGTTGATGCTGACCATCGACAGCTACAACATCCTGCGCAACTTAGATGGCTATCCGTCTTGGGAGAAGACGCCTCACAACCGAGAGAACGGCGGACCCCTGCGCATCTGGACCGACTTCTGGACGGACGCCAAGATGGACAAGTTCTACAAGGACAAGCTCCGCTACTTGGTGGCTCGATACAGCGCGTTCTCGAACGTGATGGCTTGGGAGTTCTGGAACGAAGTCGACATTACTCGCGACTTCAATGTCGACACGGT
The DNA here is from genome assembly GCA_038321975.1 of Fimbriimonadales bacterium. Lineage (GTDB taxonomy): Bacteria > Armatimonadota > Fimbriimonadia > Fimbriimonadales > Fimbriimonadaceae > Fimbriimonas. The sequence continues at coordinate 61,667 of JBBQFM010000035.1, read as the reverse complement.
TCGGACTTGGCACCAGCGGATGGGCGACACCCTACGCGCGCTCGATCCTTATGGCCATCTGCTCACCACGAGCATGGGCGATTCGATGGGGGAGCGCTCTTTGCTGTTGCTGAACCAGCTCGACTTTGTGCAGACCCATCATTACGGGTCCGACGATCTTGCGGGGACGGTCGCCTATCAAGAGTCGCGCAAGGCCTCGTGGGGCAAGCCGCACTTCTTCGGCGAGATCGGGGCGGATGCGAGTGGGCCGAGGGCGGGGGATGACCCGAAGGGGCTTCAGATTCACGACCCCATTTGGATGAGCCTCGCGACCGGCGCATCAGGGAGCGCGATGCCTTGGTGGTGGGATAGCTACATCGACCCTTTGAACCTCTATCACCTGTTCGGGGCGGTGCACCGGTTCATCGATGGTATCGACTTCCCGAGCGAGCAGTTTGGGCAGACTGACGTTGGTCTCGCCTATCAAAACACACCTCGAACGCAACGGCGATTGGATCTCGAGATCTCGGGAGGGCCCTCTTCTTGGTCGGCGGCGGAGTTCAACCGGCCTGCTCACGTTCGGTATCGAGATGGGCTGGTCTCGGGCAACATGCCGCTTGCTGGGCTAATGCACGGCGTCAAGAATCATCCTGATCTCCACAATCCGGTCGCGTTTGAACTCTCTCTGCCTCGGGCGACGAAGTTTGAAGTCGAAGTGGGAGATGTGTCTGGCTACGGCGGCGCAACCCTGCGCATCAAGCTGGATGGCGAGAAGGTCGCCGAGAAGGACTTTGCCGACCCGGACGGGGCGACGAGTGGGACCACCTTGACCAAGTACGCGGGAACGTACGGTGTGACCGTGCCGGCCGGGCGGCACACGGTGACGGTGGAGAACGTTGGCGCGGACTGGTTCTTCGTTTCCTACCGCTTGGTTGGGGTGCGGTCGAGTTCCAGTCCTCCGATCCAGGCTTGGGGGGCGCTGGGGAATGACACGGTCATCGTCTGGATGCGCCCGGAGGGGCGGACTTGGCGAGCGGTGTCGGTCGCGAAAAAGTCATTTCCTCCGGTTCCGCCGGCGGTTTTGGGGCTGAAGGGGTTGCCGGCAGGGATTTGGCGAGCGGAGTATTGGGACACGTGGGCGGGCAAGGTGATGAGCTCGCGGACGGTCCGGGTTCCGAATTCGGGAAAGGTGCGCGTTCCTACGCCATCGTTTTCTACCGATTTGGCGGTGAAGATGGTCAAGGTGCAGTGAGAGCGAGGGCTTAGTAATTCGCCCGACCCCCGAGATGGTTGCAAGAGGAGGCTCGTTTCGCCTTTTTGTGGTGAGATGCCCTGGGTAAAGGGCACGATTGTTTTAAGGAGCCCTGATAGGCGGGCCATTTCACCGCGTTCGCGCCGCTAATTAGTCTACTTTCGATTGTCAAGCTGATGAATTCTGCCTAGATCCATCGCTCGTATCCAATCTCTATCCCGAAGGGACAGAAAACATGCCCTTAAAAACCATACGTTTGACTTCCTCATTGTCGGCAGCGACCCCAGCGCAGTCCACACAGGGCAAAACCCTCTATCCAGAATTCGCAATGATCGTCTCTTGCCGATTTGGCCATCGTGGGCCACGCGTGACCACCTGTCGACGGGCCGTTCCTGGCGATGGGAGCCAACCGCTCGTTTAGGTCCGCTAGTAGCGATCTCCTGAAAGTAAACCATCCGGTCGCTCCAAGGATCTAGCCCGTTCAGCGTGGGCTCCACAACCCAATCCCCCTTCGGCTTGAATCCTCGGGCTCCCACGATCCACCGACCTTTCAAATAGGCCTGCCCCGGGAGCGAAGCCAATGAAGTTCCGATTCTCTCCCATGGTGTGTCCATGCTGCCGGGTTACGAAAAGTGCCACAAGCGTATACGATGGCATTCATGACCATTGAGGGTGAGCGCCGTTTCCATGCATCAATGAACCGATCGACACCCCCCCTTAACGGGCGGGCATCTTGCAATTCCCGAGTACGACCCGACCTTCGGCTAGTTTTTTCGAATCACTTTCTCGGGCAGAGCTTGATCATCGATGCCTGGTCGAAATTCAAAGGGCCTACAATTGATCGCCCCCTTTTCATTCGAAATACACACGACGAGCTCTTTGCTGCCCTTTTTTAGCTGCCACGTTGCCTGCCACCGTCCGTCACTAAGCGGCGAGGCTGGCATTTCCCGCAACAGCTTCTTAAAAGCATCCTTAGTTGGGAGGCGATGATGCACGCTCCAATACTGGCTGACAAGACCTTCGACGTCCTCTTGCGCCAAATAGATCCTATCCGCTTCGTGAGATGCAGAGCACCCAAGGGCCAGCACAAGCAGGGTGCCCAGTGCTCCCCTAAAGACCTTATTCAAAGTCACCATCGCTGAAATCCTTGGCCCCGCTCACTTGCTATTGCCAGTCCGAAATGTATACGTCTTTCCATTCGCCCACGCACGGACCACCGAAGGATCCCGGTTCCTAAGGACCATGTCATCCGAAATACAGATCTCGTAGCCCCTAAACAAGGGTCCAAATAGCCCTTAACTTAATCGGTACGATTCGCGGAAGCATCGGCTCAAATATCACCGGTACCCAGTCTTATTATTGCTGGTGTATTTACCGGGTAAATGCATTCCATGCAGTTGTTGGCAAACTTTAACGCATCGCAGCTCTTCGTCCCACACTGAGCACAATCACAAATCACAACTCGTAGCACGAGTCGGGTAAGCAGTGAAAGTGACCGAATCGCAAACGTTCGACTTCCTTGTCATCGGCAGCGGCCTCGCGGGATTGACTTACGCGCTTCGCGCGGCGGAGAAGGGGAAAGTGGCCGTGTTGACCAAGGGCGAAGTCACCGACTCGAACACCAGTTGGGCGCAAGGGGGGATTGCGGCGGCGGTCGGCGAAGCCGACTCTTGGCGGCTGCATGAGGAAGACACCCTCATCGCGGGAGCTGGGCTTTGCGATCCGACGGCGGTTCGGTTCCTCGTCCAGAACGCTCCGGAAGCGATTCGATGGCTGATGGGGCTCGGGGCGCGATTCGACTTCGATGGTGGCGACCTTGCGCTTGGGCGTGAGGGTGGGCATAGTCGGAACCGCATCGTTCATCACGCGGACAAGACGGGCTGGGAAGTGGAGCGTGCGATGGCCGCCTCGGTGCGGAAGAGCAAGAACATCACGATTTTCCAGCACTCTTTCGCTACCAGCCTGCTCATGGCGGCCGGCAAGTGCATGGGGGCGGTGGCGAACGTGGCGGGGCTTGGCGAACGAGTCTTTCGGGCGGACGCGGTGATGTTGGCGACCGGCGGGTGCGGGAAGATGTATCAGCACACTACCAACCCTCCGGTGGCTACCGCTGACGGCATCGCCCTCGGAGCCCAGGCGGGAGCGAACGTCGAGAACATGGAGTTCATGCAGTTCCATCCGACCACCCTCTTCCACCCTCAGATGCGAAGTTTTCTGATCACCGAGGCGGTGCGGGGAGCGGGGGGGACGCTTCGGAACCACCTGGGACGAAGGTTCATGTACGACTACGACGATCGGCTGGAACTCGCGCCACGAGACGTGGTGGCCCGGGCGATCGAGGCGGAGATGAAGAAGCACGGGACATGGTGCGTGTACCTCGACACAACCCATTTGCCCATCGAAACGCTCAAGCACGAATTCCCGACCATCTATGAGAAGCTCATCTCGATCGGAATCGAAATGGAGAAGGATTGGATTCCGGTGGTTCCGGCCCAGCACTATTCGTGTGGCGGAGTAGTGACCGACCTGGCCGGGCGGACAAGCATTCCTAATCTGTACGCGGCGGGCGAGGTTGCGTGTACGGGAGTTCACGGGGCGAATCGGTTGGCAAGCAATAGCTTGCTCGAAGCGCTGGTGTTCGCCATGGCGGCGGCCGAGGACTCTCAGACGCAATCCGGGGCAGCGGCTTCGGCAGAGCCGATTGCGCCATGTAAGTGCATCTCGGAGGCGGAGTCGATACGGATCCGGCGGGCGCTGCAGCGCACGATGACCTCCAATGTAGCGATCGTCCGCACCAACGCGGGGTTGGAGGAAGCACACCGAGCGATCGCCGACTTGCTCAAGGAGTTCGAAGCTCTGCCCACAGCTCCGTACTCTCAACACCCGGCGGAGACGCACAATCTATTGGTCGCGGCGAGTTACGTGGTCAATGGGGCGCGGGCGCGGAAGCAGAACGTGGGGCTTCACTTTAACTCGGACCTGCTCACTTAAGGATTTCTTGGTAGGCCGGAACGTCGACCGCCATCGGGAGCGGGTTGGCGGCGGAAGGCAGGCTGAGGAGCGCCTCGCAGAAACCCGCACTCTCGGGGACGTAGTGAAACTCGGTGATGCCGTAAGCGTCGGTAAGGGTCAGGCGATTCAGGTTCGCCTTCGCAACCGCTACCAGGGGGAGATCGTAGGACATCGAGAATGCTGATGGTTTCGGCTCAAGGGCTGGCCACTCCAGCATCAATCCCTCTTGTTCTTGGGCGAGAGTGAGCGAAACGTCACCCATCACGCGCAATGGACTGAGGAGAAGTTTCCCAAAGTCGGATTCGATGGCGGCCGGCTCTTGCAGGGCGAAAAGCACCTGACGAATGCCAAGCAAAGCCTCGACGAGAGGTCGAGAAGTGGCAATGAGACCCGTTCGACGCCGCCAAGTCTCAAGCCCTCGTCCTGCACTGAGCCCGGCCTGCAGCATTGCGCCCTCGAGGCGCCATTGCGGCTCGACTCTCAGTGCGCCGGCGATTGAGGCGAGGGCGGCGGCGCGACGGTCCAGCGATTTGTTGGCGGTGAGGAAAGACCAAGTCGTCCAATCGCGCCTCCACGAGAGAGAGGTGAGGAGGGCGTTTGCATCGACAGAGGAGCGGATCCCTGCTTGGAGGCTTTGCATGAGGAGCGCCTGGGCGGCCACCAAGTCGATGCCTGTCCCATCCATCCCGAACGGCAACTGCTGCTTCGAGAAAGGCTCCTCTTTATAGGGCGCCTCCGCCAAATATTGGGCGAGGACGTCTTCGGCGGTCTTCCTTTGGGTTGCGTCCCGTGCGCCCACAAGATTGCCGAGGGCCAGTTCGGAAACGCTGGGAACATCGATGGGAGACACGGTGCCGAGACCTTCTGGCGAAGCCCTTCCAACTCCGAGCGCCCTTCCGGGTGGCACTTTTCGGGCGGGAAATCGGATTTTGAGTTCAGTCCCGGTTACGTACTCGACGGGGCCACACTCGGTCGGCTGATCGATCGCCTCCACGTCGTTGATCACGGTAAGCGGATAGTTGCCTAGGCGCGCCAGGGTGGCGGCAGCGGGGACCAGAGCGTTGGGTTTGTCGAAGGTCCAAGTCGCGGTGATTGAGAGGGTGTCTTCTTCGATCTTGAGACCTTTGAGGAGGGGACCCATCGCGGTCCAGAACATCGCTCCCCTCGCGGCGGCTTGGGTCAATTTGCCGAGGGAGGCGGCGGAGTTTGAGGGAGACGGACGAAGGCCAATTGGGAGCCCTACCCGCACCCAACCGGCGATTGGCTTCTCGGTTCCCAGATGCCAGTCGCCTGGCTTCCCCACCACTTTGAGGCTTTGGGCTCCGTCTGGGAAGCCGAGCACGATCGGGGGTTGGGCGTCTCGAAACGACACGACGACCCAGGTCACGTCAGGGGTTGGGACGTTCTCGGAGACGCTGCCGTCTAGCCATGACAAGTACGGTGCGCTCGTGGAGTGCACGTCGAGCTCCATGCCCTGGGCGAAGTACAGCGAAAAGCCTGGCTCGAGCAGATTAAGGCGGGCCTTTTGGGGCTTCAGCTTCCCTCCGCCGAGGGCAACCGTTTCGGTCATGTCGGAAACCGAGACGGGCTTCCAACTGACGGAGGCGCCCTTGAAGTGAAATCGATCCGATGTCGGCCAGTGGGCGGCAAAACCTTCTTTGTCGATTGAGAAACCGGGCACGTCCGCGGCATCTCGGTATCCGAAGCGACCGAACGCCTGCGCGTGGGCGGTGTTCACCAAGAGCAGGATGCCGAGCAGCAGGCTAGAAGCTCGCGCCAAGAAGTTGGAACCCTACCCGCTTAGTTCGATTCGACCATGTGAGTCCGACTTCTCGCCAGCCCAGTCGATATCCGACGACGAAGTTGTAGTCGAGGTAGTCCTGGGCCAAATACTTGTCGAACGTGTAGGCGTATGCCAGTCTCCACTGACCGCTCAGGCGATAGCTCATGTCGCCGTACAGGTTCATTCGGTCGACCCCCAGGCTCTTGCTGCCGTAGAGGGAGAAACTTGCGGGACCGGCAAAATAGGAGGCGTTGAGGCCGATTCGGTGGGCGCCTAACAGGGCGTCGTTAAAGCCATCGTGAGTGTAGTCGTAGGTCAGCACCATCGACGCGGCGCTGCTGAGTCGCCGACTGATGGTGGCGTTGCCAACCAGGGTTAGGCCGGGATTGGTTTGGCTTCCATACAACTTGCTGACTGCGAAAGAAGACGAGACGCTCGTCATCCGGTCGAGCGGAATAGAGGAGGTCTGAGCGCGGACGCGCACGCCGGTGCCCTCTTGGCTGCCACCAAAGCTACTTTGGCTTTGGGTCGAGGTGAAGCCGATGTATCCCTGGATGGGCAGCTTGCCGAACTTCATCGGGTCCCGCTCCATCACGAGCGACGTTTGGGTGAACGTGCTGCTAATGCCCTTTAGGGTCTGAGTGCGGGTGGCGCCGAGACTGGTTTGCCAACCGGTGAATTGGTGGCTGATGTTCGCGTTACCGTAAAGCGTTCGATTTGAAAGCATGTCGCCCTGGAAGACAGCGGTAGTCGCGTCTCCCATGCGCATGTACTGACGCGCCGAGACGTACCAGTCGCTGCGGGCGAGGCCGCCGACCGTGAAGTTCCCTTCCAGATCGTCGCCGCGGTCCCAGTTGAGTTCGTAGTCGAGAAAAGCGCCGCCGCCGCCGCTTACCGTGCGTCCGTACCGGTCGTTGGTGTGGAAGCGGAGAAGGCTGGTTTGGCCCGGCTTCATCGAGAGGTAGTACGGGTAGTTGATCGCGAGTTGGTTGTCGTTGACGCTGACGAGCTGCTCGGTAACCAGCGGGCTGCTGTTCCCGTACATGTTCAGTTCGAACAGCGGGAGCTTCATGACCTTGGCTCCGCCGACGTAGATCTCCGCTTTTTGGAATTGAATTTCCTTTCGGGGGAAGATCACCGCTTTCTTGGCGGCCACCGTCGAGGGGGAGCCGCTCAGGTCGTCGAAGGAGAACAGATTGTTGCCAACGATCTCGGTGGTCGGCCGAATCTCGGCACCGACTATAGAGACAAACCCGAAGCGGTCCTGGGGTGGCGGGATGCTCGTCTTCCCGTCGTCATCGGTTTGTACGAGTTGGATGCCTGTACCGAGGAGTTCGATGGTGTCCCAGCGAGTCGTCTTGAAAGTGGTGGTTCCGAAGCCTCGTCGGAGGTTGAGCCGGAAGTACAGTTGACCGAACTCGCGGACCTCTTTGCCAACCTTCATTCTCACGTTACGGGCTTTGACCTCGTAGGTAGGAATGTTGAGCTGAAGGTCGTCGGCTTCGATCTGGATATCGCGATAGCGTAGCGAGACACCACGGTTCGCACCGGAGGCAGAGACAATCCGGGAGTCGGCGGCGTACTGCATGTACCCAGGGGCGACGATCTCCACGTACTCCTGGGCGCTGGAAAGAAGCTTGCGGTCGGCGACGAATTCGAAGTCCATCACCGATGGAGCGGCGTTTACGCTGATGGCGCTGGCGGTGATCTTCGCCACGCCGGGGTTGCCACCGGAGATGAGGGTTGCGTACGCCTTCCCGTTAAGGGTCTTGACGACGTTTTCGCGGAAGGTACCGATCGAGGTGCCGAAAAGGACCGCGGTGCCATCGGGAACGGGGCGACCGCTGGCATCGCGGACATCCGCATACACGGCGGTGGTGCTGTGACCGTCCGAGACGCTGATGGTGGGATACGAAGACAGGCGTATCGACGCTTGGTCGGCGTAGACCAAGACGAAGGCGAGGCTTAAAGCCGCTATCGAAAGGAGTCGGAGCTTGCTTCGCATGACGGACCGTTAGGATAACGACGGTTCGGGGTGCTTGATAAGTGCGAAGGCGAGGGCCCTCTTGTGAGGACCCTCGCCGAAGTGACTAGCGGATGATCGTGACCGGGAAGATTCTACGGACTCGCTCTCCATCCTGACCTTCTGCCGTGATTTCGACGTTGTACACGCCGGGCGGAACGGTTCGGTTGGCCGCATCCCTCTGATTCCAGACGACGGAGTTCTGACCGGCCTTGTCGGCTCGGTTCCTTCGCGGAACATAAACCTCTCGGCTGTTCCCCTGCAGGATTCGAATCGTCGTCGTGGCATCGCTCGCCAAGGTGTAGGCGATGGATAGCGGAGAGTTCGCATCCTTAGACGTTCGCGATACGGTGATCGCTCCGATCGTCGGTGCGGAGGCAACGCCGGGAACTGCGTCGATCGTGAAGGTTCGCGTTGTCCGCTCGGCTGCGGTGAACGTGTAACCCGACGTCTTTCGCATGTCTCGGGTGGCCCCGGTTGCGGTGTCGGTGATTCGGAATCGATATCCCTTGGGCACCGTCGTGATGTTCGGCCAAGTGACCGTGATGGGGCCGGCTTCCTTGTTGTCGACCTTGAAGGTCCAAGCGAAGTTGCCAGTCTTGTCACTGAGGTCTTGCGAGAGGCTGGTCTGATTTCCGTCGACGGTGTCCGTGATGTAGGCAGAGATCGCGCCCTTGATGGGAGCAACTGGCGGCTCGAACGAGCGCAGAGCCTTCGCGATGGTTGCATTCGCAACCTTGCCGACGTAGTTCTGGTCGTCGATTCCATTGGCGCCGCGGGCGGCGAGTTGGAGTCTCCACTGCTTGTCGGACTGAGTCCAGGCCTTGGCGGCAGCTCTGGCGAACGGTTCGTACACGACGGGGAAGCTCAGGGTCACGTCCTGTTGGGTAGTGACGAAGATCCAATAGCCTCGATCCGGAAGCATCTTGGCATCCAGTCCGTTGATGTACTTGTACGTCTGGACATCTTGGTCCCAAAAAGCGAGGGAGCCGCTGAGGATGCCCTGCTGCACCAACTCTTGGAATGTAAAAGCCTGAGTGGGGTTTGTTTGGGTAACGCCGACGATCTGGCCGAGCGGGATCGGATATCGATTCGGATTTCCGATGAGGTTCCAGCCACTCTTCAACTGAAGAAGAGGAGGACCGTCCACGGGATCACCAAAAACGACCTTGATCGGATCGGGGAACTCGTTCGTGGGGGCAATTGGATTGCCTTGAAGGACTTTGTAACCGAGATCGACGGTTGAGACGACCCAGCTGCCAACCCCGCGCTGTGGCTGGGTCTGGATGACGTACGCCTTGGTGACCGGATCCCAAGCGAAGACTTGGAAGTCTTGGTCCACACGAAGCGGGCTGAGGACCGTCTCCCAGGACGGGTCAGAGAAGTGGAACGGCGTGGTCACAAGGTTCGCCTGATCTCGGATGAGAAGGCGAGGCGTGGTGGCCGCGAGGATCGTACCGGTAAGGGTCTTATTCGTTCCTGGATTTGGCTCGATCTTGACTTGGTAGGTCAACTCGCCGTTGACGGTGGGATCCACCTGAACGGGGAAATCGATCCATGAAATCTGCTTCGGCGCTACCACGTTGATGAACTTGGTGATCACCGTCTTGGTTGCGTCATTCCCATCGCTCAAACCTTGCGGCAACGTCAAAGTAACCTTGACGTCGTTGAGGGGGATTTCCTTGTCAACCGAGGAGAAGCCAAAGGTGTTGTCCACGTAAACGCGCACCGTGAACGGAGTGGGGGACAGAAGGTTCGGATCGTTGGAATCCGCACCGAGCACCTTGGGCGCATCGACTACGACGGCATAAGGTCTCGAGTAGTTTGCATTGCCCGAAGTCGATCGGTAGTAAGTCGTAATATCTCGGAAGCCGCTGTTCGGGTCTCCCGCAATCACCGGGCTTACGATCTGCGGCTGCCACTTTTGGATGTATGCAGGCCCTGTAACGCCGGTATTGAAGGTCGCATCGGGGAACGTGAAGTCACCGAACTTAGGGTCGGCTACGCCGCCACTGTATCCATTGAGGATGTGGGTGCCGTCACCCAAAACAAATTCGTCGACGGGTGTCTGATCGCTCGATAGACCATTGGCGCTGAGAGTTTCGGGAGTCGGACCGTTGACGATCTGAAGCCCGTATGCATCCTTTTGGTTCCAGGACACATTCACTTTATTCGGGAAGCCCGTCGGATCATTGATTCGGATAAACCGTTGATCGATCGAGAGAGGCTTGTGGCCGGGGATCGTGATGTAAGGGGTGAGATTCTGGACGTCGGTAGGAAATGTATCGGATGGCGTGAAGGTCGTCAGGATCATCATCTGGCCGACCCAGAGGCCGAGGCGTTGAGGGACGGTGCCAATATTGGTCAGTCGCCATCTCATTCGGGCCGCGTCACCAATAACGTCGATCAGCAGACGGGTGTCAACCGTTCCGCTCGTCTGCTCGGTGTAGGTGTAGCGGTCGCTGGCACCCACGAAAGCAAGTCGAAAAGCGACGCCGCCAAACCGTTGGTCCGCGGCGGGAACGCCGTTTTGGTCTTGGATCTGAATTCGGGCGAAGCTGTAACCGGAGCCCGACTGGGCACCACCGCTGAAGTCATTCATCCCCCAAGTGAGCCGAAGGAAGTCGTCCTTGAAGACACCGGTGTCTTGGATCGAACCGACTGAACCGATAGTAAAGCCAAATCGTCCGATAACGGGCACGGCTGTATTGCCGGTGTCAGGGATACAGAGACCCTTGAGATAAGTGACCGTGCCGGAAACGCCGACGCCAGCCCCGAAAAGCAAATTCCCTACGTTGTAGGAATTGAAATCATTTGAATAGTGGGTGGTGCTGGAGGGGTCCCAGCACTCCGGGTCGTATTCGAACCCCTGTGCGAGCGCGGCGCCGGCGCCGGCTAACAGCAGGAGGGGTATGGGGAGCGCCTTTAAAAGATTCCTGTTCATCATGCTTCCTTCAAGCTGGTAGCCTGCCCCAGCCAATTAATTGACGTACGGAGCAGGCCATTTCATTCTTATTATTTTTCAAGCGCATCCGGCTTACTGAGGAGGCGGGGCCGGCCTCGTGAACCTTTGGGCAACGCTAAAGATATAGCGCTGACCGCTTGCGTCCGGCACCGGTCCAGGAACGTCAACCACGTTCTTCGCGCCGATTCTCCAATAGACCTCCGTCGAGGTTCGAATGTTTGCCGGAATGGTGGAACCCGCAGTGTCGATGACCTGCGTGCTGAGCGTTCCCTGATCTCCACGAACGAACTTAGCCGCCGTGACCGTGTTTCCTGCCGGGAACAGCGGTGAAGTCGAGAACTGCACCACATACTCCACCTGGATGGGGAATGCTACGTTGACAACCGATTGGAAGCTGAACGGCCGAGGCGCGCTCACTTCTTCGTTCGGTCCGGGCGCAACGAGTTGGATGCGGTTCAGCGAGGTCGCGACACCCTTTGCATTGTCTCGAGAGGTGGCGAAGTAGCAGGTCTGGCTACCACTTGTACCGCTTGTGGTACCCGTGTTGCCGCCAGTGTTGCCGCCAGTGTTGCCACCGTTGTTGCCGCCATTGTTGCCGCCATTGTTGCCGCCGATGCCACCGCCGTTGTTACCGCCGTTGCCACCGCCGTTGTTACCGCCGTTGCCACCGCCGTTGCCACCGCCGTTGCCACCGGCAGTGCCGCCGCCAGTGCCGCCTGAGGGAAGGTCAAGCGAGCTCAGCGCGTAGACGAGTTCGACCTGATAGACGTAGGCGCGACCAGGGGTAATTCCCGCAGCGGGAGTTGCACTGGTGCTACTGAACGGAGCGGGACCAGTACAATCGGAGCCACCGATAAGGCCCTTGAAGTCCGCATAGGTCACTGTTCTTGCAGTTGTGGTGTCAATCGCCTGTCGCTGATCGCCCTGGACAGTCAGAACGGGGTTCGTGATCACGTCATTTCGATAGATCTGCCAAGCGGCGAGGTTTTTATTCCCCTTGGCGAATCCATTGGTGGACCATCGAATCCGAATAGCGGGCTCGCCCGACGAGTCGGGAAAGAGCATGGCTTCGGATATGACGCCGTTCGTTGCACCCTGGTTGGTACCGTTGCCTCCGGAGAGGAGAACGGCAACCACACCGAGCACGAGAAGCATGGTGACCAGGTTGCTGTTTACGCCGCTCGATCGCGGATGCGAGGAGTTCGGTGTGCCATCAGGATGGAATCCAATTGGCATGGAAGGAACGTTAAAGATCACGCGAACTTTGTCGCCAGGCTTGAGGCCCTTGATAATGCGCGTCGCACGAACGTTTGCACTGTCCGGTTCGACTTCGTAAACCTTAGCCGTGGCAACTTGCTCTCGGCCTCGCGTCACGATGACGTCCTGTCCCACCTTAAATCCGCTACGGGCACCCTGATTGATGAGGGCGGTATCGATAAGGGTGTTGAGAATCGTCGCCGAAGGCAGACTTTGCGACTGAATCTTCTGGACGGCCTGATTCGCGGCGGAGTTGATTGCATCCGTGATCAGGGTTTCGTCGCTCACGTCGCCCGGTCGAATAGTCGACTGAGCGCCCAGGGAGGCACCATTCACAGAAAGACCCGACGCAACGTCGGTGACAATCACTCTCAGTGAGATGGTAGCTTGACGTCCGCCGGCGACGTTTGCAACCTGATAGTCAACGACTTCGCCAGAAACGATGCTGCTTGCGCGGAGCTCTTGACCCACACGCATCAGGTTGACCTGACCTTGGAGCGGCGACGTTAGACCGAGGCCACTGATCGTGCGATCGATGGTCTCTTTCGTCTGAATGTCGTATTGTCCGGTCTTCGCAAGCTCGCTCGAAACAGCGTCCGCAGCAAGCTTGCCAAAGTTGGTACCCGGCGACTTCTTGTTTGTAAATTCAGTTACCGCCCAACTCGGTAAAACCTGAACCTGCGCTTGCGCTCGAGTAACGAGCGTAAACGACAGATAGGGCAACAACAGGGCCAAAATGACCAGCTGGCTGACCAGCTTCCCAGTTAACGATGTGATGAACCGCCTCACTATGACGCGTCCTCCTTAATCAAACCTCTTCGTGGTGGGGCCATTCTTGAGTGCCCTCGAAACCGGTTACCAAACCCTATAAAAGCGGGCCCTCTGTTGGGGCCTCTACGTCTAGCGCAAGTTGATCGCACTAAAGCGCACTCCTGGTGTCTGATGACCAATCCATCAATCCTTCTTTGCCTAACCGCGATCTAGGGCATAAGCCCCATAGAGCGGTCAAGTCGGGTGGAGTATAGCACGAAGCAGAACTCCGCGCAATCTACTGCTGTCCAACTTGTTTAAGACACTTCGACAGTATCCGCCTGACGGTTTCTTCTGGCTCGTTCGTTCGAATCACCCGGTCAGAAAAGGGGATTTTTGCGCGTGTCCGCAATTGCGATCCCAATAGTGCGTCAATATCGGCCTCTGCGCCATAACGTTCGCTTAACCGACGCCTCTGCTCCGCCTCCCCGCAAGTGACCACCCACACTTGGTCGAACCACCCCTGCAGGCATGTTTCGATCAAAAGGGGCACTTCCACGAAGTCGGCGTTTGATTCTTGAAGCGCATTTACGATGAACGGGTGCATGAGGCGGTTTACGGCCCTCCGCGTTCGGTGAGAGGCAGCGATAGCGTTTCGGAGGCCCACCGGGTCGAGAGGGCTCCCCAGGCCGGTTGCCAGGGCGATTGCCGCTTGGACTTCGGGCCTCACGAAGATATCTCTGGCGATCTGGTCGCCGGAGGCTACGGAATAGCCCTCGCCCTCGATGTACGAGAGGACGGTCGACTTCCCCTCGGCTATCCCTCCCGTGACGGCTATGCGCATCTCTACGGAATCATGAACGATGAGCGGACTTCTTGGAGGGGATTGAGGGTGCTGGAAGGTATCCGATCTGTGAGTCCCCTTCCCTTGGGGAGGGTTCCCGACGCAAACAAAAAAGCGCCTGCCGAAAATCGGCAGGCGCTCCTTGATCATTGCGTCAGCTTTGCGATTCGGTTTCGGTTTCGGTAGTTGCTTCTACTTCGGCGTCCGGATCGACTTCCTTCGGCGTCTCGTCCTCGTCTTCGTCGCGACCTAGGAAGCCCTTGAGCATGCCCAGGCGCTCTCCGATCGTGGCGCCGCCAGTGGCGAAGCCTCGTCGGCCGATCGAATCCTCGAAGTCGTCGTCCACGTCTCGTGAGCCGCGTCCGCCCTTCTTGCCGCCCTTCTTGGCCTTATCCTTGCCACCGCCGGCTCCGGCACGACGCATGTCGTCCTCGTAGCCGCTGCCCTGAGGCTGGTAGCCGCCGCTCTGGCTTGCGCCAGGTCGGAGTTCGGTACCGCCACCGATGGCGCGCATGCTGAGTACCATTCGGCGCTCGTCAGGTCGCAGGTCGATGATCTGGGCTTCGACTTCCTGATTCTCTTCAACTACGTCCTGCGGTCGCTTGATTCGGCGGAAGCTCATCTCGCTGACCGGCATAAACGCTTCCGCGCCCTCGGGCAGTTTGATGAACGCGCCGCTCTGCACGATGCGGCCGATGATCACGGTGAGCTTCTGGCCAACCGTGTAGTTCTGCTTGATAAGATTCCAAGGATCGGGAAGAACCTGTCGGTGTCCAAGCGAAATCTTGCCCGCCGAAGGATCGAGGCGAAGCACCATGACTTCGATATCCTGACCTTCCTTGAACATTTCCTTCGGATGGTTGATGCGAGCCCAGCTCATCTCTGAGATGTGCAGCAAGCCATCGACGCCGCCGAGGTCGACGAACGCACCGTAATCGGTAAGTCGTCGCACGGTTCCGGTCAGACGATCGCCCGGCTTGACATCGTTGAAGATGTTCTCCTTGGCGCTCGCTCTTCGCTCTTCCTCAGCCTGTCGGTTGGAAAGAACCACCTTCTTGCGCTCTCGGTCGATCTCGATGACCTTGAGCTGAAGGGGCTGACCCACGTACTTCTCGATATTTCGGAGCTTGCCGCTGCCGACGTGGGTCGCCGGAACGAATCCGCGAACTCCGACATCGACCACGAGGCCGCCCTTGACTCGGTCTACGACCTGAGCGGTGAGCATCTCCTGATTCTTGTAGGCGTCTTCGATTCGGTCCCAGACCTCTTCGAAATCCGCACGCTTCTTCGAAACGATCGGGTTGCCTTCGGCGCCTTCCGGTCGGATGACGATAACGCTGATCTTGTCACCAACGTTAAAGTGACCCTTGGCGGTCTCGAGGTTCTGATCGGACAACTCGCCGAGAGGGACGATGCCTTCGGCTTTGGTACCAAGGTCGACGAAAACCTTGTCCTTGTCAACCTGAATGATCGTTGCCTCGATTCGCTCGCCCCGAGTCAGTCGTTTGTATCCGACTTCCTGGGTCGTGGCTTCTTCCCCGCCCTCGAGTGCGTTCATGTACGACTCGAACAGGTCCGCGTCTGCCTTTTCGTCGCGGGCTACCGGGGCAGCGGGTGCTGCGGCGGCAGGTGCGGGCGCTGCGGGTTCCGGAGTGGGCTCCGGCTTCGCGGCTTCAGGCTTGGCGGCTTCGGGCTCGGCGGCAGGTACCGGATCGGCGGGCTGCACGGGTTGCTCCGGCTCGGAAGGTTCGCTTCCGGGCAACGGATCGGGCGTTGCATCCGACGTCGTTTCGGTAGTTGCCGGCGCGGCATCTTCCACAACAGCAGCAGGCTGCTCCGTAGTTGTTGCCTCGGGCGTAGGGGTGTCAGCGACGGCGGTTGCCGTCTCGGGCGTGTCGGACGCCTGCTCGGCGCTTACTGCCGGCGACTGGGCTTCTTCGTCACCCACTGGCGTCTGGTTCTGGTCGACTGTCATAAGTTGTTCTGAGACTTGCTCCAAAAAGAATGGGCCCTATGCTACCTGAAATCTCCCCTTTTGGAGACCGCTCAGACACGGATAAAGCCATCCATTATAGGCGGTTCCAATCCTTGATTGATGCGTATAGCGCCTGATATTTTTTGTATCCAGGGGCATACAGAGAAGAAGTCGGTTCAAATCGGCTTTTTGTTCGAATCACTTCTCGACAAGCTGACTTTACGTCTGGCCACACATTGGCACCGACTCCGGCCAGGATTGCTGCGCCCATGGCGGGTCCCTCGTCCGATTCTAGGGTGACGCACGGCTTTTGAAACATGTCGGCTAGCATTTGAACCCAGAATTTGCTCTTGGCACCGCCGCTCGTCACCCGGATTTCTTCTGCGGTGGCTCCAAGGCCGAGGAGGAGATTCATCCCATCCAGCAAGCCGTAACTGATTCCCTCAAAAATGGCCCGAGAAATGTCCGACTTTGTCGAGCCGAGATTCAGGCCGGCGAAAACCCCTCGAGCAATGGGGTCGTTGTGCGGGCAGCGCTCTCCAGAGAGATAGGGAAGAAACGTGATTCCCTTTGCCCCGACTTCCGACATGTAGGCGTCTGCGGCGATCATATCGTAGGTCTTTCCGGTGGCAAGAGTGTCTCGGTACCACCTCAGGGCTCCCCCGCAGGAGAGCATCACGCCCATGGCGTGCCAGCCGCCGTTTGCGTGACAGAAGGTGTGGGCGGCCCCGCCCGGATCGTAGTTCGGTGCGTCGATGGCGGTGAAGACGACCCCGCTGGTACCGAGGCTGA
Organism: Fimbriimonadales bacterium; assembly: GCA_038321975.1. Lineage (GTDB taxonomy): Bacteria > Armatimonadota > Fimbriimonadia > Fimbriimonadales > Fimbriimonadaceae > Fimbriimonas. The sequence continues at coordinate 45,035 of JBBQFM010000035.1, read as the reverse complement.
CGCTGATGACCCCCGGCTCGACGGCGCCGGTACCGACGGCTCCCGCCGCTTGGTCGCCTCCCCCGCCGACAACTGGGATTCCCGCGCTTAGTCCTCCGGTTCCGTTCGTCTTCGCGGAGACCGCGCTCGATTCGTAGCAGAACGGGAACATCGCAGGGTCGAGTTCCAGCATGCCCATCATCTCGCCCGACCAGTTTCGGGCGGGCACGTCCAGGAGTCCGGTTCCGCTTGCGTCGCTTACTTCGGTGGCCTTGACGCCGGTGAGTTTGAACCGGATGTAGTCCTTGGGCAGGAGAACCGACTTCAACTTTTGAAAGTTGCTGAGCTCGTGATTTCGGAGCCAAAGCACCTTCGGAAGTTGGAAGCCGGTCAGGGGCGGGTTGCAGGTGACCGCTCGAACCCTCTCTGCCCCCACCACCTGGTCGATCTCAGCGCACTCTTCCACCGTTCGCTGATCGTTCCAGAGAATCGCAGGCCGGATGACTTCGTCGTTGGCGTCGAGGAAGACGGCACCGTGCATCTGTCCGGTGAGGCCGATTGCGTCTGGGTTCGGCTCACCGATCTCTTCGAGGCAGTGCTGAACTCCGTGCCACCAGTCTTCGGGGTTTTGCTCCGAGCAGTTTGGCGCGGGGATGCTGAGCGGGTATTCGGCGGACGCTTGTTTAAGCACCCGGCCGGTTTCGTCTATCAGCAAGACCTTGCACCCCGAAGTGCCTACATCGATTCCCAAAAGCTTGGCCATCACCGCAGAGCATAGCGGTAGGCTTTGGGCGTGCGCAAGGCTGTTGTCGACGTTGGCTCCAACTCGGTACTTCTCACCGTCGAAGAGTTCGACGGAGATCGGTGGCTACCCGTTTTCGAATCGTCGGATGTGACGGCGCTTGGGGAAGGCACGAAAGAGACGGGACTGCTTGGGGAGAGGGGTGTCTCGGTGACCCTGGCGGCTCTTAAGGAAGCGTTTGGAAAGGCGGAGGAACTGGGAGTCTTGGAGACTCTCGCCGCGGTCACGATGGCGGGCCGGATCGCTAAGAACACTCACGATTTCCTGCATCAGGCGGCAATGCAGCGGACTCCGGTTTTCGTGCTCTCCGGCTCAGACGAAGCTGAGTTGGGTTTCCGGGCGGTGGCCGACGATCCGACGTTCTCCCAATACGACAGGCTCTCGATCATCGATCCGGGTGGACACAGCACGGAATTGGTCACCGCCGACCGAACGGCGGGCCGTTGGGATTTCAAGTTCCGAAAGAGCTTCTCAATCGGAACCCTTGGGCTTAAGACGGACGTGATGCCCGACGAAACGCCGGACACGATGCAGATTTTGAAGGCAGTTTCCCTCATCGACGATACGATCGGGATGGCGTATCGGCCTAACGAGGCGGGTCATGCGGTGGTTTTGGGGGCGACGGGAACGAACCTGGTGAGCGTTCGAGAGAAGTTGCTGACTTGGCAGCCTGAAAAGGTTCACGGCGCCTATCTGGATTTCGAAGAGATCAGCAAGGCGGTGGGCTGGATGATGCCGATGACCGACGTTGAACGGGCGGCAATTCCGGGAATGGAGAAGGGGCGCGAGAAAACGATCCACATTGGGGCGCTTATTCTGGAGCGGTTCCTCCACGCGATCAAGGTTCTCGGCTGTTCGGTGAGCGTTCGCGGGTGGCGGCATGCGCTTTTGGAGAACGGTCTGCCCGAACATCCACTAAACTAACTTCGTCGTGTTTGCGCAATTGCCGCAGAAGGATCGATTCGCGATCTACATCCTCGGGGTGCTCGCCTTGTTTGGCGTCACCTTTGTAGGTGGTCAGCGCCTGCGCCGACCGGCGCCTATCGTCTTCGAGTCCCCGAGTCCCTCGGGGGCGGTCCCGGTTGTGATCGCGCCTGCAAAGGAGTTGGTGGTGGATGTTGCCGGTGCGGTGAAGAAGCCGGGGGTCGTTCATCTGCCGTCGGGTTCGCGGGTCGAGGATGCTATTAAGGCAGTTGGTGGCTCTAGCGAGAAAGCCGACCTCAGCCAGATCAACCAGGCCGCGGCGTTGAACGACGGGGTTCAGGTTTACGTGCGGTTCAAGGACGACTCGCTGAATAAGGGCGAGGTTGCCTCGCCGTATCGAGGAGGTGAGGTGGCCAAGAAGCCCTCGTCCCGTGCGGAGAAAAAGGCACCTTCTGGGAAGGTGAGCCTCAATTCTGCCTCTTCCGCCGACCTTCAGTCGCTACCCGGCGTCGGTCCCGCGACTGCGGAGAAGATTCTCACCTATCGCAAAGAGCACGGTCAGTTCCGCTCTATCGACGAGTTGCTTGCCGTTAAGGGCATCGGGGACAAGAAGCTGGAAAAGATGCGGCCCTTCCTGAAGCTCTAACTCCGTTTTGGGACTGCGCGAAGCTCTTCGCGCAGTCCCAAAACGGACTAGCGCCCACCCAACCCGCTCAGCGTCACGCCTTCGATGAAGTATTTCTGAGCGAAGAAGAAGAGGGCGAGCACGGGCACCATGGTCATTGCGGCAAAGGCCATTAGCAAACCGGGCTCGGCGCCGCGGTCGCTGTTGTACATCTGGAGGGCGTAGCTCAGCGGCATGTTCTCGGGGGAGTTGATGTAGATGAGCGGGCCCATGAAGTTGTTCCACGCGGCCATGAAGGTCCAGATCGCGATGACGGCAAGGGCGGGTTTGATCTGGGGAAGCATGATGTCTTTGAACGCCTTGAAGTAGGAACACCCGTCGATTTTTGCCGCATCTTCAAGCTCCATTGGGATGCCCATGAAGAATTGGCGAAGCAAGAAGATGTTAAACGCCGACCCAAAGAACGCGGGCACCCAGAGGGGATAGAGCGTGTCGATCCACCCAAACTGCCGGAAGATGAGGAATTGGGGCAGAAGGGTCACCGCCGCCGGCAGCATCATGGTGCTCAGCAAGACAGCAAAGAGGGCATTCTTGCCTGGGAAGTTCATCCTCGAGAATGCGTAGGCCACGATCGATGAACTCAGGATCGTGCCGATCACTGAGAAGATCACGATGATGAGGGTGTTCTTCAGATACACCAGGCCGGAATTCGTCTCGGGCGGAAGGTAGCTCAGCGCCTCGCTGTAGTTCTGCCAGCGCAGGCCGGGGTGGCGGACCGGTTGGATGTCGCCGGGCGAGAAGGTCGCGTCGGTGCCTTTCAGGTTTGCAGGCTCCAAAATGGAAACCCTTTGACTGCCGTCATCCAAGTTCTCGACGACGAGGCCCTTGATCGGCACCTTATTGAGAACGGCAGTGACGATCGGAGCGTCTTTGGGCACTTCTTTGAGCTGAGATTTCGGAGCATCGAAGGTCGTGCCGCGAATCGCGAGGGGCTTAAAGATATCGACCCGAACCGTGCCGTCGGGGTGTTGCTCGATGATCGAACCTTGAACCGTCTGCCCTTGATACGTTCCTTCGAAGACCGGGTCTTTCTTGTCGAAGAAGGGCAGGGTGTCTTGGACCTTCGGGATCCAAACGATTCCGTTGGCCGACGACATGTCGCGATCTTCCTTGAAGCTAGTGATCAAAAGGAACGCGAAGGGTAAGCCGAAGACAATCGAGCCAACGATCAGGGCGATCTGCGAAATGAGAGAGCGTGCAAAACCGCGAGTTGCCGCAGCTCGGCCAGCCAGGGCCATTGCCACGAGCGCGGCGACGGCGAGAAGAATGATCGCCAGTGCGGTCGAAACAGTCAGGACGATTCCGCCCTTCAGGATCGTGACGCTCGAGGTCTTGTCGCCAATGTAGAGGCCGACGAAGATGACTACGGCAACGCCCCAAGAGCCAGCGGATTTGAAACGGGCGACTTGCTCCTCACCGTTCAATGCCAACCATGCCTGAACTAGCCGAGCCGCTCCCATCGCAAAGCAGAACGTTCCGAGCCATGCCGTGTAGGGCATGACGAACCAAACCAAAGGGAACCGCCACTGGCCGGGGCCAACCGCCGTCCCACCCTTCATCGACATAAGGCTGGCTAAGACGAGAAGAATGGCTGCGGTCGCTGCCGCGGGACCCAAATCTTTCATCACCCGCGGCTTGTCGAGATCGGGTCCATTCCCCAGCAGCGAAGCGCCAAGAATAACGGTGCGCAAGACGAAGAACCAGCCAACCCAGCTAAGCAAAGTGCCGATGGCAAAAAGTGCGTTAGAGGTCACTACTTATCCGCCTCGTAGTGCACCCATCGCGGGGCTAGTTTGAACTGGGTGAAGGTGAGAATCAGGATGATCGCGAAGATCATCCAGGCCAAGGCGGAGGCGTATCCCATCTTGAAATAGGCAAAACCGTTTCGGAACAGGTGATAGACCGGCGTCAGAAGCGAGTCGTCTACGCCGACCGGGCCGTCGCCCGATGGCTTCATGACGTACATGCGGTCGAATTCCTGCATCGCCCCGATGAAGCCCATCACCGTGTTGAAGAAGATGATCGGGCTGAGTTGGGGGAACGTGATCGACCAAAACTGCTTGCTCGGACTGGCGCCATCGATTCCGGCTGCCTCGTAAAGGCTCCCGGGAACGCCTTTGAGGCCGGCAAGCCAGAGGACCATACCGCTTCCCGCTCCCCACGCTCCCATGATGATGAGGGCGGGCTTTGACCAGCCAGCTGATTGGAGCCAGGATGGGGGCGGCACGGATAGCCACGGAGTAATGGTTTGCGTCCAAAACGAATTGATCAGGCCCTTGTTCGGGTCGGGGGTCAGCACCCAAGTCCAAAGCACCGCGCTTGCGATGCCGGGAACGATGGCGGGCATGTAGAAAAAGGTGCGATAGAACCGCATCCCTTTCTGCGCCATGTTCAACATCAGAGCAATCGCGAGGCCAGTGGTGAGAGACAGCGGCACTCCGATGCAAGCCAGGTAGGTCGCATTTCCGAGCGCCTTCATCACCGACGCATTGTCCGCGCCCCCAAGGTCTTGATAGTTTCTCAAGCCAACCCAGCGAGCCGGGTTGATCACGTCGTACTGAGTGAAACTGAAAAAGAACGAGGCGACCATCGGCCCGAGAGTAAGGGCCAAGAAGCCGATGAGCCATGGAGAGATGAACAGGTATGCCCACTTCGCCTCTCCCTTGGCAAGGTTTCCCAGCTTCAATCGGCCAAACCAGATCACGAGCCCCACAAGGACGGCAACGAGGGCGGCGACTCCGATTTTGAGCGGAATGCTGAGGTCGACGGTGGGATAGTTTTTTTGGTTGTAGAAGGCGTCAAGGTCGAGTTGGACCGCCTTCTGGCCAGCCATGAGCGCTTCGTCGGGCGAAGCCGAGTGGGCACAAGCCTTCTCGAGCGCTTTCACGTGCTCGTCCCAGAGTTTCTGCCCGGCGAGCGATGCGGGCCGTATTCGGCCAAAGGGGGCCATCGAGACGTGCATCCTTAGCGCATCTTGGTACTTCTTCTCACCGGGTAGGAAGTCGCGCAGGAGCGTCTCGTTGGCGACTTTGCTTCCCTGCTGTCGGAACATGTAGGTGCGTCCACGCCGCTGCTCCCAGGCTTTCTGCGCCTTGGCTTCGATGAGGCGTCCCTCAAGGCTGGTCGCAAACTTGATGTACTTCCAACCGTCCTCGACGTTGCGAGCACCCTTTGGAATCGCCAATGCGAAGCCGCCAACCCAAGTAACGTAGGTTTCCTTCTCATTCTTAAACACCCCTACGTGGTTGTACCGATCGTCAGGAACGGGAGGAGGTGCCGCGCCAAAGTTCAGTGAGGGTGCGTAGCGAGCGAGATCGGCGAGGATCCAGTCGCCATCGATCTTCATCGCGACCTTGCCCACGATGAACGCGTCGTTCTCCTTGCTGAGGAATCCCGACTCGAACGACTTCGCCTTCTCAAACCCGCCGATCAAGTCGTAGCCCTTGATCATGAAGTTGAGGGCTGCTACTGCCTCTTTGGTGTCGAGCGTACAAGTCTTGCTGTCCTTCATGAACTGGGCGTTCATTTGGAAGGCGTAAATATAGAGCCAGGAGTTTCCGAAGTTCGGCATGAAGCCAGCTCGCTTCAAAGTGCCGTCTCTGTTGTATTCGGTAAGCGCCTTGCTGTAGGCGAGGACCTCGCTCCAGGTCTTTGGTGGACGTTTCGGATCTAGTCCGGCGGCAAGAAGCTCTTTGGACTTCTCTTTGAAGATGTCCTTGTTCCAGTAGAGCAAGCGGTTATCGGCGCCGGTGGGGATGCCGTAGACCTTGCCATCGTAGACGGCTTCGCTCCAAGGAGCCTTGTAATATTGCTCGGGGGTCGGGCAGAGGGGGTCAGTGTCCTTGTCGCGCGCGATGAGATCGTCGAGGGCTCGGAATGTGCCGCGACTTGCCCAGTCGGAGATGGAGAACCGGTCTTGGTTAATGACATCGGGGGCGACGTTGCCCACGATGCTTGTCAACAGCTTCTGGGGGTCCATGTGGCCCGCGCCCATGCTGAGGATGCGGACGTTGATGTCGGCATGGCGACGCGCGAACTCGCGGATGACGGCGTCTTGACCCTTTTGGTCTTGGCCCACGCTCACTCCCCAAACAACGAGGTCGCGTTTGGGTGTTGCGTGGGCGAAGCCTGCAATGGCTAGCAGCAGCGGGAGGAGGCCTCGGCTCAACTTCATCGTAACGGAATCCATCATACAGCCAAATAACCTTCGATTACGCTGAGAATACGTATGCACAACTTCGAATCCTTTCTATGTTCGTGACATCCTTTACATAAAGAAGACCCGGGCTAAGAAAGTCCCGAGCTTCATGCGAAGCGATCTTTCCGTCTGGTACAAATGATTTCGTCGGCGCGAAGAAGCGCCGAATGCCAACGCCGAATGCCCGCTCGTGGGGCAGCGGGGGAACCAATAACGGGGTGAACTCTTCCCTTTGGAAGAGCGGGCAGTTCTTGGCCCGAATCCGACAGCTAACCTCGCAGGCGCATGCAGGAACTAGGTGAAACAACCTGGAGGAGGTCATATGAATGCTCACTGAGTTTGAGGTGAGGCGACGGATGGAAATCATCCGAGCGTCTCGCATGGCTCCCGGTCGTAAGGCGCGAATGCTCCTACGAATGGGACGAGCTCTCAAGTTTCAGATGCGATCGTTTTCCAAAGCAAGAGCTCGAATCGCTCAAACCGACGACCGCAACGCGGCCGCGGGGTTAGCGCGAATGGCGATGAACGCGGAGATGCTGCACGATGTCGTGCGCACCGAAGCAATCACCGTGCTTCGGCACGGCAGTGGCCAGACGCTTTCAACCAAAGCAAGATAGGGAGAGCAATCATTCCCGATTTACGTTTCAATCCAATGGAGGAGCGAATACGGAGGGATTGAGTTTCGAACTAGGAATCCGATAGAGCCGACGCCCTCTCGGGTCACGATGCTGTGATTCGGGAGGGCATCATACTTTTGGTCTCCGGAGATGGTGCCCCTTCCCAGGGGAACCATCTCTGGAGGGTCGGCCATACTCACCCAATGAGAGACCTTTCCCACGTTGCGCCTGACGGATCGGTTCAAATGGTCGACATCTCGGGAAAGCTGCTAACCTCCCGAACGGCTCGGGTGAAAGGTCTTCTCAAGATCACCGAATCCCACCGCGCGGCCATCAGCAACCTCCCCAAAGGGGACGCCTTGACGATTGCCCAGATCGCGGGAATCCAGGGAGGAAAGAAGTGCTCTGAACTCATTCCTCTCTGCCATCCGATCGCCCTCACGAAGCTTGACGTCTCAATCTCCCTCACTCCTGAAGGTCTGGCAATCGAAGCCACCGCGAAGACGGACGCCCCTACCGGAGTTGAGATGGAGGCATACACTGCCGTGGTCACGGCGGGGATCACGCTGATCGATATGCTGAAGGGCGTCAGCCCCGATTTGATTCTTACCGACGTTTGCCTCGTCGAGAAGACCGGCGGGAAGGCCGATTTCCACCGACCCTAAGCCCATGTTCATCGACACCCACTGCCACTTGAACGACCCTAAGGCGTTTCCCGACCCTGGGCTGGCGATTGCCAGAGCCAAAGAGGCGGGGGTGGAGCGGATGGTTGTGGTCGGGGTAAACCCGGAGGATTGGAGTCGGGCGGTCTCGCTGGCGGATCGATTTGAGGAGGTCTGGGCGATTGTCGGTTGGCATCCCAACTACACCATCGACTATCGATCATCCCTTCTGGCCGACCTTCAGCATCTCTTGGCTCACCCAAGAGTCTTGGCGCTGGGTGAGATCGGGTTGGATTACCACTGGGACTACTCTCCGCGGCCTTTGCAGTTCGAGGCCCTTCACGAACAGCTTGACCTCGCGGCGGAGCTGCAGAAGCCGGTCGTCTTCCATGCGCGGGAGGCTTACTCGGATTTGTTGGACGTTCTTGAGAAACGGCCGCCTCATTCCTACCTCTTTCATTGCTTTGCTGGCGATGCCCGAGACGTAGAGCGGGCGGTCGGCCTCGATGCTTATTTCGGGGTGGATGGTCCGATTACCTACAAGAAGTCGGACGAGCTGCGGGCGGTCTTCGCGACATTGCCCAAAGACCGGATCGTGATCGAGACGGACAGCCCTTACATGAGCCCGGTTCCCTACCGAGGGAAGCCGAATGAACCGGCGTATGTGAAGTTGGTCAACCAGGCTCTTTCAGAAACCTTAGGCATCTCCTTCGATGAGTGCGCGGCGTTGACTACCGACAACGCGAAGCGATTCTTTAGGTTCTAACCCTCGCTTGAACGATGCCGCCGGCTTCGAGTTGGCTTCCCCTCGGTGGGCGGGTTTGGCTTGACGCTGACGTCCACGTCAGGTTCGGTAGGAGCTGGTCGATCGGGCTCGTACTGGGCGGTCACACCCTGGATTTGCCTCTGAATGGACTTGCCGACCGCCGATCCGCCGATCCTCGGACCTACGATCGCGTAGCCTATGTAGGCGCAGACTAGGGGCGCCACCAACCATTTCGCGAATAGGCCAAGCGGTGTCAATCGGGTCGAAGGCACTTTTCTATTGTAGCTGACGGGCTCTGAGGCAGAGGTAACCTTTGGCCCCCCCATGCCCCTCTCGTCGGAAGTGTTCGAAGACGCCCTCGATCTCCAGATCGGTCTTTTGGAAGCGGTCGCCCCCACGGCAACGAGCTATCCATATCCGGCTCTCCAGGTTCTTGGACGAGAGGAAACTCGTACATTTCGAAGCCTTGTCTTGGAGAACTCCTTTCTTCGGGTCGTCGTGGTCCCCGCACTGGGTGGACGCATCGTTTCGATGACCGACAAGCGAACCGGGTCGGAGATACTCTCCCGCGGAACTTCTCTACTTCCGATTGCGGGAGGTGCTCGCGGCGCGGTAATTCAGGAAGGGATTCAGTTCACGATTGATGGCGAATCCAGGCTGAACGCTTCGGGGCCGATCGATGCGGCGATGGTAGAGGCCGAAGAGGGCGAGCCGGCGGGTATTTGGCTTGCCGAGACGTGTGGGGGGACAGGAATCTCGTTCCACCTTCACTTGACTCTGCCACCTGACCGAGCCGAATTGGCTATCGAGGCACGGGTTTTCAATCGGACCAATGACGAAATCCCGTGCAACGGAGGCTTCTCGCTCTTCCTAGGCGAGGGAGACGCCCGACAGTTTGGGGAAGGAACCTCTTGGTACTCGGCCGAGCGGAACGTGGGGATTGCCGCGTTCTCGGCGGCGTCCTTCGAGGGGGCGACGTTTGCTGATGGCTCCCTTCGAGTTTGCCGATTCGAGCATGCTCGCTACTTGGCTCCGCGCCAAGTCGATACGTGGTCACTTACGCTCGTTCCCCTGAGCGGGCTTGGCACCCTCAGCGGCCTTTCGACCAATGGCGGGGTACATCTCGGCAAAGAAGTCTTGCGGGTGGTCACCACGATTGAGCGGCCGGGGCACAAGCTGCTTATCCACACTTCCGATGGGCAAACTCTGGAGGCCCCGGTCGACCTGCGACCGGATCTGGTTTTGGATATCCCGCTCTCAGATCTGCCCTCGAAGCCAATCGCGATGGTACTGATGGGGCCGGATCGTGAGGAAGTCCTGCGCGTCGATTCGACCGAGCCGATTGCCCTCGGTCTGCATCCGCAGGCGACGAATCTGGAGCGACGAGCAATCGATTTGCCGACTGAGTTGAAGAAGGGTACATTCGATCTCCGCACCCGACACCTCGCCCACACCCTCCTAGGATCGAAGGCGATGGCCGAAGGAGACTTTGCGGGGGCGAGCGAGTCTCTGGAGCAAGCCCTGCTGTACAACGCGGAAGATCCCCTCGTCTGGTGGGCTAAAGCCGCGTGCACTCGTCTTTCGGGCGGAGAGACCGCCGAGCGGCCGGAGCTTCTAAACGCTCACTACTTGGCCCCACTCGAGCCGATCCTGCGTGCCGAAGCATTCCTGTCTCAGTCCCAAAATATGGGAAAAGAGCCTAGCGGGTTGGTGGCACCGCTTGACGAGGTGCCCGAGAACTTTATCGAAGTCGCTTGTCTGCTCATTGAGCACGGGTTGCTAGTGGATGCGACTCGCTGGATCGACGAGGCGTTGCGACACCGAGACATGCACATGCTGCGATATCTTCTCGCCTATTGCTACCTGGTCGGAACGAAGATGACCGCGGAAGCGGCCGAGCAAGTCGCCGCGGCGGCGAGAAAGCCGCTGGCGCCGCCCTATCCGTGGCGAGCGGTGGAAATTCGCGCCCTAAATGCGGTCGTCGACCGACTCGGCAAGTCCGAGCGGATCAGCGACTTACTCGATCTCGCGCGCCATCTGGGCTAACGTTTACTCTTCGACTTCGGAGGCCATCGGGATGACCTTGGAACCCGGAACTGAGGCAAGAAGCTCTCCTCGAAATTCGTCGGTGATCCAAAGGGGCGAATCGTTAATGATTCCGATTTCCGAGACTCTCCAGCCGCTGTAGGAGGCCAGGTAGATGTTGAGGAGGAGCAGGATTCCGTAGGTTGCGAGGGACTTGGATTCGGGTGTGAGGTTCCTCATAAGGTCGAGGCCGTTGAATCCGAGGAAGACGAGGGAGGACAGGAGGATGAGAAAGTGGCCGGTCTTAAAGCTTCCGTAGGCCCTGATCCCGCCTATCAAGCCACAAAGTCCTAAAACCACCAAATAGATCCCCCCGACTTGATACGCGAGGAAGCTGAAAGCGATGCCTTGAAGGACTGCCAACCCACCCGCGACTCGATCCAAGGTCGTGAGTTTTGGCGTGGTCAGCCCGGTCTCCCTCAATTTCAGTTGGCGGACATGACTTGCGGGCACCTGTAAATTCGAACCATCTTGAGCCAGCCGTGCTTCGGGGGCAATCCGTATCTTCCCGGCATCAGTCGCCGCGTTAAGCTCCGCCAAGTCCAGCGGCCTCATCGATGAGGCATCTAAACCGGGAAGGAAGAAACGGGTAACCGACGGTTCGCTGGGAGAAGACACAAGCGATATTCTAACTACAGGTAGACAGAATGTCAACTATTCTGCAGAAATCTCAGGCCTCGATCGGAGGTTTGGTCCCCGATCCCATGTTGCCCAACAAGGCTTTGATCCGGTTCTCGGTAGATGGATGGGTGCTGAACAATCCGTCGCCACCGTGAAGCTGAAGCGGATTCACGATATACATATGCTGAGTTGCCCGGTTGGCCACGTGGAGCTTGCCGGTGTCCGACGAGATCTTGCGCAGGGCACTTGCAAGCCCTTCTGGGTAGCGGGTGAGTTCGGCCGAGGTGGCGTCGGCGAGGTACTCGCGTTTACGGCTCACCGCCATCTCGATGAGGACCGAGCACAGGGGCGCCAAGATCGCAAGGAGGAGGCCAACCACCATGAAAATGGCGGCGAGGCCATTATTCTTGTCACGACTGTCGCGCCGACCTCCGCCAAACCACTGCATTCGAATGAACAAGTCCGCGAGAAGCGGAATCAGCCCGGCAATGAGGGCGACCGTGGTCATAAAGCGGATGTCGTAGTTCCGCACATGGCCCAACTCATGGGCGATTACGCCCTGTAGCTCGTCGCGATTGAGCTTCTGCATCAGCCCGGTGGTCACCGCCACTACCGCGTGCTCGGGGTCGGGGCCGGTAGCAAAGGCGTTTGGCGACGGGTCGTCGATCACGTAGATCTTCGGCTTCGGAATGCCTGCGGCGAGCGACATTTCCTCGACCACGTTGTTCAGCATTTGGTCTTCGGCCTGAGTTGCCTCGCGGGCTCCCGAGATTGACAACACGATTTTGGACCCGCTCGTCCGGGCTACGATCGCAACGATGATGCCGAGGATCAGGGCGCCTGCAGTTCCGTAATACCAAGCGCGGGGCTGCCAAACGCCGACGATTACCGTGCCCAGGGCACCCAAAAGCAGAACTAGCAGGAACGCGAAAATAACGCTTGCGCGCTTATTGGAGGCGATCTGCTCGGGGAGCGTCTTTCTCATGCTTTACCGAAGTATGTACGGACAATCGGGGGAACTCGTTTTAGCTTATGAGCCACTATTCTTACGACGACGCTTCTCTCGATACATCGCGGCGTCGGCGGCGGCAACCGCATCGCCATGGTCGTCTTGGTGCGCCCAGCCAATACTGACTCTCACCGGAGGGTCGGGAGGCACCGACGGGGTGTCGAGCCGGTGACGCAAGCGCTCCACCACTTCGTGTGCAACTTCGCGGCTCGCGCCGATGAGCAAGACAGCGAATTCATCGCCACCGAGCCGCGCGATCAGGTCGGTGTCTCGAACGCCCATCTGGAGGCGGCGAGCTACTTCGCGAAGGGCATCATCCCCGGCCGCATGTCCATAGGTGTCGTTGATCTCTTTGAAGTCGTCCATATCGGCCAAGATCACCGCATACGGTTCTCCGATGCCGGAGACTCGACGGAGCCGCTCTTCATACTCCATTCTGTTCGCAAGGCCGGTCAACGGATCGGTCCGAGCGAGGCGAGACATCCGCTGTACTTCCTCTACCAATTTTGTGCGCATCGCGTGCTCGGCGGTGATGTCGGTGATGATGTCAATCGTTCCGATCGCCTTTCCTCGAGGGCCGACCATTGGCGAACGGACGACGATCGCGCGGCGATGCAGACCACTCGACGTCACGAACTCACCTTCGAACCTTGGACCCTCGTCATCGACACTAAGGAGATAGTCGGATGCCGGTTTTCCGATCATCGCGTCGACCGTGGTCTCCAGCCAGGCGGCGAGAAACTCGTTCGGACCCTCGATCATTCCCTTCGTGTTGATGCGCCAGAACCCCTGCCGCATATTGGTAACGATGAACTCATACTCGGGAGTGGAGAGCCGGTCCCGACGCAGCTTGGCAAATGGAGGAGTGGCGTCTTCGATGGCCAGCGCAAGGCCGGGATGAAGTGGCACCCCTCGCACACGCGCCCGCAGGTTGCCCTCCATCGAAAGATATGTCTCGAACGCCTGTCCCCCGAGGCATTCCAGAATCAGGGGGCGGAGCGAGGCGAAACGAGGATCCGCCAGAACGTTTCTCGCGCGCACCCGCTTGCCATATTCCGCGTGCACGGCGCCCTTGGGACCGCAGACGATCACCGTCGCAAACAATTTCGAAAGGATTTCCAACTGGCTTACTGACGCCCGATTGCGCCCCGCCGCTTTACCTGTGTGATCCTTTCGCCCCATTGTCGACCCTTGGTCGACCGTAAGAGGCATTACCTGACCTGCGAACCCTCAGGGGCCTCTCGATCAGGTTGCAATAGAATGGCACCGCCTTCGGCGTCAACCGCCGCCAGCAACATGCCCTGACTATCCGCTCCCCTAAGTTTTGCCGACTTCAGATTAGTTACCACTACAACCTGCCTTCCAATGAGGTCTTCAGGCTGGTAATTTTTCCGGATTCCTGCCACAATCTGGCGTTTTTCGCTAGCTATTACCACCTGAAGTTTCATTAATTTGTCGGAACCCTCCAAAGGCTCGGCTTCCAGAACTCGTCCAACCTTGAGCTGGACCTTCATGAAATCTTCGATTCCGATGATGCCTTCAGGCAGCGGCGCAGCGTCGGCGGGCTTGGGTTGCGGTTTGGTTTCTTCCACTTTCTTTGGCTCCTCTTTTTTGGTTTCGTCCTTCTTCGGTTCCGCCAGCGGGGTTAGGTCCAATCGAGGAAAGATCGGTTCGGGAAGGGACAACTTCGTGCCCGCCGGCAATGAGTCTTCGCTGCCGATCTGCGCCCACTGATTGCCGGTTGTCTCGGGCAGGCCGAGTTGCTTTAAGATTTGGTCTGCGGTGGCGGGCATGATCGGGCGGATCATCCCCTCGATCGCCTTAAGGCAGAGCAGCATCGATCGCATCACGGTCGGCAACGCGGGGTCGTTCTTCTTGGCGAGATCCCACGGTGCGCGGTTATGGATGTAGCGGTTCAAGAATCGCACCAGGCTCCAAGCCGAGTCGGTGGCACGCTCCAATCGGTATCCGGCCATCGCGGACTCGTAGGAGTCCTTAGCCACCTTGATCGCCTCGTTTGCCTCGTGCTCGACGGTGCCGCCCGGCACGGTGCCGTCGATGAATTTGTGGGCCATGGCGAGCGAGCGATTGAGGGCGTTGCCGAGGTCGTTGGCTAGCTCGACGTTGTAGCGCCGGTCGAAGTCCTCGTAGGTAAAGACGGAGTCGTTCTCGAACGGCATGGTCGAAGCCAAGTAGTGGCGAACGACGTCCACCCCGATCTCGGGTGCGCATCCGGAACGGTCCGAGATGCTCCTGGCCAAGGCAAGAGGCTCGACGAGATTGCCCTTCGACTTCGAGATCTTCTCTCCCGTGCCCAAAAGAATCCAAGCGTGGGCGGCCACTACCTTCGGAAGCGGGAGACCAACCCCCATGAGCATCGCGGGCCAAAGGGTGGCGTGGAACCTTGTCAGAATGTCCTTGCCCAGCCACTGCACGATCGGCGGCCATTTATCTTCCCAGCCCGGATCGGGCCAACCGGTTGCGGTGACGTAGTTGATCAGCGCATCGAACCAGACATAGATGACCTGAGTATCGTCGCCCGGCACCGGGATTCCCCAGCCGGGATTCTGACGTGAGATCGCGGCATCCCGAAGGCCCTGGTTGATGAACGAAACCACCTCATTACGGCGGCTCTCCGGGACGATGAAGCCGGGGTTCTCGGCGATGTGCTGGAGGAGAGGCTCCTGGAAGGCGCTGAGTCTGAAGAAGTAGTTGGTCTCAGACACCCATCGGACTTCATTGCCGTCCGGGCTCTTGCCGTCGACGAGGTCGCTTTCCTTGAAAAACGTCTCAGTCGAAACGTCGTACCAACCTTCATAGTTCGATTGGTAGATGTAGCCTTTGTCCTGCAGCGTCTTGAAGAAGACCTGAGACGCTCGAACGTGGCGAGGCTCGCTCGTCCGTACGAACTCGTCGTACTGGATGTTCAGCCCCTTGAAAATATCGACGAACCGTTGGGTGATCTCCGCGACGAACTCATGAGGATCACGACCCTGAGCTTCCGCCGCCTCTTTGATCTTCAAGCCGTTCTCGTCGGTCCCCGCCACGAAGAAAACGTCTTCCCCGCGCATCCGGTGATATCGGGCAGTGATGTCGCCAGATAACGTCGTCAACGCAGTCCCGATGTGGGGAGAGCTATTGACGTATGGGATCGCCGTCACAATAGTGGTGCGCATGGGGACCAGCAGTTTACCGGAGGGCCACCAGGGTCCCGAAAGTGATGAGTGATGAATGATGAGTGATGAATAAGGGAAGCCGGTGCGCCTACAGTTTTCAGGAAAGCCGACCGATGGGTCCCCTCCCCTTGGGGAGGGTTAAGGTGGGGTTCGCCCACCGAGGGGCCCTAGTTGCCTAAGACCCAAGAGGAAATCCTTCAGGAGATCAGGGCCGCCTTTGCCGACGTAACTCGTGAGGGTGCGACAACCTGGGGAGAGCCAACAATCAAGAGTATCGAGCAAGATCGATGGACGGATACCAACATCTCCGTCCCCGAGAGCTTGGGGGGACCGGACAAGACTTGGAGCCAGCTCAAAGCCGAGTCGGAAGACGAGGATGACGAACCTGAGTCGACAGCCCGGTATCACGACCGCGACCGACGTTGGGAGGACCTGATCGACGACCCAGAATGGTCGACTTCTGTTAGCGGTGGCTTCTCGTACCTGGAACCCGTTGCGTGCCGCTACTACCTTCCTGCGGCGATGGTGAGAAGCGTGATGGACTCGGACGAGGTTTCCCTTGCCTCAACCCTCAACATCCAGAAGTTTCCGGAGCTGGACGTCGACCTTACCGACCGGTTCATCGAGCGCTGGTCGGCTTTGACGGATCACCAGCGAAGGGCAGTGAAACATCTAGTTGAATTCAAGGTGGCTCTTGAGGATGCGTTCATCGAAGAACTTCGGAGGCTCAATGCTCATGAGGAAGCGTTGCTTTTGATTCGGGGTCATCAACCTTGGCGGAAGGCCTTTCATGGGTATTGGGAGAAGGTGGCCGGATGAGTTGGGTTGACGGCTCGTACCTAACCCTAGAATTCCTCAAGGGAAGAGGACCAGCTGGTCGACTCTGGTGGAATTCAGGATCCTCAAGCTTTTCCGAGAACGAAACTTCGTCGAAACCCTCTCCTCCACGGTTCCCCCTTTCAGGGGGAACCATCTCCGGAGGACCCTCCGACCGTCGTTGTCTCTATTGTTGGCTGTTACGCCGAGATTTCGGTGACCGGAACCCCACCCCCTGCCCCTGTGCGACGCCAGCACATGGTATCCACTTCCGCCAGCACATGGTATCCACTTTTTCGAGGTGTATACGGGATGCCTTTTCAGGAGGTGAGCATCATGGAGAGTCGTAGGAAGTTGGTTCTGGATGTGACGGTAGGTGGAGCATCTTTGAGTGCGGCAAGTCGAGATGCGGGTGTGAGCCGGATGACTGCTCGCAAGTGGGTGGAGCGTTCCAAGAAGCAGGGCGTCGACGGCCTCTGCGAACTCTCCCGCGCTCCCAAAGCGGTTCACGGGAAGACTGACCCAGCAACCGAATTTGCGTTGCTCGAGATGAAAGACAAGTACCCCGAGTGGGGAGCTCGCAAGCTCGTCGTGAGACTCCAAGAGGAAAGGCAGATCCTGCTGGCTACAAGGACTGCCGAGCACATTCTCAAGCGGCACAAACGCACCAAGCCAAGACCTGCCAAGACCGAGTGCCAGCGCTTTGAAAAGCTGGCGAGCGGAAGCATGGTTCAAATGGACTTCAAAGGTCTTCCGAACTCATGTCCTTACGCGTTGCTTACCGTTCTTGACGACTACGGCAGATACTGCCTAGCCTTTGAGCCGGTGCCAGATAAGACGGGACCCTCCGTCAAAGCAGCCCTTTGGGAGCTGTTCAGCATCCACGGGCTCCCTGACTCCATGCTCATGGACAACGGAGACTGCTGGGGAAGAAGAGGCGAGCGCTCGGTCTGCAGCTTCGAAGCCTGGCTCATGCTCCTTGGCATAGAGCCCAAACACGGAAGACCCGGACATCCTCAAACCCAAGGCAAAGTGGAAAGATTCCACGGCACCGCCAAACTCGAACTCGCAGAGCGACTCGTGCAGCCCAGCATCGCTCAGGCTAGGCCCATCCTCAAAGCCTTCGTCGATCGGTACAACTGGGTCCGGCCTCACGACTCCCTCGGTGGTCAAGTGCCGGGAACTCGCTACAGCCCCTTTCCCAGACCAAGACCTAACCAACTCCCCGAGCATTACCTCCCCGAAGGAGCCACCAGCAGGTGCGTCGATGTCAGTGGGTACTTCTCCTACAAAGGAACCGCTTACCGAATTGGACTCGGACTCAGACAACAACGTATCGAACTCAAAGAAGACCTCCTCGGAATGAGAGCATTCTTCGCTGGATTCCCACTCTCCTACCTCCATGAACTATGAACACAAACTCGAGTCCAAACTGGATACCATGTGCTGGCGGAAGTGGATACCATGTCCTGCCGGTAAACACCCCCTCCCCGGAGGGAGGGGAACCCTTTCGTCCTACCCGGTGCCCCTCCGCAGTTCATCACTCATCACTCATCACTCATCATTTCCCTCTCACCTCGCCCATTCATCATTCATCACTCATCACTCATCATTTCCGGTCCGCCCTTCATCGTTCATCACTCATCACTCATCACTTCCTTACCCGGCGGTCCCATGCTCATAACCGTCCCGTGCCCGGCAAAGATCAACCTGTTCCTCAGCGTAGGACCACGCGACCGGCGGGGTTACCATCCGATTCGGACGGTCTTCCAGGCGATCGCCCTCCACGACACCCTCGAGATCGAATCGGCGGATGGAACCGAACTGATCATTGAAGGTGCCGAGCTTCCGGAGCAGAACACGGTCACCAAGGCTTTGCGACTAGTCAGCGAGCTCATCGAACTGCCGCCCCTTAAGATCACCTTGAAGAAACAGATCCCGGCCGAGAGTGGTTTGGGCGGGGGGAGCTCCGACGCGGCAGGCATCATCCGGGCCGCCCAAGCGATATCGGGATTGAGAATTCCCGCTGGCGAACTGCAGGGAGTCGCGGCCGCCATCGGGGCCGACGTTCCGTTCTTCCTGGTGGGCGGACGGGCGAACGCCACTGGCTACGGCGAGAAGCTGGAGCCGCTTCCTGACTCGCCCGCGGAGCACCTTCTCATCGTCCGGCCCAACGTAGGATGCCCCACCGCCGGGGCGTATCGGCAGCTTGACGAGAAGGAGTACGTTTGGCGAGAACTGCCGGATGAGGACGAACTCTACAATGACTTCGAGCGCGTGGCGCCCTGTGAAAGCCTGGACCTTATCGAACGTCTGCTGGCCCACGGAGCACGTGATGCGGGGCTATCTGGTTCGGGTTCTGCAGTGTTTGGCCGATTCCACACGGAGACGCAAGCAACCCTCGCGAAGGAGAGATTTGCCTCTGAATCGTCGGCCCTTGTGTGGCAAACCGTGACGATCTCAAGGGCAAAAAGCGTCGAAATAATTCGCAAATAAAGGTCTGACTAAAGAAACCTAGTGAAATTGCCAGAATTCATCGTATGCTTCGCTTTATGGAGACCACGCGATCAGTCGATCCGAAAGTCACTGAGAGTTTTCTCATGACCCAGGAGGGTGTGTTAGATGCATCTGTGTGGTTCGACCAGGGCAAGCTCCGGGCTCACGTCACCCTTGAGCCAGCTGCGGAATGCAGCACTCAGAAGCTCTCCGATTTATGCGCGGTGACGGTCGGGCGCGATCATACGCCGAGCGAATTCGTGGTCATCGACGCAAGCAACCGCGTCGCCTAAGGTTCCGCTTCGGGTTCGGCTTCCGCTTCGTCGTCTGCGATATCTTCGATTTCCAGATCTTCGTCGTCCTCAGCCTTTACCGCTTTGGGCTCATGGTCGAGGGCAACCAATGCGACGTTCTTAGCCTGCCGGTTGGGGCAGTTGTTGCACACGAAGTCAACTTTCGCCGTTCGCAGCCAATCTGGCACTTTCTCGATGGTCTTTCCGCAACTGCTGCACTGAATCATAAAAGTTAGGATCCTTCGGTTTCCTCTTCGTACTGCTGGACGGTCTGCCGATGGCTGATGAAGCCATTGATGAGCATGACGATGGATGCGCCGAAATAGAGCATCCAAAGCCCGGTCTCATGTTTCTGCCCCGGATCGCGAACCGAGTTGTCCCCTGCGATGACGCCGAGGATGCCCAGGATGAAGAGGATTCCTGCAATCCAGAAGTAGGTGTTCTTTATCCACACCGGCTTCGGTGTCGGTTTCTTCTGGCTCACTATTTGGTGATTGTACCCCGGCGCTGCCAGGGCTCCCAGAAGGGGAAAGGGATTGAGGATTTTGGATTGCGGATTGAGGATTTCGGAGGTTTTCTTCCCTAGCGGTACCCCAATCCTCAATCCTCAATCCTCAATAGTTAAGCAATCAGTCGCTGGAAGGCGACTTCTTCTCGCGTTCTCGTAAACGCGGCGTCGAGGAACAACACTTGCCGAACCTCTTCAAGGCTCGTCTCGCCGCGAAGGACCATGTCCAGGGCGGGAAGCTGCATGGGCTCGTAGCCAAACTGGGCGGCTGCCTCGCAGACCGCCTCGAGAGAGGCGTGATCGGCCAAGAGTTTGGACACGGACTGAGTGATCGGCATCACCTCGTGAACCGCCTTTCGTCCGTGATATCCTGTTCGGTCGCACTTCCTGCATCCAACCGGCTGCCACATCTTTAGCGGCGTCGGCATACCGTAGCTCTCGAAGAGTTCGACATCCTCCTGCGCTGGAGCGGCCGCTTGCTTGCAATCGGAGCAGAGCTGTCGGAGCAGTCGCTGAGACATGATGCCAATGAGCGAGGTGCTGAGCAGGAACGGGTCCACACCCATATCTAGCAAACGCGGGATCGCGCTCGGCGCATCGTTACAGTGAAGCGTGCTGAGCACCATGTGGCCGGTAAGCGCCGCGCGGATCGCGGTCTCCGCCGTCTCACCGTCGCGAATCTCGCCGACGAGGATCACGTCGGGGTCCTGTCGCAGGGTGGCTCGTAGCTGCTTTGCGAAGGTCAGGCCCACTTTCTCGTTCACCTGAGACTGGTTGACGCCATCGATGTCGTACTCGACTGGATCCTCGCAGGTCATGACGTTGTTGGTCATGTTTCGAAGCTCAGCGAGAGCGGCGTAGAGGGTTGTGGTCTTACCACTTCCCGTTGGGCCGGTCACCAAGAACATGCCGTACGGCTTGCTTACGAGCGAACGGAAGCTGCGTAGGTGGTTCGGTCGGAAGCCAAGGTCGTTGAGCTTCTTAAGTCCAACCGCCTTGTCCAGAATTCGGAGAACGATTCGTTGTCCGTGGTGGTTCGGCAGGACCGAGACTCGGAGGTCCACGTCTCGTCCGTCGAGGTTGACCGCCATGCGGCCATCCTGCGGAATTCGGAACTCCACGATGTCGATGTCCGCCATGATCTTCAATCGGGTGGTGAGCATCGGCATCAAGCTGTGCGGGATCTCTCGAGCCTTCATCAGCCGACCGTCGATTCGGTATCGAATCTCCACCCGATCGTGTCGCGGCTCGATGTGAATGTCGCTCGCCCGAGTTCGGATCGCTTCCATGATGAGCTGGTTGACAAGCTCCACGACCGGTCGCGTATCCACTTCGGAGATTTGGGCGACGTTCGTCTTCGTCTTTGCATTGACGTTGAAATCTTTGAGGGCTCGCTCGACGAGTTCGTCGAGGTTCTCATTGTTGCGGTGAACGCCGTAGAGGGCCTCGACCGCTCGCACCAGACGACCGGCATCGGCCAACACCGGCTCGATTCGGAATTTCGTCGTGTGGCGAACGAGCTCGATGGTCTCCATATCGTGCGGGTTGACCATCGCCAAGATGAGCAGGTCCCCACGAATCGAAACCGGCAGCACCTGCGCGGTTCGGCAAATCTCACCATCGAGTTTTGCAATCGCAGTCGGCTCCGCGGGCCGCTCGTCCAATCGCCATGGTCGCACGCCGATTTGCGCAGCCAACGCATTCAGCAGTAGTTCTTCTGAAATGAACCCTAGGTTCACCAGCGTGGTGCCCAAAGGCGCCGGCGTCACTCTTTGAGTTGCCAGCGCGGTCTCCAACTGCTCGGCAGTGAGCAGCCGCAGAGACACCAACATATCCCCCAATCTCTTCCTTGATGCAGACATCCAATCCTCCAGCGGGCATCTTGACCGCCAGAAGTGATTGTTGGAACCTGGCATTTATAGCCACTCGGTAAAAGGACCAGCCTTTTGCTTTTGCGGTGCGGGTTGGGGGTTATGCTCCCCCAACCCGACACCCAGCCGCTTGCTTACGGCTTGTCTGCTCCGGGCATCGTCACCCGATTTGAGATCAGGAATGACTTCCCGTTCACGGTTCCACGAATCTGCAAGATGGCGATATCACCGGCCACGCTCGTGTTCGGCGGCAGTACCACCTGCACCGTGCTGGAGTTGCCGGGCCTCAACGTGGGAAGGACCTGGGGAAGGCCGACCGCACCGATCGTCTTGCCTTTGATCAGAAGCTGAACCGATGTGACCGTCATGCCCCTCAGGACATTCTTGCCCGCGTTGGTGAGCTGGATCTGATCGACAACCTTGTCGCCTTCGGGATGCCCATCTCCAGGAGGCAATTCGCGATTCATGCTGTGAGTTGCGGTCACGCTTGGCTGCTCAGACGGGATCGGTGCGATCTTGTACGAAGACGTCGCCACTCCGCCACCGGGAGCGGCATTCGTCACGGAGACACTGTGGGTCCCCGGCACGAAGTCGGCAGAAAGCATATCAACCCGCAGCTCGGTCGGCGCTTTCAGTTGCACCGCACGAGCGGTCCCGTCAATCGTCACCGTGGAATCAACTGTAAAGCCCGAGCCTCGGACGAAGAGGAAGATCGCGTTCTCAGCGGTCGATGGCTTCACGAGGACGTCGGTGAGCGAAGGAACTGGATTGTCGACTGCGAAGGTCTGCAGCAGTACCGGCTCCTGGTTAATTCCGCTGTTGGTGAACGACAGAGTGTGCGAACCGCCGCGATCCATGAGGTAGCCGGGGACCTCTCCGGTGAATATCTTATCAGCCGGGAACCTGCCCTGCTTTCTTGTAGTGACGATGGGAACGCCGTCGTAGAGGAGCGTCGCGTCTGAGGCGAGGTTGAAGCTCACGAGATGGAACGTAAACAGTCCTGTTCCCCCATACGCGACGGGATTCCCATTGCTGAAATGGGTTGGATCGAACGTGATATTTCCGAACGCGCCTGGATCGAGCGGTGGCCTTGACCAGTTGATCGTGGCTGGGTTGATATCGATCGTCTCTTGGTTTGGACCTTTGAAACTAGCGGTTACGGTCACCGGCGAATATCGACCCAGGCTCGAGGCCGGGACATAAACGGAGAAATCGCCGCCTCCCGCAATCGGCACGTCGGCGTCGTACGATCCAGCTTTGCCCTCGATATGCATCTTGAAGGAAGGAGCGTTGAACGAGGTGATCAGGGAGCCCGTGATGTGAGCCATACCGTTTTCATCCTCTTGCAGGTCGCGTGTGATCGAACCGAAGCGACTCGTGACCCCAATCGTGTCGCCCACGACCCGAAATGGCGGGCAAACAAGGTTGCCCGGAGATGGAAGGGCGAACGAATGATTGAACAGCTCGAGGGGTATCGTATCCTCTGCCGTCTGGGTCCCGAATGGGTCGATGTCGAAGTGGAATAGGTTATGCCCCGCAACTCGCCCGCCGCCACTCACATGAATCATGTCGAATGACAGGGCGGGACTGAGAGTCAGCGACGTGACGTCGGAAAACGAGTTTTGGTCGAAAACGATCGTCGGCGTGATGCCGAGGAAACCTTCCGAGGGAGCCGTGAACGTCACGCTTCCCCCGGCACGCACACTCTTCGCTTGTCCGCCCAAAGGCTTGAACACGATCAGCGGTCGAGGATCGAATGCAAAGTCCTGACGGATGCCCGCCGCTGCTTGGAAGAGAAGGTCGAGGATGCGGAACTGGAACGAGAAGCCGCCCGCACTGTAATCGCCGTTCAATGGGATGGGAATCCCGAACGCGCCGTACTGAATCATCAAGTTCGTCAGGTCGAAGTTGAGGGTGAGGACGTTGTCCGCAGCACGAGCTCTGAAAAGATCGTTAGTCAGTCGCCCGCTGGCCCCGAGATTGGGAACATGGAAGTATCCGTTCCCAAGGTTCGGCGGGATCGGCAACGGAAAGTCTTGCCCCACTTGGAGAAGGTTGCCGGTATCCAAGATCTCCTTCGTTCCGCTGATCGTGGGGAGATCGAGGCCCATGATTTGGAAGAGGTTGATGTCAACGATATTGTCGCTAAATGCCTTGGCCACGAGGGCGAGATCGAGGTTCGCGTCCACATGACCATCGATCTTGAGGCCGAGGTGCGCGCTGTTGATGTTCATCGAGGTCACCGAATCGAGCACCAGAAAGGTCTCGATTTTGAACGGCTGCCCGCCCTGAATCTCGGACTCCTTCGGATAGATAATCCCAACCCAGCCGGTGCAATGAAGGTCGACCGAACCGAGGTCCGCCTTTGCGTGGAAAATCGCACTCGTGTTGGCCACGACTGCCGCTTCGATTCCGGCGCCAAAGCTGCCGATCACAGGAAAGCTGTAGAAGGCGCCGAGGTCTTGGGTCCAGCCCGGAGAGCTAAGGGGCAGGGTCAGATCGAGAGTCTGCGTCCCCGGCACCCCCGGTCCCCACAGGCTGCTTCCTTTTACGTCGTAAGCAAATGGGTAGTAGACGACGTGAGGATCGTTAAGCAGAGTGGCTTCGAACTTGTAGGTCACCGATGTGAGTTGGGCGTTTGCTACCGCCGTCGCGCCTAGACCTACGAGAACAAGAAGTCGAGAGAGAACCGTCATCTTCGGCCTCCTCGAGCCCTTCGAATGCAACCCAACGAGAGAAACCCAAGCGCGATCAGACTCGATGGCTCAGGAACTGCGTCCACCGTGATCGAAAAGTCTTGGCTTCCCAGCTCGTCTTGATCGGTGTCGAGGGCCCCTCCGTACAGCGTGAAACTGCCGTTGAAGGTGCTCGGGAATCCTACGTAAGCCGAAGGATCCGCGGGCAGTTCGACCGTAAAGAGGTCGAACGCATGGGGCAAACCATCCGGCTCCAGCGGCATCAACGGATCGGACAGCAGGAAGGTCGTTTGAAATGGAAGGTCGTCGAGAGTCAACGGAGGATCGATCAGTCCCAGGTCGCCGTTAAGGAACAGCGGGGCGCCCGTGTCATTTGTAAGCAAGGCTTGGAACGTCACCGTGTGACCCGCGCTCGCCGTCACGTTCGGGGTGACCAAGGTAAAATTGAACTGCGCTTGGGCGATTTGCGACGTTGCTAGCCCCAACCAGGCGGCAGCAGTAAGGCGACGAAATGTGGGGTGTCCCATAAGGCTCTCCATTCAAGGCAAACATGGCCAGCAAAGCTGACGACAGCAGCGGTCTCACGTACGACCAGACTGTATTCATATCAAGCCTCCGTGGCCGAAACCGTTGCCCAAATCCAAGGGTGCCCCTTGTCGCTTGAAATTCGTCTCTTTGGCCCAGGGGAAGTCTTTCTCAACGGTGAGCTATTGCCTCCCTTGCGGGCCCGCGCCGGCCTAAAGCTTCTCGCCCTCCTCGCACTCTCGGACCGAACCATGGAAAGGGCACGGCTTGCGGCGACCCTTTGGCCAGATAGCGACCAGACTCAAGCCCTTTACAACCTCCGACGCAATCTCGTCGACTTGCGACAAGCCCTCGGCGACGAGGCGTACCGAATTGTCTCAACCACACCGCGAACTCTTCAACTTGAGCTCAAGGGTGTGCTCTGCGACGTCCGAGAATTCGAAAAGGCAACGGCGGAGGCAGCGGTCGCGCTTTACCGCGGGCCGTTCATGGAGGGCTCTTCCGACGAATGGGTTCTTGAGGCTCGCTCGCGGTTCGAGATGTCGTACCTCTCGGCCCTCGAAGCCCTTTCTGCCGATGCGGTGGAGAACCGACAGTGGTCGATCGCGGAAGACTTGCTGAGAAAGCTAATCACCGCCGATCCCTTCCGTGAGTCGGCCTATCGAGCGCTCATGGCGTCGCTAGCCGCCGCCGGAGAGACGGCCAAGGCGTTGGCGGTGTACCAGGACCTCGAGACATGTCTCCTCAGAGAGCTCCGGAGCGAACCCTCCCAGGAGAGCCAAGCCCTTGTCCAAACTCTGAAATCCTCGAGGTTGCCAGCTAGGGCCTACCTTCCCGTTCCGCTAACTTCCTTCGTCGGACGCCTAGACGAGCTTTCGGCTATCAGAGTTGCGTTGCAAACGGAGAGGATTGTCACGCTCACTGGACCCGGGGGCGTAGGCAAGACGCGACTCTCCCTGGAGTTGGTCGGAGGAAGGGTACCTACTGAGGATGTCAGGTTCGTTGACCTCGCTCCTGTACGCGAAGGCAGCGCGATTGCCCACGCGATCGCGTCCTCGATTGGGGTGCAAATCCCCCCCGACACGGATCCAATACATACTCTTTGCTCGGTCCTGGAACAGAAGAGCATGCTGCTCATCCTTGACAATGCGGAGCAGGTCGCCGAGTCCTGCGCGCTGCTCGTGACCAGGCTCTTACGATCCTGCCCTTCTCTTCGCATCCTTTGCACCAGCCGCCAACCTCTCTTCGTCCCCGGCGAAAAGGTTTGCCCGGTCAAGCCACTCGAAAGTCCGCCCGCTCCCGACCTGACCGCCGACTCGTCGAAATTCAAGGACACGCTTGTCGGGTTCGACGCCGCCGCGATGCTTCTGGACCGAGTTGCCCTCAGCGCACCATCGTTCGTGCTGACCGATGAGAACGCCGTCGCGGTGGCCAGCCTCTGCCGCCAACTCGACGGGCTGCCACTTGCCCTCGAACTAGTGGCTGTTCTCTTTAGAAGTCTGTCGGTCTCAGAACTCGTAACCCGTCTTGAAAGCCACCAAAGTCTCCTCGGCGGAGGCGACCCGACGGTGCCGCGACAACAGACCTTACAAGCGGCGCTCGATTGGAGTTACGACCTGCTCACCGGCTCCGAACAAACCCTTCTGCGCCGACTCTCTGTTTTCTCGGGTGGCTGGACATTGGAGGCCGCCGAGGTGATATGTGCCGAGCCAAGTGACTCGACTCCAATGCTTAACGGCTTGGTTTCGCTCGTCGACAAGTCGCTAGTTGTTCGCGAAGAGCACGAGGAAGGCCGCTATCGACTTCTGGTAACGACCCGCGAATATGCCGAGCAGAGGATGGAAACTTCCGAACGAGAGTCAATCGAGGCACGCCACGCCGAGTTCTATCGCAAAGTCGCGCTTCGGACCGTGGAGAACGGCGAAGACTTCCACCGGTATGACTGGCTCCGAAATAGCTGGCTCGAGGGCGAGAACTTCCGAATCGCCCATGCGTGGTACCTGGCTCGAGATGCAGATACTGCCCTATGGCTTGAATTCTTCCTTTACAATTATCGGGTCTGGCCCGTGCAAAACGCTCGAGAATGGATCGCGCGACTGATTCGAGAGCCTCTCACTCCCTCGTCCACCCATGCCCGAGTCACCTGCACCGTCGCCTCATGGGCAGTTTGGCTCGGCGATCCCGCCGGCGAACAGTTGCTCAACCAAGCGCTCAGAGTTGCCGGCGGAGACGCAGAGAGGATATGGCAAATTCGCGCTCACGCTGGACTCGCCGAATTCGAGGAAGAGCGCGGCGACGAGTTCAGAGCGTTCCAGCACGCTGAAGCCGCCTTAGCAAGCGCCAAGGCTCTTGGAGAACCTGCTCTGATCTCCGAATACGACGCCACTGCATCGCTCTACCTCTCGAACTCAGGGAGAGTCGGCGAAGCCCAAGCGCGAGTGAGATCGATGATTCGCGAACAGACCTGGCATTCCACCTTCTATGGATCGGGGGCGCTCGGTCAGATCGCAATCAGCCAAGGGCAATTCGAAGAGGCGCTTGCCATCTTTGGAGACATCGTTTCGATCGCCGAACAGCATCTTCCCGCCTCCCTTCCCAACCTTTGGCGTCACCATGGCCAAGCTGCCCTTGGCATGGGCGACTTATCGGCCGCCTGGAGATTCCTCGAAGAGGCCTTGCGAATCAGCGAACGGATTCGTGCTAGGGACCGCGAGGGATGGATCCGGTTCGACATGGCCGAAGTCGCCTTTCAACAGCGCGATGTGGCGAACGCGTGGAAGCAACTCCGCCAGTGTCTCCTCGTCTTCGATTCCATCCGCGAACCTCGAAGCGTTGCTCAATGCCTTCAAAGAGTCGCCGCCTACTGCGTCGCCCTAGGTCAATACCCATCTGCGGCGACGCTGGTCGCCGGCATCCAACGGGCCTTTCGTGAGCACCAGTTCATCACTCGCCCCGAATCGACGAAGATGTTGGAAGACCTCGCCACCAAATTGCGATCCGAGCTCTCAGCCAGCGAGTGGGAAAAGGCGTCGAAGCAAGGCGCAGAAATGTCGTTGCTCCAAGCGCTGACATATGCGCTCACCACGCTGCTGGCTCCGTGAAGGCAGGAACTCTCCACTCCTGGCAAATCCGAGATGTGGGTACTGACAACCCCTATCGGAGCTGGCTCATGGAGGGGCGCTCTGAGGTGACCCGCGGCTAGGATAATGGAATCCCTTCGGGATAAGCCGGCGATCGGAACCTAAATGGAGCCGAACTCGGGAGGCGAATAGAGACAAACCCGGTCGGGGGCTGGGGCTAGCCAGGGATATGCTGATCCCTGGCTATGATCATTACTAGCGGCGGCGGCGGCGCAGTAGAAGGCCGATCATGCCCAGGCCATAGGCGCCAATCGCTGAAGGCTCAGGAACGGGGGTCACTCGAAGCCGGGTAGCAAAGACCGCGTGATCATAGGGAGGGCCGAAGTTGCGGATGTCTTCACCCATGAAAACCCCACTCGGCGTACCCGTAGTATCTCCATCGCGGACAAATTCATCGGCATGAGTTCCAATGAGTTCGCCGGCCGTCTGCATCCTCGCGGTAACGCCGTCGTTCGCCACGTAGTCGGTCGTGCTTCCCGTCTTGAAGAACTCGATCGAGATCCCAATGTTTCCGTTTGGCAACAGGAAGTTGTCCGCGCTCACGTCCATGTCTCCGGTGGTATAAGAACCAGCGCCGAGACCACTGAAGGAAAAGACTTTCGAGAAGATCACGTCGCTAAGGGCCGACGTTGTGTCGAGCGCGGCCCAATCCGTCGTCTTCCATATTCGGTAGCGTGCGTCGAAAGTTGGAGAGCCGACAGCGACTCGGAAGCCGAAGTTGATCGTATCCAACAGACCGCCGCCAATGTCGTTCACGTTGAAGCCAAAGCTGGTGCGTGGGGTTGAGGTCGTGGTGATGATGAGAGATGACCCGCTACTGTGGATCGAGTCGTAAACCGTCGTCTGCGCAGATGCGAGTACGGGTGCCGTCGCCAGAGCGGCAAAAAGTGCGATTCGTTTCAAACTATGCTCCTTCAAAACATACAGGGGCAGGCAGCAATCGCCTGACTTGTACAGGCTTACACGGTAATTGAGTTTTCTCCAGCTGCCCAGGGTTAGAAGCCAATAGGATTGTTTTAGAGAAATAATCCAGCGAAGACGATAACGGCCATATCACACGGTCGGCATGATTCAGTTATCGAAAACCACCCAATTCGATTTAGTCGCGAATCGCTCGTCGATAGGCATCGGGAGATACGCCGTGACGCTTCTTGAACATCCAACTGAAAGAGCCCAAGCTCTGAAACCCGATCGCTTCAGTAATCTCGGTGACCGATTTCGTGGTTTCTTTCAAGAGGGACCGCGCTCGTTCCAGCCTTAGGTCGATCACGAACTGGTGAGGGGTTTGCTTGAAATTCACCTTAAACGTGCGCAGGAAATAGCTTTCGGACATGCATGCGATATCCGCCATGTCGCCCAACGTCACTTCTTGATCGAGCATCGCGTGGGCCCAATCGCGCGCCTTCCAGAGTCTCCGATAGATCTCTTCGCGCGTCTCTGGCCGGGAAGCGACGATCGCATTCACTTCTCGCCAGGTGTCACCACACTGAGCAATCATCGCTGAAGCGATGTCGTGGAACTGCTCCGATAGCCACAGTGGGTCGGTGCGCCAATGATCGAATTCATTTGCAAAGAGGATGAGCCGCCGGTGAAGATTGTCCCCGCGTCCGATCCGCTCGAAGAAGCGACGAGAGGAGACCGGCTCGGGGAACGGGTTGTCGAGGTTCCGGTCCGCTGTTTCCGCCATCGCGGCAGCCACCCGCTCGGCAAATTGGGGGGCGAGAAAAAGCGCATAGGGGTGCACGGGCACTTCGGAATCCAGCACCACCCGGTACTGACACCCCTCATTCAAAATGAGATAGCCCGAGTTCAGGCGATGCAGTCCGTCGTGGGTCTCGTACAGACCCTCACCCTTGCCATAGAACTTGATCGTGAGAGGAGACAGTCCCTCCCATCGATGACCGGTGGTCGCCCCGAAAACCGCCATCGAGCAATCGCCGACCCTAAACTCGTCGGACCTACCCGACGGTATACGTTGCCGACTTGTCTCTCTCCGGTGTGCATAGTCAGCTGCCCAGCGAGGCGAGTCAACCAGGGGGACCGAAACGACGCGATGGTAAGGGTTCACGGCAGGCCTGCTCGGGACACTGTACGAACGCCCGCTCCCGAGGGTTCCTGTCCTTACTCTGGTGCGTCGATGACGTGCAGGTCGATTGGCTCCAGCGCTCGGTGGGTCGAGGGGGTGCTCCTATCGAAGGCTTGACCCAATCGGTCGAACGGTATACCATTGGACCTGCATGAAGGCAGATCTCTTAGTCCGACTTGAACCGCCAGTCACGATGGTGACGCGGGTGATCGAGCAGATTGAGCGTCTGATTCGAGACGGCTCTCTTGCGCCGGGCGATAAGCTTCCGGCGGAACGGTCGTTCGGGGAAAAGCTTGGGGTGAGTCGGACCGTCTTGCGAGAGGCGCTTTCTGCGCTTGCCGGAAAGGGCCTGATCCAGCAATTGCGCAGTGGAGGCTACGCGGTCGCGATAGCGGAGCAGGGGGCCGAATCCAAGGGATTTGCGGACCCGCAAAGTGTGCACGATGCTCGGCGGTTGATCGAGATTGAGATGGCCGCGGTGGCGGCGATTCGGCGCTCGGAGGCCGACCTCCAACAGATGGAGGGGACGATCGGCAAGATGCGCAAAGCGTTGGAGTCGCACAGCGGGGATGCGTTTGCGCGTGCCTATACCGAGTTTCACACGTATCTCTCGGAGTCGACCCAGAACCCGGTTTTGAGCACCGTTCTGGAAACCGTGTTTGGAATGGCGGTTCCGACTTGGCGCGA
Organism: Fimbriimonadales bacterium; assembly: GCA_038321975.1. GTDB lineage: Bacteria > Armatimonadota > Fimbriimonadia > Fimbriimonadales > Fimbriimonadaceae > Fimbriimonas. The sequence continues at coordinate 14,393 of JBBQFM010000035.1, read as the reverse complement.
ACAGGCGGCGGCCGAATCGCTCCAGAGGACGATTCGTCATCACGAGATGATTCTTCGTGCTCTCATGCGCAAGGACGCGACGCAGGCCCGGATCGCGATGAAGATTCATCTCGATGACTTGACCGCGGCGCCGCGAAGCTCTACTTAGCAACTACCACTTAGTTCCGGAAGCTAGGTAGCTGCCGTAGACCGCGCTGATCGGGAAATGCTGGCCCACGTGGCGAATCATCTTTCCGCTGCCCACGATTTTGATATGGGAGTAGCCGACGTCTTCCATCTTGCGGCGCATGCTGCGGATGGTGTGTTGGCTGACGTGAGAAGGCTCCAGCAGCACGCTCTTGTGCTGCAGCTTGTTCTTCAAATAGGCGGGATTCGGGGTGGTGAGCAAGAGCTTTCCGTGCAGCCGCAGGAGCCGGAAGCACTCACAAAGGGTCGGGTAGACGTCTTTGCTCGGCACGTGCTCGATGATCTCGCCGGCGACGATGACATCAAAACTGTTGCCGGGAAGATCTACTTGGTCGGCGAAGCCACAGATCGTCTGCGCGTAGACTTTCGTGTCGAGTTCGGCCAACCGGTCGGGCACGCAATCGAGCCCGACGACTCGAAGCCCCGAAACTTTGGACATCATGATCGCCCCACCTCGGCCCGTGTTGCAGCCGATGTCGAGGACGTCCACTGTCCTCTCGGGGAAATGCTTTACGAACTGCTCGTAGCGCTCGCCGGTGAAGGTGTCGGTCGCGCTGACTTCTTGTCCGCGATTCAGGTTAACCAGAGTCTCGTTGTCAAACGCCATTAAGCTTCCTCGGTGATGGGCAGGTCATTCGTCGCACTATACAGCACAAAACGCAAATGCAGGTTAACCATAATCGAAACCGATGGCTTCATCTTTTCAGTGGTCCGCAGAGAAAGCGGTTAAGTGGCAATCCGATCAACCTTGGGTTGTGGGGTGCAATTTTCTTCCAAGCACCGCGATCAACCAACTTGAATTGTGGCAAAAGGAGACCTTTGACTTAAAGACAATCGACCAGGAATTGGGTTGGGCGGCTTCGATTGGGATGAATGCGGTACGGGTGTATCTGCATGATCTCGCCTACGAAGTGGATCCTGCCGGGCTCCTTTCACGAATGGACGAGTTCCTTTCGGTGGCTTCAAAGCACGGGATTCGGGCGCTGTTCGTTTTCTTCGACGACTGCTGGAATCACGAGGTGAGCCTTGGGAAGCAGCCGGACCCGAAACCAGGAGTGCACAACAGCGGCTGGGTGAATAGCCCCGCCGAGAATCAGCGAGCCTGGCCGGCCGACTTGGCCCGGTTGGAGACTTATGTGAAGGCGGTGCTGACTCGGTTCGCTTCAGATGAGCGAGTCTACGGCTGGGATTTGTACAACGAGCCGGGTGGCGGTGGATATGAACTCGCCTCGATGGTCCTTCTTGAAAAGGCGTTTGAGTGGGCTTGGTCCGTTCGTCCGTCGCAGCCGCTCACTGTCGGGCTCTGGTACGCAAACGAGACATTTAACGCGTTTCAGGCTTCGAGTAGTGACGTGGTTTCGTTCCACAACTACGAGAACGCCGATCACTTGACAGCTCAAATCTCGCGCCTCCGCTCCTATGGACGGCCGCTGGTTTGTACGGAGTGGATGGCCCGGAAAAACGGGAGCGTTGTGGAAGTGAATCTTTCTGTCTTTAAGCAGGAAGGAGTGGCGTGTTTCAACTGGGGATTGGTGGATGGGAAGAGCAACACCAAGTTTCCTTGGGGTTCGCCAGAAGGCGGCCCGGAGCCCGATCCTTGGTTCCACGAGCTCTTTCATCCGGATGGTCAACCTTATTTGGAGGCAGAGGCTGGATTGTTCCGGGAGTTGACTGGGCGCTCTTAGAATGTTAGGCGCACGAACAGGTTCGTGCAGGAAAGGGCGCGAAGAGCTTCGCGCAATCCCAAGTTAGCGGGCGTTTACCTCAAGCCATCTTTCGCCCTCCGCGATGCGCTCGGGGGTGAGGATTTCGGTTAGCTCCGCACCGAGGGATCCGATGGTTTGTTCTTTGAGGGCGTCTCGCCAGACCTTCTCGGCTTGCAGCATCTTGAACTTGATCGCGCACGGTTTGTGACAGGCTTTGGCGTCCGCTGCGAGGGGACCGCGTTGGCGGATCTCGGTACAGCGGAAGGCAGGTTCGGGTCCTTCAACGGCACGGACAACATCGAGGAAGGTGATCTCAACGGCCGGTTTTGCGAGTCGGAACCCGCCTTTCGGACCGGAGATACTGGCGACGAGGCCGGCTTTTACCATGGCTTTGAGGTGCTTGAGCAGGTAGCTCTCAGAGACGCCATGATACTCGGCAAGCGCTTTGCCCGAGAGGGTTTTTCCTTCGGGCAAGGTCGCGAGAACGCTGGCGCAGTGGATAGACCACTCGACTCCGTCGGTTAACTTCAACGAGCCGCCGGTTGCATGCCGGTCGAGATCGCGAGTCGATTCCAGGCGTTGATGTGAACGATGGCCATCAGGAGTTGGCCGATCTGAGGGTCGCTGAAATGTTGCTTGAGCTCGATCTCCATCTCGGTGGGCACTCCGTGATCGGCGATCCGGGTGACGTGCTCGGTCAGAGTAAGGACGGCCCGTTCGGCGGGGGTGAAGAATGGGGTTTCGTGCCATGCGTTGAGGGCGAAGATTCGATGATCTTGCTCTCCGTCGTGCTTCGCTTCCTTGGTGTGCATGTCGATGCAGTATGCACATCCGTTGATCTGAGAGGCTCGGATGTCGATGAGGTGTCGGAGGGTCGGGGTGATTTCAGTGCCGCTGACGTACTTCTTGAAGTTCATCATCACCGGATACGCGGCTGGTTCGACTTTACTGAGGTCAATGTGGATAGGCATGATTTTTATTATAGATAATTCTTATCCACGATTAGATGTATTTCTCGACATTTTTTATCCAGGATGCGTTTTCGCTCAGCGGCGGCACTTTGAGCTTCCTCAATCGACACGATTCTGAACTGGATTTCATCGCCCATCTTCCATTGGCCGACCTTGTCTAGGTCAGCCGAGATGACGACGGCTGCCTTCGGGTAGCCGCCGATGGTCGGGCCATCGGGCCCGAGGACGATCGGGTTGCCGCTGGGGGTGATTTGAACGGTGCCGGGGCAGGCGGGCTCGCTTGGGAGTTCATGGTTATGAGGAGTCCCTTCGCCTTCGAGTCTTACGCCGACTCGGTTGGCGAGGGGGGAGACTTTGAAGGTTTGCCCGAGCAGGGCTTCGTCAAAGAGTTCTGCCTGAGGGCCGAGAACGACTCGGACCTCGCTTGAGCTAAGGGACGTTGGCCCATCGGCCAGCCTCATGGGCTTGGCTACACCTTGCATTTCGATTCGCAAACCGTTCTTGACCTGCTCGCCTGTTCTTCCGCCTAGGCCACCGGGGGCAGCCAGATAGAGCCTCGAACCCGCGCCTCGCGCAGTGACTTCCACTTGGTCGCCTGATTTGAAGTCAATGGAAGCTTGTCCAGCGACTTCTTGTCCATCCCGGGTGATTCGGCACTCCGCGCCAACGAAGGCGAGAACGACCGGTTCAGTCACTTTGAATCGGAGGGGTTGCAAGCCAATCTCAAGGGCCCTGGCACCTGGCCCGTTGCCGACCAGCGCGTTGGCGAGGGCGGCTGACTCGCGGTCGAAGAAACCACCCGACGGCACCCCGAAGCGCCGGAGGTTAGCTCCTCCGCCGTCTTGAAAGAACGCAGATCCGTAGATCTGCTCGAACTCGATCAGTGACCGACTCCAAAGCCGGCTTCGACGAGGGTTTTGTAAACTTGCTCCGCGAATACGAGGCACCCTTCGGTGTCACCGTGGAGACAGATGCTGTCGACAAAGGGTGCGATCTTCAGCACTTGCTCTTTCACTGCGGCAGGGTCGGTGAGGACAGCGCCCGGTTCGCTTCGACTGACCAAAGTGCCATCCGGGTTGTAGGCTCGGTCGGCGAAGCCTTCGCGAATGAGTTTCTGTTTCGCGCGCTCGGCGATGACTTTGTGGGCAGTTGCTTCCAGACCCATGAGGGCGACTTTGTGGACTCGAAGAAGCATCGTCAGCGAATGCACGCCGGGGAGGTTGGAGAGGAAGACGCCGCCAGCACCGTAGGCGCTTTGATCCGGAGTCGGGTTGTCCCAGCCAGCCGGGAGGACGACCGCGGTGTCATTGTAGAAGCCGCCATGCGGCTTGATGTATTCGGCCCGGGCATGTTGGGCGAAGGCGAGGACCTGTTCGAAGACGCTCTGGAGATACTCCCGCTCCTGCCCCTCCTTAAGTTTATTGCGCCCCATGCTGGCGCGATCTGGATAGCCCGGGTGTGCGCCGAAACGGACGCGCTTGCTTCGGCAAAGGTCGATCGTCTGCTTCGTCAGTTCGAACGAGCCGGCGTGGACGCCGCAGCAGATGTTGGCGCTGGTGGCGAATTGGAGGAGGTCGGCGTCGTAGGGGAAGCCTTCGCCGATGTCAACGTTGAGGTCGACCTTCTTGCGCCCAACCAGGTCCGACACCCTCACAGCCTCTCCCCTTTTAGGCGCTCAAACTCATCCATTTCAATACTTACGAAGCGAACCTCGTCTCCCGCTTGAATCGGGAAGTAGCCGTCTTCTTCGTTTACGATTTCCAGGGGCGTGCGGCCAATCAGCGACCAGCCTCCGGGGCGCTCGAGTGGGTAGATACCGGTCTGTCGCCCGGTGATTCCGACCGAGCCGGGAGTGACACGGGCTCTCGGTTGGGAGCGTCTTGGGACACCGGAGATCTCGGGCGGCAGGTAGCCGAGATATGGGAAGCCGGGGCAGAAGCCGACTGCGTAACAGCGATAAGTCGTTCCGGTGTGAGCTTGTATGAGGGCTTCGATGGTTAGATTGAGGGCATTGGCGGCATCATCGAGGTCTTCGCCGAGGGCGTAGCAGACGGGAACTTGGTGGGCTCTTGGGGTTGTTGTCGTCCGGCTTTCGGTTAGGTCATCGGGGTTGAAGGTTTGGGGGTCGATGAATAGGCCGACGGTCTCGTAGCTAGCGACCGCTTCGAAGAGGCCCTTCGGTGGGCTTTGGTTGAGGGCCTCGGCAAGTTCGTAGGCGGGGACGACGAGGTTGCGGAGGATGAGGGCGGAATCGCCCAGGGGGTCAATTCGCATGGGGACCTCCGTTGTAGCGTCGACGCCCTCGTCGATGATCCGGAAGGGCGTGGTCGATGCGCCGGATTTGAATCCGGGCGACACTTTTCCGGATCATCGACGGGGACGTCGACGCTACAGCGGAGGGGTTCCCGGAATCACCTTTCCAGATCGTTGAAACCCTCCCGCATCTTGACGAGCAAGGCTTGCTTCTTATCGGCAGGCAGCAGCGACGCTTTGGCGGCGTTCAGGGCGATGGAGTAGATGATGTCTTCGTTGAAGTCGAAGGCCTTCGCGCAGCGGGCGAACTCGTCGCTGATCGTGGTTCCGAACATGGGGGGATCGTCGGAGTTGATGGTGAGGTAGAGGCCCTCGTCGAGGAGGTTCGGGAGGGAGTGCTCTTCGAGCGAGGGGAAGACGCCGAGGCTCACGTTGCTGGTGGGGCAGACTTCGAGAGGGAGTTGGCGGTTTCTGAGTTCCTCGACTAGTTTGGGGTCGTCGGTGGCTCTCACTCCATGACCGATTCGCGCGGGGTCACAGGCTCGGAGGACTTCCCACATGCTCTCGGCGCCTTTGGTTTCACCGGCGTGGGCAACTATGGGGAGGCCGTTGGCCTTGGCATGAGCGAACGCAGCATGATATTGCTCGGTGCCTAGTCGTTCTTCACCCGCGAGGCCAAGGGCGCAGACGCCTTGTCCATGGGCCGAGACCGCCCATTCGGCGACTTGTAGGGCGCGCTCGGGTGGGTCGCCTCGGACGATGTCGATGATGAAGTCGCAGGTGACGCCTAGCTCCTTCTCGCCATATTCGCGGGCTCGCTGAAGAGCGGCGATCTGGTCGGACCAAGGGATGCCGTTGTGCTTCTCGATGGTTGAGGCGGTGTAGGTGACCTCGCTGTGGAGGACGTTGGACTCGGCTTGGCCCTGCAGGAATTCGCGGGCGATCAGCTCGATGTCGTCGGCGGTTTTGATGCATTTGGAGACGGCGACGTAGACGTCCACGAAGTGGGGGAAGTCTCGGAAGACATACCACTCTTTGAGGCCCTCAAGTGAGTCGGCGGGGAGAGTGATGCCGTTTCGCTGGGCGAGCTTGAGAACCGTCTCTGGCCGGATCGACCCCTCCAAGTGAACGTGCAGCTCCACCTTGGGCATCTTCCGAACGAGTGTCTCGATATTCATTCGAAAGGCAGTTTACTTGGCCCGAGAAACGAGGACTCGGGCCAAGCGGTGTACGGTTACGCGCTCTTTCGCCGTCGGCGAACGACTCCGGCAACGAGGCCACCGAAGACCACAAGGGTGCAGGGCTCGGGCACGATGCCGATAGTGCCACCGTTCGTGCCGTCGCTGAAGTCGACAAGCATGTTGTTGCCGGGTTGCATCGCACTGTTGTCGAAGTCCGAGAAGAAGCTTGAGAGGGCATCGGTGTTGTCCGAATCCAACGAGCCACGCACTGCGTCCTCGTCAGCGCCAGGAAACACGATTGAGAACGCGTTTCCGAGGGCGGCGGCGCCGTTAACCATGTCCATCCCAACGGTCACCCCGTTGTTGTTGTTGTCCCCGTTCCCGGCGATAAATCCGAACTGGGTAGGGACGTCCGATCCGGTGTCGAAGTTGAAGTTCGTGGTTTGGTTGGCCGACAAGTTGCCCACCTGAAGGCCCACCTGCCACGCGTTACTTCCATGGAAAGTAAAAGCGTAGAGGATGTAGGCATTGGTGAGGTCGACCGTCGGAGTGATGGTCACGGGAACGACAATGGCTTGTGACGAAGAGGCCAGACCGATGGCGATGCCAAGGCCAACTCCCATTTTCTTTAGGTAAAGCAAAGTAAATCTCCTGAGCAAGTGCTCTCAATTAGTCTGCGCCTTTTGTTATTGTTTGCCAAGCGCCAGTTTTGGGGGCGAAGGTCGGTGGCCGTCGATCGCCCACACCAAGTCTTTCGGTTCGCCCCGGTCCTCGATCAGGTCAATTCCCCCCTCGTCCGTGCCGTTTGGGCCAACGCTCCAAAGGACTCCCCGCTTGGCATCGTACCGAAAGGGGGTTAGACCGGTGTAAGGGTCGACGGGGACCAGTTTGAGGATTCCCTCGGTGACGAGGTCCTTGAGCTGAGTTGGGAACTTCCCATGTGTTCGCCGATAGATCTGGGCGGCGAGAATGATTCTGGTCGCGCCCAAAATGACCTGCCGCTTGAACTCAGATCCGACGATGGAACCCACGGGGCTTTCAAATGCGAAAAGCCGACCCACCGGATTGTCAATTTTCGCCAATTTGGCGTTTGTGGAGCGGGTGTGCGCGTCATCGGTGAGATTGAAATCGGTCAGGCCCTCCACGGCATGCTGGCCGATCCGGTCGGCATCGACTTGCTTAGCCCAGGGTGAATCGGCATTTTGAATTAACAGAGCATATGTTTGGCTGGTGAGGGCGGCAGTCTTCCTCCGCTCAAACGGATGGTCGATTCCCTTGAGACGTTCGCCGGTGGCTTCGGGGCTGTCGGATCCTATGATCTGAGCCATTTCGCTTGCGTCCTCGGTGTGGACACACGCGACGATGCGAAGAATCTGCGAGTTGTATTCGACTCGAAAAGTGTCGGCCAGGTTGTGGGGGTCGCTTTCGAGGTGGGCGAGGAGCTCTTTTAGGTCTTCAACGGCAAAGGAAGGATTGCTCGCCTCTACTCTCGCAGCTTGGAGGACGATGGACTGGCACGAGATGCCGCCGACATAGTGAACGACCGTTCCGTCGCCGGATATGAGGTGTTGGGCAACGAGGTTGCCTTGGATCAAATCCTCCGCCGCCTTTGCTGAACGCCCCGAGAGTAGTTCCAACTTGGAGGCAAGCACTTCCAATTTCACAAGGTCTTTGAGCGATGCGATTTCGGGGAATGGTTCCGAAAGCTTGGCGATATCGATGATTTCGTTTTCATTGAAACGGATGATTGTCCAATGATCGGCAAGGTTGGCCTGAGCGAGGGCATTTAGGGCGGGCTGCTTCCAACTTATTAGCTTCCGGGCCGGGTCGAGGTTGGGTGTTTCTGACGAATCTAAGCCAGCCATGAGCCTCATGGGATCGGTTGCGCTTTTGTCCGCAGTGGGCACTGCGGCGTCTGCGAGGGCGATTGCTTTCTGGGCGAGGGCCCAGCCATCACCTGCTCTTTCGAACTTGTGTGCGGCAAGTCTAACCGATGGATCTGTATCCCCGACAAGCGATGCAGGGGCGACCGGCGGATCGGGCAACGGCTTCTTGCCACAACCGAACGTCACTAGAATGCCGAGGAAACCGTAGCAAAGGCTTCGCTTTTTCAAAACTGCTTCTTCGGTGGCGCGTGACCATCGACCGCCCAGACGAAGTCCTTCGGCTGGCTAACCTCCTCGATCGCATCCATGCCCCCGTCGTCCTTCCGATCGGGACCGATGCTCCAGATGACGCCTCGGGCGGCATTGTATCGGAACGCGTGTCCGGCACCCGAGAAGGGATCCATTGGGACGGCCGACAGGATTCCTGCGGAAACGAGGTCATCTAGCTTGGCGGGGAAATGGCCGGTGTTGCGCTTGTAAATCTGGGCGGCAAGGACGATCTCGGTGGCTCCTAGACTGGCTTCCCGTTTGACCTCGGCTTCCATCATCATCTCAAAGGATAGACTTCCGCACATCAACCGGCCAGCCGGGTTGTCCACCTTTTCTAGTGCCAAGCTGCCGCTGTGGATCTGGGCCTCGCTCAGTTTTGGCTTAGTGTCGTCAGCAATGCCGACGTTTTCGAGGATATAGAAGGGGATTCCGGCGGTTACCTTGGCAAGTTCCGCCGTTACGTCGATTTGCTTCGACCACGGTAACGTGGCGTTCCTCACCAGATCAGCGGTGATTTGGCTGGACAATTGGACGGTCTTCTTTCTGTCGAACGGCTTGGGATTGCGCTCGACGAGTTTCATGTAGGCCTCTTTGTCCAAGCCAATCGCGCCTGCCACCCATTCGGGGTCTCCGGCGTCAAGACCAGCGATGGTACGTAGCATCATCGAGTTATATTCGACTCGAAATGTGTTAGCGAGGTCGTGGGGATCCTTCTGGAGCGAGCTCAGAATCTGCCGCAAATCTTCTGGGCGAAATGCCGGATGGCTCGAGTCGACCCTGATGGCTCGGAACACGATCGACTGACACGCCATGCCGACAAGATAGGTGATGATGTTTCCATCGCCGGCAAGAAAGTGAGCTGCGGTAAGGCTTCCCTGCTTGTAGTCTTGAGCTGCTTTTTCTGGCTGGTGCGATTCTAGGTTGACGCGCGCGCTCAGCATCTCCAGCTTTACCAGGCCCTTCATACTTGCGAATTCCGGAAACATGATCGACGCTTCCTTGGCGATGTTCGGAACCTTGTCATGGTCGAACGTCACAATCTTCCAGCGCGGAATCTCGTTGGCCCTGACGAGCAGATCTAGCGCGGGTCGTTTCGCCGCCAAAAGTGCCTTGGCGTCGTTGAGCGTGGTTGCCCCCGGCTCTTTCAAGCCCGCAAGCAACACTTCCATCGCCTGCGTTTGGGATTTGGCAGTGGACGCAGTGCGGAATGGACGGGATTCTGTCTTGCTGGCGTCATGAAGAGCGGTTTTTACCTTCGTCCAGGCCGGGTCCTCTTTTGAATAGGGCTTTGAGTCCAGGCGAACCAAAGGATCGACATCGGAGAGCAGGCTTGTCGGCGTGACAGGTAAATCGCTGACCGGAGCCACTTTCGAACATCCAACCGCCAACAACGCAAGACCAAGGAGACTAAAACGCATGCCAGAGAAAGGACGTGGCAGGACGGTAGTTCCGTTGCGTTGGCATGCGAGTAAGCTTCGGACATGCAGCCCATCTTGGTTCTCGCGCTCTCCCTGATCACGCGCCAAACGCCGTCCTCCGATCATGTTGCGGACGTGATCTACTTAAAGCAGCAGGGGTCGGCGTTTACATTGGACGTGTTCAAACCGAAGGTTTCAAACCACCGCGCGATCATCTACATGGTGAGTGGCGGATGGGTGTCTTCACACGAGGCGATCAATCCGGGGATCGCGTTTCCTTTCACTTCGAAAGGGTTTACAGTTTTCGAGGTCACACATGGGTCTCAGCCGAGATACGTGCTTTCCGAGATCATCGGCCAGGTTCGGCACGCGGTTCGCTACATTCGGGCTAACGCAGCGACCTATGACATCCACGGGAACGCGATCGGTGTCTTTGGTGCGAGCTCGGGCGGGCATCTCTCGCTCGAGATCGGCGGCCTCGGCGACGATGGCGATGCGAATGCGAAGGACCCGGTGGACCAGGTGAGCAGCCGGGTGAACGCGGTAGTCGCCTATATGCCGCCCACCGACTTCGAGAACTGGGGTGAGATGGGCAAGTTGCCTTATGGCGATCCTCAACTTCAGGTCTTCATGCCCGCATTTGGCATTCCGGCAGGGGCAGACGACGCGAAGCGGAAAGAGATCGCGCATCTCTACTCGCCGATGTCGCTGGTGAAGGCGGGCTTTCCTCCCACCCTATTGATCCATGGAGATGCCGACAAGCTGGTGCCGGTTCAGCAATCTAAGATTCTCGATGCCGCCTTTGAGAAGGCGAAAATCGTCCACAAGCTCATCATCGTTCCGGGAACGGGCCACGATGGGAATACGGTGATTCGGACGGTCACTCAGTTGGTCGATTGGTTCGATGTGAACTTGCCGAAGAACTAAGGGGGAGAGGTGTTCGGTGTTGGGTGTTCGGTGTTGGGCCGGAAGGAACACCGTACACCCGCCCCAAAAAAAGCCCCGTTCCCTCTTGGGGAACGGGGCGAGTAGGACCAGTAGACCTCCCGAACTCCGCCGGGATGGTGCGGGGTGTGAAAAGGTAGACGGCGGGCGCGGGACCAGACGCGCACCACCGTCGTGAAAGTGACTAGCCTCCCGAGCGCTGCCTTCGCAGGAACGTCGGGATGTCCAGATCGATCTCATCAAGCTGGATCGGGGTGGGGATCGTCATCGGGTCGGCCACGGCCGGTCTCGGCCGGACTTCGGCGCCGGATTCGGCAACCGTCGTCGGCTGGCTGACGAAGACGTCCGAGCTACCCTTTCCCTGGACCGAGTTGTTCGGGTCCATTCCGGCGGCGAGGAGGGTGACTTGGACCTCGCCATCTGGGGTCTCCCGCATCACGTGGCCCATGATGATGTCGGCGTCGGTGGCGTCGGTGAACTGAAGGATGTACTCCATCGCCTCGTGGGCCTCGCCGATTGAAAAGTCGGGGCCGGCGGTGACGTTCACCAGCAGGCGCTTGGCGCCCATGATGTTCGTCTCAAGGAGCGGCGAGTTCGCGGCGGCCTGAGCGGCCATCTTTGCGCGCTGATCTCCCACGCCCTTGCCGAGTCCCATGAGGGCGACGCCTGCGTTGCTCATCACGCTTCGCACGTCGGCGAAGTCCACGTTGATGATTCCGGGGAGAAGGATGATGTCCGAGATTCCTTGGACACCCTGGCGAAGAACATCATCTGCGGCAGCAAACGCCTGCTGCATCGTGGTTTTCTTCTCTACAAAGGTGATAAGGCGATCGTTAGGAACCGTGATGAGGGTGTCGACAAATCCCTTCAGTCGGTTGGCGCCTTCTTCGGCGAGTCGTCGTCGCTTCGGTCCCTCGAATAGGAACGGCTTGGTGACCACGCCAACGGTGAGGATTCCCATTCGGCGAGCCATGTCCGCGACCACGGGGGCCGCGCCGGTCCCGGTACCGCCACCCATGCCGGCGGTGATGAAGACCATATCGCATCCATCAAGCTCGGCCTGGATGATCTTCTCGCTTTCCTGAGCAGCCGCTTCGCCGACTTCCGGGTTGCCTCCGGCGCCGAGGCCCTTCGTGAGGCCCTCGCCAAGCTGAATCCGCTTGCCTGCCTTGCTTCCCGCCAATGCCTGAGCATCGGTGTTCATGGCGATGAACTGGACGCCCATCACGCCCTCGCTGATCATTCGATTGACCGCGTTCGAGCCCGCCCCGCCAATTCCGATGACCTTGATGGTCGCCTGGTTCTCAAAAAGGTTTTCTGGTCGCATGAGAAATTCCGCTTACGGCACATCCGTGCACGAATTGCCGTGTCATTCAGGACGCAGCACGCTCGCGGAAAGCGTCAGGGAGTTTTCCACTGTTTTTAGAGTGCGGGTTAAAGCGCAATCGATCGATACAAATCGTCCGATTGCGAAAGGGAGACACCCTCCATGTAGCGCCTGCGCCCCCGCCGATGAGCGCTGCACGACCTGGCATAAATCTGCGAAGCGGTCCAGCTTTGGTTACTGACGCCTTGCGGGAGATTCGCGGCGCTCAGACTAAGCCCCCAAATGAGAGCGGCATCCTTTCGTCAATATGTGCTCGGTTGCGCGGCGCACATCGGCGGGGGCACCGACGCTACGCTCCCTTTACGGCGTGATCCGATAGAGCGCTGACGCGTGGGGGCGAAGCTCTCTCCCCAGGGAATTGACGTCCTGCCCTGCCCACAAATCGCGGATCCGAGACGTCTTCATGCCGTCCACCGACGCCAGTCGAACTTCGTTCGATACGTTGAAAACCGCCACGTACTGATCGTGGGATCGCGGCACGTCGGCGATCCATGCGACGACGCCGTCCCGATCGAACAACTGATGGTTGTTTGTGCTCGCCTGGTTCACTCGGATGACATCGGCATTGGTTAGCAGTGAGAGGGTGAAGTCGTCCAGCTTGGTCAGGTCCGCCCCAATCATGAGCGGTGACCGCGCGATGCTCCAGAGGTTCATCAACGTGACCTGCTCATCCTGCGTGAAATGGGTCTTCGCCCGACCCATTTGGAGCTCGCCGAGCGGAAGCATATCGGCATCCGGCCAGTGGCCAGGACCTCGGAACGATGTCCAATCTCGGACCCTTGCGAACTGGGAAAAAAGCTGCGGCCAGTTGTCCCAGAAGTCGCCGCTGATCCTCCACATGTTTGCATGCTCCTGCACGTGCGCGGCCACGGATAGCGGCGTCGCGCCGGGGGACGTGCTAAAGACGATATGGCGACCGGAGTGGTCAATCGCCTTTCGAATGCCCTCGATCTCGGCGGTGTGATACGGCTCCGACAGGTCATCGACCTTGATGAAGTCGAGTCCCCAGGAGGCGAAGAGTTGGAAGACCGAGTCGTAGTACTCCTGCGCGCCCGGCTTTGTCATGTCGACCCCGTACATGTCGCCGTTCCACGGGCAGAGGCTTTTCTTATCCGCGATGTCGGCGGCGGTGAATTTGGTGCCCTTGATCGGCATCTTCGCTTCGACAGCCTGCCTAGGGACTCCCCGCATGAGGTGAAGACCGAACTTCAGTCCGTGCCGGTGAGTGTAGTCGGCCAGGGTTTTAAACCCCTTTCCGTCCGCCGCCGAAGGAAACTTGTTGACCGCAGGCATCAACCGCCCATTGCCATCCATCTCCAGCTTCGCGCCTTGACGATAGTCAAACCCGTTAGCATTGGGCTCGTACCACTGGATGTCCACTACGATGTACTGCCAGCCGAACCGCTTCAGCTTGTCCGCCATCACATCGATCTGTCCGCGAGTCTGCACCTCGTTCACCGTAGTGGCGAAGCCATCCCAACTGTTCCACCCCATGGGCGGAGTCTTCGCCCAATTCCAGTAAGCGGGAGCCTGGGACGCGAGAAGCAGGAGAGCAGCGGCCGACATGAAGGAATGATGAACGATTACGAAGCGATGGCCCCGCGAATATGTTCGATGTGGCCGCGAGCGTTAGGAGAAGGATCCATAGCCAGGTAGGCGTCCAACTCGGAGTTCAGCTCGCTCGCCGGAGGCCGATCGAACAACTTCGCCTCGACTCCCGCGAACCGAAACTCGCTTACCCCAAGCGTCTCGCGCAAAGCGCCGAGGGCAACCAGGCTCAGGGGCCGTCCACGATGCAGCCACAGCTTGGCCCGGTTCCACGAGAAACCGGATGCGGCCGCGAGGAACTGCCAACGCCTCGCCACATCGATCTCTGATTCGTGCCGCTCGATCCAGTCGAGAATCCTTGGATCACCGAAGAAGATCAGACCGTTCAAGTGCTCAGTGCGTGCCTTCGGATCGAGGGAATCGACAAAGCCCAGCGCCCACACGAGGGCCTCGTCTCGGGCAACGCAGCGAGCAGCCGCGCGAGCGACACCGTCGAAACTAGACTCTACGCCATTCTTGGGGGCACCCCTGTCCTCTGACTTCACGAGCACATTACCCTGACTCTGAGTCGGTAGTTTTCAAAGTTTCTGAACCCGTAGGCTTGTCTTGAGATGGACTCCATTTTGTTGTGGAATCCTTCTG
>JBBQFM010000034.1:0-63094 GCA_038321975.1 Fimbriimonadales bacterium | reverse complement strand
GGCGCTTCGCGCCCTGTGCGCTCCGCTGAGGCCATTCCCTCTCGGGCGGTGCCTTCGCTGCGTATTCGTTCACGGAATCCCGAGGGACGCAAACTCACTTCGTTCAAACAGTGCGTCCCCCAATTCGGGCTTCTGTTCGCTCATGCGAAGGCAGGGCCCTCAGAGGGAATTGGTAGTGTTCTGTTTCCGGAGTAGAGCGGGCTTACGCCGCTCAGAATCGTTCCTCTAGGTCGCGCTCTGCTCCCAAAAACTACAAACCAATTCCGTCTTCGGGTCCTAGACTTCGCCCGTGAGCGAACGCTCGATACTCAGGGACGCCTTGTCTGAGCGCAGCGAGTTTGGCGTCCCATCGAGGGTTCTCGAAACGGAATCGAGCGAAGGCTGAGACCGAAGATGGAATGGCCAGCGGAGCGTACAGGGCGCGAAGCGCCCATCCCAGCGCGAAGCGGCGCAAAACAAAGCGAAGTACACTCACACCCTCGCAACGACGCGAAGGAAACACTCGTGCAGCCCACCCGCGAAGAGTTCTTGCACATCACAGGTCCAGAGAAGGCCCTGTTCTACTTCCTCGCCTTCGCGAGCATCGGCTACATGGCTTGGCAGATCTTTCAGAGGGTCAAGCTCTGGCAACAAGGCAAGCCCATGGGGGAGTTGCGAACGGGTCGCGACTACTGGATCCCTACCAGGGAAGCGGCGAGAACCTGGCTCCGCAACATAGGCACCTTCATCCTCGGCCAGAAGAAGGTGAAGAGTTCTCGGAAGCGCTCCGGCGCTCCGATGCACCTGCTGATCTTCTACGGATTCCTTGCGCTCTTCATCGGGACAACGCTGCTGGCGATCAACACCTATTCGCCGTTTAAGTTTCACAAAGGCGCCTACTACCTAGCCTACGAGATGACGTTGGACGTGCTTGGGGCGGGCTTTGTGATTGGGGTTGGTTGGGCACTTGTTCGTCGGTTGCTGATGAACTCGGCGGCGAGGAAGCTGGTTGACGAGGCGGCGGCATCCGACGATGCGGCCCTCAGCAAGCAAGCCACGCAAAGCCGCCGAGCGCCGCTCAGCCAGAACGCGAACGACTATTGGACGCTCGCGCTCCTGTTCACAATTGGGATCACCGGCTATTGGCTAGAGGCGGCTCGGATGTCGAACAATCCCCATGATTGGGACTGGTCGGCGCCGGTTGGACATGCTTGGGCGACGCTCCAGGGACCGGTGTCGGATACCACTTACAAGATCGTGTGGTGGTTCCACATGATCTGGGTTTTCACCTTCTTCGCAGTCTTGCCAAAGATGAAGATCCGCCACATTCTTGTCGCGACCTTCACCGCTGCGGGCAACCCTTCGGACGCAATGGGAAGGCTGAAGCCGATTTCGATGGAAGAGGTCGAGCTAACCGAGCAGATCGGCGTCAAACTCGCCAAGGATTACTCCCGCTGGAACCTCATGTCGCTGGATGCGTGCATGGAGTGTGGACGGTGCACCGAGGTCTGCCCTGCGTGGTCGGTCGGCAAAGTTCTCAACCCCAAACAGGTCGTCCAAGACATCCGCGACAGCATGGTCACCGGCGAGCCCGTGGCCGCCAAAATCAGCGAAGAGGCTCTGTGGCAATGCACCACCTGCAATGCTTGTGTTGAAGCTTGCCCCGTCCTTATTAGACATGTCGACCTTATCGTCGACGTGCGAAGGAACCTCGTCAGCGAAGGACAGCTCAGTGGCAGCGCGGCTACAATGCTCCGCCAAACCGCCTCGACCAACAATGCATGGGGCGCATCTGCTTCGAATCGTGAGGATTGGATGAAGGACCTCGACATTCCTCTCTGCCGAGACGGAGTCGAGTTTGATTTCCTGTTCTGGGTTGGCTGCGCGGGCGCGACCGATCCTGGCGCGGTCAAGACCACCAAAGCGGTTGCCGCCTTGCTTAAGAAGGCGGGTGTGAAGTTTGCCTGCTTGGGCAAGGAAGAAGCTTGCACCGGGGATCCCGCACGAAGGGTCGGCGAGGAGTTTCTCTTCCAGGAGAAGGCAATGGCCAACGCATCGGTCTTTGAGAAGTACGGGGTCAAGAAAGTCGTCACCCCTTGCCCTCATTGCTTCAACTCCCTGAAGAACGAATACGGTGATTTCGGAGCGAAGCTCGAGGTCTTTCATCACACTCAGCTTCTCGCCCAACTTGTATCTAAAGGCCAACTTCTGGCAGCAAAACCTGTACGTGGAAGCACCGTTCTCCACGACCCTTGCTACCTCGCTCGGGTGAACGGCGAAAGCGACGCACCTCGCTTACTTCTGGGCGTGGAAAGCTCTCTCAACGAAACGCCCAATCCGAGCGGAGACAGCCAGCACGGTGACCTCAAGGAGCCCGAGCACCACGGGCGGAAGACTCTCTGCTGCGGGGCGGGAGGCGGGCGCATGTGGATGGAGGAGCCGCCGGGCCAGCGGCCAGCCAATCGTCGGACGGACGAGCTGCTTGCGACCGGAGCCAAGACAGTTGCAGTTGCCTGCCCGTTCTGCCGTATCATGCTCGACGCATCTATCAAGCAGAAATCCGACGAAATCAACCTCGTCGACCTCGCCGAGATGCTTCAGGACGCCAACCGTTGATCATCGGCATTGGCATCGACCTGGTCGAGATTTCGCGCATCGAGGAGGCGATGAAGAACCCTCGGTTCTGCGCCAAAATTCTCACCGACAAGGAACTCGCGGATAGCCGCACGCCGTTGCGAGTGGCCGGGCGCTGGGCCGCCAAAGAGGCGATCGCGAAGGCGATTGGGATTCACCTCACCTGGCATCAGGTGGAGATATTCAATGACGCGTTGGGGAAGCCGTATGCGGTGATTCACGATGCCGGCTTTGACTTGTCGACCCACCGGGTGCATATCAGCATCACCCACGAGAAGGGGCATGCCGCAGGGATGGCGGTCGTGGAATCCCTCCGTTGATCGTTGACCGTTGGCCGTTGTGATAGGTTCTACACGGACGGGCTTTCGGTGAGGGTAGGGGTTCTTTGGTCGCTGGATCTCCCTCAGAATGACATTGCGACCCTATGGTTTCAGCTGCCTTTGCCAAACCGCGAAGTCAGTCGATTCTTCATCCACAAACAGACGTCCCAGAGGTCGGACACTGGAGTGTCGTCTTTGGGATTTGTCCACATGTAGTTCGGGGGGCCGAACTCGGGGTCGATTCGCATGACCGTTTCGCCTCGATTGAGATGGGCTTGGTGGATTTGGTCCCACCACTTTTCGAACGCTTCGACGTAGGGTAGCCACCGGTCGGTGCGGGGATCCGGGACTTGGGGGCCTTCTTCGTGGCCGACTCTTGCGTGGAGGAGGGAGGTGCGGGAGATGGCGAGTTCCAGGGCATCCTGCTGATCTCCGAGCAGGGATTCGCAGACACAGGTCCAGTGGCTGAAATCGGCGGTAATTCGAAGCTCGGGGAACTTGTGCAGGTAGGCGGCGGTGGAACTGGGGTCGAAGAGCAGGCGACCCCGGTGGGTCTCGAAGGTTACGGGAATGGGGCACTGTTCGACGAGGCGCAGGCCGCCTTCCCAAAAGCGGCAACCCTCATCGAAGCTCCACCAATCGTGTCCGGCATGGACGTTGATCATCTCGGCGTCAGCGTCGACTGAAGCCTCAATCCCGATGCGCAGACCCTCCAGGTCTAGAGGGAAAAGCATGGAGATGCCGGGGAGGTTCAGACCGAGATTTCGCACCTCTTGGAAAGTTGCCAAAGGCGTTTCGAACCCGTCGTATCCGGCGGCGGAGATCTTTTCGATTGCCTCCGGGACGGGCATCGACTCCATGCCCCACAGGGCCTTGTAGAACCTAACCTGCATCTATTCCTTCACAAAGGCGGCCTTACCCTTCAAGAGTGGGCTGACCGAGTCGTCCATGAGGGTGAGGGTTTTTCCGTCGCTGGCGATGGTGAGATGCTGAGGCTGAAGCCGTTTACGAATGCTTTGTGCGGCAACCGGATTAGCGGTTGCCATCGAGTCCGCGTCCTTGGCGGCCTCGCTTACGTCCTTGCCGAACACCTTGGTGGGAGTGACGGTGAGGACATCTTCGTTCACCGCCCAGGTCCCCATGGCATCGCCAGCGACGACGGTATGGTCGGCCTTGATGTCCATCTCCAGAGCCTCCATGTCCTGCTTTATCTGGTAGTTGACAGGGTCGGCAAGCTCTTCTTTGGTCATGTTTACCGAGCCCTTCCACTTGCCCACGACCGCTTGCTGCTTATCGATGCCGCAGGCAACGAGCGTCAGTGAGACAAGAACCAGGAAGGGAGCAAGACCACGCACGGCTTGATTCTACTTTGGATCTAGGAGCCGCTCTCTTTCGTAAAGGTAAGCGCGCTCTTTGACTTGCCAGTCGTATCGACCATGGTGAGCGTTTTGCCGTCGGCCGACTCTTTCAGTTCCAACGTTTTGCCCGGGTCCTGTTGAGCTTTGGCGAGGGTCGGGTTCGACTTTGCCGCTACTGCTTGCTGCTTCTTCACATCATCGATCGTCATTCCCATCATCTTGGTGGGGGTGCACTTTACGGTGTCTCCCTCGAGAGCCCAGGTCCCTTCGACGGGGAAAATCATCGTCATCGTGAAGTTGTGATCTTTCTTGAACTCGATGGAGAGATTGCCCATCATCGACTTCGCCATCGCGGCCATCGGATTCTTCTCATCCTCGGCCGACATCTTCATGTCGCCCTTCCACTTTCCGACAAGGGCGGCTTCTTTGTTGGCACCGCAACCAGCAAGCAGGATGGCGGCAAGACTGAGACACAAAGCTGAGCGAGTAAACATCTTTGCAACAGTATCCACTAACTTCTGAAGCGCTCTAGGCCGTAGTACCGCCTGTTTCCAGCGAGGATAGATCGCTGGGGCGATCTCGCGACACTGCGGTCGCGGCTACAGCCTTCGGCTAGCATCGCGGGAGCAATCTCGGGAGTAAACTCGGCTCGATCCATGCCTATCTATCTCCCAAGCGTCGGTATGGAAGTGCATGCCGAATTTGCGACGCACTCTAAGATGTTTTGCCGCTGCCCCGTTGCCTTTGGTGGGGAACCGAATACACGGGTTTGCCCGATTTGTCTGGGGCTGCCGGGGACTCTGCCGGTGCCCAATCGGGCAGCGATTGAAATGGTCCTTCGGGCCGCCCTCGCGCTGAACTGCACGATTGCGATGGACAGCATCTTCCACCGGAAGAACTACTTCTATCCCGATATTCCGAAGGGCTACCAGATCAGCCAGTATGGCGACACCAACCCACTGGGGTACGACGGCTACCTGGACATTGGAAGTAAGCGCATTCACATTCGCCGAGTGCATCTGGAAGAGGACACGGGCAAGCTTTTGCACTTGCCGAGTGGTGAGAGTGGAGTCGATTACAACCGAGCGGGGACACCTCTCATGGAGATCGTCACCGAGTTTCCGCCGGACATCGTTGATCCCGATGAGGCGAAGGAATACCTGTCCCAACTCCGCCAAATCTTGGTCTACCTCGGCGTCTGCGACGGAAAGATGGAGGAAGGATCGCTTAGATGTGAGCCCAACATCAGCGTCCGGCTCGAAGGCGCGGAGACTTATGGCACCAAGACCGAGCTTAAGAACCTCAACTCGTTCCGAAGCGTGCAACTTGGGGTGGCCTACGAGGTGAATCGCCAGACCGCCGTGCTCGAGCGAGGTGAGGACGTCATCCAGGAGACGCGCGGCTGGAATGAGCAAAAGGAGGCGAGTTACCTGATGAGAGTGAAGGAGTCGGAGAACGACTACCGCTACTTCCCGGACCCTGACCTCATTCCGATGCAGTTCGAAGAGTCGTACATCGACGAGCTGAGAAAGACGATCCCCGAACTGCCGCTAGCGAAGACCCAAAGGTACAAGAACGACCTCGGCCTTAGTGACTACGACGCCAATCTGCTAACCGCCGATAAGAATTGGTCGGCGTACTTTGAGGAGGCTCTGGCCCTGGGTGGAGATGCCAAGGTGGTTTGCAATTGGATGAACTCTGACTTCGCCAAGTTGCTTAACGAAGCGGGAATTGCGGCAAGTGAATCAAAGATCACGCCAAACCATCTTGTCGACCTAACGAAACTCATTGCAAACGGCGATATCAGCGGAAAGACCGCCAAAGAAGTGTTTAGCGAAAGCTTCAAAACCGGTGGGCTTCCGAGCGCGATCGTTAAGGACAAGGGCCTGACTCAGGTGTCTGACGATTCAGCGATTCGTGCCATTGTAGGGAAAGTGTTGGACGATCACCCAGATCTTGTCGAAAAGTATCGATCTGGGCAAACAAACGTCAAAGGGTTTTTGGTAGGTCAAGTAATGAAGAACAGTGGCGGGCGGGCAAACCCCGGCATGGTCCAGAAATTAATTGACGAGGAGTTGGAAAAACGACAATGAAACTATTCGCGTTGGCAATGGCTACTCTCGGGCTCGCCGCCTTGTCTGGCGCCCAAGCCTCCAAAGCGCGTGTGGACGCAATCTGGAACATTGCGAACGATCGCCTGTCCAGCCAACTCGACATCTGGTTTGAAGACGGCGAATTCCCGACTTGCATCCAGCTCCTCAAGGTTCAGCTTGAGCTCTATCCAAACGATTACGATGTGGCCACCAACCTCGGTTGGATGGAAGAGAACATCCAGAGATGGGATGAGGCGATCGCCACTTACTCTCGCTACCGAGACGAGAACCCCCAGGACCCCGACGCCCCGCTCGCGTTGGCCGATTTCTACTTTCGGCAAAAGGTCTATACCAAGATTCCCGCGCTTCTTGAGCCCGCTATCCCTCGCAAGCCGCACCCGAACGCCTACCGAATCCTGGCCCACTCGTACGAGAAGATGAAGATGTATACGGATGCCAAGCGTGTTTGGGACACCTACATCGAAGTGGCTCCTAGCGATCTCACTGCTAAGGTCAACCGCGAAAAGATCGTTAAGAAGCTTTCTGGGAAGTGACGGGGAAGAACGATGAGTTCATTCGTTTCTCGTGGCGTACAATAAGCACGAGGTGAACGCGATGGATCGCATTCTGCCAATTGACTTGGCTCGCCCAAGGCTCAGGAAGAGCTTCCGAGGGTACGACGTTTCTGCTGTCGACGACTTGCTGCAACAGGCAGCCAAGTCCCTTGAATCATTTATTACCGAAAACGTCTCGCTGCGCGAGCAGAACGAGAAGTTTCGGCAGGAGTTGGATGGCTATCGAAGCCAGGACACCATTCTCCGAGACACTCTGGTGGTTGCCCAAAAGACGGCTGACGAAACCCGTAGCGTGGCCCAAAAGCACGCGGACGCTATCCTCGAGGAAGCCCGAAGCGCGGCCCTTGCGGAGCGGATGTCGGTGCAGCAGAAGGTGAGCGAACTTCGCTGGGACCTCGAGCGACTCAAGTCTGAGCGGCAACGGTTCTCCGACGACTTCAAGGTCCTCATCGACCGGTACAGCCGAGAAATCGCCCTTCTCTCGAGCGCGAACCTTTCCGTTATCGAAGGAGAAATCGAGTCTGCCGCCGCCCAAGCCTGAGTGCACGCTTGATATTCGTGTCACTCCTCGAAGCAGTCAAAACAAGGTAGCGGTAGGCCCAGACGGAATCAGAGTCTGGGTCACCGCCGCGCCTACTGATGGCCAAGCCAATGAAGCAGTCATCAAGCTCCTAGCCAAGGCGTTGGCGATTGCGCCCTCCTTGGTTGAAATCGTCAGGGGCGAGAGTTCGAGAACCAAGACCATCCGCGTTCAAGGTTTGACTTTGGAAGAAGTGAGATCGCGCTGCGATTTTTAGCCAGATCTGTTACATGCCGCGGAGTTGGCGGTAGATGCCGATCACGCGCTTGATGTAGGCCTGAGTCTCTCGGTAGGGAGGGACTCCGCCGGCTCGGCGGACGGCACCGTCTCCCGCGTTATACGCGGCGAGGGCGAGCACGAGGGACTGGTAGTCCTGGCCGGTTTGTTTCTTGTAGGTGTCGAGGTGGGTCCGGATCAGCTTAACGCAGCCGTAGAGGTTGTCGATGCTGTCGTACGCGTCGGTGACGCCCATCCATTTTGCGGTGCCGGGCATCAACTGGCCCAGGCCCATGGCTCCGGAGCGGCTGTTGGTGTTGTGAGGATCGAAGCCGCTCTCGACCATGACCATGGCCATGATGAGGCGGGCGTCTACGCCATATTTGATGCTGAAACCGACGATGCCGGTGGCGATTCGATCGGCTTCATAGTCGGAGAGCTTGGGGTTCTCCTTCTTGATGAAGGCGCGGTAATAGGGGGTGACTTGGCTTGCGGGGAGGCTCCAGTCTTTAGTTCGTCGCGCAGGCTCGTGGCGATCGATCTTCGCCGGTTTGCGCCTTGCGGCTACCGCCTCTTTGGCCAGCTTGCGGTCCGCGGCGAGTTCAATGCTGTGAATGGGCGACTCGGGCGCGGCTCCGATTAGCACCGTTTTGAGGGGTGCGTTCTCTTCGGATCTCGACGCCTTGATAAGGAGTCGAGCCGGGACTTCATTCGTCTCGAGCCAATCGGGAATCGTTTGGGCTTCCACGACGAGGGTTTCGCCATCGGCTCGCTCGAGCATGATCGCGCCCTTGTCGGACATTTTGAAGGTTCCCTTTACGATGCCCTTAACCTCGACCACTCGAGTTCCGATGAGGGTTTCGAGGGCTTCTACGCCGACTGCTTGGGTGATCCCGTTCTTTTGGCGCAGGGCCAGGTAGTCCTTGAGGCTTTGCGCGGGGGCAAAGGTGGCGGACGCTGCGAGTATCGAAAGGAGGAGGATGAGACGCTTCATGCGGAGGTTCCGCTTCCAAAGTCTTTTGGCGGAGAGATCGGGATTCGAACCCGAGAACAGTGATTAAACCGTTACCCACTTAGCAGGCGGGCGCTTTCGTCCACTCAGCCATCTCTCCGCGTCCGCTGGAATATATACCACTTCTCGGGGTTTTGGGGTTCGGGAGTTAGGTCCACGAGGGGAAACGATGAGCGATGAATGATGAATGATGAACTCCGGACCAAACCTAATTGCAAAGCTTTGACGCCTTGATCCCATCCGGCCGTTCATCATTCATCGTTTCCCAGCGCCCGCTCCAACAACTCCAGCGTGTGCATCACGGTCACTGTTTGTCCATGCTCTCGGGCGGCTTGGGCGATCCAGGCGTGGCAACCCGGGTTGCCGGTAGCGACGTATGTGGCACCGGTGGCTTCGATGTTCGTCCATTTACGCTCAAGGAGTTGGCGGGCCATCTTCGGTTGGGTGAGGTTGTAGATTCCGGCGCTCCCGCAGCAGGTGTCGGCTTCGTTGAGCTCAGTGCATTGGATGTTGGGGATGGCTTTGAGGAGGTCTCGTGGTTGGGACCTTATCTTTTGTCCGTGAGCGAGGTGGCACGCGTCGTGGTACGTGGTCTTGTTCGGCCAGCTGGCGCTCTGTAGGACGTCGCGGAGTCCGTGGTTGAAAAGGAATTCACTTGCGTCGAAGACGCGGCCGGCTAATGTTTCGTCTTCAAACTCCTTCATGTGGCTACCGCAGCCGGCCGAGTTCACGATGATGGGGAGATCTTCTTTGAGTTGGGTGGCAAGCTTGGTCCCCATCTCGTGGGCTTGGTCTAAGTAGCCACTGTGGGCGTGCAAAGCCCCGCAGCAGCCTTGGTCGGTCTCCCTGACGGTGTAGCCGACTCGCCGCAAAAGACGGCGGGTTGCTTGGTGCACTCGGGGGTAGAGGACGCGCATGGCGCAGCCCTCCAGGAGATAGACCTCGCCTTTCACGGGTGGCAGATTCGTGAGTTCGGGCCAGAAGCCTTCATCTTGGGGGGTCGGTCGGTCGGCTTCGGGGCTTTCGCCGGAGAGGAGTTGGCTGAGGAGTTTGGGGACTCGGCGGCCGGGGAGGAGGCCTCCGAGGGTGAGTTGGAGCTTGAATCGACCGGGCTTGGTCATCCCGTTGAGGAGTGCCCGCTTGGCCCACTTGGGCTTTTCGGTTTCGATCTTGTCTCGGGCCAGTTCGAGAATTTGGCCGTATTCCACGGCGCTTGGACATGCGGTTTCGCAGGCTCGGCAACCTAGGCATTTGTCGAGATGCGACCGCACGTCTTCTTGCCACTTGAGTTTGCCTTCGAGGGCACTGCGGACGAGGTAGATTCGGCCACGCGGAGACTCCATCTCGTTGCCGGTCTCGATAAACGTGGGGCACGATTCGAGGCAGAGTCCGCACCGAATACAATGGGTGGTCAGCTCGTGGGGGTCTTTCAAAAGATGCCCATCTCCCCCGGGTTGAATCTGCGCTTCGGGTCGAAGATGCCCTTGGTTCTCAGCATGAGCGCGCCTTGAGTAACGTCGTCGATCACGTAGTTGTCATTTCCATATCCCCATTTGAGCATCCAGTCGCGGGGGAAGCGGGGAAGGTTGAAAGCTTCATGGATGATGGTCGCGGTATGCGGATGGGCTTCGATAAGGGCGGAGCCGGAGAGATCTACGGCGGCTTCGAAATCGGTGGGAAGAACCCTTTGGATGATCCCTCTCTCGCTTTGCTCTTTGCCTTTTTGGATGTTTGCTTCCGGAAGAGCTTTGATCGGGAACGTGCGGAGGATGACATTGACGATGAGGCCGAGGGTGCCTCGGGAGCCGATGAAGAGCTTCTGGACGTCGTAGCCAGCCACGTTCTTCACCGCCTTACTTCCGCATTTGGCGAGGTTGCCGTCACTGTCCATGATCGTCATTCCGATCACCCAGTCTCGCCAGGTGCCGCACTCGAATTCGAGGGAGTGGGGGAGGTTCATCGCGACTCGGCCGCCGACGGTGCCCGTGTTGGCTTCGGGGCCGAGGGGGATACATTGTCCAGATCCTTTCAGGGCATCTTGTAGGTCTTGGATGGATGTTCCCGCCCGAACGACAACGACTTGGTCGTCGATGTCATGCTCGACGATCCCGGCGAGGTCCATCTTCAGCGGCTTCGCGGCGGCTCTCGGTCGTCTGAGGGTGGCGTTGCTTCCGGTTCCGCTGATATCGACGCGGACTGATCGGACAGCTTCGGCAAGTTCCTCGATGGTCACCATGCGGCGCCTCGCCAGCGCTTCCGATGCTCTACGCACGACTTCTGATTGGGGAGGACCTTGCAGGGGTTGCAGAGGATTCCGTCGCTGAAGATGCTCTTCGCTTTGGCCTGAAGGGCGAGGTCTTCGGGCGCGAACATGATGGAGAGGAGGTCTATCTTCTCCACCCCGACCCCGTGCTCACCAGTGACGCTGCCGCCGAGTTCGATGCACTTGTGGATGATTTCCTCGCCTGCCTCGACGACGCGCTTCACCTGCTCGGGATCACTGTCTTCGAAGTAGAAACAGGGGTGGAGGTTGCCGTCCCCAGCATGGAAGAGGTTGGCCACTCCGACGCCATGTTTTTCGGCCACTCGATACACGAAGTCGAGCATTTCGGGGAGTTTGGATCGGGGGATGACGCCATCGTGAGTGACGATGCTGGGGGCGATGCGGCCCATTGCGCCGACTCCTTTCTTTCGGGCGGTCCAGAGCTTTTGGCGTTCGACTTCGTCTTGGGCCACTTGGATTTGAAGTGCTTGGTTCTTCTCGCAGACCGCTTTTACGATCTCCATTTCTTTTTGCACTTTGGCTTGGTCTGATCCATCGCACTCAACGAGGAGGACCGCTTGGGCATCTTGGTGGTACTCGAGGTTGAACGCGACTTTGACGGCGCGAAGGATCCCGTGGTCCATGATCTCAAGGGCCGCGGGGATCGCGCCGGAGGCGACGATGTCGGCTACTGATTGGGTGGCGTCTCGCACTTCCCTGAACGCGACGAGGGCAGTTTGGACGGCCAACGGGATCGGAGTGAGCTTGACCCAAGCCTCAGTGACTACGCCGAGGGTTCCTTCTCCGCCGACGATAAGCCCGATGAAATCGAAACCGGGACCTCCACCGGTGATCTCGAGGACCTCGCCTTTCGGGTCGACGAGGGTGACGCCGAGGATGTGCTGGGTGGTGACTCCGTATTTGAGGGTGTGTGGCCCACCCGCGTTCTCCGCGATATTGCCTCCGAGGGTGGAGACAGATTGGGACGAGGGATCTGGCGCGAAGTGAAGGCCGAGGTGTTTGACCGCGTCGCTGAGTCGCTTATTGACGGCACCGGCCTGGGCATGGAGCCTTGCGTTCGGGCCGTCGATTTGGAGGATCTGAGTCATCCGCTTCATCGAGATGACGACCCCTCCCATGGCGGGCATCGCTCCTCCGCTCAGCCCGGTGCCCGCTCCGCGAGCGGTGAAAGGGACGCTTTCGCGGTTGCACCACTTGATGATCGCGGCGACTTCCTCGGTGGATTCGGGGAGAACAACTGCGGTCGGCTTGCTACGGTCGACGGTATACGAGTCGCAGTCGTAAGTGCGGGCGGCGTCGGCTCCGGCCAGGACGCGGTCGCGAGAGAGGATGGCGGTCAGCCCGCTCACCAGCTTCTCGTGCGTCGCTTCCGGCATATGATCCCTTCTCACTTAAAAGTGCCCCATTTCGTCTATTCGTTGGTTGACGACACTTAGTCGGCCATCCTGCACACGATCCTCGACGGCTTCCCGCCAGTAGGGATGCTCTCTGGCTTTTGCAAATGCATCGATCAGGTAACGACGAAGCTCAGATGGTGCGCTCGAAACTTCAACCGCGATAGAAGGTCGTCCATCTACCACGGTGAGAATATCCTCAAAATCGTAGCTGGCGAATAGATCTCCGTGATTGGCGCGCGTGGTGGAATTGAATGCCTCCATCTTAGTCGCCAGAAAGCATGGAGCACTAATTAGGTTGATGATGATCTCGTTCGGGAGGCGGTAGGGACTGGCCGTTGCGATCGCAATTCCATACCAAGGATTTGAGAAGCCCAGAATAGATGGGTCCGTTGGAACGACATCCAGGACACTGAGGCCATGCCGAAATCTGCAGATCGGGCCGCTCATCACATTTTGAAAACCGCGACTTCGCAGTTCCTCTTCTAGCTTGTAGAAGTCGGTTATCGAAGCAAGTTCAACCGCGACATCAACATCATCGGTGACCCGTGGTTTCCAGGTCTGCAGATCAGACACAAGTAGGCCGACGACTGCTCCGCCGAGAAATGTAACCCTGTCAACAATGGGACCGAGTTGCTCAGCGACATGTGCAATGAGTTCTAGGGATGAATGCTGACTCATGGCTGGTAGAGCCTTTCGTGAAGTGCCTGTCCGGCCAACTGGCTCTCTCTGGCACCACCCTCCCGAAGGGCGTCGACGATTGAAAGAAGCTCATACAGCTTGTTATCGAGTTTTGCCGCCTTTGGAGCGGTCTTGTGTAGAGGTTCGAAGGCGATTCCCCGAATGGTGCCGAACGGATCTGGCCAAACAGGTGCCGGCTCACCGGTAGCGGTGAGTGCGTCGGATAAGGGAGGGGCAGCCCATGCAGTGGGAATACCTCGAACCTCCCCTCCGCGAGTGGGTGGAAAAAAGTATCTTGAGGCGTGGACCAGCAATTCCTCGAGACGCGGAGCATTCATCCGCCTTCGATCGACGCTATAGAGCCTGACCTCCTCACCAATCTTTAGTGCGCGATGAACGGATGCCTGACTTATGAAGAGTTCGTTCGCGAGTTCAAACTGAACCCAAGGTTGTTCACCTTTGGCGCTCACTTTCAGAAAGACGAAGATGTCTAGCGGTGCCAGCATGGCTCTCATAGTAACCCAATTATTCAATATTCTGATTGCGAATATTGAATAATGGAGGGATTCCCGAATTGGTCTGCTCCGCAGTATGCTGGTACTTGCGAGATTTGAACCATGAAATCCTCTTCTAAGGCCATTCTCTTAACAGCATTTTTTTGCGCTGCTACTAGTTCGTTCGCACAGGGCGATCCCGACACACTCAACCGAATCGTCGATCAGGGCAAGAATCACAGCCAGATCATGATGCGGCTGCACCATTTGACCAAGGACATCGGTGCGCGGCTCACCAGCTCTCCCCGACTCTCCAAGGCTCAGCAGTGGGCAATAGGTGAGTTCAAAAAGATGGGCTGCACGAACGTGCACCTCGAGTCTTGGGGTGAGGCGCCGGTGGGTTGGGATCGGGGGCCTCATCAGTGGGCCAAGATGGTCGAGCCATTCGATGTCGAGATGGAGTTCACGAGCCCGGCTTGGGCGAATGGGACAGATGGTCCGATCAAGGCGGAGGCAGTTCGTGCGCCGCTGACGATGGATGCTCTGGCCAAGTTGAAGGACAGCCTGAAGGGCAAGTGGGTGGTCTTCCCCGGCGGTGCTTTCAGTCGACCGGGATCTACCGCGACGAACAATGTGCCGGCGGACGTTGCCACCGCAATCGACGCGGTAGGAATCGCGGGCCGAATCTATGGGGCGCGAAACGAGCTCGTGGTGACGAGCGGAAGCTGGCGAGACAAGACATACGACAAGCATCCCGGCGCGGCGCAGATTACGGTGCGCAAATCGGACTACGACCGCATCTCCCGCAACCTCGACTTCGGTCGCAAGGTGGTGCTGGACATCGATGCGGAAGCTCAGTGGTTCAAGGGACCGCTACCTCAGTACAACGTGGTTGCCGACATCAAAGGCTCTGAGAAGCCGGACGAGATGGTGATCGTGAGTGGTCACTTCGATTCTTGGAACGGGCCGAAGTCGGAGGGCGCCCTGGACAACGGTACGGGCGCGATGACCGCAATGGAAGCCGCTCGGATTCTTACCTCTGTCGGCGCGAAGCCGAAGCGGACGATTCGGTTCATTCTCTGGTCTGGCGAGGAGCAGGGGATTTTTGGGTCGACCGGCTATGTGAAGACCCATGCAAGCGAGCTCGACAAGGTTAGCGCGGTGCTGGTTGACGACGGCGGCACGAACTACCAGGGCGGATACCAGATCCTTCCTCAGATGAAGCCGATGATGGAGTTGGCGATTCAGCCAAGCCTCAAGGCGTTTCCGGAAATGCCGCAGGTCCTTCGAGTATCGGAAGGGACGCGAATGCCGCGCGGCGGCGGAAGCGATCACGCACCGTTCAATGCAGTCGGCGTGCCGGGCTTCTTTACAATCGAGACGGGTCGTTCGGACTACACGTTCGTGCACCACACCCAGCACGACGTGTATGAGTTGGCGATTCCGGAGTACCTCGTGCAGTCGGCTACGAACCATGCGTTGGTTTCGTACAACCTGGCTTGTGCGGACACGATGCTCCCGCGAGAGCCTAAGCCGGTAACTCCTCCGTCCAACGGCGGATCGAAGTAGGCACGGATTGAAGATTGTCCGGATGGGATCACGCCCCTCCGGCAATCTTCAATCTTCAATCTAAAATCTGCAATCCTAAGGGAATGGGTTTCCTCGATTTGGATGCGAAGGCGTTTGGATTGTCTTCGGAGCTGAGCGAGGATGTTTCGACACTTGATTCCTTGCTCGAAACCGTTCTGATCGAGCAGGAGGGAACGGACCTTATCGAATTGGCTCGGCGGCTAATGTCGGACGAGCGGCCTTCGCCTCAGGACCTCTTCACGGCGATCCCCGAACTGCGCGACCCGGCCAAGGTTCGTCAGCTCGCGAAGGCGTTCACGGTTACCTTTCAGTTGCTAAATGCCGCTGAGCAGAAGGAGATCGTGCGCGTCAATCGAGCCCGCAGCTCGCGGCGAGAGTCGATTGGCGATGCGGTGAGCCAGCTGAAGGCGCGGGGCAAGACGGCGGAGGAGATTCAGGCCCTCCTCGACCGAATCGAGATCACTCCGACGCTTACCGCCCACCCTACGGAAGCTAAGCGGAAGGCGGTGCTGGACAAGCTGCAGAGCATAACGGTGCTGCTTGCGATGGCGGTCGCGCCACCCTCGCTTACCGAACCGCTAAACAGCCGGGGGACTTCTATCGCGGAGATTCGCCGAACCCTCACCGAACTGTGGCAGACCGATGAGATGCGGTCGCAGCGCCTAACCGTGCCAGAGGAAGTGCGCAACGCGCTGTACTTCTTCGAGCGAACGATCATGGACGTGGCGCCTTGGCTGCATGAGGACCTGGAGGATGCACTGAGGGATGCCTACCCAGGCACCGCCTTCCGGATACCCGCTTTCCTTACGTACCGCTCGTGGGTTGGCGGAGACCGCGATGGCAATCCGAACGTAACCGCCGAGATCACTTGGCAGACCCTCAAGGAGCACCGGGCATTGGCACTTGAGGTGTATCTCGAGAGAGCTTCCGTCCTGCGGAAGGAACTCACTCAGAGCGTCAAGCTGGTCCCCGTAAGCCAAGAGCTTCTTGCCGCAGTCGAGGTCGATCGTGAGGCTGGTCTCGTTGGGGCTCAGCCGTCGAATCGGTACTCACAAGAACCCTACGTGTTGAAGATGCTAGCAGTCGAAGAACAACTTCGACGCACGGCTAACGGCGCGGGCTATGCGGATGAGAGCGAGTTTCTGAACGAGTTGCGCCTCGTGCAGCGTAGCTTGCTCGAGAACCGAGCAGGGGAGATCGCAGGTCGAGGTCGACTGCCGCACCTCATCCGGCAGGTCGAGGCGTTTGGGTTTCACCTCGCGACCCTCGACATCCGCCAGCACAGCGAACAGCACGAACAGGCGATTGAAGAGGTGCTCCACGCCGCGGGCGTATTGTCCACAGGCGAAAGCTATGCCGAGAAGACGGAGGCCAAGAAAGTGGAGCTGCTCACAGAAGAGCTCGCCAACCTTCGGCCGCTATTGCCCTTCGGATACGAAGTATCCGAGAACACCCGGCGAGTGCTCGATGTCTTTCACGTCGTTCGCCGGGCGCGGCAAGAACTTTCGCCCAAGTCGGTAACCACTTACATCATCTCCATGACCCACGGCATTAGCGACATCCTCGAGGTGCTGCTGTTCATGAAAGAGACCGGCTTGAGTGGCGAGCTGGATGTGGCTCCTCTCTTTGAGACGATCGAGGACCTCCACATGTCTGGCGATCTCATGCGGTCGCTCTTCAAGAACGACGCCTACAAGATCCACTTGGCGGCCCGCGACGGGCTTCAAGAGGTGATGCTGGGTTACAGCGACTCAAGTAAGGATGGTGGCTATCTAGCGGCCAACTGGGCGCTTCAATCCACGCTTACGAACCTCGCTCAGGTGAGCAAGGACACAGGAGTGCCGATGCGGCTCTTTCACGGCCGAGGTGGCACCGTGGGGCGGGGTGGCGGACGTGCGAACAAGGCTATCCTCAGCCAACCCGCTGGTTCATTTAGCGGACGCATTCGATTTACCGAGCAGGGCGAGGTCATCTCGTTTCGATACTCACTGCTGCCCATCGCCCACCGCCACTTGGAGCAGATCGTGAGTGCAGTGCTACTCTCTGCCAGCGGGGAAGGGGCCGCAGGCGCGGAGGCGAAGTATGGCGAGGCGATGCTTCGGCTCGAGGATGTTTCGCGGGCCGCCTATCGGGCACTCGTTTACGAAGACCCCGGCTTTTGGTCGTTCTACACTCAGGCCACGCCGATTGAGCATATCTCGCTGCTGCCGATTGCCTCGCGGCCCGTGTCGCGCGGAGGGAACGCGATCAGCGGAGTCGAGGGCCTTCGGGCGATCCCGTGGAACTTCGCATGGGTGCAGAGCCGGACCACGTTGGTTGGTTGGTACGGTATGGGCACCGCGATGGCGGCGATGATCGGAGAGGGCGGGCTTGGGACCCTGCGCGAGATGTACCAGCAGTGGCCCTTCTTTCAGACGGTTGTCGACAACGCGCAGCTCGAGTTGGTTCGCGCCCACATTCCCACGGCGCGGTTATATGCGCAGCGGGTGCGGCCTAAGGAGCTGGGGTCCCGGTTGCAGACGGTGATCGAGGACGAGCACCGGCGGACAGTGGAGACGATCTTGCAGATCACCCAGCAACCGGAGCTGCTCGCCAATTCGGCGGTCGTTCGGCGGACGGTTGAGTTCCGGAATCCAGAGGTGATGCCACTGAGTTTGCTGCAAGTCGCTCTGATGGACTCTTGGGGCGCTTTGAGCGAGGAAGACCGCGCCGGAGTTTGGCGTGAGGCGATGCTGCAGAGCATTGCAGGCATCGCGGCGGCCATGCAGAGCACGGGCTAGTTTTTAGATTGCAGATTCCCGGACGGGAGCGGATCCCTCTCCCCCGGGAGGGGCGAGGGGTTCTGATAGGTGGACGTTTAGGCTGGCTTTGCCTCGATCGGGTCGCCGAATCCTACGTCATCGATCCCTTCGCGAGCAATGACGAATCGGTGACTTCATCCAGCGATGCGGCCACTTCTTCTATTAGGCGATTTCCCTCGTCAGCAGATCTCATCGACATCCATAGAATCCATTCCCGGGGTGTGCGGAAACTTGACCACCTTTCTCATTATCTAGGCTTTGGTAACCTCGCACCCTCGTATGATCTCCCAAGAGTTGGCAAACACGACGGTGCAAATGAACGGGGAGGCGGGTAGCGAGTGGCTCTCCTGCCTTCCTGCGCTCGTGGCTCAACTTTCCCACGAGTGGGGGTTTCAGTTGAGCGAGATGTTTGCCTCCAACTATGCGTTTGTCGCTGCCGGTTCTCTGACCGACGGGTCCTCCGCGGTGTTGAAGATTGGGATGCCGAAGGGTGAGTACCTCGTGGAGATGAGGGCGATGGTGGAGTTTTCGGGCGATGGATCGGTGCGCGTCATTCGCTCTGATTCGGCCCGTGGCGCGCTCATCATGGAGCGAATTTCGCCGGGCACGACCCTGGCGGCTGCCTATCCCGAGGAAGACGACAGAGCGACGGAGATTGCGGCCGATGTGATGAAGGCGCTTTGGCGGCCGGCGGCCGCGGGATTTCCCACTGTTTCGGATTGGGGTCGGGCCTTCCAGAGGGTTGGTCCGGGGCCGTTGCCACTCGCCGTGTTTGAGAAAGTGGAAAGGGTCTTCGCGGAACTGTCGTCTTCTATGCAAGCTCCTGTTCTGCTGCACGGCGACTTCCACCACATGAACATCCTGCTGGACGATCGGCATAGCTGGGTCGCCATCGATCCCAAGGGAGTGGTGGGCGAGCCGGCGTATGAGGTCGGGGCGTTTATGAGGAACCAACCTCCGCGCGACCCTAGTCTCCTGTTTCGCCGGCTGGATATCTTCTCAGAGAGACTCGGGATTGATCGGCAGCGACTGCTTGGTTGGTCGTTCGCTCAATGCGTTCTCTCCGCGCTTTGGTCGATCGAGGACGGCGGCGATTGGTGGCAGGGCACGATTGCGGTTGCCGAGGTCTTGGGCCGTGCGGTTTAGAGCTTACACGCGCGGAGAAGCAGGTAGATGCCCGCGCTGAGCGCGGCAGATGTGGGGATGGTGATGATCCAGGCGGCAATCATGTTGAGCGCTACTTGCCATCGGACGGCGGAAAGGCGCTTGGAAGCGCCGACTCCGAAGATGCTTCCGGCGATGACGTGGGTCGTGCTAACGGGCATGCCGAAGTGGCTGGCGGTCATGATGACGGCGGCTCCCGAAGTCTCCGCAGCGAAGCCGTGGACGGGCTCCAGGCGAATGATCTTATGTCCCATGGTGCGGATGATTCGCCAGCCACCGGCAGACGTTCCTAGCGCCATGGCAGTTGCGCAGGCAAGAATGACCCAGAGGGGGACGTCGGGCTTTGTAAGGTAGCCCGCGCTTACCAGGGCAAGGGTGATGATGCCCATGCTCTTCTGGGCGTCGTTCTGGCCGTGAGCGAAGGCCATCGCTGCCGAAGAGAGGACTTGAAGGCGGCGAAACATGTTGCCAATCCGTCCGGGGTGGGCACGGGCGAGGAAGAAGGCGATCGCCGACATGATGGAGAAACCGACGATAAATCCTACGAGGGGTGAGGCGATCAGCGGATAGAAGACCTTGTTTTGAAGGTCATGCCACTGCACAATCTTCGGCCCTGCGCTTGCAAGCCCGGCTCCGATGAGGCCACCGATGAGGGCGTGGGAGGAGCTGCTCGGGATGCCGTATTTCCAGGTCACGAGATTCCAGATAATCGCGCCAAGCACCGCTGCGAGAACGATGGTTTGGCTCGCGAACTTGGGGTCAATGACGCCGGAGGCGATGGTTTTGGCCACGTGGACGGCAAACAAAGCGCCGACGAAGTTGAGGCTTGCGGCCATGATGATCGCCATTGTCGGGGTGAGCACCCGTGTCGAGACGACAGTCGCAATCGCATTGGCCGTGTCATGAAACCCATTGATGTAATCGAACACCAAAGAGAACGCGACGACCAGGATTAGTAAAAGGCCGACGCTAGGCATACTTGACCATAACGGTGCCGATAATCTTGGCGATGTCCTCGCATTTATCGACCGCGGTTTCTACCCGATCATAGATTTCTTTCCACTTGATGATCATCAGGGTGTCTGCGCCCGGCTCTTCGAACAAGAGTTGCAGAGCTTTGCGGAAAGAGCGGTCGCTCTCATTTTCGAGGGTGTGAATTTCTTTAAGCAGTTCTTTGAGCGGCTCCGCTTTGGAGAAGCCATTTCTGAGCATCGAGACCGCTTGGACCACGACTTCCGTGGTTTTCACCAACGTGGCGGCCATAGGAGGAAGATCGGGGCGGGCCACCGTGATGTGGTAGAGCTCGGCTCGCGCGGCGACCGCTTCGATGCAGTCGGTGATGTCGTCTAGCGTCTGCGAAAGGTCTCGAAGGTCTTCCTTGTCGAGGGGGGTGATGAACGTCGACGCCACCCGATTTTGGAGGTCGTGAGTCAGGTTGTCGCCTTCATGCTCGAGGTCAATCATGGCGCGCGCATGCGCCTTCACGTTCACCATGTCTGCGGTCAGGTTCACAAAAGCCTGAGCGGTTCGATGGGCAACTTTTGCCTGAGATTCTAGAAGGTCGTAGAAGATCGTATCCTGGCCAAATTTGATCAAAACGCCTCACTGCGACCGCGGTCGCGGTCGAGTTATACCTTCTCTGGAGATTGCAGATTGAAGATTGCCGGAGGGAGAGAGGGGTGGATGCAGATTTTCGGACTGACGTTCTGCACCTTTTGGCCCATCTCGTTTCAAGGGGAACCATCTCCGGATGTCCGGAGCTAGACCGGGGGGGTGATTCGGACTTGGAATTCCATGCTGCCGAGGCGGATGACGTCTTCGGGGGTCATGGCGGTGCGCATGTTGGGGACGAGTTTTGCGTCGTTGAGCATGGTCCCGTTCGTTGACCCCGTGTCAGTGATGAAGATGCCCTGATCGGTGACTTCTATGAGGCCATGTTTGCCGCTGACGTAGGGGTCGGCGATTTGGACGTCGCTTTCGGCTTTGCGGCCGAAGACGTTGCCGCCTGTCTTGAGGGGGATTTCGCGGCCCTCGCCTATGAGCATGGCGGGCGGGACCTCCACTTTGGGGGCCATCGTCATGGCGGCGGTCTTGTTGCTGGCAAAGACTTGGGTGGTGTTGCCTCCCTTGGCTCCTGGCAGGTTGAGCTGCATCTCGTAGCCACCGAAGCTGATCTTCTCTCCGCCGGCCAGGGTCTTCTTCTCACCGGGCTGGAGCTTCACATCGTTGACCTTGGTGCCGTTGGTGCTGCCCAAATCCTCAATCGTGAGGGTGCTCTGGTCGTTGGTGATTTGGGCATGCCGGCGAGAGGCTCGGTTGTCGTTAATGAGGATGTCGGCTTCTCGGCCGATGGTGTTGGCACCGGGGCGGACGGGGTTTTCTCGGCCACTGCTCTCGACCAGCATGGGGAGCTGGACAGCGGGGGCGCCGAAGGCGTCGCCAGGGAGGGCGCGGTCAAAGATGAGGCCGCACTCATTGCAGAACATGACGCCGGCGGGGTTGAAGGTCTTGCAGACGGGGCACTGAACGGGCTTGATCGTCTGGGTCGCGTTCAACGATGGGGCGGTGCCCATGATCGTCCGATTGGGATCGAGGGTGGGAGCCGTACCCATCTGGGTTTTGTTCGGATCTCCGGAAAGCATCTGCGTCTTGTTCGCGTCGTTCATGGTGTGCGGCTGCTCCAAGGACGTTTCGTCCGCTTTGTTTAGTTTGGCACCGGTGGTCGTTCCGCAAACAAGATAGCTTCGCGAGCGTAGAAAAGGAGGCTCCGGAGCAGATGAAGTTTTGAAAGATTCGGTAGAAACAGACGTGAATAGCAACAGCGCGGCAACGATGCCGGACATGCAGAGCTCTCGGGACCAGCGGAACATCCCCATTGATCGAGTCGGCGTCCGCAACGTGAAGTATCCGATTTTCGTTCGAGAACGCGATAATGGGATGCAGCAAACGGTGGGGACGTTTACCCTGACGGTGGACCTGCCGAGGGAGTTTAAGGGCACTCACATGAGCCGCTTCCTCGAGGTCTTAGGGGAGCATAACCACGATCTGAGCGCGGAGACGATTCCCGCGATCTTGGCCAAGCTCCGCGAGCGATTGCACGCGGAGGTTTCTCATCTGGAAGTGAAGTTCACCTACTTCCGCGAGAAGGCGGCGCCGGTGACGGGCAAAAAGGGGATGATGGGGTACGAGTGCGGCTTCGTGGCGACGGGCGGCACGGAGGAGGATTTCTTCCTGCACCTCAACGTGCCGGTGACAACGCTTTGCCCTTGTTCGAAGGAGATTTCGGCTCGTGGGGCGCACAATCAGCGCGGCTATGTGACGGTGAAGGTGCGCCCGAACGGGCTGCTTTGGCTCGAGGAAGTGATCGATATGATCGAGAACTCAGCTTCATGCCAGCTCTATCCGGTGCTTAAGAGGCCGGACGAAAAGTTTGTGACGGAGATGGCCTACGACAATCCGCGGTTTGTAGAAGACATGGTTCGCGAGGTTGCGGTGGCATTCGATTCGAACCCTTTGGTTGGGGCGTATGAGATCGAGGTGGAAAATCACGAGTCGATCCACGACCACAACGCCTATGCGTATCTGAAGCGAGACAAGGCTTAGCTGGGAAGCTGGGAGCCCCGATCTCAAGGTCTTTATCGCTTCGGAGTGTCTTTTGGCTCGTCGGTGAGCGACACCCCCTCTTCCACAGTTCCTCTTTTCAAGGGGAACTATCTCCAGAGGGATGGAGCCGAAATGCTAGAGATAACCGCAATTAGGCCTCTCGTCGGGCCCGAGTTCGACCGGTAATATTCCTGGTCCGAGTCGAATTCGATAGACATTTTTATGCCAGCCTCCACTCATCCTTCGCATGATAAGAACGGCATGGCGGATATCGCCCTAGCTGCTTTCGACTGCATGTCGGAAGCGGTCATCGTTTGCGACGCCCAGGACCGGATCCAGGCTTGGAATCATGCGGCAGAGGATGTCTATGGCTTTACCGAAATCGAGGCGGTTGGCCAGGTTTCGGTGGAGCTACTTCACACGAAGGCCAATATTGGCGATCCGGCGGTCTCGCAACGCGCAAAGGATGGCCGGGAGCTTTGGGTTGAGAGTCGAGAGATTCGGTTACCCGGCGAAGACGGTAGGGTTCTTTATCTCAATCGGGATGTTTCTGCCTCGAAGCAGCTTCAAAAGCGATCGGAGTTGGTACTCGAAAGCGTTACGAACGCGTTCATAGAGGTCAACTTTGAGGGCATTTGTCTGGCGGCCAACAACGTTGCTTTCGAAATGTTGGGGCACCGCCCGGACGAGCTGATCGGGCACAGCGTTTGGGAGCTGCATCCGCATCTTGTGGGATCGGAGTTCGAGCAGAGGGCGATTGAGGCGGTTCAGACGGGGAAGACGACGTTTGTCGCGGAGCATCTATGCCCGCTGGGGGTTTGGTACGAAAGCTATTTGCATCCCACCCCAACCGGGCTTGCGATCTTCCTCACCGATATCACGAGGACGAGGGAGACGAACGAGGCGCTCCGTCACAGCAAGGAGCGGCTTCGGCTTGCGATTGAGGCGTCGGAGATCGGGACCTGGTATTGGGATTTAGGCTGCGACGACCTTCACTGGTCGGACCGGGTCCGTCAATTATGGGGTCTTGCTCCGGGAGAGCCGGCCACCTATGAGCGATTTCTCCAGGGCCTTCATCCAGACGATCGTCCCCAAATCGAGTCGGCGAACATGGAGCGTAGGAAGGAAGTTGCCGCGTTCAGTCGGGAGTACCGACTTCTCAATCGAGACGGATCGATCACATGGATTCGAGAGAGCGGACGAGCTTACTATGGCGAGGACGAGAGGGTTTGCCGAGTCATCGGCACCATTCAGGACTGTACGGCCCAGAAGGATTCCGATTTTGAAATAGCCCAGCATGCTAGACAGCATGCGGCAGTGGCTGATTTGGGTCAGCGCGCGCTGGTGCAGCCGACCTCAAAGAATCTGTTGTCGGATGCGGTGAATATCGCCGCACGGACACTCTCCGCCAAGTTCT
The DNA here is from genome assembly GCA_038321975.1 of Fimbriimonadales bacterium. Taxonomy (GTDB): domain Bacteria; phylum Armatimonadota; class Fimbriimonadia; order Fimbriimonadales; family Fimbriimonadaceae; genus Fimbriimonas. The sequence continues at coordinate 38,899 of JBBQFM010000034.1, read as the reverse complement.
GTAGGATCCTACGCCACGATTCCGGAGGGGACCTGATGGTTGTTGCGGCGGCGGGCTTCAGCGACAACGATGTAGCGGAGCAAATGCGGGTCCCGGGCGGCAATCGGTCACACGCGGGATACGTTTTCGAGACCCAGGAAGCGGTCATCTCGCTAGATCTTCGAGACGAGAAGCGATTCAACGTTCCCCAGATGCTGCTGGATCAGGGAGTTATTTGTGGGGTTGGATGTCCGATCTTGCTCAACCGGAATGCCTGGGGCGTTTTGATCGTGCACGACAGCCAGTGCCGAAGCTTCAGCAAAGACGATCTGTATTTCCTGAAGGACATCGCAAGCATCGTCGGGCACGCGCTTGAGCGGGACGCGTTCGAGAAAGAGCGAAGCCTCTTGCTGGCCGACCTGCGAGCGAGTAATTTGCAGCTTAACGCAGTGATCGACAGCATGAGTGAAGGGCTGATGATCGCGTCGGCGGACGGCGACTTGTTGCGGATCAATCCGGCTGGATGCGCGATCTTCCGCGCGAAGAACGAGCTTGAATACTTCCAGATGCGGGAGAAGTTCGAGTTGTATTGGTGTTCGGCGGATGCCGAGGGCTGCGAGATTCCACGCGACTTGCTGCCGCTGAACCGGGCGTGCAGGGGAGAGAAGTTTACCGACTATGTGATGCGGACGCAATTCGTCCAGACGGGTGAATGGTGCGCGGTTTCGATTTCTGGCGCGCCGGTTCTGGGTCCGGATGGGGAGCCGTGGTGCTCAATCGTGACATTCCGGGACATTACGGCGGAAGTCGAAGCGGACGAAGCGCTGTTGCAGTTCAACCAAGCCCTTGAGGAGAGAGTGGCGGAACGCACTGCGGAGCTTGCAGCGGCGAACCGGGAAATGGAGGGATTCACCTACACGGTTGCCCACGACCTACGCGCTCCTTTGCGGGCGATCGTCTCTTCGAGTCGGATATTGCTCGAAGACTTCGCGGACGAACTGGACCCTCAGGGCAAGAATCAGCTTGAACGCCAAGCGGCGGCGGCACGAAAGCTTGGACTCCTGATTGACGACCTTTTGATGCTCTCGCGGCTGGGACGAGCGTCGATTAACCGGGTGGAGTTCAACGTCTCTAAGTTGGCAGAAGAAGTGGCGACCGAGGTCCGCGACCGCGATTGGGATCGCCCCGTCAGCATCGTGATCGAGCCGAACATCTCGATCTGCGGCGACCCGCGCCTCATTCGCTTCCTACTGCAAAACCTGTTTGAGAACGCTTGCAAGTTCTCGTATCCCGAGCTCGGGGCGAATATTGAAATGGTTGCCGTGACAGGTGGCTTCCTGGTCCGCGACAACGGCATCGGCTTCGATCAGCTATACGTGGGCAAGATCTTTGAGCCTTTTGAGAGGCTCGTGAAGGAGTCCGAGTATCCGGGAACGGGTATCGGGTTGGCCAACGTGAAGCGGATCGTGGACCGACATGGCGGGCAGATCGCCGCCGAGGGCCGTGAAGGCCGCGGGGCGACCTTCACGTGCGTTTTCTAGCTTAGAGCGGCGACCGCGTTTTCTTCACTACGTGAGCTCCGGAGAGCGATCGGGCCTCGATGGTGTCGGGAATCGATTCGCACGCCAGGTAGTAGACGCCCGGTTGATCCCAGGTGACAAAGTTGTCTTGGAAGGGAGCGGGGGAGCCTTCGGAAGTGAACATGAGGTCCACCACAGGGGCTTCGATCTTTACCGTGATCAGACCGTCTTCGTGGTTCGAGATGAGGATCGGAAGGGGATCGGCGTGTCGCGCGGCTTTGGGTTCTGCAAGGAGCGACCAGGCGGTGGCGTCGTCGAACCCTTGAGAGCTAATGAGGACGTCGGGGACGGCGAGGCCGCTCACCGAGAACTCGAGGACAGATTTTCGCTCGCTTGGGGCGAGCTCGACGCTCTCGGTTTCCCACTCACCAAGAAGTTCGCCAGTTTGCAGGTTGGTGGCCCGGGCGCTTACAAACCCCTCAGCCGGCTCAATCCCATCGTTGACCGCCCACACGGTGATCGTGTCGTTGACCCGGACAATGGAGAGCATGACGTCCGCGTGGAGTCGTCGTAGCTCGTAGGCGAGGGCCTTGTAGTTACCTTCGCTGTCGAGGATGGCCCAGCTTTGCACCGGCCAACAGTCGTTGAGCTGCCAGATGAGGGAGCCCTTGCAGTATTCGGATCGGCGGTAATGCTCGACGCCGAACCTTAGCGCGTCACGCTGGTTCAGCTGCGAGTAATAAACCCAATCCTCGAGGGTGACGGGATCGGGATAGTGGAGCTTGACATAGCCGACGAAGGTGTCGGTCCCCTTTCCAGTCTTGTCGTGCCAGCGAACGGTGGGGGAGGTCGGCGACCAATCTTCCTCGGTGAGAGTTTTCTCCCAGAGGCTCGTGCAGCAGGACGAGGCGAAGCCGTATTCGGATGAGAATCGACCCTCGGACTCGCCATAGAACTTCCAATCGCCGCGGCCATGCCACACGTCCCAACAGTGCTGATCGCCATAGCGTCCGGCGTTCGGGCCCTTGTATTTGTCGATCTTTGGGTCGTCGGTCGGGGCATTTCCGATTGGGGAGCTTGCGATGTAGGGGCGGTGGGGGTCTAGCTCGGCGAGGATGTTAGGCAGCGTTCGGTCGTAAAGATTCTCGCCGTAGTAGCGCGACGGGTGCTTGTCGGCACCGCCCCACTTGTTGACGTGCATCTCGAGGTTCTCGTTGTTGCCGCACCAGATGGCGAGGCATGGGTGATTTCGGATGCGCTTGATGTTGGTCGCGGCTTCCGCCTTGACGATTTCCTGCCAATGCTCGTTGTCGGGATAGTAGGCACAGGCGAACGGGAAATCTTGCCAGACGAGGATTCCGAGCTCATCGCAGATCTCGTAGAACTCGTCCATCTCGTAGAGGCCGCCGCCCCACACGCGGAGCATGTTGAAGCCCATGTCGATACAGCGCTCGAGCTGCTCGCGATATCGTTGGCGAGTGACGAGGCTTGGGAACGAGTGGTCGGGGATCCAGTTGGCGCCGCGGGCCCAGAAGTTCTTGCCGTTGACCTTGAATTCGAACGACTCGCCCCATTTGTCGACTTCACGGAGGAGTTCGACTTTACAGAGGCCGACCCAGGTCTCGCGGTGATCGAGCTCGAGGAGGGCATCTTCTTCGGATGTGATAAAGGTGAGGATTTGGAAGCCGGTCTGCTCTCCCATCCCGTTCGGCCACCAGAGTTCAGGCTCGTCGATGATGAACGGCTCGTCCTCGGGGACCTCGCCACCGGTAGCGAGGAGGTGGACGACCTTGAGATCGGAAGCGAGGTTTTCTACTTCGGTTTTGATGTGAAGCTGGACGGAGCCGTCGTCGAGATGGGTTTGGGCGACGTGGACATCGAGGATTCGGGCTTGGTATTCGACGATGGACACGGGTCGCCAAATGCCACAGGACACGAGTCGGGGACCCCAATCCCAGCCGAACATGTATTGGGCCTTGCGAACGAATGATCGGTCGACAAATCGCTCGGTGTCTTTGGCGAGGGATTCGTCCGTGAGGTAGCTGCGTTGGAGTTCGATTCCGACGTTGACAGCGGATTGGAAATCGACCTGCAGTTCGTTTTGCCCGGAGACGAGGAAGTCGGTGACGTCTATCTCAAGGGGAACGAACATGTTCTCCGTTTTGCCGACCAACTTGCCGTTGAGGAGGACTTGGCAGATGGTATCGAGGCCCTCGAATCTTAGGAGTCTGCGCGGGAGTTCGGGGTCGGGCGACCAGTCGAAGGTCGTTCGGTAGGACCAGTCTTTCTCATCGACCCATTGGCACCCGATCTCGTTCTGCCTTTCAAACGGGTGGCCGATGATGCCGTTATCTACGAGGTCGACGTGAACGTGGCCAGGCACGGTTGCGGGAAGCCACTCGGTTTTGGTGATGCCGATTTCATGGTTTCCGCTCTGCCAAGACTTTTCGGCAAACTGCCATCCGTGGTGCAAGTAGGTCGTGCGGAGCATTCGTGCGAGTCTACCGGGCGAAACGATGAACGATGAGCGATGAATGATGAACGGGGGACTTAGAGCGGTCGCCACCACATTAAGCGGGGTAGTGCTTGGTGATCCAGGTGGAGGCGTAGACGAATTCTTCGTGGGGGATTTGGTGGCCGGCGGGGTGCCACCGGAGTTCGACTTCGGCCTTTGCTTCTTGGAGTAGGTCGGCTAGGGACTGGACACTCTCCGGGGGGACGATGGGGTCTTTTTGGCCAGCTACTAAGACTACTTTGGTGCCGGAGAGGTCGGGCAGCATCTCGGGGCGGTGGGGGAGCATAGCGGCGAACAGGATGGCCGCGTCGAAAGCGTCGGGATCGGTGAGGAGGACGGAGGCGGCGATGTTGGCGCCGTTCGAGAAGCCGACGGCGACTCGGGGCCCGGGATAGGTCTTGACGAAATCGGCCAGCTCTTTAGTGCGGAGCATGAGGTTGGGGATGTCAAAGACTCCTTCTGAGAGGCGTTGGAACCAGCGCGTGGTCTTCTGGCCCTCGATTTCCTTGCCTCGGATGGAGAGGAGGCCGGAGTTGGGAGAGAGTTCGTGGCCGAATTCGAGCATTTCAGCCTCGGTTCCGCCCGTGCCGTGGAGGAGGACAACAGTCGGGGTGCCGGGTTCGTGGATGAAGGCGTGTTCGGGCATTTGGGTTTTGTTTACCTTTTCCGGGACCGGGCGGAAAGGCTTCGCCTGCGTCGATGACATCGCCGACTGCACGCTTTGCGTGGAATTTGTTGGCAGTTTGTCGGCAGGCTCTGCTATTCGGAAACTAAGTATTCGGCGACTAGGCTGGCGGTGTCCATGAGTGCGTCAGTGTGGGTTCTTTCGTAGCCGTGACTGGTGTCGACTCCGGGGCCGATGAGGGCTACTTCGGCTTGGCCGCCGGCCTTCCAATAGGCGCCTCCATCGGAGCCGTAGAAGGGGTAGACGTCGGCTTTCAGGTCGATGCCTCGATGGTTGGCGAGGTCTCGAAGGCGGTCGGTGAGGCCCTTGCTGTAGGGGCCGTTGGAGTCCTTTACGCAGATCGAACAGTGGAACTCGTCGCCTTGGAGGCCTTGGCCGATGCAGGCCATGTCCAAGACGACCATCTCATGAAGGTCGCCGGGAAGGCTATCCATACCGCCGTGGCCGACTTCCTCGAAGTTGCTGATGAGGATCGTGGTGCGCTGGGCGGGGGTGATGTCGCCTTCTTTGAGGGCTTTGAGGGCGGCGAGGATGCAGGCCACGCAGGCCTTGTCATCGATGAAGCGGGAGCGCACGAAACCGGACTCACTGGTCTCGACTCGCGGGTCGAAGTAGACATAGTCGCCGACGTCGATTCCTAACAGTCGGGTTTCTTCGGCGGAAGAGGTCCGCTCGTCGAGGCGGACTTCCATGGTTTCGGCAGATCGAGGGCCGGTCCGGGCTTCTTTGTTGACGTGATCGGCACCGTTGGCGAAAACGAGGGATCCGCGCACTTGGCGGCCGGAGCGGGTGGCGATGTTGACGCCTTCGCTCTCGACGGACGTCCACATGAGGCCGTTAAGCGCGGTGAGCCGGAGTCGGCCGCTGGGCTTGATCTGCTGGACCATGGCACCCAGGGTATCGACGTGAGCGGTGAGGGCGCGAGGCTTGTCCGAGCTTAGGCCATCGATATGGGCGAGAAGGGCACCCTTGACCGTCCGAGTGGTTTGGATATCGAGCGCTGCGAGCTCTTGCTCGACAAAGCTGATTGCCCATTCGGTATCGCCGGTTGGGCTCGGGGTGTTGAGCAGGTCTACTAAGAACCGTTTAAGGTAGTCCGTCGAGATTTCGAATCGCGCCACGTGCGGTGTTTACCCCACGCGGCTTGAGTCATAGTTTGGACATGCCTAACCCGTACCTCTTTCAAGGACTTCTCTTGTCGCCAGAGACCGTCGCTCGACTGGTTTCAGTCGCTCCGAAAGAAGCTTGGGATACGCATCGGGATGAAAAGCGATTTACGTTTCGGGAGTCGGTCGCTCACCTCGCGGACTGGGAGCCGATTTTCTTCGATCGGATTCGAACGGCAGTCGACACGCCGGGTGCGTCGATTCCGGGATACGACGAGAGCGTGATCGCGGAGCAGCATGGATACGTGGATTTGGACCCTGCGCCAGAGGCGGAGACGTTTCGGGTTCGGCGGGCGGCTTTGGTGGCGTACCTGAAGGCGCTGAAGCCCGACGATTGGTCGAAGACGGCGATCCACTCGGAGAGGGGTGAGATGTCGGTTTACGATTGGGCGAACACGATCATCGCGCACGACATTTTCCACATTGAGCATTTGTGTCGATTTTTGTAGCGACGTTAGGGAAGCGGGTCGGGAGGTGCAGGGTGCTTGGGGTCGAAGATGGCAACCCCTACTTTGGAGTCGGCGCAGCCGTAGTAGAGGAACCACTTTCCCTTGAACCAGGTTAGGCCCTCGACAAACACGGTGCCCTGCACGTATTGGCCGCTTCGCTCGAACGGCGCCATGGGGCGGAAGAAGGGGACTTCTAGGCGGGCTAGCAGCTTGGTTGGATCATCTTTGGAGAAGAGCATTTGGCCTGCACAGTAGGCTCCCGAGGCAAATCGCAGGTCGCCGCCTTCGCCCGAATCGTTCTTGCCGTTGTACAGAAGGACGATGCCCTTTTCTCTTGCGACGGCAGGCGGACCGCACTCGGTAAGGAGGCTGTCGAAAAACCCTTTTCGAGGAGTGGCAAGCTTCTTTACGTTTCCGGACGAGTCGCGAACCGGTGACCAGTCAACGAGGTTGGTCGATGTGGCGGCGAAGACGGCGTCCTCGCCCCAGTACATCCAATACTTTCCGCCGATCTTGTCGAGAACCTGAACGCCCTTGGTCACCTTCGTGATAGGCGAGGCCGATTTAAAGAAGTCGGGGTGGAAATTGGAGTTTCGGAAGATCGAGCCGTATTTCGTCCAATGGAGGAGGTCGCGAGATGTCGCCACCGCAAGCTGCGCCTTCTTTCGGTTCCATTGGGTGTAGAACACCGCGTAGGTGCCGTCCTCGGTGACCACGACGCGCGGGTCCTCGCATCCTCCCGGCCACTCCGCCTCCTTCTGGCTATCCTCGCCGGGGAAAAGAACGGGCTCGTTCCGGCGGGCGAAATGGAGTCCATCCCGGCTCTCTGCGTAGCCCAGGCGTGAGGTTCGGCGGCCAATGCCCTCTGCCAGGTGGTCTTCGGCCCTGTAGAGAACCACGATATGGCCCTTCTTTATGGTGGCTGCAGGGTTGAACGTATCGCTCCCTTCCCAAGCGACCAGCTTGCCGCTCATCGGGTCAGGAAACGATGAAGTTTCGCGCGGAGCGATTACCGGATTAATGTTTCTCGGCCGCTCGAATCCGCCAAGCGCCCAACCAGGCAAAGACCTCGGTTGAAGGGCGATGAGGAGCGACAGAGCGAGCATGGTCGGCGATGTTACCCACTCGAGAAATTTGGCGAAAAGAGGGTCGTTGATTTCTGTTCTTGGGGTCAGGATGGCTAGATGTGCCCTGCTTGGAGATTGGGGCCGTTCCGATAATTGGAGTGCAAGAGCGGCATATGACACGAAAGAAGCTTGGAAAGTATCTCCTTGATAGAGGATTGATTTCGGAAGAGGGGCTGATGCAGGCACTGGCCCAGCAGGAACGCACGTCCCGCCCGTTGGGCGAGGTGATCGTCGAGCTGGGGTTCACAACAGAGGAAGACTTGGTCGCCGCCCTTGCGGAGCAGCAGGATGTGCCCTCCTGGGATTTGCTTTTGGACCCCCCGAGTGCCGAGGCTCTCTCTCGAGTTCCTAGCGAGATGTGTCTGAAAGAGAGCTTCGTTCCAGTTCAGGTGCGAGACAACACTTTGGTTCTCGCGATGCGGAATCCCGGCAACGTCGACGTAATCGACAAGGTCGCGGCGCTAACGAAAATGCGCGTGGAGGCAGTCCAGGCGAATGATAAGCACCTCACCTGGGCCCTCAAAGATTTTGTGGCTGCCGGCCCAGTTGAAGGCGAAGTTTCGGTCGAGGAATTCGTCAGCCAGGCAATGGTCGAATTTACGGCGGGGTCTGCGGATGAGGAGGAAAGGTCGGCCATTCTAACTGAGGCGGACACTCGCCCGGTTATTGGTTTGGTGAATCAGATCTTTGCCGATGCGATCGAGCGGCGGGCCAGCGACATTCACATGGAGCCGCGATCGACCTCGCTGGAGGTTCGGTACCGAATCGATGGCCGACTGGTGAAGATTCGGGAGATTCCGTTGGCGATTATGCCGATGGTTGCAGCTCGCGTGAAGATCATGGCGGACCTGGACGTGGCCGACCACCGGCTTCCCCAGGATGGCCGCATCACGATGAAGAGCAAGGCGAAGCATGTCGACTTGCGCATCAGCATCCTGCCCAACCACTACGGACAGCGAATCGTCGCTCGTGTTCTGGACCGAGCGTCGGCCCTGAAGGGTTTGGACGAGCTTGGCTTGAATGAGCACAATGTCGAGATTTTCAAAGACTTGATCGAGAAGCCCTACGGGATGATCCTGGTGACGGGGCCGACGGGAAGTGGAAAGACGACGACGCTGTACGCGGCGCTTAACGCTTTGAAGAGCGAAGCGACGAACATCATGACCTGCGAAGACCCGATCGAGTACGAGCTCGGGGGGATTAACCAGTCTCAGGTGCATGAGAAGATCGGCCTCACGTTTGCGGCCCAGCTACGGTCGATTTTGCGACAGGACCCGGACGTGATTCTGGTTGGCGAGATTCGCGACAACGAGACGGCGGCAACTGCGATGAAGGCGGCGCTTACCGGTCACTTGCTCTTGAGCACTCTGCACTGCAACTCGGCGCCCGCTTCCTTGCCGCGTTTGCTTGATATGGGAATCGACTCCTACATGTTGAGCACTTCCCTCATTGGGGTCGTCGCGCAGCGACTTCTTCGAGTGCTTTGTCCGCATTGTAAGGAGTTGGAAGCGCCGACCGACCGAGATTTGGCGGTGATGGAGTCTTTCGGTTGCGGCGACCTCAAAGAGGTGTGGCACTCGAAGGGTTGCGAGCAATGCAACAACGGGTATTCGGGGCGAACGAGCGTCCACGAAATCATGCCGGTGACGGGCGATGTTGGGACTTTGATTTCGGCGCATGCGCCAGTCGGCGAGATCATCGCGGCGGCTCGTTTGGGCGGATATCGAACGCTTCAGGAAGATGCGCTGGAGCGTGTGCTTCGGGGGCAGACCACGTTTGAGGAAGCTCGACGACTTATCTTCTTCGACACGTTGAAGGCGAAGACGGCGGCAAAGGCGGCGGAGAAGAAAGCGGCGTAGCCTCGCTCGGGGAGGCGAGTTCCGCGCCTTTGGAATAGGCGGGAGTGAGGATTCTTATCCCTTCTTCAGCTTTTCCTGCATCTCCTTCTTGGTCTTGAGGATGCTTTGCTTGAACTCGGGATTGTCTTTGGCGGGGCTGGTTGGGAAGATTTTCAGGAGGATGTTGGCACTATCGATCGCCAACTTGTAGTCCTTAGTTTTCTCGTACGCGTTCATCGCGTAGAGGTTTACGTTGAAGTCCTTTGGTGCGGCCTTAAGGGCCATTGACATTGCAAGTCGGGCGGATGTGGCGTCCTCTCCCGACTGTGCTCCTTCAAGCGCAAAGAGGGCGAGGTGCATGATTTGGGCATGATCTTTACTTGCCGCCATCGCCTTGGCTTTTGTCACCCACGCGGCGTGGTTTTCCTTTTCTAGCCACTGGAATTTAGTGCGATTCGCGCCGTCGGCCATTTTTGGATAGTCGGAGACTGCTTTCTCGAGTGCGGCGCGTGCTTCGGGTCGCTTTCCGGCTTTAAAGAGGTCGGTGGCGTTGGTGAAGGCGTCGTTGGCGGCTATGTCCTTTCTCGCGGCAGCGGCTCCCTTGTCAAAAGAGACCTTGAATGCATTGCGGTCGAATTTGTTGGCCTTGATTTCGGCGAGCGGCTTTTCCAATTCCATCGGGTGGCCGATCCACTGGATTTCGCCGTTTTTGACCACGAAGGCGGTGGGGATGCCGTTCTGGGCGGCCGCCTTCATCCAGGTTTTGGCCATCTTGTCTTGGTTGCTGGAGTAGGCGACGTTGTAATCCATCTTTGTGCCCATCTCTTTCACAAACTTGTTCACGCCGCCGTCGGTGTTGTCCTCCCAGACACTGACGCCGACGAAGGTGACATCTTTGTTTGTTTTGGCGAGCTTGGTGAGGTGGGGAATGCTCTCGAGGCAGGGGCCGCACCAGGTGGCCCAGAACTCGACGACGTAGGTTTTGTCCTTGTCGAATTCCTTGACAGGGGTGCCTTTCACCCAGGTTTGCACGTCGATGGCGGGGGCTGGGGATCCCGGTCCGATTTCGTCTGCGAACGACGTTGCCGCGAACGTGTATAGGAGGGCCGCAGTGAGGGCCAATCGGTTCAAGAGAGCCATGCGTCAGTATAACGTCCGTTTGCCGTTTGTATTGCCACCGGAAGGAACGGGCTTCGCCCGCGTCGATGTGATCGCCGACTACACGCTACGCGTGGAATTTGCTGACAGTTTGTCGGTGGCTTCGTCGTTTTCAGAAGCCTGATTTGAAGTAGGCGAAGGTGACGAGTTCGCCTTTTGGACTGAAGTCGGATTGTCGGATGAAGGAGCCGGTGCGACCCACTTGCCACTTCCAATCCGCAGGCCCAAGGGTGGGGAGGTTGAAGACGTCCCTTTGGGAATAGCCGAAGGCGATGTTGACCTGGCCGATGGAACCGCTTGGCGGCATTTGATAGCCGGTGATGCGCTGAGTTTGGGCGTAGCCGGTGACTCCGGTGGGGGTGGCGAAAGTGAGCTTGAGGGAGGCGGTTTCCTTGGCCTTTAAGTCGACACGGGCGACTAGGTCCCATTGACCGAGGATTACGTCGGTCTCGTCGTCCCCGGTGTCGTTTGCAACCAAGTCCGGAGTCAAGGTAAGCGTTGCTTTGTTCCAGATAGCGGTGGCCGTGAAATCGGATCCGGTACCGCCCTTGGGGCTTAGGCGGTAGCGTGGAACGCGAATAGTGCAGTGGACAGGCGCAGCCGAGTCGTTCTTGAAAAGGGTGAGGCTGTTCGCGGTCGCGGAGAGCTTGCCGATAACGAAGCGCACATTGTGCGAGATCGTTCGCACACTGTTGGACCCTTTGACGACGGGGATGCCGGAGTATTCAAACGATGTGCCCTTCGGGAAGGTTTGGTCGGCGACGACGAGGAGCGCGAGGGCAGTAATCATTGACTCATTTTAGGCTTAGTTGGCAAATGGGTTCGCGCCTTCGGACCTAGTCAGGCTTGCGTACCTTCTCTTGAGATTTCCATCGTTTCCATCGTTTAGGAAGTGGGCGAGGACGATGCTTTTGGCAAGGCGCACGTAGCGGATCATCTGGGCGTCGCTTACTTCTTCGCTGTCGAAGTTGGTCTTGAGGAACTTGTCGAAGGCGGTTCGCAGCCGTGTTTCGCCATCGAGGTGGAGGGCTTGGGAGAGCTGTTCCAGACCGGCTTTCTGGGCGGTGCTTGCCCAACTCAAGACCTTCGAGTAGGGGTTGTCGAAAATCTCTTCGTCCTTCTTAACCACGAACCTGCGAACGAAGACGTCGGAGGTGCAGACGGGGGTGTCGATGGAGACGTCGTGGATGAGGGTGTAGATGTAGGCTTCGTTCATGCCGACCTTGCCGTTGTGGTCGTAGTCGGCGCCGGTCACGCTCTTTCCGAGTCGATCCGTACCGGTAAGGGCGGCGAAGAAGTAGCTTGTGTAGTCTCGGTAGTTCGCCTCATTTACCTCGGGAGTGCAGCCAGCCGCGGGGCGCTGGGCGATGCTGGCGAAGAAGCCGCAAATCTGTTTGTCGATGAGCCCACCATCTGGTTCGCCGCCTTCAAAGAGGAGGTTGCCGAACGCGCCGGAGAAGCACTCGACCATCACGATTGTGACCGGGGTGTCTTTCGAGAATTCGGTCAGGGATTTAGCGAAGTCTTTGACCGAGAAGGCGCCTTCATTCCAAAGGTCAAAGTGGTTGTTGGCAAACTGGGTCCGCGCGTCTCCGCTTCCGTGTCCGGTGAAATAGATAAGGGCGGGGTTCTTCTTGTCTTGGTTGGTCGGGTTCGCGAGAAGGGTCATCTCATTGCCGACGTACGGTTTCTGGGCGGGGCCGTCTAGACGGATGAGATCAGGTGCTCGGTATTCGGCCTTGTCTCGGTCGTTGGTGAAGAGGACGTCCTTTGTCTCGGGCTTGCCGTCGGCGAAGAGGATGCGGAGGGAGTTCGCGGGTTGGAGTAGGCGGCTGACATAGCGCACGTTGCTCTCGATGGCTACCTGGTTGTATTTGAGGCTTGGGCCGCCGCCGACGATGAGAGTTCGCAGAGGTGGGGATGCGGTAGTGGAGGTGGCGAGGATGAGCGGCGCAAGTAACAGCATCTTTCTATAGGCGGACGATGAACAACTCTACTTCGGGAATTGAGAATTGACGATGAGAGATTGCAGATTGTTTTTCTCTACGACTGCTTGACCGGCAAACAATTCCCAATCTGCAATCATTCATTCCTAATGTCGGGGCCGCGCATCAGCATTCGGGGGACGTCGGGGTCGGGGAAGTCGACTCTGGGTAAGGCGTTGGCGGGGCACTATGGGGTGCCGTATACCGAGCTGGACGGGATCTATCACCAGGCGAATTGGGTGGAGTTAAATACTGAGGAGTTTCGGCGACGGGTGTCTCTGCTGGTGGCGGAGGATGGGTGGGTGATCGAGGGGAACTACAAGAAGGTTTCGGACTTGGTGTTGGCCCGAGTGGACATGTTGATTTGGTTGGACTATCCTTTGGCAATTGTCTTGTGGCGAGTTGTCACTCGGACGGTTCGGCGAGGATTCTTCCGGCTGGAGCTTTGGAACGGGAATCGGGAGAGTATTTGGCGGAACTTCTTTACTCGCGAGTCGCTGGTTCTTTGGGTCTTGCAGACGCATGGGAAACGGCGGCGGGAGGCGGATGCGTTCATGAGTGATCCCGCGTTTGCCCATGTGGTGCGGCATAGGTTTCGGCATCCTCGAGAGACGGCGGCTTGGTTTCGGGGGCTCTCTTGAGGGAGCTCTTGCTTGCCCGCGGTGAAGGGTTTCCTTTGGAGACGGAGGACGATGGGTTTCTCCTCTCGGCGCTTGCTGATCGGGGGATCCAGGGTGTGGATCTGGTTTGGAATGGTCATTCGGGGGACGTGGACGGTCGACCAGTTTTGATTCGGTCTTGTTGGGACTATCACCTCAATGCGATTGGATTCTTGGGTTGGCTTGATCGGCTCTCTGTGGTGATCAATCCGGTATCGATGATTCGTTGGAATGCGGACAAGCGCTACTTGCTGGACTTGGCTGCGAAGGGGGTTGCAACAGTCCCTACTTCCTTCCGGATCGTCGGCGGGAACGCCAACGCCACATCTAGAGCGTCCTCTTTTGCAATCCGACACTCTCCTTGGGAAAGGGGAACCTTCTCCGGAGGGCTACCAGTGCTTCGAGTCTTGGCAGTATTTGCGGATGTCTTCGGCGTAGGGCGGGGGCGGGGTTTGGGAATCTCCAACGGCGTAGCGGAGGAGGGCGATTTGGCCGGCGTGGTAAGAGTCGTGCTGGCTGGCGATCTGCAGGATTTGCCACGCGGGGCGGTCTTCTTTCCAGTTGGTCGGGCGCATCTCGTTTAGGTCTTCGATGTTGGCCCAACTGGCCATCCAGTACTCGTGGCCCCGTTTGAGATAGTCGATGGCTTTGTCCCAGCTTGGCTCGAATTGCTCCATTTGGTCGGCGATGTCTCTCCACCGGATTTCGGTGTTTCGGAAGCAGATGCTGGCGTATGCCCACCTTGTACTGCAGATGTGGAGGACGATGCCTTGGATGGAGCCATCGGTGTGGAGGTAATCAGGTCCGTTGTTCGGGAGGATCGTCCAGGCTTGGGGCTCGGTGACGCCTTCGATGGATTTTAGGAGTTCGGCGTAGGCGTACTCGGCGTCGGATTTGAGGAGGTCAAGGAGGGTCATGACAGGATAAGGCCCTTTGAACGAGCGACATTGGCGGCCTTGGTGCGGCTTTCTACATCGAGTTTGGCGAGGACGTTGGCGACGTGACGCTTGACCGTGTGAATGCTGAGGGCGAGCTCTTCGGCGATATCCTGATTGGATGCGCCAGATGCGACGAGGGCTAAGACTTCTAGCTCTCTGACGGACAGCCCCGAGGCTTCCATGGGGGTTACTTCGATCTTGGTCGAGCGCTGGTGGTTCGGGGAAAGGGGGCAGAGTCGGAAAAGCTCTTCCACCTCATCTAGGCATTCACCTAGGCCCTGGGCTTGTTCCAGTAGGGGAACCAGAACCGACTCGCCAAGCAGCATGAGAAGTCCGAGGATGTTCTCCTTGTGGAACAAGCGGAGGCGCGGGAGGAAGAGAGCCATTGCCTGCTCAGGCTGGTTCGCTGAAAGGAGGGCAAAAGCGAGGAGAGTTTGGACGTCTCCGGCGGTTGCCGAAATCGGGTGTCGCTCCTGCTCGGGAATCATTGGCTCTAGGTGGGCAATTGCGGCTTCGGGTCGATTGTTCTCGAGGTCGATATAGGCTCGCAGGGTGGCTCGATAGATGGAACAGCCTAGCCACTCGTGGTCACCACGCTCGACTTCCATGCGGGTGAGCTGAGCGCTGGCCCCCTCTAGGTCGCCACTCGCAAGGGCGACTCTTCCCGCGGTGTAGCGGCATGTTGCGAACCATGGCCTGATGAAGTCTCGAAGCTTGTCTCTGTTCGTGAATTTCAGAAGCCGGGATGAATAGGTGGCGGCTTCCTCGTGGTTTTGGAGGACGGCGTGGCAGAGCGGGAGGACCACGAGAATGTCGCAGGTGACCCAGCGGGGGCTTCCGACGCTTCTGCTTAGATCGAGGGCTTCCTCAAGTCTTTGAATACCGTCTTGGAGCAGTCCTCGATGGATGAGGGTGTAGCCTTCCATCTTGAGGAGTGCGGCAAAGAGGGGACCTTCATCGCCCCGAAGCCGAGTGCGTGCGATTCGGCAGAAACGGCCACCTCGATCAGTGCCACCGGGCAAGCGGAGGAGTCCTGATTGGAAGGTGAAAGCGGTCTCCAACAGCAGGGTCTGGTCATCGTTGGCTTCGAGGATGTCGAGGGCAGCGTCAAGGTCTTGAAGAGGGCCCTCGACCTCGGCACAGAGGGTTCCCCGCCAAGCTCGGGCGAGGAGCATTTGGAGGCGGCAAAGGTCAGAGAGCTCGGGAGTGAGGGCCCGTTCAGTGGATTGCGACCAGTCAATGCTTGCTTGGAGTGCCCGTGCCTCGTCGATAAGGGGCTGGTGACCACCACTCTCGGCCAGCTGCACGGTTCGGGCGAGCAGGCGTTTCCCGGCTTCATATTGCCAGCTCTGGACTGCGCAAGACGCCAAGTGCATGATGAGGGTGGGGCTTTGCTCTTGGACCTCGGTGGGGAGGCGCTCGATGTAGACGCGGAGGTCTTCTCCCTCACCCCGGAACATCATATCTCGCGCGAAGAGGTCGATCCTTTCGGCGGCTTCTGACCAGGATTCGCCGTCAAGCAGGAGCTCGATGACGCGGGTCGAATCTGGCTCTAGAGTTGCAGCACGTCGGTTGAGGCGGATCCATTCGGTGGGTTCGTCAGTGCGGAGGCGTGAGCGGAGATGATCTCGGAGGAGGTCATGAACTCGGTAGGTGGGCTCGATTGGGTCGTCGAGGGTGATGAATCCGTTGGTTCGGACTAGCTTTGCGAGCAGACCGTCGTCGGTGTTCGATTCCAGCAGGCTTGCGCATGAGGTGGGGGTGAGATCGTGGAGGACGCTTGTCTTCAGGAGGAAATCGATTTCTTCTTCGGAGTGGTGGGAGAGGACCTCGGCGTTTACGAACTCGAAGAGATCGCTGTCTCCTCTCCGGTGCGGCTCGGGGGCCAGGAGGAGGCTCACGCCAGCGGGCCAGCCTTGGGAGCGGCGGCGGATGCACTCGGCCTGGGGTGGGGTGGGTTCTTGAGCGAAGAAGCTTACGGCAAGGTCCTCGACATCTTTGGATGAAAACTCGAGATCGCTGAGGCCGATTTCGAGCAGGTCGCGGCGGGCCCGGTAGCGGTGAATGGGGAGCGCGGGCGGGGTCCGAGAGCTTAGGACGAGGCGGGCGGCCTCAGGGAGGTTGTCAATGAGGTCTTTGAGGACGGGGAGGAGCTCTGCTTCATCGGCGAGGTGAAGATCATCGATCACGATGATCAGCTGCCGCTTGAGGACGAGCGATTCGTCCAGTTCGCGATCTCCGAGCGCAACTTGGAGGGCTTGGGTGAAGGCACTTGCATCGACGCCTTTGACGAGACCCAGCCAGCACACGTCGGCATCTTGAGTTTGGCTGGCGAATTCGGCGAGGAGGGTGGTTTTTCCGGAACCGATGGGAGCTACGACGAAAGCGAGGCGGTGGCGCGAGAGACCTCTTTCGAGCCGCTCGATAAGCGAAGTTCGGCTGATCGTGTCACGGCGCAAGCGTGGGGGAGACAGGCGGATTGGGGCTAAGGCCCTATCGCGTGGAGGGGCATTGTCGAGTTGGTCCGCGGTCGATTTCGGCCGTTTTTCGCTTTCGGCGAGCTTGGAGTGAGTCTGCGACACTCTATTTTAGGATTATGGCGTTTCGATGGCTCTTGAGGCGCAAGGCCGATTGGCTCTTTTGAGCGATTCCTGCAGAACCGGTTCAGCAGGAGAATCCTCTCTTGTCAATGCGCGCGGCCCTTATAAGCGGGGACCTGATGCAGCGGCGGCAAAGGAGAGAAACGAAAATGCCCAATTATGTTGATTTGGCCGAAGGCGTTATGAAGCCGGTGGCTCTTGGTAAAGGAGAAGGTCGGGCGGTGCCCGCCCAGGATGAAAGGATTCGAGTTAAGCTGGAGAGCAAGGCTCGCGAGTACCCGTTTGACGTCATCGAGGTAAGGGTGCCTCCCGGTCAAGGGACCCCGGCCCATGTGCACTCTCATGAGGACGAGAGCTTCTACGTTTTGGAAGGCGTGTTTGCCTTCCTCGTGGGAGACAAGGTGATTCCGGGACCGGCGGGGTCTTACGTTTTCGGACCGCGCACGATCCCCCACGGCTTCCAAAACGTTGGAGACAAACCGGGCCGGCTACTGGTCCACATCACTCCGGGCGGATTCGTTCCGTTTTTGGAAGCCCTGTTCGAGGAAGTAGGCAGTGATTCGAACCCAGTGAACGCAGGCGAGCCGTCGCCAGCCGTGAAGGCAATCCTGGTGAAGTATGGGATCGGGCCCGCAGATTCGCCCGAGGCCTGGCGCCCGCCCACTCAGTTGGGTAGCAAGGGGGGAGCGTGATGACGGTCGACTTGGTGGCGGTCGCTTCGTGGATCGTGAGCATGGTCAGCGGGGTTACGGTTGGGGGCGCAAGCCCCCAGGGCTCCGCGATTGTCGAGGGATCTTCGACGACGATCTTGGGGGCTAAGGTCTCGACCTGGGCCAAGGTTGCTCCGGGGAATGTGGTTCAGGAGGTTGGGGTCAACCTTCCGATGAAGATCGTGATTGGACCGCCGTCAAAGCCGGGCACCGGCCCTAGCGGGGCGATCGCGACACTGCCGTTTCCGGCGGTGGTTCAGCAGATGGCTTACTTCAACCACTTCGAGATGCAGTGGAACCCCCACGGGCATCCTCCGGCTTGCTGCTTTGGGGTGCCCCACTTCGACTTCCACTTCTATGCCGTTCCGGAGGATGTGGTTCGCCAGATCGGATTCCTAGATCCGAAGGCTCCGACAAAGGATCGACTTCCTGCGGGATTCATTTATCTCGGGCAGAAGGCCTGCGTGCCCCAGATGGGGGTTCACGCATCTCGACCTGGAGACATGAAGCCGAACAAGGATTTTCGGTCGGTCATGATCGCGGGGTTTTACAATGGCAACATGCACTTTGTGGAGCCGATGATCACTCGGGCGTTTCTGATGAAGAAGCAGAGCTTTACTCTGGCCGTGCCTCGACCAGCGACGCTCGGTCGGGAGACGCTGTATCCGACTCAGTTTAACGGCATCTTCGATCCCGTGAAGCAGGAGTATCGGTTGGTGTTTAGCGGCTTCGAGGCTCGGAAC
Source organism: Fimbriimonadales bacterium (assembly GCA_038321975.1). GTDB lineage: Bacteria > Armatimonadota > Fimbriimonadia > Fimbriimonadales > Fimbriimonadaceae > Fimbriimonas. The sequence continues at coordinate 20,827 of JBBQFM010000034.1, read as the reverse complement.
TGAGGTGGCGGACACGCTTCTCCCTTATGGGGGAAGCGTTCCGCGGTCAAAAGCAATCTTTCACGGCTTGCGTCCTTTCGGTTACGATTGATCGATGACTCGGCAAAGCCGGCGGCGGAACAGAAGCCTTCTGCTCTATTGGGTGGCAGTCGTAACCATTTCCGTATTTGCTCAGGGCGGAGTGTCTGGTGAGAACTTTGTTTTCGACGCGTTGGCATGCGCCATTGGGGTGATCGCGCTCGGCAACGTTCATTGGCACTTGATGCCTCGACTGCGCAGGGCTCCCCTTCTCGCGGTCTTTGTGATCGCGGCGATTCTTTATGTGGCGGTCGTGGTGGCCTCGATTTGCCTGGCGATCTGCATTCTTGTCTTCCTGGTCACACGCTCGGTTGGCGAGGTTGGCCGATTGGTTGCCAAGTTCTTCGCCGAGAAGGGAGGGTCGGTTCAGTATCCGATTGAGATTGCGATCTGCTTGTCATTCGTCGGGGAACTGGGTCGGCGGATTGGGGGCCGGCGATTGTGGGATCTGGTTCGCGGGCGGTATCGAAATCCGCGCGAGGAGAATCGGGTGCTCTTGTTCATCGACTTGCGGGGTTCGACGCCTTTGGCGGAGAGCCTTGGGGCGATCCGGTTTAGTTTCTTGCTCCGCGATATCTTCGACGACCTGACCGAGCCGGTGCTCGAGTCGGAGGGAGATGTTGCCAGCTACGTGGGCGATGAAGCGATCGTGACCTGGCCCTTTGAGCGTGGAATTGCGGATGGGAATGCCATTCGGTGCTTTCAAGCCTTTAAGGCTCGGATCGCTGCGCGGGCGGGTATCTATGAGCGGGAATACGGGATGGTTCCGCGCTTTCGAGCTGCGATCCACGCGGGGCCGATTGTTGCAACCGAAGTGGGTCAGATTCGGACAGATGTGGCTTTGCACGGGGATGCGCTCAATACGACGGCGCGGGTGATGGGTGAGTGCAGCGCGCTGGATGCTGAGTTGTTGGTGACAGAAGCCGTCTCGTCGCGCTTGGGGGCGATTGCTGGGGTGACTCTGGAGCCTTTGGGCCGGTTCGAGTTGCGCGGCAAAGAGGAACTAGTGGGCCTGTCGCGTGTCCTTTGGAAGTGAATTAGGAATTCCGGATCAACGGGGAGACGCCGACGCTCCAAGATTTGGTGGAGGCGGGGAGAATTGAACTCCCTTCCAAAACAGTCGCACCTTCAATTACCACGAGCGTCTCTTCTGTACTTTATCTCGTCGCCGCTCTCTGCCGAAGTCGCCTGAGCGGTCAACCAGTCCGATTGTTTTAGCCTAGCTTGCTACGAACAGAAGCTCATTAGGCGATTTGGATTTGTTTTACACCCGGAATCTCCCCTACCAACTCGGGGAGAGCGGACGACGTGGCTAATTAGGCCGCGTAGGCGTAGTTGTTATTCGCAGCTACTTGTTTTCTCGTTTTTTACGTGGCCAACGAGAATCCACGGCTCGCAATCGAAAGCCGAACAGCTCTGTCGAACCCGTTCGCCCCCAATCGTTCTTATAGTATGCAACGTCGGCGGAAGCGAGGGTGTTCCGTAGGACGTTTATCAGGGAACATGGGAACAGGGAACAGGGAACAGCCCCCACTGTGCCCCTCGCTACGCGATGGGGGCACCATCTCCGGAGGTTTTGGTTTAGCTAAAACTGGAGCGGGTGACGAGACTCGAACTCGCAACCTTGACCTTGGGAAGGTCCTGCCCTACCATTGGGCCACACCCGCGTGTCCATTGAAGATTTTAGATTGAGGATTTGGGGGGAAGTCCGTCCGGAAATCCTCAATCCTCATTCTAAAATCTTCAATCTCTTTTGGAGCGGGTGGCGGGAATCGAACCCGCATAGCCAGCTTGGAAGGCTGGTGCTTTACCACTAAGCTACACCCGCGGTCGAAGATTTATATTACCAGAAGGGTTTTCTACTCTCCGTAGGGGACCCACACGTTCTTTACCTGGGTGGCGTGCCTGAGATAAGAGAGCGGGTCGAGGGTGAACTGGGGGGTCCAGGTTTGTTTTAGGTTTGAGGCGGATTGGCGCTCAACCTCACCTTTGTCGTCCACGAAGTTCCAGATCGCATCGACTCCTTCGTGCTCGGCGACGGTCTTCACCAACTCACTTCTTAAGCCGGTGAGGATGTTGACTACGCCAGCGGGGATGTCAGAGGCTTCGAGGACCCGGTAGAGCTCGACCGCGGGGAGGGGATTCAGCTCAGAGGCGATCGCAACGACGGCGTTGCCCATGGAGATTGCGGCGGAGATGGCCGCTACGAGACCGGCAAGGGGCGATTCGTCGGGGCAGACGATGCCGATGACGCCGAGGGGTTCGTTTCGAGTGTAGGTGAGGGCCTTCATCGGGACGGCGTGAACGGCGCCGTCAAACTTGTCGGCGCGGGCGGCGAAGTCAAAGGCGGCTTGGATGGCGAGGTCGAATTCTCGGTCCGAGACGTTGAAGGAGTCGCGGGCAGCTTCGAGGTTTTCGGCCAGGTAGTAGAGGACTTGGGCTCTTAGGTGGGCCGTTGTCGAAGACCAACTTGCGGCTGCCGATTGGGCGGCTTCGACGGCGTTGCGGACGTCCTTGCGGTTGCCTCGGCCGACTTCTTCACCGAGGATGGTGAGGGAGTAACCGGAGTCGGGGCGGGCTTGTTTGCCGGCGATGTAGAGCTTGTGGGTTCGATCGATGGCGTTTTGTTTCGGTTCTGGCAACGGGAACGCTTCGATGGGGGAGGCGGGGAATTTGCAGTACTCGCGAAGGCCCTCGATACCGCCCTCTCGACCGAAGCCGCTTTCGCGGTAGCCGCCGAAACCGGCCGCGGCATCGAATTGGTTGGTGCAGTTCACCCAGACGGTGCCCGCTTTGACCTTGGCAGCGATGTCGTGGGCAAGGCTGATGTTCTCAGTCCAGATGCTCGCGGCAAGTCCGTACGGGGTGTTGTTGGCGATGTCGACGGCTTCCTTTGGGGTGCGGAAGGTCATGCTGACGAGGACGGGGCCGAAGATTTCGACTTGGGCGACGGTGGAAGCGGGTCCGACCCCCGAGAGGAGGGTCGGGGGGTAGAACCAGCCTTCACCGGGGCAGGCACAGGAGCTTTGGAAGAGGGTGGCGCCTTCGGCTTTGCCTTGCGCGACGAGTTCGATGATTCGCTCAAGTTGGACGGGGGCGATGATAGCGCCGACATCGATCGCCTTGTCTAGCGGGTTGCCGATGCGGAGCTTATCCATCCGGGCGCGGACCTTGGCGAGCACCTTTTCGGCGATGCTCTCTTGGACGAGGAGGCGCGAACCGGCGCAGCAGACTTGGCCTTGGTTGAACCAGATGGCATCGACGAGACCCTCAACTGCGCTATCGAGGTCGGCGTCTTCGAAAACGATGAAGGGGGATTTGCCGCCCAGCTCCAGGGAGAGCTTTTTCTTGGTGCCAGCGGTGGATATTCGGATGGCGCGGCCGACTTCGGTGGATCCGGTAAAGGCGATCTTGTGGATTCCGGGATGGTCGACGATGAGCTTGCCCGTTTCACCGTCGCCGGTGAGGATGTTCACCACGCCGTTCGGGACGCCGGAGGCAGCGCATATCTCGGCGAAAAGGAGGGCGGTGAGAGGGGTGAACTCAGCGGGCTTGAGGATGACCGCATTGCCCATCGCGAGGGCGGGGGCGATCTTCCAGGAGAGCATGAGAAGGGGGAAGTTCCAAGGGATGATCTGGCCGCAGACGCCGAGCGGCTCGGCTCCAGGCAGGTCAGCTTCCATCGTTTGGGCCCAGCCCGCGTGGTAGTAGAAGTGACGGGCGACGAGGGGGATGTCAATGTCCCGGGTTTCCCGAATGGGCTTGCCGTTGTCGAGGGTTTCAAGCACGGCGAAGAGTCGGCTGTGCTTTTGGATTTGGCGAGCGATGGCGTAGAGGACGCGCGCTCGTTTATGGCCGCCCATTGCCCACCATTCTTTTTGTCCGGCGGTGGCCGCTTCGACAGCTTGATCGACGTCCTTCGCGGTTGCCTGGGCGACTTGGGCGATGGGTTTGGCGGTGGCGGGGTTGAAGGTCTCGAAGTGCTTGCCTTCGGTTGCGGGGGTGAACTTGCCTCCGATGAACAGGCCGAATTTGCGTCCATGGGCCTCGAGCCACTCGTTCGCGAGTTCGGGGCCCTCCGGCGCGGGGCCGTAGCTCATGGTCTCCAGGATTTCGCGGACGCTCATCCTTTCTAGGATTGCAGATTTGAGATTGGAGATTGCAGATTGGGCGGAGGGTTTTCGGTGGTGGGGACCGTGTTCGGGAAGCTTCTGATCCTGTTGGGCGCTCGACCCCCACCCTGCCCTCCCCCTCCCGGCACGAACCATCCGGCAAGGGGAGGCATTCCCGAGCTTATTTCTTAAACAGAAACATCAACGCCATGCCGAAGCGGCGGGACCAGGAGTCTTCGTTGTGCTTGCCACCTTTGTCGACAAAGAGGGTGAGGTCTTGGCCCATTTTGAAGCCCTTCGCGACGAGGGCGTCGGATTCGGCCTGGGCGCCGGAGAGCATTTCTTGGGGCTCGGCGGTGCCGACGTCTAGCCAGATTCGGAGCTTGGGTTTGGCGGTGAGGGATTTGGTTTCTTGGACGAGGAATTGGTTGGCCCACCATACCGAGGGGGACATGGCGGCGATTTTGCCAAATGTTTTGGTGGTCACTCCGAGGTGGAGCGCGATGAGGCCACCGAGGGAAGAACCACCGAGGGCGGTGTCGTTGGGGCCGGTTTTGGTTCGGTAGGTTTTGTCGATGTAGGGTTTCAGCTCGATGGTGAGGAATCGGCCGTAGTCATCGCCCTTGGCATTCACCACGTACTCCCCGATCTTGCCGCTGACCGGGGTGTACTCCTCGGCTCGCTTGCCACCGGCGTTGTCGATTCCGACGATGATGATCGGCTCGATGAGGCCAGCGTTGATGAGTGCCTCGGCGGTTTCATCGGCTCGCCACTCCTGGTTTGGGATGAAGGAGGTGGCGCCGTCGAAGAGGTTTTGGCCATCGCCCATGTAGAGAACTGGGTAGTGCCGGGCTGGTTCCTTGTCGTAGTTGGGCGGTAGATAAACGTTAACGTTTCGCTCATTGGTGAGGATGTCGCTATGGAATGCTGCGTGAGTCTGGATATTTCCAGTGAGGGTCGAAACTCGCACAGGACCCTGTTGGCCCAGTGCGACGGCAAGGATGAGACTAATCATCGATATCCGCAGTCTTACCCAACAGTCATTGAAGATTCCCGGAGGGACACCTAGTTAGTTCATGAATCAGATCACGATTCCTTGGCCGGACACGGCCACTTGGCGCAAGTGGGCGGGGCGGGCGGCGGTTATTCTGTTGGCCGTTTACGTTGTCTACGTCGTTCGCGAGATTTGGCTACCCCTCTTTCTCGCGTTCTTACTGGCGATGGTTTTGGACCCGGTAGTGGACCGGATGGAAGCGCGGGGCTGGTCGAGAGCGAGGGGGAGTGCTTTTATCTTCTTCGGGTTCTTGGGCATCACGATTGGGCTGATTTGGCTCTCTGCGCCGGTGGTCGCGGGGCAGATCTCGGACATGCAGCGGCAGTTCTCGACGAAGTTTCCGGACACCTCTGAAAAGGGGCTCATCACGTCGCTGAAGCACATGAACGTGCCGGAGTCCATTGCGTCGGCGGGAGTTCATGCGTACGCGGGGTTCCAGGGTGGGATTCAGCGGTCGTCGAACTGGCTGGCTAGCGGGATGAGCATGTTGGGCAACTTGATCTGGGTTGTCATCGTGCCGATCGTAGCGTTCTATGCCCTCCGCGACTTTCACCTCATTTTAGGGAAGGCCTTACTGCTATTTCCGAGGCGTCGTCGGGATCTTGTGCAGACGTACGTGAGCGAGGTGACGGTGGTTTTCGCCAAATATCTTCGGGGGCTTGGCATCGTCTCGCTGATGAACGGAGTCGCGACCGGCCTTTTGCTTTGGGCGATTCACGTTCCGAGCGCATTGCTACTCGGGATCTTCGCGGGGATTTTGTATTCAGTGCCGTACATCGGCGCGTTCATTACGATCGTGATTACGGCGGCGGTTTCGTTCTTGGCGGGCGGGATGCAGTTGATGCTGCTGGCGGTGACTCTGAGCGTGCTGTTGCATCAGATCGTCTTCGACCAGGTGATCACGCCCCGCGTCCTAGGTGGGCACGTGGGGCTTCACCCGATTATCAGCATCATCGCCCTGCTTGCGGGGAACTTGCTGCTGGGGATTGTCGGGATGATCTTGGCAGTTCCGGTGGCGGCTTGCATTCAGATTGGAGTGCTGGCTCTAGTGCCGAAGTTGGCGGTGGAGATGGAAGTTCCGACCGCGGGTGTTACGCCGGATTCGGTGGATTCATTGACGGCCGAATCTAAGGCGATGGAGGCGAACATGGATGCGACGGCGAACTTGCATGAGTCGGTGAAGCAGGCGGTGGCGGACGTGGAATCGAAGGCGGACGAGTCGCACTCCTAATCCATACTCACACTCATGCCGGAAGAGATTAGCGGCGAGCGGTTCAAGACCATGCACTCGAAGACGGGAGTGCGCCAGCTTTACAAGGAGTTTCGTGCCGAGCGGAACGACATTGAGCTGGCCTTTTTTCTCCAGGATTGGGACGACGCCTATAACGTGGGCGGCATGTTTCGGGTGGCGGACGCTTGCGGGGCGGTGGAGTTAGTGATGTCGGGCAAGACGCCGGTTCCGCCGGACCCGATGATCTCCGTGACTTCGCTTGGGCATCACCGACGGATCAAGTTTCGGCACCTCGGTAAGAACGAAGACGCGGCGTTGGCTTTGAAGGCGGAGGGGTATTCGCTTGTCGCAGTGGAGATTGCCGAAGGGGCCGTGAGCTATACGCAATTCGAGTATCCGAAGAAGCTCTGTCTCGTGATGGGGAATGAGGTAAACGGCGTTTACACAAGCGTGATGCGGCACCGGGATGCGGCGGTGTTTATTCCGATGTACGGGAAGGGTCGGTCGATGAACGTCCATGTCGCGGCCGCGGTGGTGGCGTTTCATGCGTTGTCTGGGCACGGTGAGCCAGGCGCTGGGCACCCGGACTAGTTTGGACCTGGGGCTTTGCCCCGACGCGACACCGGCGTCGCGCCTACAGATCGCAGGAGCGATCCCTTCTTGCTAGGACCTTTTGCTTGGGCTGTCGCCCAAATCGCGATCTTGCCGTATCCTTAAACATAGATGGCTGAGCGCACAATCCTTACCGGCATCACGGCCGATGCATTTACTTCTGACGCGGATCGATGGGCGTTGGACAAGCTCAAGAAAGTTCCCTTGCTTCCGATGGTGATTCAAAAGTTCTATGAGCTTGGAATCGACCGGTGGATGTATTGCTGGAACATGAGTCAATCGGTGCGGTGCGGGCCTAACCAGTACAAGACGATTTACGAAATGATGCGCGAATCTTGCGCGGTGCTGGACATGCCAGAGCCTGAACTCTACGTGTCAAGCTACTACCAACCCAACGCGCACACCTCCGGCGTCGAGCGGCCCTATATCACCATCAACTCGGCGGCGCTCAATAACCTTAACGACGAAGAGCTTTATTTCTTGATCGGGCACGAGTTGGGCCACATTAAGGCCAAGCATGTGCTGTACATGAGCGTGGCGAACGTGCTCTATCCCCTGCTTCAGATGATCGGGCGGAGCATGCTAGGCTTGGGCGACGTGGCTTCCATCGCACTCTATTTGGCCTACTACGAGTGGCTTCGACAAGCGGAGTTCTCGGCGGACCGAGCGGGGCTTCTGGTTTCGCAGTCGCTTGACAGTAGCATCGATGGTTTGATCTCGCTGACCGCGGGTCCGAACCGGTTCCGACACGAGCAGAACCGGGACGAGTTTATGGCTCAAGCACGGGCCTATCAGGACGCGAACACTGCGGACCAGATCGGCAAGATCCTGATCTTCCTGCTTATCTCGCACCAGTTCTCGCATCCCATGCCGGTGCATCGAGCGCAGGAGCTAGAGCGATGGCACCTCTCGGGCGCGTACGACCGCATTATGGCGGGCGATTATCCGAAGGTAGAGATCTCGGCGGCGTAAGCCGCCTTGCCCTTTCGGCGCGTTCCGCGCCTGGGCGTTCTGCTGTGGCCGTTCCACCCTGGGTCCTCAGCCTTCACAGATATTCGCTCAAGGAACCCCCGATGGGCGGGTAAGGACAAAGGGCTCCGCTCCCTGCGCGACACTTGGGTCGCGGCTACCATCCTTCGGCTAGTGGGAAAGTTCAGTCGACGCTTCCTGTAGCTGCACGGGAGGGACTTCGGCGAGCCACTCCATCAGCTCGGGATGTCTTAGGTCTCCTTCGACTTCGTAGAGCATCGTGCGATCAAGGAGGATGCGGTCCTTGCCACTTACGAGGGTCTCGGGTCGGTATGGTCCCTTATGCGTGTCGGGTTTCCCTAAAGTGAACGTCTTGCACTTTCCGCCTTGGTCGATCACCACGATTCGATCCTCGACGGGAACAAAGGTGCTGAAGCTTCGAAGCCGACGGCTCCTTTGGAGGATTCGTATTAAGGGCCTGTAGAAAATGGCCAGTGCGCCGTAATAAAGAAACAAGGCCGAAGCATTTGGCCAATCGCTGTTGACCGTGAGCATGCAAGCTACCAAGGAGACCTTCGCCGTGATCAAGGCGGGCGCAACGGAAAGCATGCACCGTGTTCGCAGAAGGGAGCCTTCAGGATCGGCGTGACGATAACGGTGGCCCGGCACGAGGACTAGGGGCTCCGCGTTTTCTCCCCTTTCATCCAGGAATTCTTCCCAGCGTGGGCCATCTTCTGGATTCGGCAAATTCGAGAGATGGTACACGCGCTCCGGATGCAGGCGGTTGTTGAGTTCGAATACCGCCCAGAAGAGAAAGCCACCGCCAAGCATCAAGAGAGCCGTGGCACCGCAAACGTATTCCTGCGTGAGCCATCCCCTATATAACTTAAGCGTCTCCCGATGCTTCATTGCCGTGTGAAGGGTCCACACTCCCCATTCCAGAATGCCGAGCATTGTGAGGGCGAGCGCCCCCTTCACTGCAATCCCGGCGATGCTCGGTATAAGCCTTACCGGCCTTGGCGGCTTGACGTAGTCGGGTCTCTTCTGATCAAGCCGGCGAAAGAACTTGCCGTGCGGATAGAAGCGCCACGGGTGGCCGTATTCGAAGGGGCGTCCGAAGAAAGGCAATGTGTGGACGACGCTTCCGCCGAGATCCAGAATTGCCGTGTATCCGGGAACCAGGCCTCGGCCGCGTGTCGTTCGGTAGCCTCCGTAGGCGAACCAGGGAAGGGTCCAAACCACCGCCCCCTTCTTGGTGCAAGTGATTCCGTCCCGGTCGGCTTCGAAAAGAAGTCCTTTCAACCGCCGATATTGCAAGGATATCGGCACAAATAGGATCGCGGACGTGATGATTGAGATAAAGGCGAGCCAAGCGACACCCAGGGCCACAAATCCGGCGGCGAAGAGAAGCACGACGATCCAGAGGATGACCCGGAAGCTCAAGTACGAAGTATCCGGACGCGCGCGGAACGCATTCAAGAGGCCAACTCCGCGATAGGGTGGGCGAACCCGTAGGGCATGGTGCGGACGAGCCGTGAGAGGATAACTGCCACCGAGGCGTCTGAGGGTCGGACCCGAATTGCCTTCATCTGTCAACCACAACTACGGAACATGTATGCCACCGGTGGCAAGCAATCGACTTAATCCGTTTCATAGAGGCTCGTGCGGTCGATGGGTAGGCGCTTGGTTGCGCTGCGGAGCAATTCCGTATACCGGCGGTTGACCCTATTCCTGAGGGCAGTGATGTCGTCGAATTTGGGAAGAGGAAACGACTCCTGAGTTCCGTCTGCGAACTCGACCTCAATGACGTCTGCACGAACATCCAAGGTGATGCGTCGGTTTTCGTCTCGCTTCCCCATTATCATCCGAAACACGCCCATTCCTACCGAGGCAATAGCTAGGATGCCCACCACGATCCCGAATGTGTCAGATGGATCCCTTCGGCATCGGACACATACGACCGTCCCCGCACGGCCCGGTCGCCTTGGACGACGCGGTAACCCACGAACAAGCAGGCAACCACGAGGGGAGCGAAAAAGGCAATGAATCCGACCGCGAGGAGACCGAAAAACACGGGCGGCAGAGAAGAGAACACGACAAGAATGTAGATCGGTAACTGGCCCGGTGGTCGGATAGTTAGGGGCTGCATTTACGTGAGACTCCGAGGGTCAGGCTTTGCCACCTTCATTCTATCAACCAACGGGTTCGTCACAAAGGTGGCGGTCAGGATGCCTCCCCTTGCCGAGGATGGTTCGTGTCTCGGGAGGGGGAGGGCAGGGTGGGGTTGACGCCAAACGCTTAGCAGTCTTTTCCAAACTAGTTCCGAAGTCGAGTCTGGTGGGGAAAAAGGTTCGCGCAAATTGGAAACGACCCAAACGTAGCGTCGGCGCCCCCGCCGGTGAGCGCCGCGCGACCTAGCACTTACCTTAAAGGAGAAGGGCACCTGCGGTGGTGCATGTTCAAGCCTATCACACTCATCGGCGAGGGTGCCGAAGCTACAAGGGATGCCTCCTTACAACTCGGCACTCTCCTTGAAAGGGGTGCAGGGGGCGGGTTCGCCCAGGTCAAAAACTACCGTCGAAGGGCCAAAGAAGTCATTGCCCTACCCAACACGTGGACCCTCGGTGACAAACGGCTTGCCAAACAGAAGCCGGCATCCGTAGATTAAAGGACCGGTCGCGAGGGCGGCAACCGCCCACCAAATCGCGCCGATGCCCTCCTCGTGCGCCTGGTTCACCACCGCGAAGACAATCATCGCCGTCGGCAATAGCGCGACCAACACCACTCCAAACCAACCACCTGGTATGCGATAGGGCCGCGGCATATCGGGCGCTTTCTTACGCAGCGCCAACAGCGCTGCAAACTCGATCAGCAGTGCCGACGAGTAAATAGTCACGTCCAAAACCTCGAGCGACGCGAAGGATTTGAAGCTTAGGATCGTGTAGATTGCCGCGCTGATCAGAATCGCCGCCGTCGGAGTGCCGAATCGAGGGTGCAGACGAGTGAGCCAGGAAGGGAGAAAGCCGTCTTCGGCGATCACGAAAGGGATTCGCGAGGCGGCCAAGAGGGTCGCGCTGAAAAGGCCGGCGGCACCGATGAGGCCCGCGATCGTCACCCAAACCGCCAACCATCGACCGCCCACCGCGGCAACGATTGTTGGCCAGGAGCTCTCCTGCCAAGCCGAAGGATCGGGCACCGCCACGATGCCAATCAGAGTCGGCAATAGGTAAGAGGCGAGCACCAGAGGAATGCCGATGGCAAGGGCGCGAGGGAAGGCACGTTGCGGATTCTCGACCTCGCCGGCGACCGTGGACATCGAATCCCAGCCCAGGTAGTTCCACATGACCACGAACAGACCTGAGTTGAAGGCGGCCCCTAGGGACTGCCCATGAGGCACAAATGGTTGCACCGCCCGCGCGGGATGGGCGATGAGGAGAGGGATGCCCAGGCAAACCATCACGAGAAACGGGGCGAGCAGGAGGCCGACCATCCAAAGCGCGGATTGGCCGACCTGCTTCGTGCCGCGAATGTTGAGCCAGGTGAACGGAATAATCACCACGAGGCCGATCGCCCACTTCAAGATGCCGTGGTTGTCGAGTTGCAGATCGTGCCCATATAGGTTCAAAAGGCTGCTGACGTACCCGGCGAAGAGGGTTGGGTAGAGGGCGCAATCCACCCACGAGTACAGCCAAGTCCACCACCCACAGAGGAATCCCCAAAACGGACCGAGCGCACGTTTCGCCCAGATGTAGTAGCCACCCTCCTCGGGAATCGCGGAGGCGAGCTCGGCGGTCATCATCGCGGCGGGCGCGGCCCAAATAAACGGGGTGAGGAGGATGAGGAGGAGGCCGAGGCCAGCGCCCGATTGCATGGTCTGCTCGAGCCCGAACGGGCCACCACTCACGCAGAAATAGATCGTCGCCAGCAGCGGCAGTAGCCGCAACCGACGCGGGGGCTGCCTCATCACGTCGAGATTCTGACACTTGGTAAGCTCCTAAATGTGCAGCGCAAACGTGTCGCGGATATCGCGCTCGATCCCCGGACCGGTGGGTCGGAGGCGGTCTACACGTATGCGGCCGAGGCTGTCGTGCAGCAAGGCGATGCCGTCTTCGTCCCCTTAGGCACTCGCTCCGCGCTCGGTTTTGTGGTGAGCGTTTACGATGCGACCGAGGAAGACCTCGGCTTCCCGTTCGAGTCGCTCAAGACCGTTTCGGCGATCGTCGATGGGCTCAGCGTCCCCGATCAGACCATCGATCTCGCGAAGTTTGTCACCGAGGAATACCTTTGCTCGCTGCCGGTTGCGCTCTCCGCGGCCACCCCTCCAGGAGTGCGAGAGCGCCTGGTCCAGTGCTGGACCCTCGACGAATCGGCGCCTGTGGAGGTCGACCTCTTCAACGACAAGCGGTCAAAGGCGGAATTCACCCATGAGCTCACTCCCCTCCAGAAAGAGGTCATTCGCGTCATGCGGGAAAGCGACGGCGTGCTGATCGAGAGCAAGACAAAGAAGATTCCGTCCACCTTTCAGAAAGCGCTGCGCTTGTTGCGTGGCAAAGGACTGGTCCGGCAGTCTCTCCGCATCAACCCGCCCCAAGAGAAGCGAAAGGGGGAGCCGATGCTGCGGCTCTGCGCCGATGAGACCAAGGTCGAGGATTTTCTCCACAAAGAGGGTAAGCGGAAGCCCGCCCAGGCGCTGACCGTGATGAAACTTCAGTCAGCCGACTGCTCCTACGTCACCGCCGCCGAGATTCGCGCGATGGCGGGAGTAACCGATTCGACGATTAAGGCGCTGGTGGAAGCGGGGCTCATCGACCGGGTGGATCTGGATTCGATCGTCGTTGCCAGGGCGCCGACTCCGAACGACGCCCAGACGATCGCGATCGACGCGATTGCGGAGGCGGTTCGAGAGAGCCGGTATCAACAGTTTCTCCTCTACGGGGTGACCGGGAGCGGCAAGACGGAGGTCTATCTCCGAGCCGCCTCCGAGGCGCTCAAGCAGGGCCGGCAGGTTCTCTACGTAGTTCCCGAGATCGCCTTGGCCGCCCAAGCAATCGGTCAGCTTCGTGAGCGCTTTGGACGCACCGTCGCGATCCTCCACTCGGATCTTCCGCCCACCGAGCGGCTTTTGAACTGGCTGCGGATTCGCAACGGGCAGGCGTCGATAGTGCTAGGCGCGCGTTCCGCGCTCTTCGCGCCCTTGACCAATTTGGGGTTGGTGATCCTGGACGAAGAGCACGAGGGTGCGTATAAGCAGGAGTCGGCCCCCCGATACCACGCGAAGCAAGTCGCGAAGTTCCTCGGTCAGAGGCACGGATGCCCGGTCGTTCTTGGTTCGGCGACCCCTTCGATCGAAAGTTTCTACGAGGCCGAATCGGCGGAAAATTCTCCTTCCTCGGCGTCGCCGGTCCTGCTGAGCATGCCTCAGCGAGCCGCCAAGGCGACCCTTCCTACCGTCATGGTGCGTGACCTCACCGAGGGCTACAAGAGCGGACGCCCGGGGATCCTCAGCCCCGACTTGCACGACCGGGTTTGGATGACGCTGGACAAGGGCGAGCAGGTGATTCTGTTCCTGAATCGCCGCGCCTACGCTCCGTTCATCATCTGCCGCGATTGCGGTCACCAATTCTATTGTCCGAACTGCTCGGTGTCGCTCTCGTTCCACCGGCGAGATCGGCGGCTGCGGTGCCACCACTGCGGCTTCAACACAAAGCCCCCGGACACGTGCCCGAATTGCAACGGCACTCGGCTCAACCCGTTCGGCGTCGGCACCGAGAAGGTGGAAGAAGCGGTCGCCGCCGAATTCCCAGATGCCCGAGTTGCCCGACTCGACCGAGACGTCGCCCGTCGAAAGGGCGCGCTCGAGGAGATTCTCGCCCTCTTTCGCAGCGGCGAAATTCAGATCCTCGTCGGCACCCAGATGGTTGCCAAGGGCCTCGACTTTCCCAATGTGACCCTGGTGGGAGTCATCGCCGCCGACGTCTCGCTGAACATCCCCGACTTCCGGTCATCGGAGCGCACCTTCCAGCTTTTGTCCCAAGTCGCCGGTCGCGCCGGCCGCGGACAAGCACCGGGTCAGGTCATGATCCAGACCTTCAATCCCAATCACATGGCGGTGAAAACGGCTCGCGACCACGACTTCCTGACTTTCTACGAGGTGCTAAAGAAGGAGCGGATGGAGGCGGGATATCCGCCATTTCGGCGGCTTGTGAACATTGTCTTCAGCGGGGAGTTGCGTGGCGACGTTCAGGCCGCGTCAGATGACGCGAAGGCGCTGCTTGACGAATTCAAGGGCGAGCAAGAGATCCTTGGTCCGGTGGACTGCGTGGTGGAACGGCTGCAGACAAAGTGGCGACGGCACATGCTGGTAAAGATGGCCCCCGGCGCGTCTGCCGCATGGATAGGCGAGGCCCTCCTCGGCTTCGCGCCGAAGGGTGTTCAGGTCGTCATCGACGTGGATGCGTATTCCCTGATGTAATCCGAGATGGTGCCCCTTTCCCAAGGCCCTGAGGAACGAAGGGGTGGGGGAGGGGTTTACGCTCACGGACCAGCTTCCGAAAATCGCACCCAACCGCTTCCTACAAAACGCAAAACGGAAATCAATCCCCAAAAACCGCTGCCGCGAGGAGCGCCGCCGCCTTCACATTCACCCGATGTCCCGTCCGCTCCCCGACCACGTCGAGCATCCGCACCGGCACGCCGGCAAGATACAAATCCCCCATCAGATCCAGTAGCTTATGCCGAGCTGGCTCGTCCGAAAACCGAGCCTCGTTCTTGTACCCTTCGATTCCGATGATCAAAGCCGAGTGCTCATCCAACCCCTGCCCGAGCCCGTGCTGAATCAGGACCGGAACCTCTTCTGCCAGCGCAAAAGTCCGGGACGTCGCGATCTCCTCCGCATAGTTCCCAAGAGACGACTCGAACGACATCTCTCCCGGCCACCGAGCGCCGAGGTCGTAGGTGTAGCGCCACCAACCCTCGCCCTTGGCGATCGCCAACTTTATCGCGTCCTCCTGCAAGAACACCCGAGAGAACAGCGCCGGAATCTCCCGCTCCCCGAGAAACGTAAACCCAACCTCGTTTAGCGCCACCACGTAGGGCCCCGCGCTTCCGTCCATGCCCGGAACCTCGGGAGCGTCAAGCTCAACCTCCGCATCCGTCACTTCGAGCCCCGCGAACGCGCTCATGATGTGCTCAACCGTCCCAACCGTCCCAACCCGGGTGCTCCGGGTGGTGTCCGTCACGTTCGAAGGGTGGGCCAATACCCGCTCCGACCCCAGCCGAAACGCGATCCCGTCCTGGCCGGGATGAACGGTCATCTTCACCGGAACCCCGGTGTGCAAACCAAGACCCTCGAACGCCACCGAGTCGCGCACCGTCTTGCGCCGAACGATCATTTCTTCTCCAGTTGAGAGATTCGCTTCTCAAGGTCACGCAACCGAGAGAGCATGTCCGGCAGCTTGCCCGAGCTCATCAAAACCTTCGCCCCTTCAGCGTAAGGTCTCGCCGGATATCCGAAATACACCCCCGGCTCCGAAATGTTTTTGGTCACTCCCGCCCGGCCGATAAGGGTCACATCGTTTCCGATCTCCATGTGGTCGGCGATCGCCGTCTGCCCCGCCATCACCACTCGATCTCCGATCTCCGAACTTCCGCCAATCCCGGTCTGGCTTGCGATCACCGAATGTTCGCCAACCGAATTGTTGTGGGCGATCTGCACCAGGTTGTCGATCTTCGTCCCGTCACCGATAGTGGTCTCGCCCGCGGTGGCTCGATCGATCGTAGTAAGCGCTCCAATCTCCACGTCGGCTCCAATCGTCACCGATCCGACCTGCGGCACCTTCACCCGCGTCTTGCCGTCCCACACATATCCGAACCCATCAGCCCCAAGCACGGAGCCACTGTGAATCACCGAACGATCGCCAACTTTGACGTCTTGATACAAAACAACGTGAGGATGGAGCACCACTCCTGAACCCAGTCGGCAGTTCTCCCCCACATAAACGAAGGGGAACACCCGGCAGCCATCACCCACTACGGCATGCTGCTCCACCACCGCAAAGGGCCCAATCGACGCTGATGGCGAAACCGACGCGAGAGGACTCACCACCGCAGTAGGATGAATCCCCGCTTCCAGCGGGAGCGGCCGGGCGCACATATGCAGGAACCGAGCAAACGTCCCCCGAGGATCCTTCACTCGGATACCTGGCTTCGAAGAAAGCGAAGAATCTAGCTTCACCAAGATCGCTGCGATCCCCGATGCCTCTGCTTTGGCTAGGTAGGAATCGTCACCCGCAAACGTGAGGCCGCGAGGGTCGTTCGAGCCCGCTGGCGCGGGGCGCTCGATAACGATATCTCCCGAACCCACCAGCTCTCCGCCAAAGGCAAGCGCCAACTCGGCTAGGGTCCAGCTTTGAACGTACTTCTCCATGTCCTAAACTCTTGTGTCGCGTCTCTTCCATCCTTGGGGTCGGAGACGAGGTCGAACCGATTCAGGCCCGCCCAAATTCGGAGCTCATGCTCCATCAAACGTCGTCGATCGGCGGGACCGTCGGGGATACCTTCTGACCTTACCTCTGGCGCCCGCGCCAAGGGACTCTCCGCGGGAATCTTGATCGTTCTTCCGCTGGTTGCCGGCACTTGCAAGTCATGCCGGTCCGCCAACTTGAGCCCAAGTTCGGCAAACGATTGCTGCACTGCCCCCCGAGC
The DNA here is from genome assembly GCA_038321975.1 of Fimbriimonadales bacterium. Lineage (GTDB taxonomy): Bacteria > Armatimonadota > Fimbriimonadia > Fimbriimonadales > Fimbriimonadaceae > Fimbriimonas. Next base: position 4,068 of record JBBQFM010000034.1, on the reverse strand, counting down.
TTCGTCCGCCGACCGCTTGTCTAACTCTTTCCCAAAGATTTCGATCCGCGAGTCCTCCGTGCTGGCACTGAGCCCCGCCTGGTCCATCGCCGCATCCAAAACCACCTGCGCCTGCGCCGCGTAGTCGGCATCCAATTTGTCAATCGTTGCCCGCAATCCCTTCGCCTGATCAAACAGCTTCTGCCCAACCGGCGTCAGCGGCCTTTCGGGCAATACCGAGTTCGGATTCGGATCGGGGAAGCCCGCCAGCAACGCCAACCGAGCCACGTTCGGCGCGCGTTCCGCACTGTACTCCTTAAAGATTTTGTAAACGATCTCCCAAGCGAGGTCGAAAGACTTTCTCTGCTCCGCGTCCAGCAGCCGTTGCTGCTCTGCCTGGTACCGCCGCATCTCGCGTTGATAGTAAGTCCGCAGCCGCTTCGAAAGCTTCTCCAGCGCCAAGCGCTGGGCATTCTCCACCGAATCCCGCACCGCCGTCGGCCCGCTGGGGTCGGGAATCACCATCGATGGCCGCGAAGGCTGAACCAAAGTCAACTCGGGCTGAGTCGCTGGCGGAGAAGGTGGACTGAATGATGGCGGTGCCACCACCGACTCTGCCGCCACCAAGGCGCCAAGATCCACGAAAACCTTGTCCCGCTTCGGGCTACACCCGAGCAAGACAAGGAGAGGAAGAGCCCAAAGCGCAGTTCTATTTCTTGGCATTCATCGCCGCAAGCGCGGGCGTCGTCAAGTCGTTCGCGCCGTAGGGGGCCACTCCGACCTCGAAGACGATCGTAAAGCTCTGAGCCTTGGCCACCTCGGATATCGCCAAACGAGCCTTCTCGATGATCACCAGCTTCTGCTTGTCCATCCAGCCCTGCATCTCGTTCCCAAACTCCCGGAGCCACCGTTGCGCCACATCGCTCATTGTCTGGCTCCGCCGCGCATACTCCTCAAGCAGCGTCCGCTCCTCAGGGGTCAACGTCTGCTTTGTGGAGAGCTCGGTCGACTTCTTACACTGCGCTACCACGTCCGCTTTCAATCGGTCCAACAGCGCCTTGTCCTCGGGCGTCGGCCCAATCTTAAGGCTCAAGTTGCGAATCTGCTGCGCCTGTTCCTGGGTTAAAACTCGGTTCGCATCCACAAACTCGAGCAGCCCCTCGCGCGCCGCCTTCATCTGCTCAAACTGATCTTTCACTTGCTTCCCGAGGTCGCTCTCGTCCACAAACTTAGAAAAGTCGACCACGCCCGATTTCTCCGTCGGCCCCTGAAATCCGCCCGCGACCACTACCGCTAGCAAAGACATGGCCAATATCCAGCCGAGTTGAAGAAAGCGATTGTTGTTCATGGGTGATCCTCGTACGTGGTGTACCGGATTTGACGGTCGAAAGTTGACTTGGGGGTCTAGGGAAATCAGATCGGGGTCGAGCTTGCTCGACCCCGATCTGATTCTGGAGATGGTTCCCCTTGAAAAGGGGGAACCGTGGGGGAGGGGGTTTCGCCCTCCGACAATCTACTTCTTGTTAACGGCCTTCAAGGCCTCTGCCGTAATGTCGCCGGCGGTGTACGGAGCCACGTCGTCGGTAAAGACCGCACTGAATCCCTGAGCCGCGCCGACCGACTTGACCGCATCCTTCACCTTCACCAAGGCGTCCGCCCGCATCTTCTCCTGCTCGTTGCCGAGATCGTTATGGAAGTCCTCGCCCCACTTCTGCATGAGGGCGTTGTTCGCGTCGCGTCGCTTGCTGAATTCATCCAAGAGCTGGGTCTCGGGTGCCGTCGGAGTCGTCTTTGTGGCCAAGTCGCGGAACTTAGTCTCGTTGGCGGTCGCCTCCGCCTTGATGCGCTCCATCTCCGTCTTGTCCGCGCCCGAAGGATTTTCTTTGAGGCTCAGCGTCTTAAACTTCTCGGCGTCCACTTCCTTCATCGTGTGGTTCGTGCGCATGAAGTCGATGACTCCCACGCGAGCCGCCTGCATCCCCTTCAAGGTCTCCAGCTGCTTCTTCACGTAGTCGCTGTCGTTGAACACCTTCGCGATGTCCACATTGCCGATCTTGACGTTGGAGCCCTGAAAGCCCATGCCCACCATGCCGCCCGCAAGGGCCGCAGCGACGATCCAACCTAACTTGTCTGATTTCATATTGTGTAACTTTGCCTTAAAAACTATTACCAATAAGGAAGTGCGTTCGGCTCCTTCCTCGTTCGTCGAAGCCCAGATCCAGTCGAATCGGACCAAGAGGAGTACGGAAGCTGAGGCCCACGCCGTAGCCCAGGTGCAGCTTTAATTTCTCGGATTGGCGGAAGTCGGCAATCGACTTATAGCCACCCCAAGCACCGCCGTAGTCCACGAATCCAATCACGTTGAAAGACTTCTGGATAGGTTTCCTGTACTCCAAGGTGGAGATAAGCGTTTGCTTGCCCCAGAAACGATCCTCTGCATAGCCTCGAACCGTGTCGGAGCCGCCTGCGAAGAACTGCTCGAAGAACGGCACCTGGCCGGTGATCACACCAAACTTCGCGCGGAACGCAACCACGTTGCGCGGTGCTTCCAAGTCGGTACCTCGAGGAGGTCCCGGCGAGAAATACTTTCGATACTCGAGCACGCCCCGACCGAACATTCCCTTGCCCGTACCGCCCTGAAGCGGCACGCCGTTCGATATGATCGTCGACTTCGTGATGTCCGCATATCCAGGCTCAACCTGAAGCTGCATCCAGTCGCCTCGCGAGGGGTCGACATCGACGTCGCGTCGGTTGCGGGTGGCGCCAAAGGTGAGTCCACCCACCGTTCCATCTTGAGAGATGAAGTTGGGCTGAGTGAGGCCGTTGTTCTGGCTGGTCTTAATCGTCTCCAAGCGGCCCGAGAGGCCCAAGCTGAGGTAGTCGGTTACCGGACGATTGAAGCCCAGCGTCGCACCCGTGCGGCGCTCCGTATATCGGCTGGCGCTAGTGAGGTCCGATCCGCCGGTGCCAAGGAACGAGTTCGAGAAGCGGTAAACGAGCCGGCTGTACAGCGCCATGTGGAGCTGGGTGTCCTTGCTATCGAAGAATGGATTCGTGTAGTCCAGGTCCACGCTCGGACCATCGCCCTGAGTCGCCTGGATGAAGTTCAGGCCAACCGACTTGCCCGTACCGCCGAAGTTGTTCTCGGAAAGTCGAATGACGCCGGCGAACGAGCTACTGGGGTCGAGCTGGACGCCAACATTGAACTGGCCGGTTTTGGCTTCCTTCACGTCGGCGGTTAGGTCGATCATTCCAAGCTCGCGCTGGTCGTCGGCCAAGCTGTGTACGGTGTCGAACCACTGGGTGTTCAGCAATCGGCGAATGTCGTTCGCCCACTTCACTTCGCTAAACGTATCGCCCGGCTTCGTTTTAATCAGGCGCTTCATCACCCAATCCTTCGTGCGGCCGTTGCCCTGATAGCCGACTGTTCCAACTTTGAGCTCTAAAAGCTGAATGTTGAGGGTGTTCGGCGAATCCTTGAGTGGGCTGAAGTCCGGTATCTGGACGTAATAGCCCTTACTCGAATAAAGCTTGCGAATCGCGTCGGCACTCGATCGAACGGCGTTTGTGTTGTACACGTTTCCCGTCTTCAAGGTCAGGACGTTCACGATGTCGTCTGTCTTGACCACCGTGTTGCCGGTAACGCGAATCTCTTTAATCTCCGGCCACTCCGTCACGAGTATCGTAACTTGCCAGGTGCCCGAGTCGAGCGGAATCCCGCTCACCGCGACCGCCGAGAAAAACCCGAGGTCTTCCAGCCCGCGCTTATCCTGATCGAGGGTCTCCTGCACAAAGGGCGCGCCGACCTTCGTTCGCATTGCCGCCAAGATGGCCGTGTTCGTCACACGCACATTTCCCTTGATGACAATTTCTTTGATAACGCTGGCTTGCTGAGCCAGACTCGCCGCTACGAGAGCGAACAGCAGCGCAATCCATGCAATCCTTAAGCTCAAACTTCCTCCAAAACGCCGGTAGAGCTCGCGCCCATTTTCCGACTGCCCCCTGTCTTAGCAACTTTACCCGTCGGAGCTACTCAAAACTCCTTACCGGCAGTTCCACCAGGGATGCCTGGCAAGATAGATGTTTCAG
>JBBQFM010000033.1:0-63899 GCA_038321975.1 Fimbriimonadales bacterium | reverse complement strand
TTGTACGCGGGGTCCTCTTTGAAGAACTTGAAGATCGCGAGCTCAGTCGTACCGAGGGCTCGGTAACCGGCCATGACAGGCTGATCATTGGATGAAACGGGGGAGAGGAACGGCTCTTGGGACGCCTTCATCTCAAGGAATCCTGCTCCCAGGTTGCCTTCGGGAAGTACCTCGGTGGGCTCCTTGCGATAGTCGCCATCTCCGCCGAAGATGGAGTCCAGCATGGGAATCTGCAATCCTTCCGACTTCGGCTTAGACCCATCGCTGACCTGAAGGCTGACGCTCGAGCCGAAGATCACATTGCGCATATATTGCTGTTGGGCCTGATTCATATTGGCGAACGGGATACGTCCTCCGTTGAGGAGGTTCTGGCGCTGGAACGGGTTAAGGCTGCCGTAAAGGCGCAGTAGGTTCCAGTCGACAAGTCCATCCATGCCTTGCTGGACCAAGCCGGGAACGAAGAGGGTGGCGTAGAGGCTACCGATCGGACTCTGCAGAACGGGCTCGGACTTAAGTGCGAACGTCGCGATATCGTCAAGGCTGGGGACGTCTTTGGCAAGGGTCGCCTCAAGGAGTACGGTCAAAGCCACCCGATCTAGCCGACGAAGTCTTGCCTCGTTCGGCTTCGAAGGCTTGAGGGTGAGCCAGCCTTCGTCTACGACCTGCTCGATCTCCTTGCGTTCAGTTAGATCCTTCTCGAACGCTTCCACGGTCGGCGTCGAGTTCCCAACCATCATCGTTGTGAGCGAGAGCATGCCGTCCGGTAGGTTCGCAACCAGCGGAAGATTGCGCTTCTTGGCGAGGGACATGACGGTATCCGACGTCATGTAGGAAAGCGGGTCCACTTGATCGGGCTGGAAGAGTTGCTTCTGCAAATCCAAGGGCAGATTGAGGGTCGTTTTCACGCCGGTCATGCTGACCATGCCCTTCAATGCACCCATGAGCGCCTTGGAATTCGGCGAGAATTCGACCGGGGTTTGGCCCTTGATCTCCGGCGGCTTTTGCTGCTGCGTGGTGAAGATGCTTGCCATCTCCATAAGCGCGTCCATACTCAAGATCGAAGGCTGGCTGAAAACGACCTTGCCGTTGCTGTCGTACAACCGCAACTCAAGCTGAACGGTAGGGAAAAACGGCAGGTGATTCGCGACCAGTATCGCCTTCTGGACGTTCTCGATGGGCTTATTCCGCTTCTCCATCATCTTCCGGACGAAGTCCGGAACGTTGGGGTCGTTCAGGGCCGCAATCTCCTCCTTGCCTTTCTCTGGCTTCTCGGCGTTGTGCTTTTGAATCAACTCATTCACAATCGCGGTGGCCTTGGCGGCGAGGGGAATCTGGGCGTGAGTGGGCTGAGTAGCGAAAACGAGGCGCTCGCCATCGGCGATGTTTGCCAGGTCACTCTTGCTCATCGTCGCGAGCAACTTGGTGATCGCCTGCTCCTCGGGCGTATTCGGCGCGAAGGAGGTCGAACTGGTAGCGCCATTGTTGCCGATCCCGATTGAGACGCTGCTTTTCTCGTCTTTCGCGGCGGGCTTGGTCAGACCTTTCACCCGAGTGTCTATCGTCTTCTGAAGGGCGGCCACTTTTAGCGCGGTCTCGGTGGAGTACTCCCGATTTCGGGCGCCCCTATCCGCCAGCAACTTGTATTCGCCTGCGGGGGTGTGGCTCCACTCGCCCGAAGTCACCTTGGCGATGCGGTCCATGAGCGCACTCAGAGGCACATCCTTTACCGAAATGACCAGGATGTCCCTCTCGGTCTGGGGCATCGAGGTCAGGGACAAATTGACTAGCTTGGACAACTCGGGCAAGATCTTGCGCACCGATTTGCCAGTGGTCGAATAGGTAACGTGGACCGACAGATCTTGAGCTAATCCGAAGGTGGCAACTAGCACTAACGCGCCGACGGTGGCGAACTTCATGCAAATAGCTTACGCTTTTGGCCGTATTCGCGATTCACGCCGCCATGCGAACCCCAGAAAAACCGCAACTCCCGAAAGGTCGAGCAACACGTCGTAGACTGAACCCGTGCGTTGCGTCATCCCGGATTGCCGGAGTTCGTCGAATGCCGCGAGAGCGAGGGCGATGCAGAGAGCCAGCCACAGCAGGGACCTTTCGCGGCCCACGGTTCGAAAGAGAAAGCCAAGGGCCACCAAGGAGACGGTGCCGTAAAAGGTGAAGTGAATGATCTTTCGAAGGACGAAGACTATGTTGTAGGCGGTCCCGTAGTCGGCGTGAAAAAGAGATTGGACGATCTGAATCATCGGAGACGCGCCGCCCGAGTTGCTGCTCAGAAAACCGATTGCCCATGAACAGAGGAGCAGAAGCAACCCAAAACGGATCGCTCCTGAAGCTGCCCCTCGACGAACGGTCTGCACGAGCCAAATGATGGAGGCAAACCAGAGAAGCATGAAAACCACCACGATGGGGTCGGTCGTGCTCAATTTGCCTTCAGTGGTGCCGAGGGTGGCCGATCGCATCCAGAACCAGAGGGTGCCGGTACACCAGGTGGCGATAAAGGGCTTAAGCGGACGCCAGATCGCCAGCTCTCGCCGCGAGGTGAGGAGAAAGGTTACGGCCGCGCAATAAAAGAGGGGAACCCAAACTCCGGGAAAGTAATAGTCCGCGCCGGCCACGACGGCCAGGGCAAAGCCCATTCCAAACAAGAATGCGAGGAACCTCCAGACCGCGAGCACGAAGCCATTCAACCCCACCAGATGCTAACATCGTTCCATGCCGGTAGCGGACTCTAAGACTTTTGCACGCATTCTCGATGCAGCCCAACAAGGGGATTACGCCCTCGCCTCGATCAACGTCACATCGACCAACACGTGCAATGCCGCACTCGCCGCCTTCGCCGAGACCAAGTCGGACGGCATCGTCCAGATCAGCACGGGAGGAGGCGAGCACCTCAGCGGGCCCGCGAAAGACATGGCCCTCGGCGCGATTTCCCTCGCCGAGCATGTGCACCGAATCGCTGAGCGGCTTGACGTCTATATCTGTCTCACCACCGACCACTGCGTGCCCGACAAGCTGGACAAGTTCGTCCGCCCGCTCATCGCAAATGAGCAGAAGCGCCACGCCGCCGGGCAGGGCAACTTGTTCAACGGCTTCATGTTTGACGGCTCTGAACTCCCAACGCCGAAGAACATCGCGATCGCCAAGGATCTCCTTTCCGCGATGGCTCCGATGGGTCTCATCCTCGAGGTCGAAGTCGGCCTGGTGGGCGGAGAAGAGGACGGCATCGATAACACGGGCGCCGACCACTCGAAGCTTTACACCACTCCCGAAGATATGCTTTACGCCTATGAGCAGCTGAATGAAATCGGCCGGTTCACTTTGGCCGCCACCTTCGGTAACGTCCATGGCGTTTACAAAGCGGGCAACGTAAAGTTGAAGCCCACGATTCTCAAGGATGGCAACGACGCGATCATGGCCAAGTACGGCCCCGCATCCAAGCTCGACCTCGTGTTCCATGGCGGCAGCGGCTCGCTTCTCTCGGAGATTCACGAGACCCTGGTTTACGGCGTGGTCAAGATGAACGTTGATACCGACTGTCAATATCAGTTCACCCGCCCCATCGCCGATCACATGATGAAGAACTACGATGGCGTGCTCCGCATCGATGGAGAGATGGGCGACAAGAAGACGTACGACCCTCGCAGCTACATGAAGAAAGCCGAGGCGAGTATGAAGACTCGCGTCATTCAAGCCTGCGAAGAACTCAAGAGCCTCGGCGTGACCTTGTACGGCAAGTAGATGCGCGTCCTCGTTACCGGCGCTCACGGAATGCTTGGCACCGATCTGGTACCGGCGCTCGCGAGCGCTGGTCACGAGGTTGTGGCGACCGATAGAGATGAGCTAGACATCACCGACCCAGAGAGCGTCGCCCGACTCGCCGCCGGCGAGCTTGGCGAGTTTGGCTGGGTCCTGAATTGTGCGGCCTATACCGCCGTCGACAAGGCGGAATCCGAAGAGCAATTGGCCACTGACATCAACGGGCTAGCCGTCTCATATCTGGCTCAGGCGGCGGGCATGCAGAATGCTCGCATTCTGCATATCAGCACCGACTTCGTCTTCGACGGTTCATCCGAGACGCCTTACGATGAGGAAGCGAAGACGAATCCTCTAGGTGTTTACGGAAGAAGCAAGCTACAAGGTGAGCTGGCACTTATCGGTAATCCACGAGCGATCATCCTTCGAACGGCTTGGCTCTACGGGCCGAACGGTCCGTCATTCCCGCGAACCATGATCCGCGCGTATCGGGCGGGCAAGGAGTTGAAGGTGGTTGAAGATGCCTTTGGGAGTCCGACATCGACCGTCGACCTCTCGCAAACGATCCTCCAGATCGTCGAAAAGGACCCGTTCCCGGGAATCTATCACGCAACCGGTCCCGATGTGATGAACTGGCACCAATTCGCCGAGATGGCAATCGAGGTCTATACCGGCGAGAAGCCTAAGGTTGAGCCAATCGATTCGGGTAGCTGGCCCACTCCGGCCAAGAGGCCGAAATACAGCGCCTTGTCCAACGCCAAGATCCAGGCGGCAGGAATCTCGCCGATGAGGCCGACCTCCGAATCTCTCGCCGAGTTTTGCGAAGCCCTCCGCGCGAAGGAAGACCTATGATCCTGGTTGTTGGCGGAGCCGGCTACATCGGCTCGCACATGCTCCAGCTTCTTCGAGCGGCCGATCAAGAGCACCTCGTCTTCGACAACCTCGAGCAAGGGCATGCGGCCGCGCTCAAGACGAGCCGGTTGTTTAAGGGTGACTTGCGGAACGCGGACGACCTGAAGCGGGTGTTTGCCGAAAATCCCTGGATCGACGTCGTCATGCACTTTGCCGCCTATATCTCAGTCGGCGAGAGCGTAAGGGAGCCCGGCAAGTACTGGACCAATAACACCGCTGGCGTTCTCAACCTTCTCGAGGCGATGGCCGTCGCAGGAGTGAGCAAATTCGTGTTCAGCTCCACCGCCGCGATCTTCGGCGAGCCTCAATACGTGCCAATCGACGAAGAGCACCCCAAGCACCCGACGAGCTGCTACGGAGACACCAAGCTCGCGGTAGAGCAGATGCTCAAGAACTTCGACATCGGGCGGGGATTGAAGAGCGTGTGCCTGCGATATTTCAACGCATCGGGTGCCGACCCGAGCGGGGCGATCGGAGAGGACCACCATCCTGAGGAGCACTTGGTGCCGGTTGCGATGCTGGCGGCACTGGGCAAACGTCCGGCGCTGAAGGTTTTCGGAACCGACTACGATACGCCTGACGGCACCTGCGTCCGCGACTACATTCACGTGCTGGATTTGGCGCAAGCGCACCTTCTCGCGGTCGACCACCTTCGAAGTGGTGGAGGGTCTCGCCGATACAACCTGGGTAACGGTCAAGGGTTCTCAGTCCGCGAAGTGATTCAGACGGTCGAGAAAGTTATCGGCATGCCGGTTCCCCACGAGGACGCGGATCGTAGACCTGGCGATCCCGCCAAGCTCATCGCGAGCTCAGAGCAGATTCGAAAAGATTGGGGATGGTCGCCGAAATACCGCGACCTAACGGCGATCGTGGAGCACTCGTGGAATTGGCACAAACAGCACCCCGATGGCTACGGCGACCGCCAATTCTGAAGCAAACATATTCCAATATTCACTAAAAGGTCCTTGCATTTTTAAACATTTTGAGCTAACTTCTCATAGCTCCATTGGAGGATGAAAGGAAAATGAAACGTTTAATTGGAATTCTTGCACTTGCTTCGCTAACCATCGGTTCGGTTCTCGCTCAGGACGCTTATGCGACCGACGGCAACGGCGACCTCTACCGAGTTAACCTACCCACCGCTACTGCGACTCTCATCGGGAATCACGGACAGTTCCTCGAAGGCCTTGCCCGCAACGAGACGACCGGCGACCTCTTCGGCACCAGCAGCGGTGGCGAGCTTTACTCCATCGACAAAACGACGGGCGCGGCGACCGACATCGGTTCGACGGGCCTTGGAAACGTCGAAGGCCTTGACTTTGCCGGAGACTTTCTCTTCGGTACCGATTTCAATTCTCCGGTAACGATCAATTCGATCGACCCCCTAACCGGCGCAGCTACCGCGTTTGTGACATCCGACATGAAAACCGGCGCGGTTCGGGCCATGGCATTTAACTCGGCGTTCACCAACGCCTACATGATCGGCGACGAGCCAGTGTTCCAGAGCCTCTATGCAATGCCCACCTCCGGTGTAACGACTCTGGTCGGCACCTTGAATACCACCGACTTCGTTGCCGCCATCGATAACTTTGGTGGAGATGATTTCTGGGGACTGGCCACTAACGGTGATGTCCTTAGGATCGACATTGCCACCGGAGGCACGACCCTGATTGGCAATACGGGCGGCCATGTCTGGCTCGACATGACGACTGCGGAACCAGTTCCGGAGCCCGCCACGATGGCTGCTCTCGGCCTCGGCTGCGCCGCCTTGCTGCGACGCCGACGCAAGTAAGGATCGAAAGGAGAAAAGGCGGGCCAGAAGTGGCCCGCCTTTTTTTCGCGACCCAGGTCGGGCAGAGCTTTTCAAAGCGGTTCTTGGCCAGCCCCAATGCCACATTTCTTGTTGAGTTTTAATGTAGAATTCCGTCTACTTATGCGATACTAAGTCATGGCGAAACTTGACCTACTGATCGGTGCCGCGGACGAGGCGCAACGTGAATTTACGTTTGCTCTGGACGGCTTGAGCGATGAGGACTTGTGGAAGCGAGCCGACCCACGTCTGCTCAGCGTTGGCGAGATTGCGGGGCACATCGCTTACTGGGAAGCGGTCAGCTTCTTGGCGTCCAACGACGATCCCAATCCGGACGATCTCGCCATCAAGAGCCCGTTGATCAACCGAGCATTCCGCTACTTCACTACAAGCGTGGAAGCTCCGTTTAAGCTCGACCTCAGCACTTTGCAGGTTGGCGAGGAAATGAAGAAAATCCATACCGAAGCGATGTCATCCCTCGTGCGGTTGGATCCGGACAAAGACGACGCGCCGCCGAGCCGAGCGGGCTGGACATGGGGGGCATTGCTTCAGTACCTCGGCTTCCACATCGCCTACCACACTGGCCAGGCTTATTCGGTCCGACACCTGCTAGGGCACACGACGCCAGATAATTAGTTCAATCTCGTGAACCCTAGAGGGGGTGGACGCCAAGGTTGCCGCAACTTGCCAGATACTTTGCAACAGATTGCACCTGCTCACTCGTACTTGATCCATGCCCCGCGCTCTCGCCCTTGGTGCTTCCCTTTTGCTTGCGTCGATGCTTTCGTCTTTGGCCTCCACAAGCGAGCTGGTCGGCACGGGCTTTCGAAAGACTCTCACCATGAAGTCAGGTGAGTCCGTCCGCTATCAGATTCACTTGGAAGCCGGCGAGATCGTTCAGGGAGCGGCGGACCAAGACGGGATTGACGTCGTGGTCAACACGTACGACCCGAGTGGCGCCAAGATCGGATCCGTCGACAGCCCAAACGGCACCAAGGGACCAGAGCCCTTCACGATCCGGGCGAAGACGGCGGGAGACTACACGGTAGAAATCAAACCCCTTGATGCCGGTTACGGCAAGGTTACGGTCCATATCGACGCCCTGGTGAGTAAGGAGGCTTACGCGGATCAGCTCTTCGCGAAGGCCTATCCAGCGGCACCGGTAGCCGAGCTCGTAAAGGCGATGCGCACCAACGGACCCAGCGCATTCGATGTTTTTGCCGCGAAATACAAAGGCCACTTCCCGATCATCACCCCCCGAAAGGATGACGACAAGGACATCACCTTCTTCTTTAAGGCGAGCCCCAAAACGATATCGATGTCGCTACAGGGACCGGCTTTCGCGAACTTTGAAACCCCAATGCAGCGGCTTGCATCGACCGACATTTGGTACGTAACCGTCACCGCGCCCAAGGATGCCCAGTTCGTGTATCTGTTCCAGCAAGAATCGTCCAGCCCAGACGTCGCCGATCAAGATCCGCTCCTCCCTCAAACCGAGAAACACCCCGCGCTCGACCCCCTGAATCCGGTGTTTGGGGCAGGGAGAAACCTCCTGAAACTGCCCGGCGCGCCACCGGAGACCTACTCCACAAAACTCAAGGATGTGCCTCAAGGCAAGGTCGTCAAGGAATCGCTATCCAGCAAGATTCTTAAGGAAAATCGGGCCTTCTCGGTGTACACGCCATCGGGGTGGAATGGAACCACCCCCGCCAACCTAGTCTTGGTCTTCGATGGTGAGGCCTATGGTGCTGGCAACGGGGCGCTCGTCCCGACTCCCACAATCCTCGACAACCTCATCGCGAAGAAGAAGATCGGCCCCACGGTGGTAATCCTCGTGAACAACATGGGCCTGCGGAATCGGGATCTCACCTGCTATCAACCCTTCGCAGACTTCCTCGCCAAAGAGCTCGTCCCGTGGGTGAAGAAGCACTACGCGATCTCGGGAGACCCTCATCGAACGGTCGTCGCAGGCTCGAGCTTTGGCGGCATCTGTTCGGCCTACGCGGGGCTAAAGTATCCGAATGTGTTTGGCAGCGTGTTGTCCCAGTCCGGATCTTATTGGTTCTATCCAAACTGGGCGACGGCCACTTTGGCCAACTCACAGGAGCAGTCGCTCATAAAAAGCTACTTCGACTCGAAGAGGTTGCCTCTCAATATCTATATGGAAGTTGGAATCCTCGAGGGAGACTCAATGGTCCAGAGCAACCGCCGGATGAGGGACATCTTGCGGCTGAAGGGCTATCCCATCACTTACCGGGAGTACACCGACGCGCACGACTATCAGACCTGGCGAGAGTCGCTCGCCGACGGACTGATTGCGCTTCTCGGGAAGAAGCGATGAAAGCATAGTAGAAGTAGCGGTCGGAAATCAGCTATTCCCAAGTAGGAATACTAACGTTTGGAACCCGAAACGACTTCCATCCACACCCCGACCATGTCGCCGACACCTACGCCTTCGCCTCTTTGGACGACGACTTTCACCGGCACCAGGTAGACGCCATCCTTTGGAAACAGCGACGTCGTGTAATCGGTTTCACCTATTCGGACGTTCGCCGGGATGCATCCCCAACCGTAGGTGAGCATTTTCGAGATGGCCCTGATATCAGCGGAGAGATCGGGGGGAACGGGGACGAAAACGAAGGGGGCTGGCCCCCGCCACTCGATCGTTTCGCCGACAAATTCCAAGATCACGGGGCCAGTATATCGGTGGGTCGGTCAACAAGTAGCGAGCACGATGCCAGATCCGGCATGATGCCGTATGGAGTACAGGAATCTTGTACTATGCCTCGACGGCACCAACGATTTCGCCGCCCGCTACCCGACTCATGTGTTCCGGCTCTTTCGCACGTTAGAGCGGTCGGACAGACAGCTGATTTACTACGATGGCGGAGTGGGAACCCTCCTCGAAGTAAAGCTACTTGCCAAGACAATTCGAGTCTTGGAATGGTCATCGTCTACGCAATCGCGGGCCTCGTCCCCATGAAAATGTGGAGCGACACCCCGGGAGGCGGGCATTTCGCAATTAAATGGCTTAGCCTTTGGCACACCCGTCGAATTCCCGACGGGGCGACCATCCATGCTTCAGTTCAAGCCAGGAAGGAGAAGCTCGGCTACAATCCGAGCAATCTCAAGGCGGCGAAAGATCCGATATATGTCGAGAACTTGAAGCAGTGAGCCGGGGTGAGTCCGTGGCGTTTGATGATAGCCCCAATCGCGGCGAGGCCGGGCGGACCTTCGGCGGCCATCACGACAGCGACCTCTTGGAAGTCCGGCCCGGCGATGCCGGCGTGTCGACGGCGAGCAATTTGGCTTTTCTAAGCGGAGGTTGTCGAAGAGATGGACGACGCCATCTATCGGACGCTCCTCGACTAGAATTGGGTGATGGAGCGCGGCGAATGGGATTCTTACTTTGACCTTCTGAAGAGATCGCGCGATGTGGTGGCGGCATGGACGCCAACCGGTCCAGATCCCGCCGCAGCACGTTGTGAGCAGTCACGGCATCGCACGCTCGCCCACTTACGCGCTTGCCAAGGGCAGTGGTTGGCCATCGTCACGGAGTTTCTCGCGAGGGACAAACCGAGTGTCACGGTTCTCCATCCTTGGCGGCAGTTTGATCGGGGTCTCTACGCGGAGCTAGCGTGGGACGAGCACCTTACTGCCTTCCTGAAGGGGCGTGAGGAGTGGCTGAGGCTCCAGAACACCGCCGACTGGACTCGGGGAGGCAAATGGAACCGCAAGCCAGACACGGTTGGCGGACTCACGAAGCGCCTCGCGAACCACGAGGACTACCATCTCGGTCTCAAAGGAATCCTATGATTCAGGCTCTTGCTTTCGCCCTTTTACTTTCCAGAACCCAGGAGCACGGCGAGTATCTCGCCGGGTACATGATCATTCCTCCGGCGGAACGAATCGAACGCACCTACAACGCGGGCTTCTCGATGTACGTGGCCGTGTGGCCTCTGCTGAACGCATATCCTGGCCATCGCTTCCAAACGGGGCTGCCGGGGACTTGGATGTTTGCCCAATACGATGGGGCAGCCCCGAAGGATATGTATTCGGATGTCGAAGGCGGTCTGGGTTGGTGGACGGACACTCGATTCCCAACTGAAACCCCGAAGTTCATCATGGGAGGCGTCGGACCTAACTTTAGCGAGATCGCTAACGGTCCTGCTCATGGCGCGGGCGATTGGAACGATCCTCGAGGCCTCTATGGGGTTGCTCAACTTAGTCCTTGGCTCCTCTTCCCGATTGATGGGCTGAACCTTAAGCAGGGCACCTGCGGTGACCTATTGGGCTACGGATATCTCAATCTCCCGCTCTGCGACGCCAAGCCCAGCAGCGGCAACAACTGCTGGACGCTGTTCCTGAACTCCCAAAACTTTAAGGGGCCGGTCGCCTTCTTCACCCCTCATTTCTGGTCTCACAACGGCTTGAAGGACGCGCGACTACAGGGGCAACTCCTTGACAGCCGACCCTCCGAGCCGAACACCGCGCTGCAGATGGAAACGCAGTACATCCCTTGTCAGATCGCGAAGGACGCAAAAGGACAATCCTACGCCCGGATCGCGACGACGTCGTTTCCGCGGAACCAAAAGGACGAGTCGGTCCTTCTTCATCAGCCCACGTCCTACGACAAGAGAGCGATTTGGGATGGGGTAAACGCTTGGTTTGGTGGCGGGCAGGCCAGCAGTGGTTCGGTCAATCTCGCCGGCGCTCGCAGCCGCACCTTCCGAGAGAATGGGTACATGACGTGGGATATCCGCACTCCGCTGGCTGATGGCGCAGAGAAGAAGATCCCGATCGCCTGGCAGGCGTTCGCGACCCCCGCCGCCCTCGATTCGAATACTTTCGGTTGCCGGTGGGATTTCTCTTTGGCTTCGAAGAATGGGGCGACCGTCACATTCCCGGAATACTTCCGCCTCGAGAATTCCGTAGACGCGAAGAAGGCAAAGTGGGTGCCTGTCCGTCCCGATCAGGTTCCGGGGGAGACGGGGCTTGCAAAGTTGGCCTGGACTCGACCGATTGAGCCTAAACAGGATCCCTATTCGACACCCGACGATTCCGCCAGTTGCTGGAAGAAGCCGGGACCTGCCGCCGGTCCCTTCAGAGCGCACTTGGGTGATGAGAGTGTGGTGACCTACTACTGGTACCGATTCGCCGATCAGCCCGCTCTGCTCAACGCGGGCTTAACCGATGACGAGCGCGAACAGCTTCAGTCACGAGTTCTCAGGCTCCATCGGGCATGGACAAAAGACCGAAACTATCTCGCCCCGCCCAAAGTTGGAAGGCTAGCAAATCTAGATCCAGCGCAGATTGTAAAGCCGCCGAAGGGGCTCGAAGTAGGCTATGTGCCGATCGCTACTCGCCAGGCGATGGAGCGCTAGATCGAAGAGTTTTGGCCTGCTGATTTCGCCATATCTTCAAGCTCTTAACTGATGTTTGTTTGGTTAGGGTCCCAACCGACCTCACGGAAACGTCGTTCACGGCGAGGATGACATCTACCGCTCTTAGCCCGAGCAGGGCGGCGGGTGAGCCGACCTTCACTTCCGATACGTAAACACCGAGTCCTTCGCCCAAGCCGGTCGCGGAGAGTTCTTCGGGCTGAACCAAGTTCTTGACCTTGGCGCCGAGCCACTCGGCCGATTCGACTTCAGATGCCACCCGCTCATTCGATGCAAAAGTGGGAGCGAGGACGATTGCCCGAAGCCAAGGGGCTCGAACTCCAAAGCTATTCATCGCGAAGTTCTTGAACCCCAGCTTGAAAACGGGCGATGCAGCCCTTACTCCATAGTCGCCCTTTCGCGGATCGACGAACATCGCATCTCCTCCCCCCGAATGCTCGTCCCGACCGCTGAGGTCGGACAGAGACTTGGCTGAGCCACCGACCAGAAAGTTATGGTCCACTTCCCTGCCCCATGGCTTCGGAACTTGGATGGGCTTGTATGGCTCGAACACGATGTTCTTCCGGAAAACATCTCCGCTGTTTAGAAACCACACGTGGGGATGGAAGGAGTTGCCGACCATGATGTTGTTCTCGACCAACCTCGAGAAACCCTCACGGTTCTTGATCCCTCCGTTGAGGCACAAGTTGTCGCGGATCACGTAGTTCGAGCTGCCATCGTCGAGGTCGATGTCCCAGCCGTGGAAGCACTGCCATCGATTGTGGAGCAGGTAGTTCGGCTCGACGGCGTCGAGCAAGGCGAGTTCGGGATGTTCGCCCTTGTTCATATCAACATCGGTAAGCGCCCAATAGCGGTCGCGCCCCCATGAGTTGAAGGCACCGTGGTCGCCCGTCTCGAGGACGGTATCGAACACGTCGCAGTCCTGGATCACGTGCCCACCCCAGCAGTGGTCGCCGATGTTGATGCCCGCGCGAGGGACGTGATAGATCGAGCAGTTCTTGACGGTGATGCGGCGGGACATCGAAATCTCGACCCCGGTTGCCTGCTTCTCGGTCTCGCCAATATGGGTGATGATGCAGTCCTCCACACGGCAATCGGTGGGATAGTCGTCGGTCTTGGGTCCGGGCGTCTTGTCGAGGCTGGCGAAACTCTGATTCTGGTTATATTCGAAGAGAGGGTTGCGAACCGCTTTCGGGTCGCCGACGAAGGCCACGCCACTCGCGCCTATGTTCTTGATGAGGCATCGACGGATCGAAATGGCCTTGTTCTTTCCGCTCACGAAGACGGCGTTGCCACCGATGTCTTCGAAAGTTGAATCCTCGATCGTGCAGTCTTTCGAGTTGGTAAAGAGGGCAGCGCCCCCTCTATAGATCGTCCAGTCACTCCGTAGAAGCGGCTCCTTCGTTTCCATAAAGGTTCTCGCCGTTCGTTGGAATGTGAAGCCACTTAGCGTTACCTCCTTGGCTCCGTTGAACTCGATCAAGCCCTTAAGGAGTGCGCCTTCCACCGGTGCGTTCAGGCTTTCACCTGGCTCAGGATAGTAGTAGAGGGCACCTTCCTTGCGATCGAGGAACCACTCACCGGGGGCGTCGAGCTCTTCGCGGATTCCCTCCACATAGCGATATTCGGGGTGCGGGTCGGCTTGGCGATTGTTCTGCCAACCTCCTTCCATCCTCAGCTTGCCGCTCGCATCTTTCCCAAGAATCCGAAATTGAAACCCGCCCCACATGTAGGCGTGCATCGCGTGGAAGTAGCCACCGGCGGGATCTTTCCACGTCGCGACTCGATCGGGCGAAATGGCGTCCTTTGCGTATCCATTGAAGATTCGGATGCTGGCGTCCTTGTTCGGGTAGCGAGCGAGCGTCTTTTTCTCACCGTTGATGTAAATCTGATCGGCATCGAAGCCCTTGGGGACGGCGCACCTCACGATCTTCCCTTCGGCGGGTTGCCACTTCGGTTGGAAGGTATCTGCTCCGCTCAGGATGACCTTGGCGCCTTTGCTTGCGATGAACTGCATTCCCGAGTCCTCGGGGCCGAGGACGATGAGTTTGTCGAGTCGGTAAACGCCAGCGGCGAACACGACTGTCACTCGGTTGCCGTGAAGCTTTCGGGCGGCGAGTTGCGCGCCCTCAAAGGTCTTCAGCGGCTGGCTAGCTGTGCCTTGGGCGGCATCGTTGCCTTGCGGGTCGACATAGAGTTTGGTCGCCATGATGGTTAAGGCAAGCGCGGGCAGCACCATCGCCGCAGTCTACAGTCCGTTGCCCGGCACAATTCCAGTTGGTTGGGATCTCCGCGAGTAAGCGTCCTGGATCCGAAGATTTCGGCTATTGGAACCGTCGATGAAACAGCAACGTCGCGACACGTCTCCTGATACGGAAAGGCTCATCATCGAGCGATACCGCGCGATGACTCCAAACGAACGCTTTCAGCAAAATGCTGGATCTAAATGCATTCGTGAAGGCGACCCAGATTGCCGCGGTGCGAACCGCTTACCCCGATGCCGACAATTTCGAAGTGAAGATGCGGGTTGCATCGCGCTGGGCTAAGAATCCCGAGTTGCTCAAATCGGCCTTCGGTTGGGACGTTGCTGAGAAGGGGTACTAGCCCGTGGACGACGCGATTGGGGCCGTTTGTCCAGCGTGGCAGGCTGGACGAGACCAATCTTCACTTGTGGGCTGATCGTTTGGGACTCTCAAAACTCCTCACCAGAGCGACTGAAAATCTTTAAGTTAGTGATTGTTCAGTCGTTCGGTATTGTGTGGCAGTGTCCGCTCCTCTCAAGTTGTCCAAGGCCGATGTCAGGCGCGCAATGGTACGGCATCAGTTCTCGCCTTGTGCGACCCAGATGGATGCCTTCAACCGGTTGCGCAGCATCCAATTCGATCCCATTGCACCGGTCGGGTGCAACCATGATTTGGTTCTTCAGTCTCGGGTGCCAAGCTACAAGATCGGAGATTGGCAAAAAACGGCGTACACGGACCGACTGATCTATGATGGCTGGGACAAGCAGGCTTCGCTGGTGCCGTATGACGGCTGGCCGCTCCGTAGGATCTTCCACACCTGGTACCGGCAGAAAAGCGGCAAGGTCTTTGAGACCCATCCCCACGCGATCGAGGCAATTCTTAAGGAGCTCCAGGACCGCGGACCATTGATGCCGAAGGACTTGGAATTCCAGGAGCGGTTCAAGGAGGAGCAGCACTCATGGGTCGGGCCGAGTGTCACAAAACAAGCCTTGCGCGGGCTTTGGCACTCCGGGCTTGTGATGACGGCGGGGCGCAAGAAGGGGCAGCACGTCTATAATCTGACTGAGCGAGTGGTGCCTCCCAATGTGTACGCCCAGCCTCTGCTCGACGAGCGAGAAGCGACGATCCAGCTCATGCACGATCGTTACCAGGCATTGGGTCTGATGCGGCAAACCGCATCCTACGAAGTCTGGTCCTACCAGTACGCACCAGCCCGAAAGATGGTCGTGGATGAACTGACTTCGCGGAAGGAGATTGTCGCGATAAGCATTGAAGGACTCGCCGCCCACGCAACTCCTGGCTTTCTGGAGTTGCTCGACCAGCCCTCGCTGGAGCCGGCGGTCCGGTTCATTGCACCACTCGACCAGTTGATCTGGGATCGGAAGCTGTTGAACGACGTCTTCGGGTTCGACTACATCTGGGAGATTTACACGCCCGAGGTGAAGCGGCGTTGGGGCTACTACGTTCTGCCGATTCTGTATGGCAACGAGTTGGTGGCCAGGGTGGAGTTCTGGAGTCGAAAGGATGTTCTGGAGATTCGTCGCTGGCACTTCGATGCCAAGCTCGATGCAGCCTTCTATCGGGAGTTCAAGCGGGCCCTGAAAGGCTTCATGAAGTACTGCGGGGCCACTCGGGTTGAAGTGGTCGACGGAATCGAGCCGAAGGTGGCCGCAGTTGCGACTGCGGTAAGCAAGTAAATGGGCTATGCTCGGATGCTTTGAGCACAATGCCTGCGGACAAAGATGTCGACTCGGTCAGCGCGCGAGCGCGCCGTAGGATTTCGCGGCGGCTCCTTCCCTATCTTCTGTTTCTCTACGTGCTCGCCTTCCTCGATCGAACCAACCTTGGCGTTGCATCAAGCTCGATGCAGAAGACATTTGGAGTCACGTTTACCGAAGCGGTCATCGGCCTGGGAGCGGGAATCTTCTTCCTCGGCTACTTCATTCTCGAGATCCCGGGCACCCTGATCGTCGAGAGGTGGAGTGCTAGAAAGTGGCTCGCACGCATCATGGTGACTTGGGGGATTATCGCCTCCCTCATGGGCTTCATTGGATTGCCCCTTTTCAAAGCGTTTCATATCGAGAGCCAGTTCTACTCCTTACGCTTCATGCTTGGGCTTGCCGAAGCAGGATTCTTTCCGGGCGCCATCGTGTACCTCTCGCACTGGTTTCGATACGAAGACCGGGCACGCACCAAATCTCTTTTCCTCGTTGGTATCCCTCTCGCCACCATCGTAGCGACTCCGCTTTCGAAGTGGATCATTCATTCGGTTAGTTGGCAAGGCCTCGAAGGCTGGAGATGGGTCTTCATCCTTGAAGGTCTCCCATCCATTGTTTTTGGGATCGTCACCTGGTTCTATCTAACGGATCGGCCGGAAGAGGCGAAGTGGCTGCCGGAGGACGAGAAGGCCTGGATCGTGGGCGAACTCGCGAAGGAGCACCACGCAAAGGCCAGTCTCGGCGGAGACGTCATTCTCAATGCGCTCAAGAACCGCCAGGTGTGGCTCCTTGCTTCGATCTACTTCCTTGAGATCACGGGCATGTACGGGTTCACGTTCTTCCTTCCGTCCATCGTAGAGCGGATGAAGGGGCTCTCGGTGGTTGCCCAGACGACGATTGCCACGTTGCCCTATGTCCTCGGCGTCTTCACCATGCTGCTCAATGGCTGGCACTCCGACCGAACCCTGGAGCGGCGGTGGCACACCGCCATACCCCTCATTCTCGCTGCTGGTTCGCTCGCCCTCACCGCTGCCTTTGCCGACAGCGTCGTCATGGCCAGCGTGGGGATGTGTCTCTTTGGGGTCACCCTGTTCGCCTACCTACCGGCTTTTTGGACTCATCCGAACGCAAGGCTCACCGCATCATCGGCCGCCTTGGCCATCGGACTCATCAACTCAGTCGGAAACCTCGGCGGATATCTCGGCCCAATGATCGTTGGCAAGCTTAAGTCTCAGTCAGGAAACTACACCAGCGGCCTGTGGTTCATGGCAATATCCACGCTCGCCGCGGGCTTGCTGGCGTGCCTTTTGACCGATACGAAGAAGCCCGCCGAACCTACTTAATCCCGTTCCACCAAACCAGCGCCCTGTCGAAGATGCTTCGCAGGTGGTCGCTGCTGTGGAAACCCTCGCCGGGGTGCCATTGGACGTCGTAGCCCTTGAACTTCAGCGCGGCTGCCATTTGGGAGTTGCCTAGGAACCAGTTGCCGAACTGATTGTCCAAATCTCGACTTCCGTCCTGAAGGAACGCGCGGATGGGCTTCTTGTCGGAGAGACGGATGAGGAACGGATAGTTGTGACCGCCACCGATGAGCGAGTCGCCGTGGGCGATGTTGTCGAAGCTGCCAACTGCGCTGATCAGTGTGCTGAACGCCTCGGGGTGCTCCCAACATGAGGTGAAACCGCAAATGCCGCCGGAACTGACGCCGATACAGGCGCGCTGGCTGGGGTCGGGGCTGAGCTTGACGACCTTCTGGACTTGGGGAAAGATCTCGGTGAGGAGGAACTTCGAGTAGTCGCCGTTCAGCGAGTCGTATTCGTGGGCTCGGAAAGAGTAATTGCCCGGTTTGTCCTGACCCGGCTCGATGAAGATGCCCACGGTTGGCGGGATCAGCTTTTCTCGCGCCGCGTTCTCCAATCCGTTCGCCTGCCACTGACGATCCCACTGCGCGTCGGTACCGATTAGGACTGGATATTCATGGCTTGGGTCGAAGTTCGGGGGGAGGTAGATGAACCACTTGCGCGTGGTGCCCGGGAAAATCGTGCTCTTCCACTCGCCCATGTCCCTCAGCTCACCCTTGCGGCCGCCCGGAGGGCCATCGGCCACCGGGTTCGGGGTGTAGACCTCCACACCGAAGGACTTGGCCAACATGGTGCCGTCGACGGTGTAGTTCACGGTCGAACCCTGCATCGGTCGGAGGGTCACGACCTCGGCGAGCAACCCACCGGCGGAGACCAGTTGGGTTTCGGTCAAGTTGTCTCCGGTCACCTTCGCGGTGTGTTGGCCCGTGCCGGGATCGACCGCGAATAGGACGGTGGTTCCCTCTTTATAGGGTTGAATCCCCGCCTTCAGGTCGTCGGGTTTGAACTTCTGACGCAGCAAAGATTCCGCTTTCGCGGGATCGCTGTGGAGGGTGCTTTTCACCTGTTCGAGAAAGGATGCCTGGCTACTCATAGCGGCAACCGTGGCGACAATGACACTGAGGGCGAACACGTTGCGATTCTACCAATGCTATAGGACCTCGCCAATGCCGCGAATCCATGTCGTCAGTTGGAATCGACCCATCGTCTGAATTTGGACCTTTGAGTCGCCCTTCGGAAGGCTACAGGTCGCTCCCAACATGAGCATGGCGATCGGCTTCCGAAATTTGTCGGCCAAATAGGTGCGGTCACCCTTGCGGATAATGAACTGACCCGCTTCGAGCCGCTGAGGGCACTTGACCACGCTGCCATTGGGCAGGGTAATCGTCACTCCGTCGGTTGCGGTGAGGACCTGAAGTGAGAACTCCAGGGCCTGATTCTCGTGGGGGTTATGAAGGACGACCTCGCTGTCCGAACTACGGATCTCGCGAACCGGATACAGGTTGAATCGCTTGCCATCTCGCTCCAAGTGGAATTTGAAATCAGGATCTCTTAGCCGCGCTTTAGCCGACTTCGAGAACAAGCCTCGCGCATCCTCCCAAGTTCGGAAGGCCGTGAAGATCGCCGACTTTTCGCCGCTTCGCTCGACCGCTTCCTGGCTCAGTCCGAGCATGTAGGTCGCGCCCCATCCAATGGATTTCGCTTGCAGGTTCTCGGCGTCGTAGACCGACCAGTCGCTGTGGTAGTCCTGGATGCCAAACGTCGATGGGAAATAGCTGTTGCTGAACCCGTTGCGGATGTCCTTGCCCTCAATGCCCCACCGGTTGAGGACGGGGTCGAACATGTTGTTCCCGCCTCCCACATTGCACACGCTCATGTACTCCCAAGATCCGGGAAACACGCAACTGCCCATCACGCGGAGGTACTTTCCACCGCTGAGGTGACGGTAAGTGTCGAAGAGCCTTCGGTAGAAGGTTCGAACTGCGAAGTAGCCTTGGTTTTGGTAGATCGTGCTTTCTAGCCCGTCGAAGTCCACGTACTCCATCCCGCCATCGTTCATGAGTTGCGCGTAGTAGTCGGCGTATTCGCCGAGGAGCGTCATGTCGGGAACGAAGCCGTGATAGCAGTTCATCTGCAGCTTCACGAGTTCATCGTTTTGCTCGTGAGCGGCAGCGGTGGTTCCGTATTGGCCGCGCTTTACGCCTTGGAGTTGGTCGCCTTCGATGCCGGTGTAGGTGAGCATCTCCTTGCCGATTCGAAGGACGCTGCCCTCAGGACCACCGTGCCAGGTTCCCTTCTCCGCTAGGAAGGAGGGGTTCGCGACCTTGATGGCGGTGTCCGTCGTGTTGAGGCCGTTGGCGATTTTTGTTCGCAGCACCGTCTGCAAATGTTCGTTCGGCACTGGCTTAACGTCGCTGCTGTGTGGCTGGATGAACATGCACAGGGTGTGGAGGCCGTAACGGATTCCTTGGTCATTGGTGGAATCCGTGAACTCCTTAATCGACTGGGTGCGGCCACCCGAGAAGCCGACTCGCTTCCCTGCCCAGCGGTCCGCTGGGTTCGGGTAGTACTCGCCCAAGGCCTCGTCTTGAACGCTCTTCAGCCCAAGCTGGTTGGCGTATTCGATGAGTTTGTCGTGATCGCCGAACCAGGCGATATCGGGGCGTTGAGCCGCTGGATCTCGGATCCACTTCCCGTCAACCATCGGATGGGGCAGACCCTCCGCCAGGATGATGCTCTCGATGACCGAGAGACCGTCATCGTCTGGGCAAAAATACAAGGCCACGGACGAGCCGATGAAGTCGGCATCCACCGAGTCGCTGATTTGGTGGCGCGGCTTGGAGTTCTCAAATCCCGGGAGGAGAGAGAAGAAATGGGTGTAGGGCCGGCGCCGATCGCGCGAGTGATAGCTGATCGTCGAGCCGAAACTTGGCTTGAGCACGGCTCCCGTGCCAAGGACTTGCTGGAAATACTCCTCTGGGTGGCTGTAGAAGGCTACGTCGCTGATGCCGTCCCCACCAACCGAGAAGCGCTGACCCTCCTTGTATTGACCCGGCACCGGATACTTCACAGGGTCGGGCGAGTGGATGACGTAGCCCATTTGGTAGCAGTCACCGTCCACCGGAGGTCCCGCGATCGTGTTGTCATCCAGCCCCAACATCCCAATTGCCCAATCGCCGTCGCGGACGACGCCGATGAGGTCGCCGATCGTCTTGCTGATCGTCGTGTGGACCGGTCCCCAGACGATGTTGTCCACGTCGACTCGGGGGCTCAGCGAGAGCAGTTTGAGGCGAAGGTAGTTCTTCTGCTGGCCGATCCTAACGACCGCGATCGAACCATTCGGATACGTCAGCTTGATCTCGTTTCTTTGGTAGGTCGCGCTGCGAGGCTCGATGAGTTTGCCGTCCACGCTGAGGCTCAGCACCGGTGACGGATGCGCCTTCGGGCTGTACTCCTTCCCTCCCTTCCGAGAAGCGATCGAGGTCATGAACCCGTGGTCGTCGATTCGAATGCGAGCCAGTCCAGTCTGAAAAGTGTGGTCGGCACCCAGGGAGAGAGCCAAGAGCATGCATAGAATCATCGTTGGGCCACCTTGCCGTTGGGGGAGATCAAAACGGTCACTGTCTTGCCACTTGCCACCCGCACTCGGGGCCATTTCAGATAGGCGGTGTAGCTCAAGGGTGACTTCGCCTTCATGGAGGACTCGGCGAAGACCGAGACGCGAGCATCGTAGCTCGTCCGGTTGCTGACTGAGAGGATAATGCCGCTTCGCCCTCGCTTCAGAACTTTAGCGTATACGTGGTCGATCACGAAGAGCTTTCCGGTGTCGGTGGTCAGGTAGATGCCGGGGAGTTCGGTTGCCATCATCAGGCCGTCGAGCTCGGTCCAGGCGTTTTGGGTCTTGATGAAGTTGCCAACCGAGCCCTTCCCCTCTGCGTCCGTCGGTTGGATTCGCTCCATCGAGCCGCCAAACCCTGAACCACAAGTAAGGTGGCCGGGCATCTCCACGGCTTCGGTGTGAGCGTGCTGGATGTCGCGGATCAGTTCGGCGTACCTTACGTCGCCGGTGGCCCGATACAGCTTGAAGAGATAGTCGCCGGAGGAAGTGCAGATGCCCGGCGCGGCGTGCTTGTTCTGGGCGCTCGCAAAGACCGCGCCTGCCATGTGGCAATCCAGCTTCCCGATGTCGCTCTGGGGAGGAAAGACCTCGTCGTACGATATCGCCCAGGTCGCGGCCAGGTTCGCCTCGGTCCTCGCCTTGTCCAGCCAACCCCGGTCGCCGGTTGCCCAATAGAGCGCCATGAGGGACTCTAGGAATCCGAACGCCGACTCCGAATCGGGGTCCTGGGTGATGTCGCCGCAATGGCCGCCGGTCAGTCCGAGAACGACCACGTCTCGGTTGAAGTAGAAGTTAGCCGACTCGGTTGCCACTCGGAGGAACTCTGGATCCTTGAAATAGCGAGCGGCGAGGGCTAACCCGCCCGGCGCGATCGCGCCTCCGGTTGAGTTGTAGACGGCGATCTCGCCGGTGGCGGGGTCGATATATTGTCCGAACTGGCCCTGGGTATGCCAGCTGGTCACGAATGCCTGGGCCAGATGCTTCGCCGAGCTCTCCCACTCCGGCCTGATGAGATTGGCGTGTCCGTTCGCCTTCAATATCTGGAAGAACTTGAAGAACATCAGCAAGGCGTCCGCGTTCTTTCGCACGAGGGCGAGATTTCGCGAATTGAAGGTGCGGTCGGAACGAAGCTGGCCGTTCGCGGTGATCCCCCCGTAGAAGTAGCCGCTCTTCCCCTGAAGCTTGCTCACCACGAAATCGAGCTGGTGGCAAATGTGTTCGGTCTCGACGGGTTCATTCAGGGCGAGCATCGGCGTCTGCATGAAGCCGCTCACCCAACCAAGCTGGAAATCGGGACTGTTCTCTGGGAGGTAATAGTCTTTCGACCACCGCTTCTTGAACCGAGGCACAATCGTGTCCGCCATGTGGCTCATGGGGACCAGGTCGTGAGGGTGGTTCGGTCCGGTCAGCGCCTTCCTCACCGACATGAACTTCTCCAGTAGTCCAGGAATGCTGCCGGTTGAGAACCGATAGATCCGGAACTTCATCGTGAGTACATCGCCTGCTTTCCAGTTGACCCCCAAGTCGCCGCTTGGGCTGAAACCACCAAACCCGGCCGCCTGCTCTCGAACGCCGGGTGCGCTCACCACGAAGGTCGCCCGGTTTTGCGCGGCGTTCTCTTCGATGAAAAGGCCGTTGTTGCCAAAGCGGGTCTTCTGTTCGGAGAGCAGGATGAAGCCGCGCTTCTTGGCGGGCGAGTAGAAGCACATCGCGGGCGTGCTCGCGTTGCCGGTCAACAGCTCGATCTTCGACGCGGTCCCCGGTTCCCAAGACAGCCTGGGGTCGTTCGAGATCGTCATCGGCAAATCTGGGTTGAAGAACATCGAACTCGGAAACTCGGGCATGTAGCCGCCGCCGAGAGCGTGGAAACGGTTGCCGTTGTACACCACTGCGGGCACTAGGACGTAGTTCTTCGGGCTCCAGCTGGCGAAGTCGAACGCCACCGCCAAACCCGCCGAAGTCGCCTCGCCCTTCACCAGCCGGAACTTGACCTCTATTTCCGTGTCGGTTTGACGGCTCTCGCATGTCCAAGAAGCGCCTTCGGTCTGCAGGGCTCCGTTCGAGAAGGCTAGGCTCTTCGCAAGAACTGACCCGTTGTACTGGCAGTAGAGGAACCGAACTTGGTCTCTGGCTACCGGCTCATTCGGGAGCCAACTGCCTGCCGCCGATGCAAGACGGGCGAAGAGTACGGCAACCCCGAGGAAGCCAGTCCGAACGAATCCAGCGCTTGTTATGCTCATTGCCAGGTTAAAGCATTTAACCTGAGCAATTGCCCTCGCCCTTCACCAGGCCTAGGTGAAGGGCAATGGGAGCTTTACGGAAGGAGGCTGGACGGAACATGGATCAGCCACGTCTTTGCCGCCCCGTTCTCCATCGCGAGGACGTCGATGCCAGCGTCAGTGAGGTCGAGTGCAACCGCATTCAGGTTGTTCGACCCATCCTTAAAGGGCAAGTGGTAGACCTTATGGCTCGTCGCGTTCCAGATAACCATTCCCGACTGGGCCGCGTTCTCGGGCAAAGCTGCCCCAAGAATGAAATTGCCCTTGATGGCATAAGCAATGCTCGTGTCGTCGCCGGAGAGCTTGACATAATCGGTGGGCGACGGACTTTTCCACAGAATCGCGTGGCTCGTGCCAAACGATTTGGCATTGCCGACGATCTTTCCACCGCTCACCCCAATTGCTTCCGAAGTGCTGTAGATGCTCGGGTGGATGTCCACGAAGCTAAACGGGCTCGCGCTTGTCCACGCCGCCGCGTGATTTTCATGTATCGGGCTTTCAAATTGAAGGTCAACGGCCCCATTCGCGCTTCCGACGAACAGACTTCCGCCAATCGCCTTGATCCTCGAAGCAAACTGACTGTCCGGATGCATGTCGATGAACGTGCTGCCGCTTCTGCGCCAAACGGTTGCGAGGTCAGGATAGTAGGTCGCGTTCGCCCCTTGAACTCCCGGACTCTCTCGCTGCCCGCCCACGAAGTCGCCCGAGATACCGAAGGCGTAAGAGTTCTTGGTTCCCGGAGGGTTAAGGTCGCGGAAGCCACCGTTCTCCCAGAGCGCGGCATGACCATAAGCGCGATAGAAATTGGGATTTGGTGGCTCGTGGAGATATTGCCCAACAACCGTCCCGACCACGTTATTTCCTTCGATGGCCCCGGTCGTGTTGCCCAAAGTGTTCGTCTGGCCTGGCGGCACGGGAACTGGGCTCAATAGTTGGAATTGCGGCTTCACCAAGGCTACCGTCCCGATCGGATTGTTGAAGTAGAACACGCCCGCTTCGTACACGTCAGCTACGACACTTCCATCGCTAATACCACGCGGCCGGATGTCGTATCCCGGCACCTTGATCTCGTCGTACGTGACATCGAACGACGCATTGACAACGTGAATCGTCGCTACGGGCGACGTCACTCCGTCAATGGTAGCGGCGACGTTCGCATCACCGGCCGTGCTCGGGATGACGATTCCTGCCTTAGTCAGATGAATCAGGGCGTCGCCTTCCGTCGCCGCCCAGATCGCGCCGCCGACCTCTACGGCGACGATTTCGCCTCCCGCGTCTTTAGCGGTGAATTCGAGTTGGGTCTGCTGGTCGCTCACCGGCAGAGTTCGGTCGCTGACGACCACGGTCGCCACCTTGCTTTCGAGGGTGATCGTGTTGAGCACCGCGTTCGATCCCGCCAAGTTCACCGTCGCCGATGCGTTTCCCGTGACCACTCCGAGACCGCCGAGCTTCGAATAGAACGTGACCACCAGCTTCGTTAGGGTGGGATTGATCGTGCCGGGCAGCGGATAGGTCGCAGTGTAGGTGTTCAGCTTCGTCTGATCGCGATCGACCAACACGCCCACCGGGCTGTCCCCATTGGGTAGCGAGAAGGTCAGCTTCGCGGAAAGCGACGAGCTGAGACCTTGCAGAACATCCTTCGACCGAGTGGGCCAGTGGATCTGGATTCTTCTTTCACCGGTAGAACCGGAACCTGAAGACCCTCCGCAGCCCCAAACGATTAGGGCCACGAGGGCGATAAAAATACCAACGAGTAGGCGTTTCATGATCTAACCGAAAGGTTAAATGGGAGGCGTTATCTAGGCGTTATCGCCTCCTCGGCAGATAGACTGGGATCGAGTGACAGACGTGATGAGGGTTTCCGTGCTTGGAGATTTCGCGGTCGCTCTACCGGACGGGCGGCACGCCAACTTTCGCACCCGACGTGCGGCCGAAATCGTAGCTCAATTGAGCCTGAGAAAGCAGCGAAGGATGCTTCGTGGCGAACTCGCCGCCGAGATCTGGCCCGACGCCGACCGATCCACTCGCCTCCGAAATCTTCGCCCTGCCCTTAACTATGCTAGATCTGCTTTGGAGGGCCAGGAGGCGATCCTTGCCGACGATGATTGGCTGATATTGTCGGAGGCCGTTGAGACGGATTGGGCCGAGTTGGGCCGACTCGAATCGCGCATTCAGCTGGCAACCGGCGCAGACGACCGGTTGGTTCTTCTCTACTCCCTGAACCACCTCATCCGAGAGCCTTTGCTTAAGAACTGGGACGGTGAGTGGGTCGAAGCAATCCGCATCGGATACGACCAGCGCCGACTCAATATCCTGCGCCAACTCAGCGAGGAACTGGGATCGCGGGGCGAATGGAAGGCCGCCCTCGACTACGCCCGCCGGATCAACGAGCTCGACCCTACAAGCGAGAGCGGCATTCGGCTGCAGTTGCGCTGTCTGGGTGAGTTGGGTCGAACCACTGAGGCTCAGCGCGATTTCGCGTTGTACACCAAAAACCTCCAGTTGATCCTGCAGCTACCAGTGAGCCCGGGCCTTCGACAGTTTGCCAAGGAAGTCATCGCTGGTCGAATGCGCAAGTCGGAAGCGCGCTCGATGACCGCAGTGCAAGCGGAAATGATGTCCGAAATGATGGGAGTTCTGGCCGAGGAAGAGCCGGAGCGCCTTCTTCCTCTATTGTCCTCGCCAAAGCTCAATTGGTCGTTGGTGTTCAATGGCTCCGAGATGCGGCCGATTTTGGAGCGGGCGTTGCAAGCGACAACTGGCTGGTCCACCGCGAGATGCGGAGCAGCGAAACGTTTGCTTCAGGTTTACACTCAAGATCGCGAGTGGTCCAAGCTGACCGAGTTGGCCAAGGCACTCTCGGAATCCGACGACCAGACGGATAAGATCGCGGTCCTCAACTTCCAAGCGATCGAGCGGAAGGCCGCACTAGATTGTCCTGAGGCGTTGGCGCTGTATGGGCGAGCCCTCAAGATTGCCGACTCCATCGAAAATCGGTATTTGAAGGCGGTGACGCTCGGAAACCGGGGAATCCTGAACGTGGGTTTTGAGCGCTTCGGCGACGGGCGGAAGGATCTCAAGGAAGCATTGGAGGGGCTGGCCGAGCGCCAAGATCCGAACGCCCGGTTCGGGACCTCTCTCACCAAAGGCTGGTATCTTGCCGCCGACCTCTTTGATGGGGTGGGAGCAGAGGTTTCTGCCCAAAACTGGCGCGTCTTCGCCGAGACCAACGGGACTCTCGCCTACGACTCCCACGGCAAGCTGCTCTACGGCGCCTATCTGGCCGCTTCGCGTACCCGAGGCGCGCGGGATTGGCTGGTGGCGGGTATTGACACCGCCTTCCTGAGCCGGAACGAGACCACCGTGTTCGAGTCGGTCTTCCCAATCGTCTTCGCCCTCAACGCGCTAGGTCTTTCCGACGAAGCCGCGATCGCCACCACGAACGTTCGCCGGATCGCCAAGAAGCTCGAAATCAACCCCCTGCCCATTCAGGATCTGATGCTTGCTTCGATCAGCGCTTCTGGCTCGGGCGAGGACCTGACATCATTGGCGGGCGTATTGAGTTTCTGCAGAGAGAAATTTCTCGTCTTCACCGACTCGCGCCTTGGCAGTTCCGCGCCAAGTGCGAAGCCATTTGGGGCCGCGCTGGCCTGATCGCGCTCTTCGCCTACGATCCGAGCGCAAGCGCAATGGCTTGCTCCATCGACATCGCATTCCCCTTCTCCCATGCCTCGACGAAACTCTCCGCACCGAGAGACAGCCGCAGCACGGCGATCTCGCTCCATCTTCTCGAACGAGTAGTGCGGCAACGGTGACCCCGTCGCATCCCGCAGCTTCGCACGGGCGGCCAAAAACTGCACCGCCTCCGATTCCCGCCCTTCCTTTCGCGCGACGGACGCCAGCGCCGAGAAGTAGTCGGTGATCACCGTCTTCTCACCCAATTCCGACATCATCACCAGGCTCTCCCGAATGAGGCGACCTGCCTCCGCGATCTCACCCAACTGGTCGGCGGCGCATCCGAGGCCATAGAGGTGGGAGGCGATGTCGTACCGATCCTCCAACTCCTTCGCGATCTCGAGCCCCTCGACATGGCACTGGCGAGCGTATTCGGCATCGCCCTGGTCGAGGGCGACCGCACCGAGGCTGCTAAGGGTGACCGATGTTGAGCTTCGGTCGCCGAGTTCACGCTGCACGGCGAGGCCCTCCTCGAAGGTTGATCGAGCGGCGGCAAAGTTGCCCCGATATTGGTAGACCACCCCCAGATTCGACAGACACACCGCGGCAATGAGCTTGTCGCCGCTTTCGCGGAAGATGTCGATGCTCTCTTCGTGCATCGCTTGCGCCGACTCGTAGTCGCCTTGGTCACGCGTGATGAGAGCCAAATTGTTCAGGGCTCGGCCGACCTCAACACGGTCACCTAGCTCTCGCGAAATGGATATCGTCTCGGCGTAGAGGGCTTCGGCGGATTTGTAGTCGCTCTGCCGCCAAGCGAGGAGTCCCGCACCGTTCAGGGCGACCGCACGATCCCTCGTGCGCTCTTGCGCCGAAGGCAGTGCGGCGATGGCGGCGAACATGGAGCGGCCTTCCGAGAAGTGACCTCGGGTCAACCAAAAGCGAGACAAGCCACCGGCTAGCCGAAGGCCCGCCTGACCCTCATTGGCCTCCAAGCAGAAGCCGAGGGCCTGGCGTAGGTTGTCGTGCTCGGCATCGAGAACCGAGAACCAATGAGCCTGGTCGGCGCCCATCAGCTTCGGCCGAACCTCGAGGGCGAACTCAATGAAATAGTCTCGATGCCGGGTTCGGGCACCCGTCATCGACTCGGATTCCGCCAATCGATAGTGCGCGTACTGCTTTACAGTTTCGAGAAGTCGGTAGCGCGTACCCTCGCCTTGCGGCTCTGCAATGGCCAGCGACTTGTCCACGAGACTGCTCAGCACATCTTCGGCGTCGTCCGTTTCGAACACCGCTTCGGCCGCGGCGAGAGTCCAGCCACCGGCGAAGACGGACATGCACCGGAGGAGGTCACGCTCGGGATCCGAGAGCTGGTCGTAGCTCCAATCGATCGCCGCTCGCAAGGTCTGTTGGCGTGGCAAAGCGGCCCGATTGCCACTCTTCAGTAGCTTGAATCGATCGCTAAGTCGAGTCCTTACTTCCGCTACACTTAGCGAGCGTAGGCGGGCAGCGGCCATCTCGATGGCCAGGGGGATTCCGTCCAGTTCGCGACAGATCTCGACGACATCAGGCGTATTGCGTGGAGTCAGATGGAAGCCGCTATCAACGCGACTCGCGCGATCTACGAAGAGTTTCACCGCCTCAAAGTCGTCAGCCTTTGCGCCTGCGGCGGGAACCGCGAGCGAGGGAACTCGGAAGACTTGTTCGCCGACGACATTCAATGCCTGGCGGCTCGTCGCGAGAATCGTGAGCGAGGGCGCCGAGGAGAGCAGACGAAAGGCGAGGTCGGCGCAAGCGTCGGGCAGATGCTCGCAATTGTCGAGAACCACCAGCATCGAGCGCGAGGCTAGCGCAGCAGCCAAGGAGTCGATCACCGGTCGCTGGACCTCCTCCGGAATACCTAACGCCCTGGCAGTCGCTTGGGGGACCAACGCGGGGTCGGTTAGGGCGGCCAGATCGACGAACCAGACTCCGTCCGCGAACTGCGGCAGCGCCGCCTCCGCCACTGCGATGGATAGTCTCGTCTTGCCAATTCCGCCCGCGCCAAAAAGAGTGACGAGTCGGCGTTGGCCGAGCCATAGGAGGACTTCCTCGATCGTCTCTTTCCGGCCGATGAGATCGGAAAGAGGTACCGGGAGGTGCCGACCGGTGTCTTTTGCCTCTGCCTTCGGGAGCGCCACCATCGCCTCTTGAGACAGAAGCTGTTTGTAGAGGGCTTCGGCCTCAGGTGAAGGTGAAGCGTTGAGGTCGTGCGAGAGCTTGGAGTGCAGTTCTCGGTAAACGACGGTCATCGCCGCTCGGTCCCCGCAATCGGCCAAGGACTGCATCAGAGAGCGATACGCGCTCTCTCGATACGGGTCGGCGGACACCAGCAATCGAAGCCAACGAACCGACGTGGCTGGGTCGGCGGCGGTCGCCAAAGTCTCAAGTGCGTGGAAATACGCCTGTTCGCGCTGACCGCGCTCCGCGATCGCCCATTCCTCCGGACAATCGGGCAGCAACGGGCCGCCATAGATCTCAACCGCATCGGAAGGCTCCGCCCGATCGAACTCCACGACGTCGACAATCGCCCCGCTCAGGTTCAACCGAACAGTTCTTGGCGTAGGCGACAAAAGCCTAGCTGCTTCCAAGCCAAGTGCCTTGCGCAGATTAGAGAGACCCTTGCGCAGGTAGAAAAGCGCCTGCTCATCCGTGTTGTCGGGCCACAGCGTGCTCGCCAACCAATCCCGCGAAGTGTCCTTATCGTGCCTGAGCACGAGGAGGGCAAGAAGCCACTGCTCTCGTCGAGATCTCAGCGGCGGCATGGGCTTCCCGCTCAAAAGCACCTCGAATCCGCCGAATAGACGAACTTCAAAAGATGCGGCAGGCGAATCGGACATTTAGAGCAACCAGATTATATTCCCGCGATCCGGGTACGCCTTCGGGTACGGCCGCCCCTGATACTCCTAATCAAGTCACCCAGCAAGGGTGAAGACAACAAGGAGAACAACGAACATGTCAGTACACCTCGGAGACACCGCACCAGATTTCACTCAGGATTCGACCATGGGACCCATCAACTTTCACGAATGGGCGGGAGACAAGTGGGTCGTCCTCTTTTCGCACCCCAAGGACTTCACCCCGGTTTGCACCACCGAACTTGGCCGAGTCGCCGCTTTAAAGGGCGAGTTCGACAAGCGCAACGTGAAGGTCATCGGGCTCAGTGTCGACGGACTTATTGAGCACATGGGTTGGCTGAAGGACATCGAGGAGACTCAGGGCGTGGCCCTCAACTTCCCTCTCATGGCCGATTCCGACCGAACTGTGTCAAATCTCTACGGCATGATTCCCCCCGCTGCCGAGAACACGCTCACCGTCCGTTCGGTATACGTCATCGGACCGGATAAGAAAGTCAAGCTGATGCTCACGTATCCGGCGAGCACCGGCCGCAACTTCGACGAGATCCTGCGAGTCATCGACTCCCTCCAACTCACCGCAAACTACAAAGTTGCCACCCCTGTAGACTGGAAACACGGTCAAGATGTGATCATCGTCCCCGCGGTGGGCAACGAGGAAGCGGAGCGACTTTTCAGCCGAGGCTTCACGATGGTCAAGCCTTATCTGCGAGTCACCGCCCAACCGAACCTGTAAGCGCTATGAAAACAAAGATCCTCGTCTTGGGAGCCGGATTCGGCGGCCTCGAATTGACGTCGATGTTGTCGGAGGCGGTCGAGGACCGCCTCGACCTCACCCTCATCGACAAGAGCGATTCGTTCGTTTTTGGCTTCTCGAAGCTGGATGCGATGTTTCATCGGGAGAGCCCAGATGGAATTCGGCTCCCCTATAAGAACATCCTCAAACCGGGCGTTCAGTTCGTGCAAGACACGATCACCTCGATCGACCCGGTCGCCAAGCGGGTGACAACGAGCGGCGGAGTTTACGAAGCCGACTTACTCGTCATCGCTTTGGGCGCGGATTACGATTTCGCGGCAACCACTGGCCTTGTTGAGCATGGAAACGAGTTCTACTCGGTGCCGGGAGCCATGCGAATCCGCGACATCTTGCCTACCTTCACAAAAGGCCACGCGGTTGTCGGTGTGATCGGCACCCCGTACAAGTGCCCGCCGGCTCCTACCGAAGCGGCCCTGATGCTGCACGACTACCTAACCCAACAGGGGGTTCGAGATGCGTGTCAGATCAGCTTTGTGACTCCCTTCGCCAGCCCAATTCCTCCGTCGCCGGAGACATCGAAGGCCTTGGTTGCCGCCTTTGGAGAACGAGGGATCAACTACATTCCCAACAAATGCGTTCAGTCGCTAGATGGCAAAACCATCTGCCTCGACGACGGAGCAACCATTCCCTACGATCTCTTTCTGGGAGTGCCGAAGCACTGCGCACCTGCAGTCATCGCCCAAAGCGGGTTGACCGAGAAGGGCTGGATTCCGGTGGATCCGACGAACCTGAAAACGAAGTTTCCCGGGGTCTACGCGATCGGTGATTGCGCGAGTCAAGGCACGCCGAAAGCGGGCGTCTTCGCCGAAGGCGCGGGCCGGGTGGTCGCGAGTTCGATCATTGCGGAGCTCACTGGTGGAGAGGCGGAGCCTCACCGAGGCAAAGGCCTCTGTTACATCGAGTTCGGTGCTGGCCAAATCGGCAAGGTGGAAGTCGACTTCCTTTCGCAGCCGGAGGTCAGGAGCACCTACCACGGGGCGTCGGCAGACCTCGTGGCGGAGAAGAAGTTGTTCGGTTCGAGTCGTCGAAAGCGTTGGTTTGGGATGGACTAGGTAGCCCGAACCGCCTGAGGAGAGAGACCTGTAGTGAACGGTCGTCACGTTTCGAACGACCCCAGATCTTCATGGAAGCGGAGATTGGAATTGACCTTCCCGGGCGTAAAACGGCAACGGTTGCACTATGTATTCGATACCGCGAAGCGGTTCCATTTTCTTAGCCGGGGGTCGCGAAGCGCCCCCGGTAGCGCCCATTCTTTCGAACCCCCAAGTGGGTTCCATAATCTGCTAGTCGATGAGTACCTACCTGGATCTAAATGTGTTCACGTTGTTTGCTCAACCTACCAAAAGGGCACCGCTTATCTCGGAGCAACTGAAACCTGAACTGTTCGCCTACCTATCGACGACCGCCCTTAATCTGAACGCACAACCCTTGAGTGTTGGCGGTGTTTCCGATCACGTGCACATGCTCCTTAAGGTGCGGGCCAATGCGATGCTGTCGGATCTGATCAGAGACGTTAAGAGATCCTCGTCAATCTGGGTGTCCGCGAAGACTTCAAGGCCCTTCAAATGGCAGGAAGGCTACGAGGCATTTTCGGTTAGTCAATCGGATGTTCCGATGATGTTCGCGTACATCGCAAAGCAAGAGCAACATCACCTGAAGCTTTCTTCCAGTGACGAGTCGCGGCACTTCCTTGCCGAAAACGAAATGGGATACGAAGAAAAGTATTTCGTGTAGGCAGTTTGGGATTCGGATTGTGGAACCCACTTCGGGGTTCATTGGGGGCGGGCGGTCCGGGGGGGCGCTTCGCGACCCCCGGCTATGAAAATGGAACCGCTTCGCGGTATCGGAAGCGGAGACGGCCATGGGTGAAGGACAGGAAGCGCTCTCGACAATTTGTCGCAATGTCGGTTGAAAGCTTGGGCGGGGCCTCTATGGGGAGGATCGACCCGCGGAATCCAGCCGCATATGGGAATAATCAGGGGATGCCGACTCCTCTCGATAACCCGATGTGGCGCTCCCTGATGACCCGGCATGCCCATCTCGCCGAGGTGGAAGGCAATGCCCGGCGATACCCGTCGGAGATTGCTCCGTTCGCAGGGATCCCGGAATCCAATCCAGAGGCAGAGGCCGACCTAAGAAGGCTCGCCCGCCCGGGAGACCGGTTGGGGATGTTGAATGTGACGCCCTCGGATTGGCATGGCTGGCGTATCGCCCGCAACATCGACCTGTGCCAGTACGTCTGGCAAGACCCAACCACTCCCGCCGAACCCGAACCTGAGGCGGTGAAGATGGGCGCTGCCCAAATCGCGGACATGCTTGAACTCACCGCCCTCGTCTACCCGGCCTACTTCCGGAAGGGGACGGCTGAACTCGGCGACTACTTTGGCATCTATCGCGGTGGTCGCCTTGCCGCGATGGGCGGCGTCCGGATGGCCTTCGATGGCTACCAGGAAGTAAGCGCCATCTGCACTCACCCCGACCATCGCGGCCAAGGCTTAGCCGCCCGGCTCAGCCGACACGTGATTCATCACATCGAGAGCCAGGGCGACATCGCATTTCTCCATACCGAAGTGGAGAACGTGGTGGCGAGAAAGATCTACGACGGGCTTGGCCTCACGCTGAGAACGATGTTGCCATTCTTCGTCGTAGATCGCACCGGGGACTAGCCATAGGTCGGCCGCTGAGGCCAACCTTCCGGCGAATCCTCGAATGCCTGCTGCCGGCCGTAGGGCGTGATGTCCAGAAGTCGCACCGCATCCGACAGACTCTCCCCGCCTCGGGCAAAGGTTGAATAGGTGTGGTAAACGTCGTCGCCGATTCGGAAGAACACGCTGAACCCCGACGTCTCGACCTTGCGATCGACCTTTCCGAACAGCTTCTCTAACTCGTCGCCAGACTTGTAGTTGTAGCTGAGCGGTGCGCGATCGGGGTCCAGCGTCGCGTGGAAATCGTAGTTGAAATCTCCGTCTCCGCACGAATACCACGGCCGCGTCCAACCCTGCGCCTTCTGATACTCTTCCAGCTTCGCCAAAGGAGCTCGCGAGACCGCGACCAGCTTCGTGCTCTTTCGCTCTAGTTCGGAGATATCGCCAAGCGCATTTGTAAAGCCCGTACATCCGGGGCAGCCTTTCTCCCAGCCGGGGTCGAACATGAAGTGGTGGACGATGAGCTGGGCCTGACCTTCGAAGAGATCCGCGAGTCCAAGGGGACCGTTCGGTCCCTCGAAGACATACTCCTTCTCCACCTTCACCATGGGCAGGCGGCGGCGTGCCGCGTTGATTCGGTCGTAGTCCCGCGTGTTCTCCTTCTCTCGTTGAAGGAGTCGGACGCGGGCTTCGAGCCATTCGGCTTCGGAGACGATGGGAGGATGGGCGATTTCGGCAGTGTTGTTCATATTGTTTACTTGGGGCAGTGGCAGCAGCAGAGGGCGCCGCCCGGGCAGTGAGTGCAGGTGCACACCGTCTCGGAGGCCGCGGAACTTCGAAGGGCAGGAGCCAGGCTGGAAGCCATCATCGCTAAGTAGGCAATGACGACGATCGAGAGAATCTTCGCCACCGCTCTCGGCGGCAGTTCGGGGATGTTCAGCGCACTTTCCATGCCCTCATGATAGGGGCGAGAGGCCGAGCAACACTTGATCGCCAGTGCGCTCTTGCTTAGAGCATCTCAATGCCGGATTCCGGCCCAAGCTCTCGATAGACTCGCACGTAGTCAACTGTCAGCCGCTGGGGGAATTGGGTGGTCTCGTCCGGATATCCCGGCCAATCTCCGCCCACTGCCAAGTTCATGATGATGTAGAACGGCTGGTCAAAAGGCCACGGATTGGGGGCGACGCTGGCCGGGGTTACCGAGTGGTACAGGTGATCGTCGACAAACCACGACATCCCCTCCGCGCTCCATTCAAGGGCGTAGATGTGAAAATCGTCGGCATAGGAAGCCTCCGCGGGACAAGTTCCTCCGCAGGGATTCGCGCCCGAGTAACCCGGACCATGAAGCGTTCCGTAAGCCGTTTTCGCCAAAACGCCAACCGACTCGATAATATCGATCTCCCCACAATCGGGCCAACCGATTTCCGCAAAATTATCGGACAGCATCCAAAACGCGGGCCAAATCCCTTGCCCCTCGGGAAGCTTGAGGCGGACCTCGATTCGGCCATACTGCTGGGTGAACAAGCCCCTCGTTAGCAAACGAGCGGAACTGTAGTCGCACGAAATACCATCTGGCCCGGTAGTGGGCTCTTTACGAGCTTCAATGACCAGATTCCCGTCACCGTCAAGAAATGCATTGCCGGCTCCATCGGTGTAGCTCTGAAGCTCGTGATTGCCGAAACCCCAGCCGCCCAAGTCTCGCGTCCAGCAGGCAGTCGAAGGTGCCGACCCTGCGGGGCCTTCGAATTCGTCGCTAAAGGTGAGCGTCCACTTCGGCACATGTTTGGCAATTGACATGGGGTTACACCGAAGTAGCTCACTCGTCGGAAGTCAGGGTGGAGGCTCGTCGTCCAACTGGGAGACTCTCGTCCCGATTCTTCTGGAAGAAACTCGTCTCCTTCGGCATCATGTCGGGTAGCCAATCCCCCGAGTCGTACCGTTTGGGAATCGCCCAACCGTCACGAATCATCGCTTCCAGACTCTGCAGAATGCCGTCGTGAATGGGTCGGTTGTATTGGATGCCGATCGCCCGGAGCTCCCGCATCACGTACTTCAGCGCCTCCGTGATCTTGGGGTTGAATTCCAATCCCTTCACGAGCCAACCAATCACATTGCTCAGCGGCAGAATCTTTCCATCTCGCGAGTACGCGGGGACCTCCAAGACCTTGCCATCCTCGTAGTGGGGAAGCTTGACCTTCGCCGCACCCTTGAAGTTGAGTTCAAACCCGTTGTAGCCCGCAAACGCGTTCTTGCTCGGTTCTTGAGACATTCGATTCACGATCTGGTGAAGCGCGTCGAAACTCACCGTCCCAAGGCCACCGATCCCGATGTCCTCTTCAATGAAGCCGCCGGTGCCCAGCCATTGGAACGCCTTGTCGGCATCCAACTCAAGGCCCGCGTCTCGGGCGATCTCCCGGGTGTATTCCTTCAGGTCGCTAAAGTGCTCGTTGGCCGCGTACCAGTAGTCGGCAAAACGGATGTGCTGAAGGACTCGGCGTCGGTTTCGGCCGAAGTATTCGTCGAACAACCACCGCTTGTCGCCGCCTCGATCCAACTCTAAGATCGTGAAGGCAGCTTCCCTCGCCGATGCGTGGGTTAGGCTGAGGCCTGCGGAAAGGATCGGGTCGGCAAAGCCAGCAGCTTCGCCCACCAGCATCCAGTTTTCGCCGGTCATCCGCTCGGAGACAAACGACCAATCCTTGGTGGTTTTAAAGTCGTTCTCGCGCTCCGCGTTCTTGACGAAACCGCTAATCCGAGGCTCGTCGGCGATCGCTTTGAGATAGAGTTCCTCTGTCGTGAGGCCGCTCTTCTTGTAATAGTCGGCCGGACAAACGAAGCCAAGTGACGTGCGCGTGGGGCTGATCGGAATAAACCAGAGCCAGCCGTAACCGACCGACATGACCTGAATGCGGGTGCCGCCGACGCCAAGCGTCACTGCCCATTCCGCGTTCTGCCAGTAGTCCCAGAACGCGACGTTCTTGAGCGAACTCGGCTCTTCGATGCCCACGTCCATCGCCCTGCGCAAGATGCCAGAGTGGCCGGTTGCGTCGATGTAGTATCGGGCCTGAACTTCGGTTCCGTCGGCAAGGACCAATCCGTCGACATGGTCCCCGGTGCGCTTGATCATCTTGACGCCCATCCCTTCGGTGACATCAGCGCCGAGTTCTTTCACGAAGTCGAGCAGGATCTTGTCGTAGATACTTCGATCGACTTGAAAGGCAGTCTCAAGCCGTTGCCCCTGAAACTTGGCAGGTCTGGGCTCCTCGGTGAAAACGCCGTTGGGCAGAAAGTGGAAGTCCCAAAGATCGTCGCTGTTGCCCCAACGATAGGTACCACCAATCTTGACGGGAAAATCTGCCGCCTCGATACGATCCCAAACGCCCAATTCGTCGAGAATCGCACCGATGACGGGAAGCTGGCTTTCGCCAACGTGCTCGCGAGGAAAAACCTCGCGCTCATAGATAGCGACTTTTAGGTCTGGCTTGTATTTCTTGAGGAAGCCGGCACAGGTCGAACCGCCCGGCCCTCCGCCGATAATCGCTACGTCGAATTCCATCGAAACCTATTTCTTGGCGCCGTTCAGTCCCTTCATGGCTTCCTTCGCCTTATCCGGAATATTTGCGCTATTCGGGACTCCGGGGATGCCGCTCTTATTTGGGTCCTTCGTGACCGGCGGGTATTTCACTTCTTGGGGACCACAGCCCGCAAGGGACGCGACAATTGAAATCAAAAAGAGAGGTAATGCTTTTCTCATACGATCCTTCCGTGGCCGGCCAACCACCGCCCCAAAGGGGCGGTGGCGGACTGGGAGAGGTGCTTACTTATATTCAGGGTAAGCGGTGTTGGCGATGTTGATACGATCCTGCTGGGTGTACTTCTGGTTGGTGTGCTCGTAGTTCGTATACTTGCCACCCCAGTCATCGTTGATCGCGTCATTGGTTCGGAGCGTGGCAATCACGTTCTTCACCTTAGCGTGTCCGTCGCACCAGACGAAGGACGCCTGCTTGCCGATCGCATGGATCGGACCGTTTCCGACGGGGGGACAGACCGAAGTCTGAGTCGCTCCACCCGGGGGCGTGACTTCGCACCAGCTCGGCGCAAGACCACCGGTGTAGGCCGAGTCGTTGCTGATGAAGTCCATCTTCAAGTCGTTCCACTGGGCTCGAGTGGGCAACATGATGATCGTTCCCGCAATGTCGTCGAGCTGGTCGAGAGAGCTCATACCTTCGGGCGTGGCGCCACCCGTACAGCGACCGTTCGCGAAACCGATGACACCATTGTTGGTGGCGTAGTTCGAAGCGAGGTACACCGTGTCGGCATCAACTCCGTCACCAAAGGCGAACTGCCACATGTTTGGGTTCTGGTAGTCGCTGGTCGGGTCCACGAGGAGACCCTTGCTCTTCATGTACGGCTGCAGAGCGTAGCGCCAGTTGTAGTAGGTGCTGCCCCAAGAGCTACAGTCGGAGGGGAATCCAAAATATTCCTTGATCAGATTGTCATCAAAGTCACCCTGGTAGATGAGGTTCGAAAGGCCAATCTGCTTGGAATTGCTAAGAGAAACCGTCTTCTTCGCAGCAAGCTTCGCCTGAGCGAAGACCGGGAAGAGGATGGCGGCAAGAATCGCGATGATAGCGATTACGACGAGTAGTTCAATGAGTGTAAATGCACGGGATTTGTTCACAAGCTGTCCTCCTTTGGACGAGCGGTCGATGATCTGATCAATAGCTCGGTTCTGAAAACGGTGTTAATCGGTTGCGCGCGGCCCTCGATGAGGTCGTTCAATGCTCGAAAGGCAGCGCCGCTGAGTTCTCCGATAGGTTGTTTGACGGTGGTGAGGGGTGGGTAAGCGTGCGCACCTGCGTCGACTGCGTCGAAGCCAACCACGCTGAGGTCCTCGGGAACCTTGATCCCGAGATCCAGCGCACCGAAGAGGGCGCCAATCGCCATCTCATCGTTGGCACAGGTGATCGCCGTTGGGCGCTCGGCAAGGTTCATAAAGCTCTTTAAAGCCACTTTGCCGCCCTCGATGTCGAACCGCCCCTCGTAGATCCACTCGTCTCGCTGGGGCAAACCATGGGTCGCGAGAAATTCCTTGTAGCTCTGAAGTCGCATCAGCGCGTCCTGCTGATCGAGTCGCCCGGTGACGTGGGCGATCTTTCGGTGACCCAAGTCGTACAGGTGCTGCATGGCTTGGGCCATGCCCACCTCGTTGTTCACATTGAAGGATGCGACCCCTTCCAAGCCCTCGCCCGAAATGATCACGCAGGGCAGGTGATGGGCGGTCGCAAGCTCCATCGTCTTCTTGCCCATGTCGGGAGCGATGAAGATCACGCCGTCGGCACGGCCATCCACGAGCGTCGAAAGCATCTCTTCGTGCGGCTTGTCTTTGTGACGCGTGAAAAGCAGAATGTCCTGGTTCAGGCGACCGGCTTCGTTCGAGATGCCGTTGATCGCCAATTGAAGGTACGGACTGAGGAGAGCGTTGTCGACGATCTCCGGGGGAACGATGCCAATCGTGTGGGTGCGACCGGTGATCATCGATCGAGCGACCCGGTTCGGACGGTAATTCAGGTCCCGAGCCACCGCGAAGACTTTGTCCTTCACCTCCGCGGGCACATTGCGCGGCCCCCCGTTCAGCGCGTAACTTACCGTGCTGACGGAGATATTGAGATGCCTTGCAATGTCCTTGATAGTGGCGGCCATTCGGTTCCGAAACGTTTCGCGAAACGTTTTACAGCATTATATGGATGAATTGCTAAGAATGCAAGTCCTGATTTCGCGACCCCGCAAATATACTGAAACTAGGCCGCTCGGGTGAGGTTTGCACGGACTACGGCGCCGGGCTCAGGTTCTCCCACCTCACGCTCCACTTCCCTCTCGGGAAGCCCGGCGCATTCGTCTTCGGACCGCCGTCCCAACCCCGGGCCATCATCGCCACCGCGTAAAGCAAGCCGCCATTCGATGGGAAATACGGGAACGGGCCGCCGGTTGCGAGACCGCGTTCGTCGAACTGGAAGCCTGCCGCCGGGTGTAGCAAGAGATCGACCGCTCGGTCTGTCTCGCCCAATCGAGCGGCACACATCGCAAGCATCGGAAAATCCCATCCCCAGGTGTGATCCCACCGCCAAACCGAGGTGACCTTGTCGAGGGTTCGGCGCATCGCCGCCTTGTCCACTCCGTCTCCGGGAAGCAAGCCGTACACCCCAGTGAGGGCGGGATGCTCGAAGTTCCAGTTCGTCCACATGTCCTTCACGCCCTCATGAAGCACATACATTCCGTCCAGCTCCGGCAACGGTGCCAGCCCCTTTAGAACCTTCTCCCAATCGGTCCGAATAGCCAGCCCAAGACGCTTCCGCCACTCCTGAGCCATCCGCAGTCCGAACCGCCAATAGCTCAGTTCAAAGGTCGGATTCTGAGTCGTCTTCGGATCGGTGTTTTCGGATACCAGGAAGATGGGAGGACCCAAAACGTAGCGCTGAGTGGCCTTGTCGAAGAAGGCATATGTGGACAGAAAGTCGGCAGTTGCCTCCACGATCGGCTGCCACTTCTTCAAGGTCGCCTTCGTAGGATGAGCT
Source organism: Fimbriimonadales bacterium (assembly GCA_038321975.1). Taxonomy (GTDB): domain Bacteria; phylum Armatimonadota; class Fimbriimonadia; order Fimbriimonadales; family Fimbriimonadaceae; genus Fimbriimonas. Next base: position 24,184 of record JBBQFM010000033.1, on the reverse strand, counting down.
CGATAGTCGAGCTCGGCAAAGAAGATTGGGTGGGGCTGTTGCCAGATGAGCAAACTGTGGATTTGATGGGGCCACTCGACGAAATTGGGACCGATGCATTTCGGCCACCGAGCGCCCTTATAACCCTGTGACTGAGCAAGCTTCTTGGCCTTAGGCAGCAACTTCTCATAGATATTGAGGCTCTTGTCGAGTTCGGTCCAGTGATTCCACAGCGCCCAATGAGTGGCGTGCCACCACATCATCTCCATGTGGAATCGGCCAAACCAACCGTTGTTCACGAGCCCGCTCTCTTGAGGCGGCAATGAGCCCGCCTCGTTGACCTTCATCAGATACTGGGAGAGCACGATCCTCCGCTCGAGCTCCTTCCACCGAGGATCGGCGCTCCCCGAAAGGTCAATCGCTCCGCCGCCTTTCCAATACTTGGGCCACGCCTTACGCGACGCCGCGAATACCTTCTCCGCATTGGAGACGTCAGTTGGAAGCGGCTTCGGACTGAACGCGCAGACGAAAGAAAACGAATTGGAGCCCTTGCCCGGCTGGAGGACGAGGCCGTGGGGCGGTGTCGGCCCGATCCGCATCTCATCGTTCTCATGCGCCGAAGCGTGCATCGTCTTCCCACCCGAGAGGTAAGTCACAACGAGGTCTTTCTCGACCTTCGGCGCCGGGTCGATGCCATCCCAATTCGTCACCCGCAGGGCGACCCGGCCGTCTCGCACCGCGTTCTTCACCCGCTCGGTGACGTCCATCCACATGTCTTTGGCGCCGTACCTAGCGCTCACGATTTCGATCGGAAACGCCGCCTTCGGGTCGGGCTTCAATAGCTCGACGTCTCCCTTCCAGGAGAGACTGATGTGATACACATCTTCGTCGATCTTCCGAACCACGTTGGCTCGAGTCTTGCTGGAACTCCGCAGGTCAATCGGGCTCGGCCAACTGGAGTCGCCGACGAAATTCGCAAACTGAAGGGGGCTGTTGCCCGGAGTATCCAAAAATGCCGACAGTCGACCCGCTGCCACCAATGGTGATTCGATATGAACGGCCACCGTGTCTGTCTTCGGGTCACAGGCCGTGGTAACGGTTACCGGCTCACCCTCGATTTCGAAGTGGCTCGTAACGATGCCCGTCCAGAGCTCGAGAGTTTGTTTCGGGTTCTGGAGGTCGTCCTGCGAGACCCGAGTGCCGTCCTTCTTCTTGAGCTCCAGCCCCACTCGCCCCAGGTTGATTCGGTGCGGATTGGCCGCCAGCCAAGACGATAGCTCTGCGTGCTCCGGATCCTCCATCGGATACCGGACCGGCCGCCCATGGGTATCCCAAACCTGCCCCTGATAGTCCTCAACCTTCTGCCCGGGAGGCAGCGGACTGCTGTTCCACCCCCACTGGGACATCGTGTTAAACGGGGCAAAGGTCTGCAGCCCGGTGATGTCCATCCCAAACGCGAACTCGCCGTTTCCGACCTGCAACGGCGCCTCCCCGTTGAACTTGGTGAGGACGACATTGTGCCGCGAGACCAACGCATGCCGGTCGATCGGGACTGCCTTCGTGCTGGCTGACAAAAGAAGTGAGGAAAGCAGAGCGGTGAGGAGCATGCTTGCCGCGAGTCTATCTCAGTTCCTAAGCCTGAACCTTCCAGGTCACTCCGAACCGATCTCGCACGATTCCATATCGAGGCGCCCAAGGGGTCGATTGGATGGGCATCACCACTTCCCCGCCCACCTTAAGCTCATCGAACACTTTCTCAGCCTCCGCCGCCGAGTCGAGATGGGCGAGCATCGCAAAGCCACCAAATGGCAGTTGCTCGTGCGGGTGAGTGTCGTTGAAATTGACCACCGACTCGCCGAACTTCACGGTCGCGTGAAACACCTTGTCCTCCCAACCTTCCGGGATCGGCCGAGGGGCACCATCTCCGTAGGTCTGCAGGAACGAAGTCGTCATTCCTAACGCTCGCTGATAGAGTTCGATCGCCTCTCGGCAGTCGCCCCGAAAGAATAGATAGGTCTGGACGTTCATCCGTACAGCAACTGAACGAGGTCGAACTGAGTTTTTAGACCACCAACGCCGAGGCGAGTTGGCACTAAGAACCGAACCACACATTGGACATTTCGGTTGACATCGACGTAGGTATCCGAAAGAACTTTGAAGTTCACGGTCAAGTCCTTGGACAACCGTCCAGGCCACTTGAACGACTGTTGGAAGTCGTACTGGTTCGTCTTCCAGTTGTAAAGCCAAACCATCCCGGTTGTCGGCAAAGTCGTTATCGCGCGCAACTTTATCCCAAGGCTGGCCACATCCGTAATCGGAAGCTTGAAGAGGGCCTGCACCGACGTCGCATCCCCAAGCTGCACAATTTTAGAGGACGTGACATTGTATGTTTTTCCGTCCGGGCTCCAAATATCGCTGAGCTGGCCACCCGCATAGATCCCTTCGTAGGTGGAAATGGCGGTGGCATTGACCGGTTGGGTTGCAGTCGGAGTGGCGTGCAGGAACCAAATGTCCTCCTCCCCATTGAACGTCGCACTGTAGGCGATATTCGCGGACCGTGAGTCCGAAATCATGCCCAAATAGTCACCCATCTTCGATTGATTGGGATAGCCGATATTTGGATTGAAGTAAGGGCTGAGTTGTACGCTCGGCGTCCAAGTCGTCCCGCCGTCGTAAGATGAGCTCCTAAATAGCGCCGAGTCGGAGATGGCCGGATTTGCCCGGTTATCATACCAACACGCATCGAGCCGCCCATTCGGAGCGACCGCCAGCGTCCCAAACCAGTGGCTTGCGCCACGGTTGGGAAGGTCGTCGTTCAGCGTCTTAGGATTGCTCCAAGTCTGGCCGCCGTCGACGCTTCGGGCGAAATTCACCTGGCATGGGTTCTGATTGTCGACCCCAACCGAGCAAACCATGTAGATGTTGCCGCTAAATGGACCCGCCGACTTATCGGTGGCGATCCAAGCCTGACCGAGAAGTCCCGCCGGATTGATGCTCGATCCAAACACGATCGCGCCGCCCAAGTTAACCGGCTTGACCAAATCGAAGCTCGGCACCTGGGCGGAGTTTTGGGCGTTGGTTGAGCGACAAAATTCGAAACTATTGTTGCCCAAACCGCAGAGGTAAAGGTTCCCGTTCTTCGCCACATCCAGCGTCCCCCAAATGGGAGAGCCGGGAATGTTGATCGGGTTGAGCCACGTCGCGCCACCGTCGGTCGACCGGCTGAATTGCCGCCCGCCATAGTTATTGCCCGCCGTGCTCCACGATTCGTACATGAAGCCGCGGCCGATTCCCGACGTCTGGTCGATCGTCATCCACTGCTTGTCACCACCCGTTGCTGGGCCCTGAAGTAGCCAGCTTTGCCCCTGGTTGGTAGACCCAAACACATCCGTGAAGAACGTCTCGCGGAGGCTGTTGTAGAAAAACTTGCCGTCCGCATTGGCCCCAAGAACGGGATCGCTTCGAAACAGCCCGGGCGTGAGGACCACCTGATTGATCCAGGTTTGACCACCGTTCAGCGAGTACGCATTGCCCGCCTGGCGGAAGTTGGATGCAACGTGATCGAACTGTCGCCACCCAACGATCAAGTGATTTGGATTCGTGGGATCAACCGAGAGAGATGGCTCGTTGGCTGCGTCCCCCGGAATGTTTCCACCCGAAGCATTGCCGTTCACTTGAACGCTCGTATTGCTCCCGAGGGTAATCGAACTCTTAGCCGTGTTTAGCCAATCCGTCTTCGGAAAGTATTGTCTACGGGGAGCGCTTTCGCCGTCCCCGTCGTCGTCCTCCTCCAGCACCCTGGCGGCCGACGAACTCCAGTACCACGTTCCGAGCTTCCCATGCTCTTGAACGCCTATATGAGCTGGGATCTGAGGGGTCGAGTGACCCAAAAGCAAGACAATCGACAAGGAAAGCATCGACGAACCTCCAAAGCAATGAGGACGCCATTGTACATCTCTAGACGCCTACCCGCACGACCTTTCTGCCAGCCGATCGAGTTCTGGAGGGGTACGCTCCTAACCTTCAATCCCAAAGCCAACCGTGAAATGAAATCATTCTTTGCCTTCCTAATTCTCGTCCTGGCACCGTTCGCCCCGGCCCAGAATAGTCCCAAAGTCCATCCCGATAGAACCGTCACCTTCCGCCTCCGAGCCCCAAATGCAAAGCAAGTCAAGCTGTCTCTCGAGGGCGAGAAACTCCAATCTTTGACTCTGGACGATCACGGTATTTGGTCCATAACGGTCGGACCCTTGGAGCCCGACTTCTACCCATACACCTTTGCCGTCGACGGACTCCAGATGCCGGATCCCGCGAACGCCGATCATAAGAACGCGGTGGCAGGCGGTGGCGAGAGTCTGCTCCATGTGCCGGGCCCCCCGACTCTTACCTGGGAGCTGAACGACGTTCCCCACGGGGTCATCCACCGTCACTTGTACAAGTCGCCTTCCCTGGGCGATCCTCGCGAGTTCTTGATCTACACGCCTCCAGGCTACGAAGCGGGCAAAGCCAAGTATCCGGTCCTCTACCTCCTGCACGGTGTAATGGAGGATGCCTCCGGGTGGATCAGTGCGGGCAGGGCCGACGTAATTCTTGACAACCTCATCGCTAGGCATCAGGCAAAGCCGATGCTGATTGTCTTCCCCCTCGGGTACGGATTCGCCGATCCTGGTGACCATATCTCCAAGGCATTTGGCGTCCCATCGGTCCAGCGACAGAGCAATGAAGCGTTCACCAAGAACCTGGCCGATGAGATCATTCCAACCGTTGAGCGAAGCTACCGAGTTGAAAAAGGTCCCCTCTCTCGAGCGATTGCCGGGGCCTCCCTTGGCGGAGCCCAAGCACTGCAGATCGGGCTCACTCACCCGAATCTCTTCGGCTCGGTCGGCGCCCTCAGCGGCGCGTTTATCGTTTATGGCGGGACATGGGACGACTGGTTTCCCACCCGGTTGCCCAACCCCCACCTACTCTTCGTTTCTTGCGGCAGGTCCGACTTTCTGTTGGCGACCGACCGCAAAATGGTCGACTGGCTGAAAGCAAAGAGCTTGAACGTCTCGCTCAGCGAATCGGATGGCGGCCACACGTGGATGGTTTGGCGAAGGAACCTCTCCGAACTGCTGCCCCGTTTGTTTAGGTGAAGAGCAGGTCCTCCACAATCATATCCCCCCAATATTCAGCCTAATCTGCGATCGGTCAGCGGTTGCGACCCAACCATCTGGGCTCACCTTCGGGGTGGCGTTCTCAACACCGATCGAGTATTCGAACTCTTGCCATCGGTAGTGCGCGCGGTGCCCTTCAATGCTAACCAGAGAAGCCTTCGCGGGATCCCACTCAAAGGAAAGCGAGAGATTGCCAGCCGACTGAATCGAGAGTCCTCGCTCGCCAAATTCCAGGTGAAGACCAAAACCCCCTTGAAGGGGCACCTCGACCTCCAGCCGGTTACCGTCCTGGCGAACTCGGGGTGGGCCGGATGCGGCCACTCGTTTCCCATCGACCATGAAGAAACCGCCCGCGCCCGGCGACTCCCCATCCTTCCGCCAGTGGAACCCATCGAGAATCGGCGGCATACGCTGCTCGACGTCGTTGAGCCGGGTCGCCTTGTTGAGGAAGGGCTGAGCGTTCTCATCGCTATAAATTGTTAGGTCGCGAAGATAAACCAGATCGCCCTTGAAGTGCAGATTCGCCCGATAGAAGCGGCTCTGGTACCAAATCGTTTTCTCGGCCGGGTCGGTGTTGCTGAACGGGTCTTCGAGCATCATCTGGGCTTGCGGTGGCGTTACCTTGAACGCCCTCTTAAACCGTCGCCCGGTGTCGCCCATCGTCTCGACATGCACCTCGCCCTTATCGCGAAGCTCGGCTAGCGCAATCATCTGCTTCGGATACGCCTCCGCCTGATCGGGCCAAGGGAAGCTGTTCTCCTGCCCAAGTTGCGCGTAAGCGAAGTCAAGACTCGGCGAATCCGAGATCATGCCCAAGAAGTGCTTGATGAAACGCTCCGAGCGGCCCGAAGTCCAAACCGGCTCCATCGTATCCGGCTCCCGAATCACCTTCCCATCGGGCAAATGAAAATGAGTGTCGTAGTAGTAAACCGGGTCCTGCCCCAGCATTCGGAATACGGGCGAGTTGATCTGGTTCTTCTTGTCAAGAGCGGGGCTCCAGCAGTTGACCTTGCTCGGGTAGTAACCGGCGATCGGCGCACCCCAAATCGTGAATCCATCGGTCGCGATCTGATCTCGGCACACCGCAAACGCATCCACCCCATAGTGCTCGACGAGGTGCTGCATGGTGATCGCGTCCAGGTTCCAACTCGCCACCGAAGACGGGTAGTGACCCCAAATCTCCTTGAACCGCCCCATCGCGGTATCCGCGAGTTTGATCCGCTCCTCCGGCGTATAGCCGATGGTAAACGCCACCGGTGGAAAGTGATCCCACTCGAATCCCGGCCTTCCCCGCCAATCGACGCCTGCGGCTTTGCAGTGCATCTCGTTCATCTCAAACCAGAAACCAACCTCGTGGTTTTTGGCCATGTGGCTCTTCAGGAACTCGACGAACGGACCGGCAACGAGCGCGTCGAACTGAAGCAACCACGTGGCCGGCAGTTTGTGCTCCAGCACCAATTCCATCTGCTTCTGTACGGGAAGCAGCAGGTCGGTTGAGAAGCGCGGTTCGACCCCGCGAATGAAGTTCACGACATTGATGCATCGCACCGACTTGGAATCGATAGAGAAGTCCATATTCATCAAGGCGCTCGTGAGGGGCGAAGCGCTGGCGAGGCATGCGCCTCCGGCGTACCGGAGAAAATCGCGTCGGCTGTGCATGGTCCCGATTATGGACTCTCGGACGAGACGCGATCTTTGCCAAGTACGAAGTCAACCAGACCTCCAATCTCCACCGACTGACCATCCGGCCGAGCATCTAGCTCTTCTCTGGGAAGAGAGAAGCGATTCACCCACCAGGTCGCATAGCCAAAGCTCTTCGCACCATAGGCATCCCAACTACCAAAAGCCGCGAAGGCGATCTCCGACTTCCTGAGGTGCAGTCTCTTCATCGCCAACGCATACGCACGGCTTTCGGGCTTGTAGCTGCCGTTCGTCTCCGTACTCAGCAGGTCGTCGAAGAGATCCTTCATCCCTGCGTGGGTAGCGTTCGCGACCAGCATCTTGCGACTGAAGTTGGCGACCGTGATGATCTTGACGCCAGAAGCACGAAGTCGTCGAAGCCCCTCGACTGCATCTGGCCAAGGCCGCAGATTGAGATAAGCGTTCAGTAGATGCTTCCGCGACGCAGGTGTCAATTGGAGCCGCATCGCGTTTGCCGTGTACACGAGCGCATCCTCCGTTACTTTGAAGAAGTCCCGGTGGTGACCCGTGATCGATCGCAGGTAGCAGTATTCGAACTGCTTGTTCCGCCATGCCTTCGTAAACTCCAAGCCCTTGCCCGGGAAGTCCTTTTCCACCGCTGGCACCACCGAATTCGGATTGAAGAGCACAAAGTAGTCGAAGGCAACCGCCTTGAATCGCGGCTGCACGAGAATCGCCAAGGCCAGCGAGATCATTGCTTCCTCCCCCGAATGCCAAGCGAATAGGGACCCGATCCGCCGACAACCAATCTGGCCAAACACGCCAGATACAAGAGGGGCACCTCATATCCGGTGGGACCAAACTTCGGCCCCGTCGACGTGATCTCCTGAAGCTTGATCGAGCTGAACCCGAACGGCCAGTGCACGGTAACAATCGCCCCGACCATCACCGCCGCCATTGGGATGCTCACGATCGGAATAAAGGCGCCCCAGCGCCGAAGAGTGTCACGCAACGAAGATCCCACGGAGACCCATTGCGCTCACCTTGGGGACATCCGTTACAGGAATTGTGTTCAAAATCTTGTAACCGCGGCGAGCCGCCGGACGCAATGACAAGAGATTTGGATTCGCAACGCGATCTAGAATTGGCCATCCTCCTAGCGCAGGCTCAAAAGGGGGACGTTGATGCCTACGAGAGATTCCTTCGGGAAGCCTCTACGATTGCACGCGCATTCCTCGCGCGCCGAATCGAGAGCGACGATGTCGTCGAAGATGTCCTCCAGGAGACTCTGATTAGCATCCATCAAGCCCGCCATTCCTACCTCCCAGGTCGGCCGCTCGGCCCGTGGCTGTATGCCATATGCGAGCACCGGACCTCGGATCACTTTCGGCGACATCGCCGAACAGTTTCACGCGAGGTCGCGCTTATCGAAGCAGAAGCCCTTTCTGAACCACCTTGTGAAAGGGGCAGCCCATTTCAATCGGCGCTGGCCAAACTCCCCGAAAAGCAGCGACGGGTTATTGAGCTTCTCAAGGTGAAAGACCTCTCGGTCAAAGAGGTAGCTGCCGAGACCGGGATGTCAGAGAGCGCAGTGAAGGTAACCGCCTTTCGAGGCTACGAGGCAATGCGAAGGCTATTTGGAGTGGGACCCCGATGAAAACGGAAGCTCTGATCCAAGATCTGGCCCACCGTGGGACCCCCGTCTCCCCGATCCCAGCCCCCCGAACTCAGTTCCTTCGTTGGATGCTCCTCTCGGTTGGCCTCGTCGCCCTTGGCGTCTTCGTCCTTGGCAGTCGACCCGACCTGATTTCGGCATTCCGGCGGCCTGTCTTTGTTTGGCAAGCCCTCCTCTTGGGTGCGCTCACTGCCTCGTCGGCAGGCTCAGCTCTGGTGCTAAGCATCCCCGGGAGGCACGGCCCCTGGACAACCAGGATCCCGACCCTCACCTTGCTGGCATGGTTCATTCTGATTTCGATGACCCTCCTATTGAATGGCGGACTCAGCGCTGGAGTTGGGATTCGGTGCGTTCGAAACATTGTCGCCCTAGGTTTCCTGCCCTGTTTGACCCTGTTCTGGATGGCCCGCAGGGCAGCGCCGATGGCTTATGCATTGGTAGGTTTGCTGTCGGCACTCTCAGCGAGTGCGCTCGCTTGCTTGGGAACACGATTCGTTTGCCAGAACGAAGGCATGGTTCACATCCTCGTCTGGCACTGCCTCCCCGTGGTCGGTCTTGGGTTGGCCGGGGCGGCTTTGGGTCGAACCTGCCTTGATTTCAAACCTCGAAGTAGAGGTGATGGTGTAACCGGCATCCGGGATTGAAATCCGCCTGACACTTGAGGCATCGGTCGCCACAACCGAAATAGTCAGAGATGGACATTTCGTGGCCGCAAGCTCCGCACAAGATCGCTAGCTTTTCGAACTGGTCCCGACGCCAACGTTGCGGCTCGTGATCAGTATCGTGACACTCGTGGCACGCGTAGTATCGATCGCAGCACGGAAAGCGGATGGCGACGATGTCTCGCTCACTATGCCAGTGAGCGCATTCGGAGCGCTCCCCAACCTCGAGTCCGTAGACCTCTACCCCGTGAACCTGCCGTTCCATCGAGGATATTATGCCAAGCCCGCCAAGCCTAAAATGGCTGAAAGATCAGGACTAGTTTGCCGCCTTCGAGACTAAGCGTCGGTCGGCGGCACTTCCCAACCGGTCCATTCCGCCCAATCGCGAGCCCCCGCCATCAACACATCGAACACGGGATCCTTGATGTCATAGTATGCCTCGACGTCCTCGGGAAAGTAGCGAGCCAGCTCCTGCTTGATCTTTCCATACGAGTCTGCCGCGCCGGCATGAGTGCGAAGGTAATCGCGACACAGTAGCGGATACTCGTGATTGAATCGCCCCTCCGCCCGCATATGAATATTCGTCCGCCGCCCGTCGCGCCTGAACATCATCTTCTGGAGTTCTTCTTCCGCCAACGTCATGCCTGGAGGGCAATGGTCAGTTCGGAACGGCAGGCATTCGTATCCCGCCGCTTCCATCTTGCCCGCGGCTTCGTCGCCTAGGGTAGCCACCGTGATCTGCACATCGATCACGTCCTTAGCGACCAGCCCGGGCACGCTGGTCGAACCGATGTGATGGATCGCAATTGCCTGATTGCCGAGCGCATTGCGGATTTCAGCCCCAATCTTCGAGAACTCTTGCGGCCAAGCTGGCCTGTACTCAACGATCTCGATCATGCGGCATACGATACCCATCGTTTGAACTTGCCTCGGGTAATCGAACGGAACCTCCTGATCCCGAAGGAGATCGCAGTATCTCAGCCCCGGGGGTCGCTCCGGCGCCCCCAGGTTTGGTGCCGTCTCCTCCTGCACCCCAGAGTGGGTGCTGCGCCAGTCAGGTTCCAAATGTGTGGACGCGAAGGCCTAGACGCCGGCGTATTCCGAGTCCCGCTTGAGTAGGGCAAAGAGCGATTCGTCGCGAAACACGCCATCGAAAAAGAACTCATCCCGATGGACTCCCTCGAGCTTGAATCCAAGTCGCTCGAGCAGCTTTACCGACGAGAGGTTGTCGCTCCGCGGTACCGCATAGATGCGATTCAAATTCATCGTCTCAAATCCATGTCGAAGGACCGCTCGCATCGCCTCCAACGCATAGCCATTGCCCCAAAGCGACCGAGCCAAGTCGTACCCAACCTCCGATCGTCGATGCTCGAGAGAGAGATTTGAGTAGCCGAAGAGACCAACGACTCTGCCCTCCTCTCGAAGGGTCAGGCCCCAATGCAAACTCGACTCGTCCCGAAACTTCACGGCAAGCTCTCGGATAAGTTGATCTGCTTCGCCACGAGAAATCAGTGGACCGCCGTTGTACTCCTGCTCCTCGGCATCGCTGCGAAATGCAAACAGATCCTCCGCATCCGAAGAAACGATTTCCCGAAGAACCAAACGCTCGGTTTCAAGGACGGGAAATTTAATCGGCCGACTCCGACAGCGCAGACAAAAACATGCGTCCAATTCTAACTTGAGGAGGCTACTTTTTCGCTGGCACTTCTTCGGATACCGTGTCCACCGTCTTCACGATCTGCCAGGTCTTGCCAAACTTCTTCCAAGTATCCACTCCCACTTCGTGGAAGCCTTGCGGCTTCTTGCCTGCGAAGGTAACCGTAAATCTCGAATCGTAGGAAACGTCCACCAAGTCGCCTCGCTTCTTCACTCCCTTCACCGACTCCTTGCCCACGATCTTCTTGGCCTTAAAAAGAGGCACGAACTCAGCCATCGCCGCTTCGCGAGCAAGTATCTTTCCACCTGGTTGCACCCAGGAGTATTCCTTGGCAACCATCTTCTTAAAGCCCGCAAAATCTCCGCTCTTCAAAGCCTTTCCGATTGCATCGTAGCGAGCCGTCCATTCGGCCGGAATAGGTGCAGCCTGGAGGGAAGCGGCAGTGGCGAACAAGACCAGACCGATGGTCTTTTTGAAAGTAAGAATCTTCATTGCAGGTGGAACGCAACATACCTTAAGCCCTGGGTAACCTCACTCGGATGACCTGGGAGGAGCTTTCGGAAGCCCACCGGGACGCTGCGAGGCATCTCATCCAATCTGGAAATCTGCTGCATCATCGTGCGGCTTGTGGCCGAGCCTAATATGCGACCTATGCTCTAGTTGTGTCGAGAATCCCGGCTGGCACTCAATTTGCTCGCGGATGGCAAAATCCCGACCACGCAAAACTTCCAACCTACGTCGACACCATTGGTGGATTACAATTAGGCGAACGAAGGGAAATCAAGACTGCTATCCGCCGCCTGCGACAACGTCGAGAGGACGCGGACTATCGACCAGGAATCGCAGTCAACGCCCGAGACGCCCTTGAAGCTATCCGGGACGCGGAGGAAATCCGGCGGATCCTAAAGTGAGGAAATCGATCAACAAAGAAACTCTTATCCAGATGATTGATACGCGGTTGCAAAAGGTCAATGGCGGACTTAGCTTCGAAATAATCCAAGACGGCGTAAGAGAAGAATCCGAATGGTGGTACGTGCCGGTAGTTGCCACCCGCAATGGCAAGGACATCCCTCGCGAAGTAACCATCAACATCTACGCCAACATCGAGACTGAATTCGAGGACGAGCACCATGTCACGGTTCTCTTCGTGCCGGCAGTGGCCTAAGCCCTGTAAGCTTACGACTCGTTGAACCCACGAATCCTGCTCCTGACTCTCCTCACTCTCATCGCGTTCGCTTCGAACTCGGTGCTCTGCCGCCTAGCGCTGGCCGGACACTCAATCGAACCAGAAAACTTCACGGTCGTCCGTATCGCAACCGGCGTGATCGCACTCTGCCTCGTAAGCGGGCTGACCCAGAAAGCAAGGCCCTGGGGCAACGGGAGTTGGCTGTCGGGTGCGCTCTTGTTCCTGTATGCCATCGCCTTCTCGCTTGCCTACGTGAATCTCTCTGCGGGTACCGGCGGACTTATCCTGTTCGGCTCGGTCCAATTCACGATGATCGGGGTCGGGATCTGGAAGGGCGAGCGCCCTTCGCCAGCCGAGTGGCTCGGTCTCGTCATCGCCCAAACCGGACTTATCATCCTCGTCTTTCCGGGACTTCACGCTCCTTCCCCGGTCGGCGCGCTGCTCATGATCACCGCAGGTGCCGCATGGGGCCTCTATTCGCTTCGCGGCAAGCTCGCAACGAACCCGACCCTCGCCACCGCGGACAACTTTATGAGAGCCCTCCCCATGGCCACTTTGGTGGCGATACCTGGGTTGAGACATACGCAAGCAACGTCCTATGGGTTCGGGCTCGCGGTGGTCTCCGGGGCAGTCACGTCGGGAATCGGCTATGTGCTCTGGTACTCTGTCCTTCCCCACCTCACCGCCACCCGCGCCGCGATCACCCAGCTTGCTGTTCCCGCAATCGTGGCGATCGGCGGCGTGCTGTTCTTATCGGAGAAGATCGACGCACGATTCCTCATCGCCTCCGCAATGATGCTCGGTGGGGTGGCTACTGCGGTAATTCAGAAAGGCACCCGGGCTACTTCATAACCGGAGTAGCCCACCCGTCGAACCCCCCGTTGTGCGCCTCCGCCTGCTTCTTGAAATACAAGCAACGGAGCGCAATGGTCAGCGGCTCGATGCTGGTTTGAAGGAACACTCCGCACCAAAACTGCTCTGGCCGTATGTCAGTTCCCAAGTACCCGTGCTAGTCAGCGCAAATCTCTCCGGGGCGATCGCGACCTTCCTTCGCCGGCGTCCCTGCCCTTCAACCTGGGTGCGATTCCCCTTTACGCCGCGATGGGAGCAGGCACCTGGCACACCCAAAGCCACCTCGCTCAGCTCGAATACGTACAGACCACGTACGGAGACCGGACTTGGTAGGCCATCCACCGCCCTGATCCTCGAATGAGATTGCGTGGTTGTAGGGAGTAGGATTCCCAAAGTGGCGGAAGAGTCCCAATATTCGACAAACGATTTCTTAAGAAACCATGAGGTGGCGGCCAAACTCCGTGACCTTCGCGACTTTCTCATCATCGCCGGCTACGACGAGTCGCACGCATCCCGATACTCCCACATCTCCAGCAGCATCGAGCGCCTCGCCCAACCGATTGAAGTTGTCCGCAAGGAAGGCCGCCTCCAAGACATTCCCGGAGTCGGTGGGCTGGTCGCCAGCTACATCAAGGAAATCCTGGACACCGGCACCTGCACCAAGTTCAAGGAATGGGAAGATGCCGCTCCGCTGACCGTTCTCGATCTCGTCAAGATCCCGGGCGTCGGAGCCAAGACCGCAAGGCGGCTCTTCCAAGAATTCGGAATTGATTCTGGACCAGCGCTGCGCAAAGCGCTCGACGACGGGCGTCTGAACAACGTCGCCGGTTTTGGTTTGAAGACACTAGCCAACATGCGCGATCATGTCTAGCCCATGTGGGACTGCGCTGGCCTGACAGCGCTTTTCACGCCCGCGGAGCTGGCTCCCCGACTATAGACTTGCTGCCCAGGCCGGTATTCTCTTCTAACCTCATGCCCCTCCAGAACGACCTCGTCTCCCTCGCCAACTTCCTCGGCGAACCCGCTCGAGAACTGGCCATCCTGGCCGAAGGGAACGTCAGCGGACGAGTAGACGACACCAGTTTCTGGGTGAAAGCGAGCGGCTTCAGCATGGAAACCCTCGGCGAAGACGGCCTCGTCCAATGCAAATTCGCCCCCATCACCAAGGCGCTCATCCAACCAAACCTGAGCGACCAAGAGGTAAGAGAGCTTCTCCAAACCTGTCGCTTCAACCCCGGTGAATCCAAAATGCCGTCGGTCGAGACGTTCATGCACGCCTACCTCCTAAGCCTCCCGGGCATCGAAATCGTCGGCCACACCCACCCGGTTTCCCTTCTTGGCCTCCTCACCCTCCGAGAAGCCAAAGACCTCGCCCGAGTCCGCCTTTTCCCGGATGACGTCGTCTGCTGCGGCCCAGCCAGCGCCTTCGTCCCATACGTAGACCCCGGCCTCCCCCTCGCCCTCGCAATCAAAGCCGCCGTCGAAAGCCACACCGAGGAGTTCGGCGAACTGCCGAAGACGATCTGGATGCAAAACCACGGCCTCATCGTGCTGGGCAAGAACATGCGAGACATCCAAGTCGGCACCCAAATGACCGACAAATCCGCCCGAGTCTCCCTGTCCGCCATGGCTACCGGCCGCCCCATCAGCCAGATGACCGAGTCCCAAATCCAGCGCATCCACACCCGCCCCGACGAGCACTACCGCCAACGCTTGTTGGCCGAGATGAGCAAGAAGTAATCCTCTCGAGATGGTTGCCCTTTCCGAAGGCAGAACCGTGGGGGAGGGTCCGGCGCACCGACATCCCCAAAACCGAAACCCTGTAATATGAACTCGATGTTCGCTGCCGCAATCCTCCTCACAATCGCTGCCGATTCTGGAATCATCGAAGACGGAGCCAAGCTCCAACAGCTCGGAACGGGTTTCGCCTTCACCGAAGGCCCAAGCGCGGACAAGCAAGGCAACGTCTACTTCACCGACCAACCCAAAGACCGAATCATGAAGTGGTCAGTCAACGGGGCCATCACCGAGTGGCTTAAGCCCGCCGGTCGATCGAACGGCACCGCGTTCGACAAGAAGGGCAACCTCATCACCTGTGCGGACGGCAACAACGAACTCTGGAGCATCGCCCCGGATAAGACCCACACCGTCCTCATCAAAGAGTTCGGCGGCCAGCTCCTCAACGGCCCCAACGACGTCTGGGTCCGACCGGACGGCGGCATGTACATCACCGACCCGCTCTACGTCCGCGACTACTGGACCCGAGGACCCGAAATGAAGCAGAGCGGTCAGCACGTCTTCTTCCTCTCTGCCGACCGAAAGACGTTCAAACCCGTCTGGATGACCGCTACCCAGCCCAACGGAATCGCCGGCACCCCCGACGGCAAAACTCTCTACGTCGCCGACATTGGTGCTAACAAGACCTACCGCTTCAAGATCGAAAAAGACGGTCGCCTCACCGACCAAGCCCTCTTCTGCAACCTAGGATCCGACGGCATGACCCTCGACGAGAAGGGCAACCTCTACCTCACGGGCCACGGCGTCACCGTCTTCGACAAAACCGGCATCCAGATCGAACACATCGACGTCCACGAAGACTGGACCGCCAACGTCACCTTCGGAGGCCAAGACCGCCGCCTCCTCTTCATCACCGCCAGCCGCAGCGTCTACGGTCTGCGCATGAAGGTGAAAGGCACCGAGTGATTATTCACTCAGCAGATCTCTCGGATGCAGCGGCTTGATCTCGCGATAGCGCTGAAAATCTCGTTCGTCCAAAGTTAGCAGATGGTCGCACCCATGAACCTCCATCGCTGCCACATGATACGCATCGTGAACCTGGCGCCCAGACACGCCGTGGGCGGTTACCAACTCGACCCATCGGTCGAAGATAGAAGGGGCATCGGGAAGAAAAACAAAAACTTTACCGGCCATCGACAAGAACTCTGAGGCCCCCGAGGTGTCGCGCCCGTAGCCTCCCACTCCTGGAGGGCGAGTGAGCACTGACCAACACTCCCTCGCAACCTGCGGTGTGTAGTGGATGCTTTGACCGCGCTTAAAAATGCGGTCTACCGCCTGCTCTACCATCTCTTGATGGGGTCATCGATGACGAAAAACCGGAGTAACGCGCTCGAATCAATTAGCCAACGGACATCGCTAATCGTACATGGCCTCCGTCGAAGTGGAAGCGATGGGTAGGACGCCCATCTTCCCCTTCAACGATTGCTTGTAGATGGCGACCTCCGCAATCGTAGCTTCGTCTGGTCCGGTCCATGCTTGAGTCGCGCGCTCTTGCGTGTCCCCTTCGAGCACGATCAACTGAAAGCGTTCATGAGGGTGCGCCTGCGTGTACTTCGCGATCTCCTCGCCAGTTCCTTCGATCACACGATGCTCGATCATCTCTTCCATTGTACGGCTGTACGCCTCGAAGCAACACCTTGTCCTTTTTCTAAGCCCGCCCTAAACCAAAGCCGCAATAGAATTCCATCATGAGATGGCTCATTTTTTGCTTGCGCTCGGCTCGTGTCTATCCGCATCGGCCCAGACCATGTCTCCTTTCTCAGTCCCCGCCCCCTACAAGACCATCAAGGACCTCATGATCTCGACCCTCGACGATCTGGTCTGCCCCCATTTGGTAGGCCAAGACGCCGCTGAAAAGAAGGACGAGACTGCAAAGTAGCAGCCCGCTATAGAACATCCCCATCCTGAAAGGACCAGTGGAAGAATGAGGATCGCACCTTGGCCATCAAAACGAAGTGAATTCCCAATCAGAAAGGCGAACCCGAAGGAGATCAGGCCAGCGATCTGAATTCCTACTTTTTCTTTGCAACCAGTCATGAATGCCAACCCGGATACGGGGCACTATTGGTGGGCTCATCTGTCTCATAAGTCCACAATAGAATGTGCCTGCATATCGGAAGCTATCAGCAGGAGCCCCCACCCGATTTTGAACCTACAATTCTGGTGGGCGGTGCAGGATTTGAACCCGCGACATTCTCGGTGTAAACGAGACGCTCTACCAACTGAGCTAACCGCCCACGCGTTTTGGGGAACTCCACAGGGTGTTCTTTGCGTGAATAAAAGCACCCAGGAAACAACCCCTATTATGCTTTCCGTTGTACACTCTCCGCTACGTCTCGCATGAAGCGATTACTGTTAGCTCTGGTTCCATGGATGGTACTGGGAGCAATGGCGCACGCGCAAACGCGTTTGGCCGAAGTTCTCTACACTCACCACGACGAAACGCCCCAGAAGGCGTTCCGAGTCGGTGACGAGTGCTTCGTCCCCGTGGACAGCGTCCACGATTGGGGCTGGGAAGTCACCGTCAAAGACAACTCGGCCGATGTCAAAGCGGAAGGGCAAATCCTTCACGTCTCTCTCCGATCCATCCTCGGCAAGAAGTCCATCCCCCTCCGCAAAGCGCTCGAAACCCTCGGCGGAACCTCGCGCTGGAGTATGGGAACCGACACTCTCGAAGTCCTCTCCGACCTCAAATCCATCTCCGTCAAGGGCGGCAAGATCGACTTCGAAGCGACTCTCGGCGTCAAAACCAACGTCTTCTTCACCGACTCCCCCTCGCGAATGGTCTTCGATATCGCGGGTGCGAAGCTCGGAACCAAAACCGTCCAAGACCTCACCCCCGACGCCAAGGTCACCCAGTACAAGCCGGGCGTCGTCCGCGTCGTGGTAGAAACCAAATTCGTCCCCGAGCTGCCCAAAGACAAGCTCGACGAAACCCGAATCTTCGATTTCGAGATCAAGGCGGCCCCCGATCTCAACCCCAAGCCAGTTGTCATCCCCGAGGTGAAGATCCCGGACATACCCAACACCGGCCAGCCGCTGCCTCCCGGCCAGCTCAACATCGGCCTCCAATCCGAAAGCCCCGAGAGCTCGGTCATCCGTCTCGATTTCAGGAACCTCATTCACGGAGATCCCAGCTACAAAAAGCTGGACCCCAGCACTCTCGAAATCCGAATCGGTGGCCTCAACCAAGTCCTCGCCGAACCCCTCCAACTCGGCCTCGACGGCATCGTCGCCACCGCTCGAGTTGAGGGTTCCACGACCATCCTCACCCTCGCCTTTCCCCGACCGATGGGCGCTCAGGTCTATCCCGATGCGTCCGGCGTTCAAATTCAGCTGCTCAAGCCGAACATCGGCGACGGCAAGCTCTCGAGCAAGATCATCGTCGTTGACCCCGGCCACGGAGGCCACGACAGCGGTGCTCACGCGGCGGGAGTCATGGAAAAGGACCTGAACCTGGCTTATGGGAAGCTACTGGCCAGAAAGCTTGCCTCCGAGGGCGCGACCGTCATCCTCACCAGATCGACCGACGTCTTCATCACCCTTGAGGACCGACCGGCCATCGCGGCAAAAGCGAACGCCGACTTCTTTATCTCCTGTCACACCAACTCAACCGGTGGCAATGGGGGCCAGTCGGGGGCAACTACCTACTATCACATGCAGAACGGCACGTGCCGTCTGCTCGGCGAATGCATTCAAAGCGAGATAGCAAAAGTCTCAGGGATCCACGACAACGGCGTAAAATCAGACAAAGTGATCTATAAGGACGGCGGTTTCTCAGTTCTAAGGAACGCGAAGATGCCCGCCCTTCTCTTAGAGATGGGATTCGTCGACAATGGCTACGATCGAAAGCGAATCGTGACCCCGGCGTTCCAAGAGGCGATCACGTCTGCAGTGGTAAAAGGTCTCAAGGTCTATTTAGGCGATGCCAAACCGAGCAAGTAAATCCAAGGCTGGAAAACCGATCTTCATGCTCTTCCTTATGGGAGCACTCGGATTCGGCGTGTTCGCGGCCTACATTAGCAAGACTCCTCAAGCCGCGCGAGTCCCCAACGAGCTTCGCCGAGACCGGCCAACGCCGGTCGTCAAGCACGAAGATCGCACGAGTCAACCCACGAAGGACGATCAGGGAACCAAGCCGACCGCTGAAACCTACTACATTCCGAAGGTGAGCGGTGAAACCGTGAAGCTCGGCGATGCGGCCCCCGAAGTCCCCGCCGGCGAAGACGCCAAGAAGTTCCTAGGCAACGAGACCCTGAAAGCCTTCAACCTGGGCGACGGCCCCGCCGTTCTCGGAGTCGATGTTCGAGACCACATCGCCGTCCTCGATATGAATCAGGCGTTCGTCGATCACGGCTACGGAAGCAGCCAGGAGGGCCAGCTCGTTGAGGCGATGCAAATCGTCTACGGCCAATTCCCGGATGTCGAGAAGATTCAGTTCATGTGCAACGGTCAGCCGATCGACTCGCTCGGCCACTTAGAACTCAGCGCACCACTGCCCGTGGAGCACTCTTCGAAGGGTTCCGGCCCCAAGCCGCCCGAAGAGTAAGTAACATCACAAATCCGCTAAACGCGGTCCAGCCGAGCGCCCAAATCAGCGCCGGAATGTGAGTTACACCCTCCATGATCTTCGCGTCGCTATGCGCCTCGGTCACCGCACTCAATTGCAGCAGCGTATAGATCGAGGTCAACGAGTTAAGGCACTGCTGCACGCCCACGAATTGGGCCGCAAACAAAGACGCATTGCCCTTCAGCAAGAAGGAAGCCCCGCCCAAAGCGGCAATCCATCCAAAGCCGGAAACGATGCCAACCGAGTCGCCCCGAACCCAAATCATCATCGAAAAAGCGAGCAGAGCCGCCGCAATTCGCAAGGTCCAAGTGGCCCCCGTCGGCGTTCGGCCCCAATAAATGATTCCCGCGCCAATGATCGCCGAGCCGACATAGCCCGCCGCCGAAGTCAGCAGCAAACTCCCTCCCGCGATGTCCGTAACCCCCGAGCCGTTGGCAAAGACCCGAATTTTGGCCACATCTCCGCCCGTAGCCACCGCCACAATCGCATGGCAAAACTCGTGAATATGAGTGTTCAGATAGACCAGCGGCAGCAAAAGATTGTGCACCACCGGCAAGGCCGAGACGACCACCGAGAAAACGATCGCGGCGAGCATTGAACTTTGATGCGGCTTAAGTGTCATGTAAATTACTGCTCTGAACCCCGAGCCTCGTCTACAGTAACGCCAGATCGTCGTTTCGCGAAGGTGTCCCAGGTCTTTGTGACCAAAAGTGCCATCAGAACTCCGCAAGTCCAGCCCAGCAACACCTGATACGGATAGTGCACCCCGCAATAGACCCGCGAGAGCCCCGTGAAGAAAGCCACCAAAACCCAAGGCGATCCCCACCAACCCAATCGATACGTGAACACAAAGGCGACCGCCGCCATGTTCGCGCTATGGGCCGACGCCGTCCCGAAAGAGGGGTGCTCCAAAGCCTCCGGCAAGTGCCCGATTCGCAGGATCACATCCGGAGCCAAATCGACAAACGGCCGGTTCTCGGGCAACAGGTGCTTAAATAGGTCGGTCAAACCGTTGGCGATCGGGAAAGCAATAAGCGCCTGCACGGCTGCCCACCGAGTCTTCGGCCCCGCCCAAAGCATGCCGATAACAAGGAGACCGAGAAAAGCCTTAAACCACCCGTAGCTCATCGCCTCGCTGAAGAATCTCATCACCGGCGTCAAGCCCTCGGGCCACCGGTTAATCCAGTCGAAGATGCTTCGATTCAGCGCGAGCACGATCTGAGTGTACTTGTGACGACGTAGAAGAGCTTAGGACAGCACCATGAGCGCAATCGCAAAGTATTTGGCACGGCACCTATGGGGGGCCATGCTGTGGCTCATGCGCCGTCCCTGGATCAAATTCCTGCAGCGCAAATCCTGGCACATCTTCCCTGCCAGCATGCAGCCCCGCGCTCGGGTTTCGTTTAACCGCCAAAACCGCTTCGCCCGCCGCTACGGTCTTCGAATGTTGACGGCGACCATCAGCCTTTTCCTAGCCAGCATGGCGGTCACCGCCTGCTTCATGTTCGCGCTCTACCTCATCGATTCCGGCACCCTCACGGTTCCCGACGATGTGAGAGCAAGGGCCGAAACCTTGTCGAGTCGGTAACCCAGTCCGGTTGCCTCCCCTTGCCAAGGATGGTTTGTGCCTTGGGAGGGGGAGGGCAGGGTGGGGATTCCGGTCCCCTCCGGCAATCTTCAATCTGCCGATATCGCGAAAGGTCGGGCTTACCGACAACCCTCCGGATCATCGGCTAGGGTGCCGACGCTACAACTGGACCTAAACGCCCTGCTTCCGAATCCGCTTCGAGTCCTTCTTCGCTGCAAGATTAACTTCCCTCTGGGCCTCTGGGCTCATATGGGCCTGCGGCTTCTCCTTCAACTTCTCGATTGCTTCCTTGATCTCTTTCTTAGATGGTCGTTTCATATAGTTAAGACTACTCGATGGCGCAAAACGGCTCAGGCCGAATCACTCATGTAAGTCGCCCGCGAACGCAAACACCCCGACTTCGCGAGCGCCCGCCTCCAGCAACACTCGAGCGCACTCCCGAGCCGTCTGCCCACTCGTCAAAACATCGTCCACCAGCAACACATTTAGCCCGGACACATCGCAAGTCACCGCAAAAGCCCGATCTAAGTTCCGAAGCCGCTCATCTGCCGAGAGCCCAACCTGCGGTCGAGTCGCCCGAACCCGCTTCAAGACAGAAGGAAAAACCAGTTCAGGCGGCATCAATCGGCAAAGCAGCTCCGCCTGGTTGAAGCCGCGCATGGACCGCCTAGTCCAGTGGATCGGCACTGGCACGATCGCATCCGGGACCTCTAAGAGCTCTGAATACCCGGAAGCCATTAACTCCGCCATTGGCCGAGCCAGCGCAGTGGAGCGCGAATACTTCAGCCGCTTCACCGCCTGCGCGCTTCGACCGGTGTAACGATAGAGCGAGGCTCGATATGCCAGCACCCCGGAGTCCGAATACAAAACCTGAGGAACGGAAAGGGGCATCTCGGTGCGGCAACCCACGCAAAGCCCATCCTCACCCAACCGCCCGCACAACGAGCACTTCTTCGGATACACGAAGTCGAGGGCGCCGCTAGAGAAGCTGGTCCAAAAGGTGCTGACTTTGGGCATCGAGCTTCTCCAACTGGACGATCTCAAATCGCCCACCGTCCACCGAGTGAATCTGCCACCGCCCCGGCGAGATCTCGAATCCGTTGTCTCGCCAGTTGCGCACGTAAAACTCAGTCGGACCCCGCTGGGTCTGCACGTTCCACCGCCACATTCCCGCTTCCGGCTTCAATTCGTCGATTTTGGAGATCGAGGGAGTGAAGTACCGTCGATCCATCTCCTCGACAAGAAGCTCGCGCGTTCCTGGGTCGAGTCCCGAAGTCGACTTCAAAACCCCGACTTCCTTCCCGTCCCCATCCTGGATGGATAGGTAAGACTCGGGCTCTGAGCTTGGGAATGCCCGCTTGATCCGGCAAGAAAGGATCGTCCTATCCCCCAAAATCTCCACCCGCAAATGCACCGCCCCCGCAGGGCGCCAAGCGCGGATCTCGGTGGCGTCAAGGTATCGAAGAGGCACCTTTGAAGTATTGCAGATTGAGGATTGAGGATTGAGGACTGTCCGGAGTCTGTCGACCTTGACCGCCTCTCCGCCCACCTAGTGGCATCCCAATCCAAAATCCTCAATCCTCAATCCCCAATCCTCAATCCTCAATCCTCAATCCTCAATCCTCAATCCTCAATCCTCAATCCTCAATCCTCAATCCCCAATCCTCAATCCTCAATCCTCAATCCCCAATCCTCAATCCTCAATCCCCAATCCCCAATCCTCAATCCAAAATGAAAAATGAAAAAACGGCCCCGACTCCTTTCGGAGTCGAGGCCGCTGTGCTCTAAGCGAACGCTTAGGCTTCGCCGCGTGCGTGGCCGAATGTCGGCTCGAACGGGATCAGACCTAATCGGGTCGCGGCGCGGAACGCCTGGACTCGATTGTTCACCTGAAGCTTGTCGTAAATATTCGCCAAATGAAAATCTACAGTTCGCTTGGAGACGTACAGTGCATCAGCCGCTTCCTTGCTGCTGTGGCCTTGTGCGATGAGGCTCAGAACCTCAATCTCTCTCTTTGTCAAACGTACTGCTCGATGCGCGCTCTCAGGTCGCGATGTAACTGGCATTGGCATTAACCCACCCCTCTCTCTTGTTCTAACCGCCTAACCTTTTCTTTCCATACGGGCAGGTGTTTTTGAGATGAGTATTTGTAATGGCGCAAAAAAGTGCGGGGTGGTAAAGGCATATTCGATCGACCCTCTCAGTCCAAGTGGACTTAAATAAACTTCGCGCCTACGGACAACTGACCGTATTAATCGCGGTATTCAACAGACGCTATGTTAGGTGTTTTTACCAGGTATTGGCAGGCATTTAACCGGTTATTGCGCCCATGACCGCATGTCCCCTTAATACAACGGAATTTTCCAAGCCTCGGCAAGTCTCCCGGCGTGCCCTCCCAAGTGGGGCGGCACCGACCTGACCTCGCGTTTCAACGCCCTTAAGCCCCAATCGGAATACCAGTTTCCCTTTGAATGACCGCCGATTTTGCGTTCGTTCGCCGAGTTCTCCCGTTAACACCGCAGCTCGGTCCGGAAATTGCTAACCACTTATTCCCCTCTGAGGGCGCAAGCCTTTCGATCGGAATCTTCAGATTGGAGAAAAAATGACTTACAAATCTCTATTTATTGGCAGCCTTGCCTGCATCGCCGCATCCGCGTCGGCCCAACTCAACCCGACCGGACCCTTCGTCGGCACCTCGAGCGAGGACTTCGAGTCCTTCCAGAACTACAACGTCACCAGCGGGGTAAGCAATCTCCCCATCATGAGCGGAGCCGCGACCTTCACTGGTTCCAGCGAGATGTGGGTCTACACGCCCGGATCGGCAGATTGGAGCCTTGGCGGCAACGGCCTTGCCGTCGTGCATGGCGGTGCGAACGGTCTCGGTTTGTTCAACAACCAAGCGCCTTTGGGCGTGGTGTTGAGCTTCGCGAACCCCGTGAGTGCCTTCGGTGGCTACTTCGCGGACGTCGACGCACCCAATTTTCTGCCGGTCGAGATGACCTTCTTCGATGAAGGCGGCAATCAACTCGGCACCGCCCAGACCGTCACCCACGGCTCTAACTCGATGGATTGGTACGGCTGGTCTTCAGTCATCGGAATCAAGACGATCCAGTTTGGCGCCGGCCAAGCCCCCGTCATGGACGACCTTCAAGCCACCGCACACGCCGTCCCCGAACCAGCCTCCATGCTAGTCATCGGCCTCGGCCTCGTCGGTTTGGTTCGCAAGCGACGAAAAGCCTAACCACCTGCAATCCTCCGGAGATGGTTCCCCTTGAAAAGCGGTGTGCGACGCCAGCACATGGTATCCACTTCCGCCAGCACATGGTATCCACTTTTTCGAGGTGTATACGGGATGCCTTTTCAGGAGGTGAGCATCATGGAGAGTCGTAGGAAGTTGGTTCTGGATGTGACGGTAGGTGGA
>JBBQFM010000032.1:0-65459 GCA_038321975.1 Fimbriimonadales bacterium | reverse complement strand
GGAGTTCGAACTTCGAATCGACACCGTCGCCGCGAATCTCGCCGATGCCCCGCATCGCGATCGTCGAATAGCGGTTCTGCTGATCGTCCGACGAAGTCACTTTGCCCCGCGCTGCACCTAAGATCAGGGGCTTGTTGGTTTTGTTTTGGATGTGAAGGTTGACGGTTACATAGCGCTTGCCATTGGCCCCGGGGCTCGTCATAAAGCCGGTGACGGCAGCAGAATAGATGGGGTTTTCGGCGATCGTCGAGGTCTGTGCAATGGATCGACCACTGCTCAAAAGGGTGATTGCGAAGGCGAAAGATGCTGAGATATGCATAGTGGAACTCACGCTAAGTGGCGTCAGCTTATCTCCTTTGCCTAAAGCGTGAAAGTCCCTATTTCTCGTACCAAATCGGGCCGCGATCATGCTTTGTGAGGAGGACTCTGACGATATTCTTCCCCAGGCTACAGATGGCAACCCGGGCCAAGGGCTGGCTGGTGGGTGGACCTTCTACTCGACATTCGGCGGAGCAGAGGCGGGCCGATTCGATGTCAAGCAAGGAGCGATCTACTCTTATACGAAGGAAGCGAAAATCTTTGAGAGTTCAGGCGACCCTGACGCGAAGACGTCGGGCAATTCGTTCGCATTTAACGGCGCTCTTACGACGTGGACCGGGACGGGGCTGAATCCTTCCACCTCATCCACCGCAATCGACGCACCCGCGAACACGATGCTCCTGGGCGAGGAGGGCTGTGGAGGTCCAAGTCTCGTTGGCTACGGTTACTCCAGAGGTACCACCGACGGTTACTTCAACCCGGGAACGGATCACTTCTCAAAGTTTCATCCCGGCGGCTCGGTCGTCGCTTTCTGTGATGGTCACGTAAAGATCCTTCAAGCCGAGGACCATTTCGTGGAAACGATCTGCGGCTCGGCGGTCCAGTGTTTCCATTAGTCTTGATAGAGGCAGACAACCCCTCTCGACTTTGTAACAGCTATCGGTAATTTTGCGTCCGCAACTCCCTGGGAGTTGGTATTTGACCACGCAGATCCGAAATGGTGACGATGGAGAGCGGCTAGAGCGCGGGAAGGCTAATTCTTTGTCGACACCCCCGCAAAGGCAAGGCTGAACTGACGCACAGAGCGCATCTGCCCGCTGGGCAGAATTTCCAGACCCTGATTGGTGTCCCGGCGATCCTCTCGGCCGAGGTCTCTGATCACCGTGAAGTGAGCCTCCCGAGACTCGCCGGGTTCTTGGGGGGAACTGGAGATCGGCGGCTGCGGACGTTATCATCTCGATTCCGCTGATACTTGTGTCGTGCGTTCCCGGGCGGCCGTAGACGTAGCGAAGTCCTTGATCATCAACTCCAAACTTATTTTACGTCGTGCTTCAGCCGCTCGGTCTTGTCGGCAGCTTCGCTGGCGACTAGGAAGTAGAGCTTTGCGGCGTTCGCCAGCTTGTCGAAGTTGATCTTCTCGATCGTGTCCGACGGTTGGTGATAGTCGGGCGTGAAACCATCGAACATGAAGGCGATCGGCACGCCGTGCTTGGCGAAGTTGTAGTGGTCGCTTCGGGTGTAAACGTCTTCGGCGTCGTACTTGAAGCGGAACTTCACGAACTCGTTCTCCTTTTGGATCAGTTCGTCGAGCTCGGTGGAAATGCGTTTGCTGCCTACGAGGCGGATCGTGTCGATGTTGTCCTTCTCGATATCCATGCGGTTGGTGTCGCCGTTCTGAGCGCCGTAGGAGTTGCGGGCAACCATGTCCATCTGGAGCTCGCAGTTCATCTTGTCCAGGGGAAGAATGGGGTTGTCGCTGTAGAAGCCGGAGCCGATGAGTCCCAATTCTTCGCCACAGAACGCCATAAAGAGGATGGTTCGTCGGGGCTTCGAGTGGTTCTCGTGAAACGCGCGTGCGATTGCGAGCAGAGCGGTGCTGCCGGACCCATCATCGTCTGCACCGGGGTAGATCACGCCGTCTCGCATCCCGAGGTGGTCGAGGTGAGCGCCGATGCCAACGACCTCGTCCTTCAGGTCCGAACCCTCTATGACTCCAACTACGTTGGGGACGTCGACTTTGCCAACCTCGACCTTTGTTTTAAGGTGTGCAGTCTGAGTGGATTCGGTGAGCGCTGCCGTGTTGGTGTCGGCCTTTGCGGGATCGATCGCATCGCGGGCGATACCGGCCTCTTTGGCCAGCTTCTTGGCCGCGTTGGGGCTGATCTTGCCGAAGAACTGAGTGTCTTTGCCATCCGAGACGGAAGGCGGCGCACCTCGGCGAGAAGCCCACGGTGCCGGCTTCATTCCCTCGGTGACGTACAGAATCCCCGCCGCATCGGAGAGGGCAAGCTGGGTTCGAAGTTTGCCAAGGTCTTTTGCGAACACGATGAGCATCTTTCCCTTCACTGCTTTGTCGTCCGGGAGCTCCGCGTCCTTGCCGTTCGACCGGATAAACGCGATCGGGGCGGTTACGTCGAATTCGGTGGTGGTATTGCTCACCGACAGGTCTTTCGTGAAGTCGAACTTGACGCGTTTGCCGACCAATTCGAGACCGCTATTCTTGGGCTCATCTCGCCAGTGAGCAAAGGGGACGGGCTGGAAATACGTTCCGTTGACGCCGATTGGCTTGAGGCCAAATTCCTTAAACCGCGCAGCCATGAAGTCAGCCGCTTTCTGGAACCCAGGCTGACCGCTTCCTCGCCCTTCACACTCCTTGCTCGACAGGAACGTGAGCCACTTCTTGCACAGGTTCGGTTGGATGGCGTTATAGCCGGCGGAGTAGTTCGAAGTGACGGGCAAGGCACCCGGCCACTGGGCGAACACCGAGGGGGCGCATAGGGTGAGCGCCAGTAAAGCTACGGAACGAAAATGCATCGCAGGGCTAGGTTAGCTCAGCATCGCCGCATTATTCCACCGGGGCGATGCTCGGGGCCCCCGCGCTCAGGCAACCTTCCTCGACGACGAATCCGAAGGCGCCTTCGGTGAGGCCCTCATCGATGCAGGAGAGGATGAGTTTCCCATCGATCCAGCCTTTGAGTTCATTGCCTTTCGCTTCGAATTCCACTTCGTACGCCCCAAATGCCTTCCAATCGAAATCGGCAGTTGCGAGGGTGGTTCTCCCATCGAGCGCACGTTCCATCCGCACTTCACCCGCTTTGCCGAAGACAAAGGCGTAGTAGCGCTTCATGCCTTGGTATCTCACGGCGAGACCCGCGGAGGCGGACATACGCGGGCTCAGTCGGGCTTTTACGCGGTAGTCGCGCCACTCTCGGACGCCCTGCGAGAGGAGGCCGATTCCTTCGTTTTGTACGAGCCAATAGTTACCGCCGTAGTAGCTGAACTCGTCGACCGCCTTGGTCCAGGCTTGCTTCCAATGGTTGCCCTCACCGCCGGGGAAGTCAGTTTTTGGGACATCGCTCCA
This sequence comes from Fimbriimonadales bacterium, assembly GCA_038321975.1. Classification (GTDB taxonomy): domain Bacteria; phylum Armatimonadota; class Fimbriimonadia; order Fimbriimonadales; family Fimbriimonadaceae; genus Fimbriimonas. The sequence goes on along the minus strand of JBBQFM010000032.1, from coordinate 62,059 downwards.
ATCCATCCAGTCGAGAGCGATCTCGCCGCCGTCCAATTCGATCCCGATTTCGTAAATCGGCTGGCCGCCGGTGTTGGGGATGGTCCAGGAGATATCCTTGGTCTCGCCGGGCGCCAGGGTCCATGTGGGGCCGTCGATTCGTTTTACGGGTCCGTAGTGATCAATGAACAGGTGACCACTCGCCCCTTCGTCGCCGGCCTTGAGCTGGCAGATGACTTGGTTCGAGGAGTAGAGGGTGGGACTGGCGACGACCTCATAGCCGCCACTCTGGCCCACCAGGCTTTCGGGGAGGAAGGTGGGGGTCGAGGCTTTGCCTTTCACTACGATTGCGCCATCCTGGTTAGTCGCGGGAGTCCAACCTTGAACGCTGCCGGGCAGCGAGAAGTGGAACCGCTTGAATTTGAGCAACTCGAGGCCAGCAAGGGCTCGGCCTGCGTTGGCGACTTCGACGGACTCACGGACCGCGTCGTTGATCGTTCGACCGCCGTCACTTGTGGGCAAATACATCCGGTCCGCAACGGGGCCACGCCAATCTTTGCTCTCAAAAGCGGCAAGGCCATTGCGCACGCCGAGGATCGCGCCCACATTGCCCGAGTTGCAATCGGTGTCCCAACCGCCCGTGTTCACGATCATCATCGACTCGTCGAAGTCGCCTTTGCCATACAGGAGGGCGAGGATGATGAGGCCGTGGTTGGGGACGATGTGGCAGTTGCCCTGGAACTTCTGATAGCCGTACCTTTCCTCAAGTTTCTCGCGGGTCGCGTGCCAATCCTTGTCGATTTGGTGCCACGACCGTAGGTCATCGATCATCTTGCGGATGGTGCAATCAGCCGGGATGAAGGAGATCGCCTCATCGAGCATGCGGTCGATGTCTTGCTCGCGGAAGGCAATCGAAACAAGGGCGGCGATCACCTGTGCTCCGTAGATGGCTTCGCCGTCGTGGCTCACGCTGGCGGCTCGTCGGGCGAAGTCGACCGCCTTGGCGGGGTCGCCGGGGAAGATGAGGCCCCATCCGTCGACGAAGATTTGGGCACCGATCTGCTCGGCAACGGTGGCCCCGTTCACCGCAATCGAGCCACTCATCGGGGCGTCGATTCCGTGTTTGAGGCGCAGGAAAGCGGTGTGCTCGGTCGAGTTGCCCATTCCGCCCCACCAAAGAATCGTGGACTTCTCGATGAGGTAGTTCATCCACGTTTGGCCGATCTGCTTGGGCGTGAGGTTGGGATCGTAGCCGTAGTCTTGGAGGGCACGCAGAAAGGTGAATGTGCCCGAGATGTCGTCGTCGGAGACGACCAGCTGAGCGCCAAGTTCCTCGTGGACGTAGTAGTCGACCTGCCCAAACCGCTCCCTAAGTCGCGCATAGCTCCAACCTTCGAATGGACGGCCGAGATAGACGCCGATAACCTTGCCCAGCACTCCGGCATAGACTCGTTCGAGGTATTCGGGGTGGCGGGCATCATTGATCGCGGTCATCATGCCCTGTTTACCCTCGGTAGACTTCCGCCAGCTGATGGATCTCGATGTTCGGTACGGTGGCTACTTCCTCTTCGCCGACCGACTCGTGCCCGGGTCCTTCCTTACCCGCACTTCCGACCCTCGATTTGGGGAAGGTTGGCTGTTCCTTTTCTCTCCGTCTCGCGTGCTCACGGCTTGGTCGATAGGCGAAGTGCGAGAGGTTCTTCGGGAAGCGGAGGCGTTTCAGGGGTTTGCCTGCGGGTTTGTTTCTTATGAGGCGTCGCCCGCTTTTGACCCGGCGTTTGTGGTGCAGACGGGGGGACGGTATCCGCTGGCCCAGTTTGGGTTGTATTCGAGTGGGGCGGAGTTCTTCAAGGAGATCGTGCCTAGTCTGCCGCTTCCGGAACCCCACCCTAACCCTCCCCAAGGGGAGGGGACTCAATTGTCGGCTTCGTTTTCTTGTGCCTTCAAGGAGATCAAGGAGCGGTTGTTTGAGGGGGAGACTTATCAAGTCAACTACAGCTTTCGACTCTCGCTCGAGATCGGGGGCCCAGCGGCGTCGTTTGTGCGGCTCGCCGCTGAAGATCCACCTCCTTATGCCACCTACTTTGAAACGAGTGATGTGGCGATCGCTTCGCTGTCGCCGGAGCTTTTCTTTCTCAGAGAGGGTTCCAATCTTACTTGTGAGCCGATGAAGGGGACGGCGGAGGCGAGCGAAGTTGGGGCAGCGGAGCGACTTCGGACCTCGCCCAAAGAGCGGGCGGAGAATCTGATGGTGGTGGACATGATCCGCAATGACCTCGGAAGGATCGCGCGGGTTGGGTCCGTGAAGGTGCCGAAGCTCTTCGAGGTGCATCGCTATCCGACGGTCTATCAAATGACTTCGACGGTGGCGGCGGAGACGGTAGTCTCCACCGACCGAGTCTTCGAGGCACTCTTCCCTTGTGCGTCGATTGTTGGCGCACCGAAGGTCGCCACGATGAAGATCATCTCGGAACTCGAAGAGTCTCCGCGAGGGATCTACACCGGAGCTCTCGGGTTCATGACGCCTGGGATGTCTCGGTTTTCGGTGGCCATTCGGACATTGACCCAAGCTTCAGGTGGGGTTGCCGAGTATGGAGTGGGGAGCGGGATTGTTTGGGATTCGGAAGAGTCGGCGGAGTGGGAGGAGTGCCGGATGAAGGCTCGAGCACTCGACGCTGAGTCCGAGCCTTGGGCGTTGCTCGAGACGATGCGCTGGACGCCTGAGGAAGGGGTGTTTCTTCTCGATCGTCATCTGGATCGACTGGAAAGAGCGGCTCGCTCCTTCGAAATCCTCGTGGATCGAAGGGCGCTTTATGCCCGGCTGCGTTCCTTGTCGTACGACGGCGGTCGGCGGCTGAGGCTGCTTCTTCAGTTGGATGGTTCGGTGGAAATCCAGGATCGGCCTCTGCTCCCCATCCCCTCATCTATCCGAGTTGCCTTGGCGATGACTCCGGTTCGTTCGGGCGATCCGTTTCTGCAGATCAAGAACAATCGACGCGCCTTCTACCGACGGCATATTGAGGCGAACGGGGCCGAAGACGTTCTGCTTTGGAACGAACGGGGCGAGGCGACCGAGACCTGCAATGGGAATTTGGTGGTCGAGTTGGACGGCCGGCTCGTGACGCCGCCGGTTTCGTGCGGTTTGTTGAACGGGGTCTACCGGCAGTTGATGATTGACGAGGGCAGGGTTGAAGAACGGGTCGTGACGCTAGAGGAGTTGTCCGGTCGGAAGATGTATCGGCTGAACTCAGTATCCGAGATGGTCGAAATCCACCTGGATCGCTCCCGCGATCTGTAGGCGCGATGCCTTGTGCTCGCGGTCGCACAGCGACTCCGTTTAAAGGCCATCCCAAGAGGGGAAAGAATCGGAGTCGCTTCGCGACCGCGAGCACAAGGCATCGCGCCTACAGCCTGCGGCTAGCCGGACGTCAACTACTTGACGGGCGGAACCATCTCGTCCCAGATTTCCTGAGCGGTCTTGCCGGTGAGGTCCTTGAACACGGGCATCGGGTCTCGCTTTTCTCGCATGGCGAGATCCAACGCGGGCACAAGGGCGAGGTTGTACTTCTTGCCGGCGTAGGCGAGGAACATCGCGGTGACGCGATAGGCGTCGTGGTAGGTGTTCTTGGCGGTCAGCTTCGGCCGAGGGCCTTCGGGCTCGTAGCGCCACCAGCGGGTGTAGTCAGCGATGCCTTCGACCAACCAGCCGGGCTTGCCGTCGTAATCGGGATAGTCCTGGATGATGTGGGTCATCTCGTGGATGACCATGCCGAGATCGTCGGGGTGGCCGGTGATCCACTTGCCGTTGATTGTGATGCGCGCGTTCTCCTCGTAGGCCGGCACCTCGAGGTCCTTCTTGATGATCAGGGTGATCTTCTTCGGCGCTTTCCACTTTTGGGTGGAGAGCAGGCTCGTGATGTAGGGATACCAAGTCTCGACGAGGCCCTTTGCCTTCTCCGCCCAGGCCTTTGATTCGGGAAAGTCGGTGACGTCGATCTCCACCGGCGGAGTTGCTAGCGGCTTCGCGAGGGGATAAACGTACTTCGCGAGAGGATCGTCCTGGCTGTGACCGGCGGCAGCCAGCACGATGAGGGCGGGGATGAGAGTCAGCTTGAAGTTCATGATTTGTCCTTGTCGTTGGCTTGGCCGAGGTGGACCCACAGCAGTTTGAAAAGCTCGTCCTTGACCGTCCCCGCAGGGCGGACGGTGATTGTGTAGAAGCCAGGTTTCGGGAAGTTGAGGGAACCGATATGGAACGGACGGAACTCGCTCCAGTTCAATTGGGTGAGTTGGGTTTTGGCTTGCAGCTTGAGACCCTCTCCCGCTTCCACCATGAAGTCTTGGCCCGCGACCTTGTCGGTACATGCGTATCCGACCGTGATGTCCCTCGGTCCGGCTTCGGGGATGTAGACCTTCCAACTTGCGGCAGCACCGGGTGCCGTCCAGCCGCCCATCTGAGACTCAAGCTTAGTGCTTCCATCGACCGGCTTCTCCTTCTGAACGCCGGTACGTGATGCTCGACCACCTTGCAGAGCGAGGCCCCCGTCGTTGATCTCGCCTACCGTGTCGTTATCTACTTCAATCGGGCCAGCGAGGTCGAGCCGAACAACCGTGTCGTAGCTCTCTGGCGAAGAGCGAGGCCCCTCAATGTGAACGGTTTGGCCGAGTTGCTTAAAGGCGATCGGCTTCCCGGTCGAGCAAAGCGTCGCCGATTTCAGGGGCGTCTTCAGCCCATTGACTCGCACCACGCCATCGACCGGCCAGTCGAAAACGTGAAGGTAGAGCGCCTGGCGCTTCTCGTCGTAGGTGGTCAGTCCCCAGTCCTGGCTGTGCTCCTCGAAAGGGGTGTAGCCGGTGCCGTAAAAGCCCTCTTTGTTTGCCCGAATACAGTGGCCGATCGTCTTCATGCTGGCAAGCGCCTCGGCAGGGGGGCGGCCGTCGGCTTGAGGGCCGAAGTTGATGACGAGGTTGCCGCCGAGCGAGATGTTTCGCACCAGGTTGCGGATGAAATACGTGGCCGGTCGCCACTCCTGATCGTCGCGGCTATAGCCCCAGGAGAGACCGAAAGTGACCGCACTTTCCCATGCGTGCGGGATGCGCTGGTGCGGGAAGCTGTTATCGCCGAGGGTCTCGTAGTCAATCCCATCGGGACCACCGACTTTGGAGATGCCAAGGCGCGAGTTGACGAGGACGGTGGGGTCCGTCTTGCGGATCATTGAAAGCATGTCGGTGACCTGCTTCTCGGTCATGTTGGTGTCTTTCAGGTTCTGCCAACAGTCGAACCACATGATCGCGGGGTGATAGCGCTCAATGAGCTCTTTCACCTGGGGCATCGACTTCTGTCGCCAGTACTGGTCGAACTGCTCGGGCGTTAGGTTGTCTCGGTTGCCCTCGCCGCCATAGAAGAACATGTCTTCGTGCCCGATGAACTGCTTGAGGTCCTTGCTGTTGTAGTCCCAGAAGTTGCCCCACCCGTACGGGTGCTCCCAATCGTGCCAGTGCGAGTAGTAGAAGCACAGCTTGAGGCCGCGCTTGTCGCACGCTTTCTTGAGGATGTCGAGGACGTCGAAGTCCACGCCGGCAACCTCGTTGAGATTGTAGTGGGAGATCTTCGATGGCCAGTAGGCGAGGCCGTCGTGGTGCTTGGCCACGAAGATGACGTACTTCATCCCCGCATCTTTCGCCGCTTCCGCCCAACCTTCAACGGTGGCTTTGTCGACGTGGATCTTCTTCAGCGCCGCGTCCCAGTCGGCTCGGGGGACTCGGTTTCGGGCGCGAAGCCACTCACCGTAGTCCGTCTGTCGCACCTGTTCCCCCATGAACCGGCCCTCCAGCGGGGCGCTGCCGTTCCAGTGGATGAAGAGGCCGAACTTGGCCTCCTGGAACCAGTCGGTTCGGCGTTCGGGGGTCGGAGCCTGCGGGGTCGTCATGGCTAGAAGGGCGATGAGCGGAGTGAGAGTCACCTTGTGTCTAAGGTGATGCAATCAGACCTGCAAGGTCAATGTTGACACGGGGGTGGTCGTTGGGATATAGGAGTTTTTGGTGGGCGATTTTTGATTGTTGATTTTTGATTTTTGGATTTGCCGGAGGGTTCATCGAACTACCGAGACTCCGCCCCGCGAATCAAAAATCGTTAAACCTTCCGAGTGTCGTACGCCCAATGTAAGAGGGCTTGCCGTTGCCTTGGCCGACAACTGCAATCCTCCTTTTGGCAATTCTTCTCGATCTGGCTGAGGTGGCGGCGAATGGCTTTCCAACGTTTGATCTGTCGATCGTCTTCACCCGGAATGCGGCGGCCCATGTAGTAGCGGCAGTACCACTGAAACCAACCACGAGGGTCTTCCGGTGCGATCCAGCCTTTTCGTCGCCATTCAGCTAGCGGCTGGCTCGCGTTGACTTTAAAGAAGTTGAGCTTGGCATCGTGTTTTTCGGCACAGAGCTTTGCCCCTTCAAACCACGGGGCGGGGAATTCGTTGCGGCAGTCGGTCATGTATTTGCCTCCGAAGACGCCCAGTTCTAGCATTTCCCTTGGCGTCAGGTCGGGTTTGAACTCGGGATCGAAGTTACGCCCGATAGGCTCGATGAGCTCATAGCGGTAGCCGTCCTGCATCTTGTCGTGGACGGTGACGGTCTTCACCGTTCTTCAAACGAAAGAAGGGCGGGATGCGTTTGCATCCCACCCTTTGTTGGAGGTCAAAAGAACGGGGCTTAGTTGGCGCCGCCGCCTCCGCCGCCGCGTCGGCGACCGCCGGCGGGGGCCTCGTTGGGGTCGGCTTTGAACGGCTTGCCGCCCATTTCCTTCAGCTTCGCACTCTGCTCGGAGGTGAGGATCTTACCAAGTTCGGCGGTCAAGGTGTCCGTGTTCTTCTTGGTTGCCGCAGTCGCATCGTCTCGGCTGATTTCCTGGCTTCCAACCTTCTGCCGAATGCTTGCGTTAGCGTCTCGCTGAGTCTTCTGAAGATCGGCGATCTTGGTGGTCTGGTCAGAGCTCAGGCCGAGCGCCTTCTGGACTTCGGGATCGGAAACTGCACCGACGCCTCGCATTTGAATGGAGATCTCTTCGAGTCTCTTCATCTGATCGGGCGTAAGGATTGCCGCGAGGTCCTTCTTCTGCTGCTCGCGCTGCTCCATTATCTGCTTGAGCATCGCCTCTCGGTCAACAGTTCCCCCGTTTGCCCCACCTGCAGCGCCACCATTGCGGTTGCCGCGCAGAGCGGTTGCCGCTGCTCGAGCCTTGTCACCGAGTTCGGTGAGCTTCGTCTTCTCGTCGTCGGTGACCGCGAGGTCAGCCTGGACGTCCTTTCGAAGCGCAGTGAACAAAAGACCGCCATTTCGGCCGCCTCCGCGTTGTCCGCCTCTCTGGCCGCCCTGACGTCCACCCCCGCCTTGTCCTGCCTGTCCTTGAGCGGGAGCAATTGCCACGCACGCAAGGATCGCAGTGGCCACCAATAGTTTGCTGTTAAATCTCATCATAAGCGGAGACACCCTCCGATGGGGCACTGACGATGTCCCGCTTTCAGAGTTCAGAAGCCCCTTTGATTTGTGCAGGTATATGTTCCGGCATACTGCCGTGAGGGATTCACAATGCCGTACTACGAGCCCTTGTTTCTCAGTTTCGCTATCGCCGCAGACGCGCCGGTTGGGGTTGTCATTGCCAACTACAGCTATCGGCTGAGCCGTATGTATCTTTGGGACACCGACGCGGATACCTTTGAGGCTGGGCAAATGCTCAAGGGAGAATCTACAGTTCTATCAATCTCACCCGACGGTAGCTACGTGGCTTACCGCGCGGAAGCCTGGTGGCGCGAGCCGACGCACTACATGTGCATATCGAGGCCGCCCTACTTCACAGCGCTCGCCTACATTCCTGCTAAGTCCTTGAGTGCGACTGATATTGAGTTTCGGGGAGGCGAGGTCCGTGTCGTGGATATGCCAGAACGAGTTGTAACCGGATGCCCGTTTGAATTTGTTCAAGTCGGGCGAACGATCAGGAATGGCTACGAAGCCTGTAAGGACGCAAGACACTCACGCACGATCTACAACTTAGGGTCGCGACTCGTCACCGATCTGGGCGATTCTTCGAGTGCCACGATCATCGGGTTCGGGTCTCAGGTCTTTGGCGAAGTCGAGACTCCGGATTGGGCGAGGGTTTGGTGAGCAAGATTAACATGACGACGAAGCCACATCTGAGCTTCGCGATCGCATCAGAGGCACCGATCGGGGTGGTCATTGCGTCCTACGCGGCCCGCCACAGCCAGATGTATCTCTGGAACACGGACACTGACGAGTTCACGGCCGGTCAGTTTCTAAAAGGACGGTCGTACGTCCAATCGATTTCTGCGGATGGCGTCTACGTCGCCTATAGTGCGGACACCCTCTCGCGCCGAGTTTGGTCCTTTCACGCAGTTTCGAAGCCACCGTACTATACGGCTCTCGCATTCTTCCCCACTCACCACCTCTGGCCTGGCACATCTGCATCAGTGGGAATGAACTCGACGTTTTTTCCTATCGAGACTATGGCTTTGCCAGGAAGGAACCGTCCGCTGGCTTCATGGAATATCTGCACGAGGACCCTCGAGTCGATATTGGATGCCCGTTTCAGATCGTCCGGGGACCCGGACACGCCGCGGGAGACTGGGACTCTCAACCGGACCACAGGCATTCTCGAACAATCGTGGCGAAGCGCGGGGACCTTTTCTGGCAGTCCGAGCCAAATTCTGAACCCGTCGTATTGGCTTCATGTCCGCGACAGGCCTACGAAGGGATCCCCGCTCCTGATTGGGCGAAGGTCTGGTGAAGCGGGAATAACCCTTCGTCTCGTTAATCGTTCGATCATTGGGTAACCGCCCGGAAGTCACGATGATTTGGATCTCCCTACTTAGCGCCATCGCTCTCTCTCCATCGAGCCAGCAGCCGGTTGAGCTGGAAGGAAAAGGAACCCCGGACGATTACGTCCTCAGGGAACTCGGTTTCGCTCATGCCGGGCTGATCGATGGGCTCTGTATCGTGGAGGCGAAGGGGCGTGTCGGGGAGAAGCGGCGTGGGTCGGAAAACTCCAGCAATTCAACATCAGATTTCGTGAAGGACATCTTCATCGAGAAGACAGTGGTTGTGGACGGCCCAAATAAGGGATCCGCCAGAAACCTGGTCACATTTGATGACGCCTGGAAGATCGGCCCCAATGGGGGCGGCGGAGCTGGGATCTGGGTGACTACGAGGCCGAGCTTCGTGGTCGGCAAGCGTTACCTCGCCTTGTGCAGCAAGCCCGTGGATGGCAAGCTTTACCAACCATTCAACTTGTTCGAAGCGAAGTTTCAAAGGGAGGGCCGCATGGTCTACGCGGATCAGGCAAATGAGCTATCGCTCCTCAACGCCTTTCCCACCGCGGAAACCCACCTTCCTCCAATCAATGACCCAGCCCAGCGGTTGATCAATGCATTGATCGATACCCTGCCGGAAACTCATGGGTGGAACCGTGAAAGGCTCGTCCACTTTTTGCGGTCCTCAAACGGTTTTGGCTTCGACAGCACGAAGAATTCCGAAGATACCGACTTGACAAAGCGCATGCGCGAGATGGCGCAGAAGACCAGCGACCTATCTCTCCGCGCGGACATTTACTCAATCCTCGTCTCGTGGCGAGTTCTCGGTTCAGAAGGGCCAATGTTCTCGGCCCTTATGGACATGGCAAACGATACGACTTACAAACGCGATCTTCCGGATCCTCGGTTTGTCCGGCCAGGGCAATACGGCGAACCCGCCGTCGGTTACTCGATCACGTTTGACCACAAACGAGCTAACAACCTGGCGTCGGCCGCTTCGAATGAGATAGTTCGGCATTTCCTTTTCGAATATGGGATTTCTCATCCATCAAGGGCCGACATGGCGAGTTACGTTCGGATGCTGGATACCGAAGACAAATCCTTCGTCGACTACATCGTCCTTCGTACCCTCGCTAGTTGGGAGCACCTAGAGGACAAGCGGCCGATCTGGGGCATTCCGCCCGGGAAGAAGCTTCAAGAGGTAGTTAATCGAGACGAGCTGATCACCTTTTGGAAGAAGCGCTATCCGCTCTGAATGGCGGAATCTTCTCGACCCGAATGTAGCGTTGGCGTCCTCGCCGACGATCCGCAGTGCCGTGTCGCGGTCACTGTCACAGGCTCCCGGATCGTCGGCGGGGACGCCAACGCTACATCGGAGGCGTCACTTCTACAATCAGGGACTACTGGCTTGCGGCTAGCGCCGCAAGCTCTTTCTCCGCTCGCTTCGAATAGTCGGTATCCGGACACAACTCGACGACACGCTTAAACGCCGCTCGCGCCTTGTCCTTCTCACCCAACTTCAAATACGCGATCCCGAGCTCTCCGCAAGTCTCTCCCCGAACGTGGATCGACACCTGCGGAAACTTCGGGCCGAAATAGTCGATGAATTTCAAACAGTCGTCGCGAAGCTTCTCCCAATTCGATTTCGGCAGCGTCTTGGCATCCCAATATTGGCCTTGGATATAGAGCGTCGCCGCCCGCATCATGTAGATGTTGGGGTCCTTGGGACGGAGGGCGACCGCGGCGTCGAGGTCGGTGCGGGACTTGTCCAAAAGCTTGGCTGCGGCATCCTTCTGCCCTTTCAGAACGAGAACGCCTGCCTTGACCGTCTCTCCATTGCCAAGCCAAACAAGGGCGCGGGCGTCTTTGGGGTCCTTCTTCACCAATGCGGTGATCTCGTCGAACGCCTTGTTGAACATCTTGGTGTCGCCTTTGAACACGGCAAAGAATTTCTGGCGGTACTCCACGATGAAGGGATCTTCTTTGTAGATGCCGTCTTGTTGGTGATATTCGGGTCGGGGGTAAACGAATTGCGCCTGGGCGGACACCCAAAGCAGTGCGAGCGAGGGAACTAAGAGATGTCGCAGCATCGGATAGGTCTACGATAAACGAAATCGACTCGTGCGTGTAGAAAAGATTAGAAACGAAATTCTTGCTTCAACCGTTTGCATGGATGGACAAGATGACCGCCGTCGGCGCGCCCAATGCTGTGCATGCCAAAATAGTTCGCGAACCCTGAGTTAGGAGCAATTAATTTGGCAGTCGATACAAGCGATTTTAAGAACGGAATGCACTTTTACATGGACGGCGACGTCTGGACGATCATTGAGTTCCAGCACGTCAAGCCCGGAAAGGGAGGCGCATTCGTCCGCACTCGCCTAAGAAAGGTTCGAACGGGTCAGGTGATCGAAAAGACGTTTCGATCCGGCGAGCGAGTAGAACCGGCTTTCGTCGAAAAGATAAAGATGCAGTACCTGTATAAGCAAGGGAAGGACTACATCGTCATGGATCTCGACACCTACGAGCAGATCCCCATTCCCGAGGCGAACCTTGGAAGCCAGGCGAAATACCTCAAAGACGAGTCCGAAATCGTTGCCATGAACGCGGGAGACGTGACGCTCGGATACGAACTCCCGAACTTCGTTGAGCTTGAAATCGCAGAGACCGATCCCGGTTACAAGGGCGATACGGTAAGTGGCGGCAGCACCAAGCCGGCCAAGCTCGAGACCGGTGCTACGATCAACGTGCCCTTCCACATCAACGTCGGTGATATTGTGAAGGTGGATACGCGCACGGATAGCTACCTCGAGCGCGTCAAGAAGTAGAAAACTATGAGCAGGCCCGGATCGAACCGAGATTTGTCCGAAGCATTTCAGGACTTTCTCACAGGTTGCGCCAAGTTCGTATTCGGACTTGGAGCGCTTGTGAGTCTCGTCGCCATCGGCCTGCTCATCCTCACCGCCTTCCGCGTGGGCGGAGGCGACACCGCTAGCCAAGTCGCCTCGACTAAAGAGGCGCTCAACAACGTTGACATGTTTGCCAAGATCCTCGAGATCGGCATTCTCGCCGTTGTTGTTGGTTCGACCTATCTCTTCTGGGGCGAAGAATTACTGGGGGCGACTCAGCTCCTTGTCGCCGGGGCCTTGTACTTTGCGCCTCTCTACCTCCCGAACCTGATTTCCAATACGAGCAACGAAGCGGTTGGCGCCGCGTTCGGTGCGATCCAGATGGGCGGAACGATTCTCGGCGGAATCGCGGTCTTGGTGCTTTCGGCCGACATCCTGACCCGTGTGCGAAACCGAGTCAAAAACGGCACCAAGGCCGATCAGCTCAAGTACGGCAAAGGCATTAAGGAAGAGGCGGACAAGCAGAACGTTTTCATGGGCAAGTGCTGGCAGCTCCCTTACTGCCGTAAGTTCGTTCGAGAGCGTTGCCCGATTTTTCACGCCAAGCGCACCTGTTGGAAGGAGCGCGTAGGCTGCATGTGCGAGGAAGAAGTCATCCGTAACGCGATGGAGAACAAGCCCATCCCGAAAGATGCGCTGCTCGCTGCTAACCATATTCCGCGCAACCACCGCCTCTCCGAGCAGCAGAAAATCGACCGGTGCAAGTCGTGCGTGATTTACAACGAGCATCAGCGACACAAGTACAAACTCTCGATGCCGATCACGCTGTTCGGCTTCGTCGCGATCTACGGTCTCTTCCACGGTCCGCTGATCGCGGGAACTGAGGGCCTGACCGGACGCATCAACCAGATCGTGCATAAAGCGACGCTCGGCGCGACGGGAGCCTATACCCCTCCGACTTTCTTCGTAGAGATGCTTCTCGCCGTGTTCTTCATCATTGCGCTCACGTATGCGATGAAGATTCTGGAGTTCCTGATCTTTAAGCTGAAGGTGTAAAACATGTCCGCCTCAAGCGCTCTCATCGTCATCGATGGGTCGCACGGCGAGGGCGGAGGCGCCCTGATTCGTGCGGCCATGGGAATGGCTGCGATTACTCAGCAGCCGTTCAAGCTTAACAACGTTCGCCAGGGCACCAAGTTCCCCGGCCTTGACGCCGAGGACATCACCCTCATCAAAGTCCTCGCGGAGTCTTGTGGCGCCGAGGTTCAGGGGGTAGAGCGCGGCTCTGAATACTTCAGCTTCCTCCCCACGCGTCGTCCACGCGGCCTGAGCAAGAAGATTGAAGCGGATCGAAACGAGTCGATGCGCGGCCCGAACGCGCTGATCCTCTTGACCGCGCTGATCCCTGTCTTCACCCGATCTGGCTCCTATTGCTCTTTGATCGCCGAGGGCGAGACCTTCGGGACTCACGCGCTGAGCTACGACGCCTTTTCCAATGTCACCCTGCCCGCATTCCGGAAGTTTGGCGTCCACGCTTTTCCGGATCTCCTGCGAGCGGGTTTCGGCCGCGACTCGAACGGGGAAGTGGGGCTGGACATTGAGCCCAGCGCGGTGAACGGGATTCAGTGGATGACTCGTGGGACGCTCAAGACGGTGGGCGCGGTGGTGACGACGTGTGGGCTGCCAGGCTTGGTTGGAGAGCGCGGAATCTCTCACCTCAAGAAGCTGGCTCAATCCGCCAACCTGCCTCTCGTGGTGGACCGCCGAGACGTCGAGGGCCGTGGCCCGGGCGCGTACGTGACGATATGGGCAGAATACGAGAACGGCCTTGGAAGCGGCGCGGCGATGGGTTCGCGAGGCATCCGCATCGAAAACCTCGCCCAGATGGCCTTCGAGGAGTGCTACGAGTGGATGGCCAGCGACGCGACCATCGACCCCTACCTCGCCGACCAGATCCTACTCCTCGCCGTCCTCGCCGAGACGCCATCCTTTTTCAAGGTTTCGAGGCTGACCAAGCAGTTCCTCACCGCCGTCTGGGTGGTGAAGCAGTTCACGCCCATCCACATCACGGTTATCGGAAGCGAGAACGGTCCTGGCGAAGTCACGGTCAAGCGGTAGGTTTCCGAAGATGGTTACCCTATCCGGGGAACCGTGGGGGAGGGGGCTCGACCGAAGAGCTACGAAGACGGCCCCATTGACCTTGACTCGTCGAGTGACGATATGCCCTTAAAACGCCCATAAGGCCCTTGGCCCAGGATGCTCGATGCAGTTTGGAAGCCACTCGATGATCCAATGTACTTCAGTTCCGAGGATGGTTACGGTTCGTCAATCTTAGAAATTTGGCCGCGGGGCCAAGCCCCGACGAGAAGAAGGACAGCATGGTGGCCAAGAGGAGGGGAATGCCTGTCGCGAGAATTCCATCGCCGATTGCGATCGTCCGATCAGAGGTCGGATTGAGGGAACTCGTGCAGGGATCTTCGGCCAGATAGTGGACGGAGGGTGTCGAACCGGACTCATCTGGTTCGGTCCCTGAAAGACCACTGTAGCTCCTTGAATTGACCCGATAGGTGTATACGTAGCCAAGTCTCCCTCCCATACCCGTGAGCGAATCCACTGGAACGGTAGGAGAATGCACGAGGCGGTTGGCAACCTGAAACTTAGGAACGGCTCCAAAAAAGAAAATGCCTAGACCGGCAAGCACCAGCAAGCCGCTGCAGCCCATCGCCACCTTCGGAATCCCCAGCTTGTTTCGGCTAAACATTCGGCTCCGCTAAAGGGGTGCTACAGCTAGTGCAAGACCATCCGATACCTCGCCTCTAGCCGAGAGTAACGTCGTGAAGGAAAGATTCCGGAGGTCGAGGGCATATCCATTTGCTTCTTTGAAGACGAATTGCCTAAGTCTGAACGACGACCGAACCACCCAGCCCCGAGATCAGGGTCCCTCGCTCCGTCTGGGTCACCGTCCCCGAACTCGCACTCCTGATCGAATCGTGCCGCACCAACAACACCGACCAATTCGCCGCGCCCTCAACCGAGAACGTGATCTGACCCCCATCACGAACCGCAGTCGCCGAAACTACATACTCACCCGCGAGATTCGGCACGCGACAAGTCGCCTTGGCGGCAAGTTCATACACCTCGAACGTGAGTCCCGCGGTGAAGTCGTAGTCCGGCCTTGAATCCTCGCCGCCAACCGCAAGGATCGTGTTCGGCGCGACTAGCAACGGAATGCTCAGGGCCCCGTGCTCCTCTCGGACCCACTTCGGCCCCCAGTAGGGCGTGGCGGTCAACAGCGAGGTCCAGCGTCCCTCCGGGATGTAGTACTCGGCCATCCCCTCATGGGAGAACACGGGGGCGACGAGGAGGGACGAACCGAGCATATACTGGCGATCCAGCGTATTGCAGGTTCGGTCAGCGGGAAACTCTAGGTGCATCGCCCTCATCATCGGCAGACCCGATTCTCGA
This sequence comes from Fimbriimonadales bacterium, assembly GCA_038321975.1. Taxonomy (GTDB): domain Bacteria; phylum Armatimonadota; class Fimbriimonadia; order Fimbriimonadales; family Fimbriimonadaceae; genus Fimbriimonas. Next base: position 46,950 of record JBBQFM010000032.1, on the reverse strand, counting down.
GCCTCGACCGCTTGACCGAACAGGTAAGGCATGAGACGGCACTTTAGCTTGGTGAAGAAGCGCAGCACGTTAACCGCCTCTTCGTCGAACAGCCACGGTACCCGGTACGACGAGCTGCCGTGGAGACGACTGTGGGATGACAGCAGCCCAAAGGCGATCCAGCGCTTGTAGACCGCCGCCGGAGGCATGCCCTCGAAGCCGCCGATGTCGTGACTCCAGAAGCCAAAGCCCGACATCCCAAGCGAAAGGCCCCCGCGCAGGCTCTCGGCCATCGACTCGAAGTCCGACCAACAATCGCCACCCCAGTGAACCGGATACTTCTGCCCACCCACGGTCGCTGAGCGCGCGAAGAGCACTGGATCGACGCCTTCCTCTTGCATCACCTCGAAGACCGCTTGATTGTAAAGCTGGGTGTAGTAGTTGTGCATCCGCACCGGGTCGGAGCCATCGTGATAGACGACGTCGGTTGGGATGCGCTCGCCGAAGTCAGTCTTGAAGCAATCAACGCCTTGCTTGACAAGTGCCCGCAGCTTCGACTTAAACCAATCGCAGGCGGCGGGGTTCGTGAAGTCGACGATCGCCATGCCAGGCTGCCACATGTCCCACTGCCAAACGTCGCCATTCGCTCGCTTGAGTAAGAATCCGCCCGCCTTGCCTTCGTTGAAGAGGGCCGACTGTTGGGCGATGTAGGGGTTGATCCAGACGCAGACCTTTAGCCCCTTCTCATGCAATCGAGCCAGCATCTCAGTCGGCGCAGGGAAGACATCGGGGTCCCACTCGAAATCGCACCAGTGAAAGCCGCGCATCCAGAAGCAATCGAAGTGGAAGACGTGGAGGGGAAGATCTCGCTGGGCCATCCCATCGATGAATTCGTTGATCGTGGCCTCGTCGTAGCTGGTGGTGAAAGACGTGGTGAGCCAGAGGCCGAAGGACCAAGCGGGTGGCAACGTGGCCCGACCGGTGAGGGCGGTGTACTTGTGCAGGACCTCTTTCGGGGTGGGGCCGTAGATGACGAAGTATTCCAGCGCCTCGCCGGGCACGCTGAACCCGACCCGCGAGACCTTCTCGCTCGCGACTTCGAACGACACCGGCCCGGAGTCGTTCACGAAGACGCCGTAGCCTTGGTTCGTCATGTAGAACGGTATGTTCTTGTAGGCTTGATCGCTGCCCGTGCCGCCGTCTTTGTTCCAGATGTCGACGACTTGGCCGTTCTTCACGAAGGCCGAAAAGCGCTCGCCCAGCCCGTAAACGCACTCACCAACCCCAAGCGTGAGCTGATCTTGGATGTACGAGCCTTCCCCAACGACATTCATCAATGCGGTGCTCCTCCCCGGGCTCTTCGTGATCGCCTTGCCTTCGGCGGTGAAAGTGAGAGACCAGCCACTCTTGGGCGGAATACTCACCGACAGTTTCCCGCTCGTCAGGGACAGCTCCTGGTCGTTGTTTTGGATATGAACAGAAGGGCTCGTCTCTGCGATTTCGAAGTGCGGGCCATGGTCTTGGCCGCCTTCGAAGTGAGTGATCTTTACCCGGATGACGTCTTCCATCGGGGAGGACAGACGGACCTTCAGTACGGGGCCTTGGAGGGTGTCGCCACGGTGGCGTATGTTGGTGGTGGGGGCGGTGATGACGATTTCGTCCGCGGTCGTGTGAATCTGATACGCCTCGGCGGCATAGCTCGCGCGCACACCTTCCCGCATCATCCAAGCGCCGTCAGTGAACTTCATTTTTGCGGTCCTTGCGCATACGTCAGAACCCCTGGGGAAGAGGGGTAGGGGTGAGGGGCCGGCCACCGACAAACCTCGGGATAACCTTGCAAGGGATCGACGGCCTTGGGCCGTCGCGCGACACATCGGTCGCGGCTACACGCTTCGCGTACGCGAACTACTTTTTCAGGGGTCATCGGACCAGCACCGAGGGTTGGGCCGAGACCAATCTCAGCGTCGCTGGCTTCAAACCCGGCGAGCTGGCGGTGAGAACGATTTCTCCCTTCGAGTGGGTGGCTTGGATAAGCGCCATACAAAGCCCGTTGAACGCCGATCGTCGCGAGGCCTTGTCCGGCTCGTGACTGCTCGGGTCCCCGTTGCCGACTCCCGCGATTCGTCCAGTGCCTTTGAGGCTGAACTTGACGAGATTGGAGGCGGTGGGGACCACGCGGCCCTTGGCGTCGAGAATTTGAACCTGGACGACCGACAGATCTTGGTTGTCGGAGGTGAGGTTGGCCCGGTCGGTAAAGACCTTGATTTGGGCCGGCGCCCCCGTCGTCTCGACCTTATCTGTCGCGATGAGCTTCGATCCCTTATAGCCCTTAGCAATCAGCACTCCGGGCGTGTATGGGACCTTCCAAGACACATGCCCGAACTTGGGCATTGGCTTGTCGCCCAGTTTCTTCCCGTTCAGATAAAGCTCGACCCGATCCGCGTTGCTGTAAACCCAAACATCGATCGGTTTTCCTTCCTGGCCCTTCCAGTTCCAGTGGGGGAGAACATGGACCACCGGCTCTTTGCCCCACCAGGCCTTGTAGTAGTAGAAGTTGTCCTTCGGGAAACCCGCGATGTCGATGATGCCGAAATGGGAGTTGATGCACGGCCAGCCGTAGGGGGTTGGCTCGCCTTTGTAGTCGAAGCCGGTCCAGACAAAGCCGCCCGCGATATAGGGCCGTTCGCCGATGGGTCGCCAACCATCCTCCGCCGTCGCGCCCCAGTCGGGCGCATTGACGTCGTAGGCGCTCACATAGCCCTTGGCTGCGTCGTTGGCGTAGATGCCGCGTGTGCTTACCGTGCTGGCCGTCTCGCTGCCGTAGAGGGGCAGGTTCGGGAACTGCTTGTGGATCGGGTCGTAGGCGTAGATGTTGTAGTTGAAACCTTGCAGGTCCTGGACCAGGGTGAAGCCCTTCGCATAGCCGCCGTTCATGGCCGAGGTTGCGGGCCGAGTGGGGTCGAGCTTTCGGCCAACCGCCATCATCGCCTTGAAAATTTGCGCGCCCTCGTCGGTGCCCTGAAGGCCCTCTTCATTTGCCAACGACCACATGATCACGCTCGGGTGGTTGCGATCCCTCAGGAGCATCGATTTCAGCTCGGTGAGGTCGGTCGCTTTGGTGCCTTCCGGAGTCTTTGCTAACGAAGTGTCACCCAGGTGTCGCGTCTCGTCCATCACCACCATGCCGAGCCGGTCACACGCATCGAGCAACTCGGCGGCCGGTGGGTTGTGGCTGCAGCGGTATGCGTTGGAACCCATCTCCTTCAGCTTCTTGATCCGCCAGTAGAGGAGGCTATCCGGCATCGCGATGCCTACTCCGGCGTGGTCTTGGTGGTTGCACGTGCCTTGGAGTTTGAGGGGTTTTTCGTTGAGGAAGAATCCGAGGTTCTTGTCCCAGCGGAGGGTGCGAATACCGAATGGCGTCTCCACTCGGTCGACCGTTTGTCCCGCCTTGGAAACTTCAGTGACCATGTGATAGAGATTCGGGTTGTCGGCCGACCAGAGTTTGGCCCTGAAGATCGTGGCCTTCTGGGACACGATTGCAGAACCGCCGGACAACGTCTTGGTGGTCTTAGTTGTGGCCACGCGCTGTCCGATTGGATCGTAGACAGTCGTCGTCACCACGACCGACTGGCGCTTGCCAGTGTCATTCACGATTGTCGTAGAGATCGCCAAATCACCGGTTGGATCTGCCGGTTCGACTCCATGAACGCTCGCACGAACATACAACCCCAAGCCAGTCTCAATTCCCCGAACTCCCGTGCGGACATAAACGCCCCACGGTTGCACATGAACCGGGTTGGCGACGTTGAGCCAGACATGACGGTAAATGCCGCCGCCCTCGTACCACCATCCTTCGCCCTTTGTTGGGTCAACTCGCACGGCAAGAACGTTCTTGCCGCCGAAATTGGCGAACTTGTTCAAATCGTGTCGGAAGCCGATATAGCCGCTCGGATGGTGCCCGAGTTCGTGGCCATTTAGCCAAACCGTGCTGTCTCGATAGACGCCGTCGAAGTCGATCCAGACCGACTTGCCTTTGTAGCTCAAGGGAAGCGCGAACGTCTTCCGATACCAAGCAGGCGTCGTGGGAAGGGATCCGTGAGAGGTGTCCGCACGGCGATCGAACGTCCCTTCCACGACATAGTCGTGGGGCAAATCGACGTGTCGCCAGGATTTGTCGACGAATCCAGGCTTCGCTTGGGCCGGATTGAGCTTGAGTTGCGGTACAAGGAAATCGACCGAGCCGATAATTCCTCCGTCTCCACCCGTGTTCTGAACCAAAACGGTGAGGATGTTTGGTCCATCCGGCTTCCATGCGGTGGTGCTGGAGACATCAAAGGGGTCGTTCCACCCGCGGTGGATCGTGAGCCCGACCCCGTTCAAAAAGACCGCACAGTTGTCGTCGACCGCTTCGAAGTGAATGAGCTTGGACGCGTTCTTCGGTTCGTGGCCGATGTCAGTCCGGTACCAGGCGTGGTTGAAGCCGCCCCGAAAGACGTAGGCTCCAAGCTCAATTGGCTTCCAGTCGCCTTGATCGAGGTCGGCGGGCAGATCGGCGGTCCGAAGGGTTGTCCCTTGGGTCGCGGGCTTCCACTTCCAGGAGAAAGGGCCGCGAACGTTGCGCACCGCAACCGCATCCTTCTTGAACTTCCAGTCGTCATCGAACCGAAGGCGTAAACGTGTCTCCCCGTGAGCCAGGGCCGACACGGAGACGAGGGCGAGGATAAGGGCGGTGTGTTTCATGAACTTCCGAGTCCAGTTTTGGGAGTGCGCTTGCGACCGCTTTGTCTTCCCGGCGCTTCTGAAGGTGGTCCGCATGCGACCGCACTCCCACATTCATTTTAGATGAGCGGGGGGAAAGACGAATACGGTGACGCTGTAGGGCGACACTCCGTACGCTGAAAGGGATTCGGCAGGATTCTCCTTTTCGATCTGGTTGGCATCTTTGGAGTAGCTGTAACGAACGGTGGCCTTCCCAAATCCTTGGAGCGAAATGTGGGCCGGAGCGAGAGGTGATTCGTTGATCACCATCAGGTTGATCCCGCCGTCTCGTCGCAGAACTGCGTGAAGGCGCAGAGAATCGCTTGAGCAAGTCACGCGGAGGAGCTTGTCTCCAGGTTTCGTAAAGAGGCCGACCATCTTTGCCCCGTAGTAGGGCGGGAACGCGGTGTTCGCGGGCGGCTCTTTCATTCCCTTCACAGTGCTGCCGTTCGACAAGATGCCCTGATCGTCGAGAGTGCCGTCGAAGGTGGTGACCGCGCCGTTGTGGAGGTTCCACCAGTTCACGTGGTCTGCACCGCTCTCCCACCAGGTCAGGAAGTGGTCGGCGGCAAAGAGGCCGCCGGGCGCGCGGGTGTTGTAGCCGCTGCAGTCGCCCTCGGTCATCCAGATCTTCACGTCTTTTGCGCGGGAGCCGCAGAACTCGCCAATCAGAGAACGAAGCTTGCCCACGATGGGAGGCACTTTTTTAAGGGTGTTAAGGCTCTCCTCGGGCGACTTGCCCTCGCCGTACCAGTGCACGACCACGAAGTCGATCTTCGATCCCGCGATGCCGAGGACGGTTCGATTCCAATCTGGCGCCACTCCGTCCGGCCAGCCGCCCGGACAGGTGAGGATCGCGCCGATCTTGATCGACCGGTCTTCCTTCTTCATCGCGTCGATGAACTTCAGCAGGTTGTTCGCATACTCGGTTGGCCCGAGCTTCGGGTTTTGGAGGCGGTCTCCCTTCTTCTTGGTATCGGGGGCATGAAGGTCTTCCTCCCAGCCCTGGCCGTTGTAGAAGCCGTTCCCGTACACCTCGTTGCCGATCTCCCAATACTTGACGCCATAGTGTTTCTTTCGCGCACTCCGAACCCAATCTGCCGCTTCCGCCGGGTCGGCACCCCCGGTCCCCTCTTCGTTTGAGCCGTAGTTGACGGTGATCAGGGGAGTCGTTCCCGATTTCTTCACCAGCGTCATGAAGTGGTCGAAGTCAGTCCCTGGTCGGACCGTCGCGTCCAACCCTTTCGTTGCCGTGTGGTTCTTCCAGTGATAGATGTCCGCGTAAGACCCACCCGGGTAGCGGATGACTTGGAAGCCGCCGTCCTTCACGAGACGTATCGACTCTGCGTCGAGCATGTTCGCATCCCAAACCGCGACCGCGATTCCCATCGACTCCCGCGGGACCGTGGCGAGCACCGTATCTTGATCGATGGCGACAGGAATGATGGGCCGTTGGGCTTGGGCGGTGAGGAGGGCGAGGGCGAGAAGGGCGTGCATGATATACCGGTGTATCTGTCGGATTTTAGCCCGGAGTGGCCCAGCAAGATTCCGGATTGAAATGACGATCGCCGAACTGGCACTCAATAAGGATGTGACCTAAGCCGCTGTGCAGACGTAAACTTGTCAATAGGAAATCGAATGACGGTTAGCGAAGCATTGTGGAAGGATCAAGCAAGGCACAGCGGCGCGGTCTGCTTTAGGAACACACGCGTCCCGGTCAGCCTGTTGTTTGAATACCTAGAGTCAGGTGATCTCGAAGAGTTTTATAGGGGCTATCCAGACGTTAGTCGAGAGCAAGTTCGGGTCTTGCTGGCGGCAACACGCAGAGGAGAATTCAGACCCGGAGAAGGGGCGCTTGATCCATAGCCTGGGATCGGGACATCGGGACTTGGGGGGCTAGTGCGAGGCTTGATATTTTGTTGTCTCGTGACGTTTACGGCCCTTGGACTCTTCCAAGGAAAGACGTCGCAACCTAAGCAAACGGATATTGTTGAGGATGCCCTCTTCAAACTTTCTCATAGATTTGGTGGCGGCTTTTGGCGAGAGCCGCCTTCGTCAAAGTTTGGGAACGACTGGGCTGCAGAGAACCCAGACAGCTCTCCTGCCTACGTCAAAGTCATGACTCAAGTGCAAAAGCGTTTTGGCAAAGGTGATACGTCGCAGGTCGTGGAAAACCTTATGTCGGATGCGCTAAAAGCGAAAGATGACCCGAAGGCGTTGTTTGCCTGGGCGTACGGAGCATCCCTGGAGGCTGCGCTTGAGGCCAAGCAAGGTAAGGCGTACTGGTTCAACTCTAGGCGGTTCCAAGAACATGGAATACTTGAATGGTTACTCGCCTCAGCCCCGCAGCCCAAAAGTCTCGAATTCAACCGAATCAGATATTTGACTGAGGCAGGACTTCTGAACCGCCCAGACCTAACCCCATTTGCGCGAAGGTTGCTGGTGAACCGGCAGATGGATGCGCCCGTAATGCGGACGCTAGCGTTCCAGCTAGCAAACTCCAACAAAGAGAGGGATCTAAAGGATGCGTCGGATATTGCCGACAGGCTGCTGGCTTCAGATCCAGAAAACCTCGGTGCAGTTGGCCTTAAGAGTCACATCTATCAGGCTCGATGGATGAGGTTGGGATATCGGAGGGCGGACGGCCTTGCGACGATTAAATGGTACGAGAAGTATATTTCGCTCGCTCCAAAAGGTTCACCTAACAGCAAGGGCGCGGCGGAAGGAATCAAATTCGTTCAGAAGATCATGTCAGAAAGGGAGTAGAAGCACGGTCTGGGAGTGGATCACTCGATACCAACGGCAAGGAGTGGAGTAAGCGTCGGCTGTGGTTACCGTTGTCTCGTACTTCCCCCAGAGAGGTCGCAAAACCGCAATGTACTAGCGAGAAGAGCGATTCGGCTGCAGCCGATCCGACGTGCCCCAGTCTAATTTTATTCCCGACGCTTCGCCATCTGCGGACCGAACAACCCGGCGTTCGCCTCGGACGCCAGCGAAGCTCGAAACTCCTCCACCAGCCTCAAAGCTTCCGACTCAAAGTGGTACGAGCCGGAAATCTCCCCTTGCCAGATTGATTCGATAACCCAGCCCGGAACCGGCAAAAACACGATCCGCTCGGGCGAGTCAAGGTGGATAGATAGAACTGTGGCGCTGCTCTGCGCATCGGGGTAGATGAACTCGAAGACGAGCTCGGCGGGCGTGTAGTGCGTCGAGCCCATCTGCGGTGCACCCTTGGCTTTGGCCTCGCGCAGCAGTTCCACACGGTAAGTCCCCTCCCGAGGAGGGATGCCGCGCTTGAGGTCGTCGAAGATGGCGAGTCGCTTCTCAGCGGCGTAGGCGTTGAGGGACATAAAAACAGTTTACTGGTGCAAATACTGTGTTGCCTGACCGGCACCTCAGGGAATACAGCAACCATACGAGAAATCGTATAGAGCCTTGTTAAAGTCCAGCGGTGGAATTGGAGAGTTTTCCAACGATGGATAGCACAGCGAGCGTAGGGTCAGGATGGCCAAGCGGGGAGAGCCGCAGCGATCGCAACCTGCCTCGGAAGGCAGAATCACGGAGGATCGAATGTCATTTCGCGTAAATACTAACGTCTCGGCCATGAATGCAATGCGCAACTTGGACGAGACGAGCGCACAGTTCAGCAAGTCAATTAACCGCCTTTCGACCGGTCTGCGAATTAACTCCGCAGCGGACGATCCCGCGGGTCTCATCGTTTCTGAGCAGTTTCGAGCTCAGATCTCTGGCATCGACCAGGCTGTGAAGAACAGCCAGGACGCGGTCAACTACGCCAAGACGGCAGACGGCGCTTTCACTGAGGTCAACTCGCTCCTGAACGATGCTCGATCACTCGCAGTATCTTCGGCGAACACGGGAACCCTTACGGCGGCGCAGGTTCAAGCCAACCAGAACTCGCTCAATTCGATCGTTTCTTCGATCACCCGAATTGCGCAGACCACTCAGTACGGAACCAAGAAGCTCCTCGATGGTAGCTCCGGCACTTCTTCGGCCGTCACCAACGGTACGAATATTTCGTCGCTGAACATCGGTGGAACGTTCGGTGGTGCGGTTGTTTCCTCGAACGCAACCGTTACCCTTAATTCGGTGACTGCGGCAACGCAGGGCAAGGTCACTTCGGCCAGCTACGCAGGTCTCACGACTGCGGTTACCGCAGCAGGTTCGTTCTCGCTCAACGGCGTCACGTTCAATGCTTCGGCAAGCACCACGGTCGGCGATGTCATCAACAACGTCAACCAAGCTTCGCAGCAGACGGGCGTTACGGCTAGCTGGAACGGCTCGGCGATCGACTTCACCTCCAATGCCTATGGCACGAAGGGTACGGTCAATCTTACGGATGCCAACGGTGTCATCGCAAGTGGCGGTGCCGGTTCGGCAACGAACACCGGAACGGATGCTCTCGCATCGGTCACGGTAGGAACCACCACCAACGTTCTCTTCACGGGAAGCTTGAACGGCAACGGCGGTCTCACCCTCAGCGATGCCGATGGCAACACCCTCGGCCTCAGCGTGTTGGGTAACACCACCACGAGCACGGCCGCAGCAATCGGTCAGGTCGTCGCCGGCAGCGCGCAGTTCCAGATCGGAGGCAACTCCGGCCAGACTGCAAGCTTGTCGATCGGCAACTTCGCCGCCTCTCAACTTGGAACGGGTATTGCTTCAGGCATCAACCTGAGCAACCTCGACCTGACGAGCGCTACTGGCGCAAATCAGGCGATCAGCGTCATCGACAAAGCTATCGAAGACGTGACCAAGGCTCGAGGCAAGATCGGATCCTTCCAACGCAACGTTCTCGAGTCGAACATTCGATCTCTGGGCGTCGCAAAGGAAAACCTCAGCGCAAGTGAATCGAACATTCGAGACACCGACGTCGCTGAGGAAATGACCAAGTACACCAAGTATCAGATCCTTCAGCAGGCTGGTATGTCGGTTCTGTCTCAGGCGAACTCCGCGCCGCAGGCAGTCCTTTCGCTCCTTCGAGGCTAATCCTCTCGAAACGGGTGATCCAATAACATCAGACGGCCTCGGACTTCGGTCCGGGGCCCGTTTCTTTTAGCCATCGGCGAATCTTGGATTGAAGCTTCTTCCCCATCCTTAGGTTGCCGAGCATCGTCCCGCGATCTCGCGGCTCGATGAGCAGTCGAATGGGTTTTCCGTCGGTTTCCCCTTCCACGCTGATCCAGCGTCCGAGGCCGACCATCGTGTGAACGTTGGCCCGAAAGCGAACGCTCTTTACCTGTTCTCGACTCATCTCAACCATTCTCGTCTCCGAAACAAAGCGAAGTCGATCGGGTAGGAAACAGAGGAAGCCAACATCCTCGTGGGCGTCCAGCATGCCAGCGTACTTGGGCGACGCGTACCCCACGAAGTTGCGGTCCTGAGTCAGGTCTCCCTGTCCCGCGCGAAGGATCTTCTCGAGCTGCCGCCGCATGCGTCCGTTCTGATAGAAGCCGAATTGATTGAGCGCAATCCATCCCAGAACCGTAGATAGGACAAGGAGCCAGAGCCCCAATCCCAGGATTTGAGAATTCACGATCATCCACGTCAGTCCGGCCGCCGCCGCAGGCAGCCAAAAGAGGGCCGGAATGATGTTTCCCATCCACTTGCGCTTCGCCGTCCAAACGGACGGATTGGGTTTCACGAGCGGATGATACACTGATGTCCCCAATGGGCCAAGGCCAACTGAAGGTTATGAGCGCGATCCCGGGCTCTACGAGCCTCGGGCCCTTTGTGCAGCGCTTCTGCAAAGAGCCCACCGGAATCATCACCGCCTTCTCCGATTCGCTCCTTCCGCTTTGCCAATCCTACGTGCCCGAAAACACGTTCGTCGAAGTTCTCCCGTTCGGGGAGGTCAGCTCGCGCTTTCTCTCAATGTGTGGCGAAGAGTGTCTTCCCATCGCCCAATCGGGACACATGGAAGCCGCGATTGCCCACGCATGCAAGTCCCTGCTTGAGGAATCCCCTTTCTTCGCGGGCCGAAACTTTCCCGGCATCCACAAGGCGATCGCCCGAACTCTGAAAGAGTTGCAGGAGTGGGGAATCGATGAGCAGGCGATGATCGACTTGGCTTCCCCCGCCGAGCCTCGACTCGCCTCCAAACTTCAATCCCTGCGGGCCATCGACCGCGAGGTGCGGGCGATTTTGCGCGACCTCGGCCGGCAAACCCACGCCGAGCATCTCGTTGGATGCTTTGACGCGGTGCTCGACTCAGAGGGAATTGCGAAGCGGCTACTCGTGTTCGCAGGATCCGACCCCCATCCTTTGCGCACCACGTGGCTCAAATGGCTGGTGACCCAAGGTTTTGAAATCACCGTCGTGGTGGATCGTCACGCCGAAAACGCAGCGATCTTTCAGGGTGCCAAGACGATCGTTGCGCAGCTTGGAATTGAGCCGCAAGAGGTGGGACAGGGCAACCGCCTCCTCAACAGCTTGTTCTCCGATGGGCCGAAACCCGGTGCCCCGGTCGAGATTGCAATCGTCAGCGCCGCCGACCCTCTTGCGGAAGCCGAGTGGGCTCTGCGTGGTTGCCTTGAAGAGGAAAGCTGCGGGATCTTCGTTCGGGATCTGGAGAGCTACGCGCCCCTCATCGAATCTTCCGCGAAGCGGCTCGGAGTGCACATCCAAATGTCTCGGCGTGCACCCTTGCTCACCAACGCATTCGCCCGCCTTACGCTCAGCGCGATCCAGTTCTGCGCTTCGAACGACGTTCGCACGATCAGCCCGATCCTGCGAAGCAGCTATGTCGGCCTGAAGGGAACGGCGGCGGCGAGCGTCACCTCCGCGATCAAGGATGCTCACCGAATGCGGGTTCTCCAGTGGGAGACGCTTACCGATTGGGCCCAGAAAAACGAGGAGACTTTGCCGTGGCTCGGTCAGGTACTCGAATGGCGCAAGGAGGCCTTGGGGGCCAACTGCGCGCTTGCCGAATGGGCGGGCCGGCTTCGCATGCTGGTGCACGTACTGCCGTGGCAGGAGAACCTCTCCGAGGGATATGCCGCCCAGCGAGACACTCGAGCTCAGAGCCAGATTCAGCGGGTCCTCGCCAACCACGCCTCGGTAGATCGAGTCACCGACGCAGTGGGCATCAGCCTTGGTGAGTTTGCTCGCATTTGTGCTCGGCTCTGGGAAGACGCGGACGTGAGCATTCCGCCCACCGAGGCAGGCGTGCTGGTTTCCGCGGACGCGGCGTCGCTCAGCCAGGTCGAAACCCTCTTTGTGATGGGAATGTTGGAGGGCGTCTTTCCTCGCCGGCGTAGCGAGGATCCGATTCTCACCGACGAGGAGCGTACAAAGATCAGTGAGCTAAGAGAAGGTCAGATTCCTCTGCTCGACTCTCACGACACGGCCGCGGCCGAGCGCGACGAGTTCTATCGGGTCTGCGCGGCGGCTCGACGCCGTATCGTCTTTAGCTATCCGGTCGCCGACGATCAGCGCGACAACATTCCTGCCTTCTACTTGGAGACTATCAAGGATGTCTCGAAGGCCGATAAGGACCGAAAGGAAACCGAGGATACGGAAGACCATCCGCGGTCTGAGTTAGCCCCTCCACGTGAGAAGTGCGTTGCGCTTGCTGACATAGCACTGCGTGCCAGCCTCGACGGCCCCCGAGCGGCCCCACTGGAAATCAAGATCGAGACCGAGGAGGCGAGGGCTCGCCTCATTCCTGTCGAGGAGGCGGGGTTCACGCCGAACCACCTCCGCGACGTTCTCCAGTGCCCTTTCAACTACGTAAGCCGCCATCGGCTGAAGCTAAACGTCAACCGTCGCCCTACCCGTTGGTCGGCCCTGCGCAACCTCCCCCAAGAAGCGGGGCTGCCGACGAATCCGTCGAGAGAAGGCGCAGAGGCCGCCATGATCGGCGCGCTCGACGCTCGGCTCGACCTCCTTTACAGCGAGGTGCCCGAATGGGAAATGCAGCTCCTGCGGGCGGGAGGACGACGACTCATCCGAGAATGGGTGCATCGCGAGTTTCGTGCCCGCGAGACATGGCCCAAGAACGAAGGTTCGGTGCGCGTAGGAGTCGAGTTTGGCAAGCCTGGACTCCTGGACACGATGCCGAAGGGCGTGAAGCTGAACGGCTACGTGTCGGCGATGTCTCAGATCGACCGCACGAAGGTCGCCCACATTTACGGCTCCGATGTGACCGAACCGAACGAGATGACGGAGACCGAGAAGCTGTATCTCGGCCTCCATTTCCTGGCCTTGTACGAGCAAGGCATGGAGGGCGCGCTGGAGATCGAAAGCATGGGCGGCAAGCGAACCTTGCTCCTGCTCACCCGTGCCGGAACAAGGCCACTCCCGTCGCAAGTGAAGGACGGCTTGCAGGTGGTCGACTTATCGACCGCCGATGATCCCGTCATCTCTAAGAGGATGTTCTTCGAAGAAGTCAAGCGGTCGCTCACCGAGGCGCTCGCGCGGATCAGACGGGGAAGCTTGGATACGATAGCCGGGGATCACTGCGATTGGTGCGACTACGGCGAACTCTGTCGTCGCAGTAAAGGCTTCTCGGAAGAAGAGTCCCGGTTCGGTCCGGATTGGGTGTTCGACGATGTCTGATCCCAATCAGGTGCGGACACCGACGGACGAGCAGCGGGACGTGATCCACGCGACCGATCCGCGCTTCGTGGTGCTTGCTGCGGCGGGTGCGGGCAAGACCTACGTGCTGGTCGAGCGGTATTTGCGCTTCGTGGAAAAGGGGCTGCGGCCAGATCAGATTCTTACGATCACCTTCACCAAGAAGGCAGCGGCCGAGATGAAGAAGCGCATCGTCGAGTCCTTGCGAGCCAAGGGCCGTCCTGAAGACGCCCAAATCGCCGAGACGGGGCCGATCCAGACGATCCACTCCTTCTGCGAAAGGCTCCTCCGCGAGAACGCGCTGGAAGCTCGGCTCGACCCTAATTTCGAGATTCTCGGCGAAGGTCATTCGTCGCGACTCATCACCGAGTGCGTTCGCGAAGCTCTCGCCTCGGAGCTAGATGAAGAGCCGCACGCCGAGGCACTCGTGAGCTATCTCGCCGGACAACGTCGCTACGGCGAGAACCGGTCGCCATACGCAAAGCTGGAAGCGGCCATCGAGTCGGTGTTGCACGAGCTCCGAGGCTCGGGCTACAAGCAGCTTCAGATTCGCGAATGGCACCTCAATCCACGCACGCTTGCCGCTAGATGGGAAGAAGCGATCGTAGGCGCCCAACCCGAGTCGGTGCGGGCGATGTACGGCCAAATCGATATGTTCACCCTTCACGAGCGCCTCAGCCAGGCGTTCAAGATGGCGGATATGCGGGTGCCGGCATGGTTGCGAAGTCGCACCGAGGACGATGCCGAGCAAGAGACTTTGGTGCACACCTGCGGCCTGGTGCAGCTAGCCTGTTCGGCTTGGTGGCGTCTCGATCGGGAGATGCTGTCGCGGCAATCGCTCGACTTCGCCGAGCTCGAGACCCGCGCGGTTCGACTGATTCAGGAGTCGGAGGTCACGAGAGAGAGGCTGCGCCGACAGTACCAAGTCGTGATGGTCGATGAGGCCCAGGACCTGAATCCAACCCAATATGAGCTTCTAAGGCAGCTTAACTTCGGGCAGGAGATGATGGTTGGCGACGTTCAGCAGTCGATCTACGGATTTCGAATGGCCGATGTTGAGCTTTTTCGACGCCGCGGATCGGAAGTCTCGACCATGCAGCTCAACAAGAACCACCGCTCCGATGAGGGGATCCTTGCCTTTGTGGACTTGGTCTTCGGGTCGCTCTGGTCCGGCGACTACCGACCGATGTCTCCACCCGCGAAGGGTTTCGATTTCGACGATGTGACTCCGCCGAACTTCGGCGGCGTTGAGCTTTGGCAGCAAGACGCCAAAGACTCGATGGCGACCGCGCGATACATTCAGGAGCTTCTGGGCGAGGGAGTGTCGCCGAAGGAAGTCACCGTCCTGGTCCGCGACAGCGGCGGTGCGCTCGACATTCATCGCGCCCTGCAGCTACTCAAGATCGAAGCGCGAATCGCGGGCGGCTCCGAGAAGTTCTATACGAAGATCGAAGTTCGGGACTTGGCGAACATCCTACGTTCGGTGGCGGATCCGTACGACGATTTCAGCCTGCTTGCGAGTCTGCGAAGTCCAGTCTGTGGGCTCTCGTTCGATTCCATCGTGGTGCTTTCCCAGCAGACCCCGGTGGTGGAAGCCTTGGAGGCTTTTGTGCCACCGATTGAAGACGACAAGCCCAAGTTGGCCGCATTCCTCTCCTGGTTCGTGCCGCTGAAGGAGTACGCCGACCGGCTTTCGGCATGGGAAGTGCTCGCCGAGATCTTTGCAAGGTCTGACTATCTGCCCGCTTTGGCCCGACGCGAATCGGCTCAGCAGCTCCTCGCTAACGCACGCAAGCTCCTGTCGCTGGCCACCGAAGAGCCCGAGCTTGGCCCCCTTGAATACGCCGAGCAGATCCGCGAGATCCAAGACCTTCGCCACAAAGAGGGCGACGCCCCGGCCGGGGCGGAAGACGCCGATCTGGTGACGATCATGACGATCCACAAGGCAAAGGGCCTCGAGTTCCCCGTGGTGGTGCTTCCTCAAACAATGCGAAACTTGGCGCCGAGGCCCAAGGATGTGGTCATTGAACCAAGGAAAGGATTGGTCGTCACCAAGTTTGGCCGCGTACCCTCGCTGATGCACCGATTCTTGAGCGAGGAACGCCGAAAGAGGGACGTTGAGGAAGAGCTCCGGGTCCTGTACGTCGGACTGACAAGGGCGAAGCACCGGCTGTGCCTGTGCCTCTATCCAAACACCCGGGATGAAACATTCTCGAAGAAACTGCACGCCATCCTAGGACCTTCGCCCGACTCCAGCATTCGGATCAGGAGTTCAATGTCAAAGTCTGGGGCCGAGTGAAATACGATCCCCTTGCCGCGATAAGAGAAGCCACCCGGGGCACCCCTTTTGAGGGTGACCTCTGGCTCGTTGGTGGTGCGGTTCGGGATGAGCTGCTGGGTGGACAGGGCGCCAAAGACGACCTCGACCTCGTCACCCGCGGCAACTCAGCGGATCTCGCTCATTTACTTTTCGACAAGGGTCTCTCCGATTTCGCGCCCGTCACCTTTGAGCGCTTCGGGACTGCAATGGTTCGTGTTGAAGGCACTGACATTGAACTGGTTACCGCCCGTCGCGAGAGCTACGACGAAGAGTCTCGAAAGCCAAACGTCCAGCCCGCAAGCTACGAGGAAGACGCCGCACGTCGAGACTTCACCGTGAACACCCTCATGCGCTCGGTGCACACCGGCGAACTCTGGGATCCCCTCGGCAAAGGGCTGGCTGACCTGGAGGCAAGGGTGCTGCGCACCCCGCTTAACCCCGTTGAGACGTTTCACGACGATCCCCTTCGTATGATGCGGGCGGTCCGGTTCCGATGGAAGCTGGGCTTTTCGCCCGCGCCCGGTCTGTACGAGTCGATCCGAGAGACATGCGATCGATTGAAGATCATCAGCATGGAGCGCATTCGCGACGAACTCCTGAAGATGCTCTCTCACCCTTCAGCGTCCAATGCGTTGCCCGATCTGGCTGACCTCGGATTGATGGAGATATTCGCGCCCGAACTGCTCTTGATGCAGGGAGTCGAGCAAGGCAAGTTTCACCACCTCGACGTTTGGAACCACACCCTGAAGGTGCTGGAGAATGCCGGCCCGTCCGATCCCCTCCTCGCGCTCGGTGCCTTGTTGCACGACATCGGCAAGCCAAGCACCCGGTCGATCGATGAAAAGGGAAACACCCGATTCTTCGGCCACGAAGATGTAGGCGCCAAAATGGCAAACGAGCTCCTGAGACGACTGAAGCTGCCTCAACGAGACATCGATGTCGTGGTTGCCTTGGTCAAAAACCATATGCGATTGGGCACGTCACCCGGCTTCACGCCATCCGCCGCTCGACGCCTGCTGCGGGATATGGACGGCAACGTCGAGCGATTGCTTCAACTCGTTGAGGCGGACGCCAACGGCCTCAAAGCGGGCGTGCGCGTCGTTGACCTAAGCCCGATTCGGCAGCGATTGGAGCAAGTCCAAGCCGCCACCCCCGTCTCCACTCTCGTGAGCCCCCTCTCCGGCGAGGAGATCATGGCGATCACCGGCCTCGAACAAGGACAGGAAGTTGGAAGGCTAAAGAAGATGCTGACCGAGATGGTTCTAGAAGGCGAGTTGATGCCGGACGATAAGGAGAAAGCGCGGACGATTGTCGAGTCGGCGTCCTAGCTGAAGGTGGCGCCGGCTTCCCAGCCGGCATCTCTACACAACCCGCAAGATCCATATGTATCGGAAACTCCCGCTGTGATGAGGTGCCGGCTGGGAAGCCGGCACCACCTCTAGACGCCTTCAGCGTCCAATAACATCTGGCCTTCGGCCATCGAACTGACCTCCGCCGCTCGCCAGCAGGCCGAGGTGTGGTCTGGCTCGACCGGCAGCAGTCCAGGCTCTTCATCACATTTCGGAATCCGTAGAGGGCATCGAGGCGCAAACGAACAACCAACCGGGAGATTCGAAAAATCGGGGGGCTGGCCACCGATCGCCTCCAGCCGAGTCTTGCCGGCGGTGGGCAACGCATTCAAAAGCGCCCGTGTGTAAGGCATCGCGGCCCGCCTTAAGACTTTGGCCGCGGGACCCGTCTCAACGATCCGACCCGCATAGAACACCGCGATGCGCTCGGAAATCGAGGCGATGGCGCCGATGTCGTGGGAGATGAGCATGACCGCCGTTCCCTCTCGCTCCTGCAGATCCCGCAGCAATCGAAGAATCTGAGCCTGCAGGGTTACATCAAGAGCTGTCGTCGGCTCGTCCGCGATCAGGACCTTGGGTTGACAGGCAAACGCCATTGCGATCACCACGCGCTGCCTCTGGCCCCCGCTCATCTGGTGCGGGTACTTCGAGGCACTGCTTTCGGGAGCAGGGACGCCGACCATCTCTAGCATCTCGATGGACTTCAGCCAAGCCTGCTTCTTGTTCAAGCCGTGGTGAAGCCGATACGCCTCGCCAATCTGGTTGCCGACTTTCATCATCGGGTTCAAGCTGGTGAACGGATCTTGCATCACGAGGCCGATCCGTTCGCCTCGAATGTTCCGCAATTCACGCTCCGGCAGGCCGACGAGTTCCCGGCCGTCGAGCTTGATGGAGCCGCCAGTGATCCGCCCCGGGCTCTGAAGCATCCCCATGATCGCGAAGCCGGTCATCGACTTCCCACAGCCGGATTCGCCAACCACGCCGAGGGTTTGGCCCGCTTCCAAGTCGAAAGTCACGCCGCGCAGGATGCACGTGGATCCAAATGAGACTTCGAGATCGCGAACTTCGAGGACGGCCACGCATCAAATCGTACCGTTTTCGCCCACGAAAGCGCGTTTGGCACATTCCTTGCAAATCACCAACAAGGCTAATCGCCCACGGAAAGGAAAAATGAATTTTAAAATTGCCTCCCTCACCCTCGCCCTCGGAGTTTGCGCTGCCGCCAACGCCAGCAACCTCATCGTCAACGGTAGCTTCGAAGACCCCGCCCGCAGCACCTGGGGCCTCAGCAGCACGATCCCTGGATGGACCGCCACCACCGACCTCATCGAGACGGGCCATGCCTACATTTACGGCGTGACGGGTCAGGACAAGGAGCAGGTTCTCGAGCTTGACGCCAACCACAACGCAACGGTCGCTCAGGACATCAGCGGTCTCAACTTGGGTGACAAGGTTAGCCTTGACTTCCTCACCGCCCGACGCAATGGCGTCGACACCTCCAGCTGCTTGATCGACGTTCTGTGGAACGGCAACCTGATCGACACCATCGCCCCCGTTTCCACCGTGATGTCCGGTAACAGCTACATGCTCACCGCCCAGTCCGGCATCAACACCCTCGCCTTCCGAGGCGCAGGTCGAGACGACAGCCTCGGCGGCCTCGTCGACAAGGTGTGCGTTCAGGCAGTGCCCGAGCCCACGTCCATCGCCGTCCTCGGCCTCGGAGTTCTCGGCCTCGTTCGACGCCGACGCAACCGAGCCTAAGCTCGACTGAAGAGGTCAAGAAGAGTCAACCCAGGGCGATGTCCTGGGTTGACTCTTTTTCGTTCCAGCAAGACTTGCCAGGCGTCTTTCGGCCCACGTTTCTGGTTCTTTGGCGTGCGGCGGTTATAATCGCCCCATGCCTCTACAGATTCGCGTGGTCGTTGCCGACGACGAGCCGTCTTACCGAAAAGCCCTTGAGAAGACTCTTACGCTCATGGCGGAGTGCGAGGTCGTGGCCGTTTGCAAGGATGGTCAGGAAGCCTTGGATGCCTGCCTTGCCGATCCTCCCGATGTCCTTCTTACCGACATCAACATGCCTCGAATGAGCGGTATTGAGCTCACTCGCAAGCTCTTGAAGCAAGAGAAGGGCGTGAAGGTTGTTATCCTCACCGTTAAGGAAGACGACGACACGGTTTACGAAGCCTTTCGAGCTGGAGCCCTTGGCTACCTGCTCAAGACTTCGACGCCTCAGGACGTCATTGAGGCGATCCGCCTTGCCGAGAAGGGCGAAGCGAAGATCACTCCCCGCATCGCCACCAAGGTGCTGGAAGACTTTCGCCGGGTGAAGGAAGAGGAAGAGATCGATGATAGCGAGATGTACGTCCTCAGCGACCGAGAGCAAGAAATCCTTGACCTTGTCGCCCAAGGACTGCGCAACAAGGAAATCGCTTCTCGACTCTCGATCGCCGAGAAGACGGTCAAGAACCACGTCTCGAACATCCTGAAGGCTCTTCAGGTCAACAGCCGCACCGAAGCGGCGATGAAAGCCGTCAAGGCGAGAATGGGCTAGGGCTTCGCCCGGGTTCGGGGTTCAGGGTGCAGGGTGCCGGTCCGGATTTCCCTTCCGACCCTGCACCCCGAACCCGGTACCCTAATATGGTGCCTATCAAAGTCGCGTGCGCTCAATTTGCGCCTCAGAAGGCTAACCTTTCCGCCAACCTAGACCGGATCGCCGAGACGGTGATCCAGGCTGCGGAAGAAGGGGTTCAGGTCGTCGTGTTTCCCGAGACGTCCACGAGCGGATACTTCCTTGAAGGGGGCGTCCTCGAAGCCTCTCTCAGCGGGGAAGCCCTGCGAGACGCAATTGGCGAGCGAGTCGCCGGGAAGATCTCGAACGAAGTTGATGCGGTTGTCGGGTTTTACGAGAACCGCAACGGCGATCTCTACAACAGTGCCGCCTACCTCACCTTCGGCGCCGAAAAGTCGAACCTGGTGCACGTCTACCGAAAGTTCTTCCTCGCCACCTACGGCGTCTTCGACGAAGAGCGGTTCGTAACTCGCGGCCACGACGTGGCCGTCTTCGACACCCGCTTCGGCCGAGTGGGGATCCTCATTTGCGAGGATGTTTGGCACGGAGTGTTGCCAACCCTCTGCGCGGTACGCGGCGCGCAGGTGCTATTCGTTCCGGCGGCATCTCCGGCGAGAGGATTCGGCGGGCCCGATATCGGGAATCACGATCGCTACCGTCGCCTATTCCTGGCGATTAGCGAAGAGCACGGGATCTTTTGCGTGAATGCGCAGCTCACCGGGTTCGAGGGCGGAAAAGGGTTCATCGGGGGATCGATGGTCACCGATCCTCTCGGAAGCGTTGTTGCCGAGGGGCCACTTGGCGAAGAGTATCTCCTCGTGGCCGACCTCGACATGGATCTCGTGGGGATTGCCCGCGCTCAGACTCCGCTCATCAACGACCTCCAGTCATGCTGGCAAGATGTGCGGAACCTGATTTCGACGACCGAGTTTTAGTCACCCTTCTTCTCAGTCACCACCGGTGGCTTGGCGGCGTCGGTCGTGAAGAGTCGGCCGAGGATGGGAACATCACCAAGGACCGGGACCTTGTGGCCAGCAGTGCTCACGTCCATGAGTAGCGGCGGCTTGATGGTCTTCGTGGAGTACTTAACCGTGATCGGTTTGCCAGCGACTCGAGTGGTCGAGAAGTGCAGGAATACCGTCTGGGGCTTGACCTCGGTCGTCCGATATTTCACTTCGTATGGCTGAGACCCTGTGGCCGTGATGTAGTTCAGGTTCACCGGCTTTGAACTGGCGAGGGTGGTCCCGTAGGTCACGTAGACCGGATTTCGAACCCGATCCGTTGTTCTGAAAAGCTGACCCATGATGGGAAGGTCGCTTAAAAATGGGATCTTGCCCGAACCCGCGGTCAGCTGCGGAGGCGTATCCCCCTTCTTCTCAATAGTGGGGTCCTCCGGCTTCTTGTCGGAAGGCTTCGCCGGCACAAAGCGGATTCTCGGGCTGGTGACTTTCCACGTCATCTTGTGGCCCTTCGAATCGATCACATATATCTCCTTGCTCTGGTCCTGAGGAACGCCATCGACGACGAAGATGATCTCGGTCTTGCCTACATAGGTTGCGGAGACGGGGGCGTGGCCCTCGGTGTAGACGAGCTTGCCGATCGTCGTTCCCTCTGGCGGTTCTGCCTGCATGGTCGAAACCTTTCCGCCCTCTGAGACGACGACATAGGAGATCCGTTGCTCTTGGGGGCGAAGGAAGATCACTCCCGAACCGGGCTGGACGACCGTATTGCTGTCTCCCGAACCGAAGACCACCGTTTCGTGTGGGTCGATCGTGCCCCTTTGACCTGTGCTTGGAGTGAAGAAGATGGTCTGTCCGTTGAGAGATTTGATGGCGTGCCCGCCAGGTTTAACACCCTTCTTCGCCTTGGATGGGTCGGTCAAGTAGATCGTTCCGCTCAAAGTTTTTAGCTTGTCGCCTTGCTTCAAGGTCAGCTTCTTCGTTTTTCCATCTTTGGAAACGGTCCAGACGACCATATGCTTGGTGGTCGTATTGCCGCTCTTGACGATGTAGGTAGCAGGAACCTTGGTGACCTTTCCGTTGGCGTGCTGAAGGGTGATTGTCTTGACCTGAGGCTCGTCGGAACCCTGGACGACGATGATTTCCTGATCCTTGCTCTGGGCGAGTGAGAAGGTGGGGAGCGCGCAAACCGCGGTGGCGGCAAGGGCAAGGGTTCCGATTGACCGAATGGGGCTGCTTTTTAGGGTGAGCGATTTCATGTTTTCAAGCCTCCTGGCTAGGGTGTGATAGCTTTCGCCCATGGCTAAGCCGGTGGGGCCGGCCAGGGAGGAAGATGGGTTGGAGAGCGCGGTCTTGACAAGGAGCTCGCCATACATTCGGGGCTCGACGTGAGTGAGCCTCAAGGCCATCAGGTCGGCCGCCGACTCCTGGGCGAGGTTCGAATGCCGCGCGGCGATCCAAACGAGTGGGTTGAAGAAGAAGAGTGCCTGAACGACCGAGTTAAACCAGGACCACACGAGGTCTCGGCGGACGAGGTGGGCAAGCTCGTGCGCCAGCACCAACCGCTGCTCTTCGAGCGTGAATGCCCGACCGCCATCCGCGGGGAGAACGATCATCGGCCGAGTGATCCCGACGAGCATGGGTACGTCGGTCTCGCCCGATGCGGCAAGTTTGGGCGCCCTAACTTTCAAGCCGAGCGATAAGTCGCTGAGCATTGCCAACGCTTCTGGATCAGTGATCGGGGTGGCCTTTCGCGCAATCGAGGCGAGCGCGAAGCTGGACCTTGCCGCAATGGCGCCGATCAGGATGACTCCGGAAAACCACAGGCCGATAAGCAAGGCACTCGGATCAATCTTGGGCGCAGCTGCCACCGCTGCGAGGTCCCGAATGCTTGGCTCCGGGACAGGCGTGGATTGGGCAGGCATCGGGGCCATCGCAGGAATTGCCGACGTGGCCTCTTGAATGAAGGTCTCTGCCGGTGTTTGGACTTGCTCGGAGACATAAAGTGGCGGCGGGGGAGGCAGGATCGCCAACTGAATCGGCACGATGTTGACCAGCCCGAACACGAGCTTTACGAACACCAGTCGCCAAAGCCAAATCTGGATCGACGGTGAGATCCGTGGGCAGAGCTTGAACGCCGACCAAAGCAGAACGATGAGGGCCGCAGCCTGTAGAGACGAGCGAAGCAAAGCGTCAAGCATTGGAATCCTTCTCCATTGAATCCAAGATTTGGCGAATCTGGTCCAACTCACTTTCGCTCGCCGTCCCCTTCTGAGTGAGGTAGGCCACGATCGGCGAGATCTGGCCGCCGAGAACGGTCTGCACAAAGTCTTCGACCATGTTCTCGAGCAATGCGCCCCGGGCTTCGCTCGGGAAGTACCGGAAGACGCCGTCCAGCTTTTCCCGTCTCAGGTACCCCTTGATCCGAAGCCGCTCCATCATGTTGTGGGCGGTGTTTCGGGTCTGACCCTTGGTCTTAGCGAGGTGGTCGGCCACTTCTGAGACCGACGCACTTTGCTGGTCGGAGATGTATCGCAACACCTCCATCTCAGCCCTTCCGATGCTCTTGATCTTTGCCATTTTTGATCTGCCGACAAATGTCGGTATTGGTGATTATAGGTCAATTACCGACAAATGTCGGCAAAAGTTCCGAGACTCATAAAAACTCTTAAGATCCCCTCGCCTCTCGGGAGGAGAAGGGCAGAGGTGAGGAGTCCGCTCCGGGGATGGGGGTTTCGCCTATCGACAACCCTCCCTCGAATCGCATCCATAATCCCTAGATGCTCTCCAAAGCCCCCTCCCGAGCCGAACCGGTGTCCGAGTTGCGTTCGGTGAAGATCGTGGAGAATGGCGATCCGATGGTCGATTTCCTGGTTCACTGCCCCGATCTCTTGCTCGACCGATCGCGATTCGACTATCGCCGAGAGACTTTGATGCGCCAGTCGTTGGCAGAACGGCTTTGTCGCGCCAATGCACGGTTGCCGAAAGGGTATCGGTTGGCGATCTTGGAGGGCTGGCGAGCGCCAATCATCCAGCAGCGGATGTACAAAGCGGTCTGGAAACAGTTCTCCGACCTCCATCCCGACTGGTCGGAGACGAAGATGAAGAGGGTGGTCAACCAATTCTCCGCACCGATGGACGCCAAAGTACCGCCTCCCCACACCACCGGCGGAGCCGTCGACCTGGCATTGGTGGACGCAGACGGCAGGGCCTACGACGTGTCCACGCCCTTCGAATGGAAGGACCCTCTAGGTTTCGGATTCGATGCCAAAGGCCTAAGTGAGGGTGCCCGTCGCCACCGCGACATACTCGCCGAGGCTCTTATTGCGGAGGGAGTGACCAACTATCCGAGCGAGTATTGGCATTGGAGCTACGGCGACCAAGGCTGGGCGTATCGTGGCGGCAATGATCACGCGTTGTACGGCGCAATCACGCCTGAGGGTTGGGCTGCAGATGCGCGGGACGTGACGGATTTGCCGCTTGAGTTTATTGAGTAATGGGGTGTTCGGTGTTGGGTGTTAGGTGTTCGGGCAGAAGCCTTTCCGTCCGAACACCGAACACTCAATACCGAACACCCCTCCGCCGGGTAGCCTGCCGACGAATGAGAATCGAGGTCACGCTCACCGAGGACGCGAAGAAACCCGAATACCAAACTGCAGGATCGGCGGGGATGGACATTTGCTGCTCCGAGGAAGTGACTCTCCAGCCGATGGAACGCAAGATGGTCGCGACCGGAGTTCGGATCGCGGTGCCGGAGGGCTATGAGTGCCAGGTAAGACCGCGTTCCGGTTTGGCGATCCGACATGGAATATCGATGGTGAACACTCCCGGGACGATCGATTCAGACTATCGAGGAGAAATTAAATTGATCATGGTCAATTTTGGCGACTCGGCCGTCTCATTCCCTAAGGGGGAGCGAGTAGGACAACTCGTGATTTGTCCAGTCGTGCGCGCCACCTTAGAGGTCGTGCCCGAACTTGACAGCACCCATCGTGGAGACGGCGGATTTGGCAGCACTGGGACCTGAGAAGACAAAAATATGTGACCGTTGCTTTGCAATGGTCGACATCCATATGGCGACATGCCCCGAGTGCGGCGCTCCGCTAGGGCGTGGCGACGATGCAAGCACGGACGCCGACATCTATCCAGAACTGGCCCGAGCGAACTTGCTTCGCATGCGCGGGGAGTACAAGCAGGCAGAAAAGATCTGCCTCAACATTCTCAAGCAGTACCCAAACAACGCGACCTCCCACACTCTGCTAGGTGACGTCTACACCGACCTGGGCGACCTCGGTCACGCGGCCCAGTGGTACGAACTCGCGCTCGATCTCAACCGCGATTCGGCGGTTGACAAACAAAAGCTCGCATCCGTTCGCGAACGCATCAAGCAGCGGGAAGCGGTCGCTGCGGTCGAAGAGCTTGGGCTACCCCAACCCAGTCCGAACATGGCCCTGCTCGCGGTTGGTGCGGTGTTCGTGTTGGTCGTGATCGGCCTGACCGCATATTTCCTCGGCCAGCGATACCAAACGACGGTCAAGAATTCGCTTCCCATCAGCGCGCCGCTTTCTTCCACTTCCGGCACGTCATCGCCCCCACCCGCTGGCCAAGGTACGGGTTCGGATCAGCAGGCGGGGACCCCGACTACGACGGAAGCGGGAACCCAGGAAGACAAGACGCTCACCCAAATGCTCGCCCAGCGAAGCCCCCAAGGGGCGCACGTGATGTCGGTGAGCCAGGACCCTCGCAGCAAGATCCTCACGATCACCTACTCCCTGCGTCCCGAAGATGACGAGCGTAAGCTTGGCGCGGAGCTAGCGAAGAGCGCCCTCGACCAGGATGCCGATGCCCTCATCGTGACCGTGCGAGGAGTGCGAGACAGCCACATCGCCTACGTCGCGGATGTCCAGCGAACCCGGCTCGCGGAAACCCAGGCACCCACCTGGCAAGAGCAGAATTCCGGCACCGCCGACGCGTGGGTTTCCTATGTTCTGACCAACGAGTGGACGGCGACGAAAACAAATAGCGAAAACCCGGGCGGCACTACGGCACCGGGCGGCTCCCCCGGCTCATAATTTGAGTCAGTATGCGTCTCTCCCTTCAGCTATACACCCTTCGCGATGCCCTCTCCGCCGATGTCGAGGGCACCCTCAAAACGGTCGCCGCCATTGGCCTTAAGTTCGTCGAGCTCGCCGGTATGTACGATCGAAGCGCTTCCGACTGGAAGACCCTGCTCGACGCCAACGGCCTGATTGCCAACGGCAACCACGTCGGCATCGATTCGATCGAATCGGACTTCGATGGCGTCGTTCGCGACAACAAAACGCTGGGCAATATGAACGTCATCGTGCCCTGGGTAGGCGAGAACCACTACGGCGCCGGATGGGACAAGTTCGCTGAGCGAATGAACGAGGTTGGCGCCAAGCTTGCCGCCGAGGGGCTGAACCTGCTCTATCACAACCACGCGTTCGAGTTCGAAACCAAGGACGGCGAGATCGGGTTGGACCTGTTCTACAAGACGGCTAAGGCCGACTTGGTTAAGGCCGAGCTCGACGTCGCATGGGTGCAGATCGGCGGAGCCAACCCCGTCGACTACATCAACACCCTCTCCGGCCGGATCCCCCTCGTCCACCTCAAAGACTACGACCCGACCAAGACGCCCCAGTGGCAACCTGCCGGTGAAGGCATCGTCGATTGGGACGCCGTCCTCGCCGCCTGTGCGAAGGCCAATGTCGAGTACGGTGCCATCGAGCTAGACGAAGCCGCCGGCGACCCAGTCGAAGCCGTTCGAAAGAGCTTCAACTTCTTCGCCGCGAAGGGCCTGAGTTAATTTGGGAATGCGCTCGCTCCTTGCTAGCGCTTTTCACGACCGCGGAGCGGTCTCCCTAGATGGTTCCCCCTGCGAAGCGGAGGGAACCATCTGCATTTTTCGCTCTCCCATTTGATAAGGAAACGGATCGGCATCGGTCCCAACGTCCACCGACGGACCACCTTCCCAGAACGTAGAACAGATAGAACAGTCAACCGGGAGACGTGGACACCGACAGGTAAACTGATCACCAGCGCATCGTGCGCGGTAATGGCATGACGGACCAGGGCACACCTTCGAATACTCCGGTAAATGGGCCCGCTACAGTAGCCCAGTCGCCCGTGGAGTCCATCATTGCCAGCATCTCCAGCATTCCGGTTCAACAGGAGCAAGAGCAGTTAATGGCTAACGAAAATTTCGACGCAGACATAGTGGTGATCGGCGCAGGCCCTGGTGGCTATGTCGCGGCGATCCGCGCCGCCCAGCTTGGGGCTAAGGTCATCTGCGTTGAGAAAGAGTATTTGGGCGGTACGTGTCTCAACTGGGGATGCATCCCCAGCAAGGCGATGATCGCCAGCGCGGAGCGACTTCAGCACGTGAAGCACGCCGACAAACTCGGCATCAAGATCAGCGGCGAAGTCACGTTCGACTTCGAAGCGATCATGGCGCGCAAGGACAAAATCGTACAGACCCAGCGCGGTGGTGTGGGCATGCTGTTCAAGAAGAACGGCATTCGCCACGTAGAAGGCTTCGCATCCTTCGTGGATGCGAACACGATCACCGTCGAGAAGGACGGCAAGAAGGAAACCATCCGAGCGAAGAACTTTGTGCTCGCGATGGGCTCCAAAGTCATCAACGTTCCAATCCCCGGCCTTGAAGGTGGACGCGATGCCAACATCTGGACCTCCGACGACGCGGTCACCGCACCGTTCGTGCCCAAGAGCATGCTCGTCATCGGCGGCGGTGCCGTCGGCTGCGAGTTCTCCTACGTCTTCAACTCACTTGGCTCGGACATCACGCTCGTTGAGATGATGCCAAACCTCATCCCGATGATGGACAGCGACCTCGGCGTCGAACTCGGCAAGCTTCTCGCCCGACAGGGAATCAAGACTCGGCTCGGCGCAGCCGTGGAGAAGGTGGTTCGCAAGGGCAAGACTTGGCAGTGCCACGTCAAGAAAGGCACCGAAACCGAGGTCATCGAAGTGGATGTCATCCTCGTCGGAGTTGGCCGAAAGGCGATGACCGACAACATGAACCTTGAGAAGATTGGCATCAAGCTTCACCCAAGGGGCGTCTCCGTTGCCGACGACACTATGAAGACCCACGTGCCGAACATCTATGCGATCGGCGACGTGACCGGCCGAATTCAGCTCGCCCACGTGGCCTCTCACGAGGGCATCATCGCGGTGACCAATGCGGTCAAGGGCGAGGAGCGAAAGGTCGACTACAAGGCCGTTCCGAACTGCGTGTACACCTCCCCCGAAGTCTCCAGCGTTGGCCTCACCCAGAGCGAAGCTGAAGCCAAGGGCTACGAAGTCACGATCGGCAAGTTCAACTTCCGACCGCTCGGCAAAGCGATGGCCACCGGCGAGCAAGACGGCTTCGTGAAGATCGTAGCTGAAAAGAAGTACGGCGAAGTCCTCGGCGTCCACATGATCGGTGCGCACGTCACCGACATGATCCACGAGGGCGTCGTTGCCCTTAAGCTGGAAGCGACGCTCGACTACATGGTCGACACCATCCACGCTCACCCGACGATGAGTGAAGCCGTTCTCGAAGCGTTCGAAGACGCTCAGGGACACGCTATTCACAAGATTTAGGATTTTTGATTTTCGATTTTTGATTCTACGGAGGAAGTTCGCAAGGCCGCCAACATCTTCCGGAATCAAAAATCAAAAATCAAAAATCAAAAATTTGAAATCATGAAACGGCACAATGGCGAGGAACGGGAATGAGCGCGCTTGGGCGAGTCGACCGTTTCCTTGCCTCCCGATCCCGCAATCTCGTGCTGGTCGGATGCCTTCTTCTCGCCCTTGCGATTGGCGCGATCGACTACTACACCCACGCAGACGTGCTCATCGTCTACCTCGCACCCATCTTCTTGGCGGCTTGGTATGGGGGGAGTCGGGTGGGGATGGTTATCTCCATCTACTGCACGGGCGCTTGGTTTCTGGATGAGGCAATCCGCGCAGGTAACAACGGCGTCATCGTCAGTGTTTCCTCGGTCTGGACCCTCGTCGCTCGCCTGACCATGTTCTTGGTCATGACCCAGATCGTCTCCAAGCTCCGGCGCACGACTAGGCAACAGGTCGAGCTCACGAACTTCATCGTTCACGACCTCCGGTCTCCCATCGCCAGTGCGATTTCCGGCCTTCAAACCCTGCAGCAGAACACCACCCGGGTTGACGACGAAGAGAAGGAGATGGTCGAACTCGCCCTGATTTCCAACCAGCGCGCGCTTGACCTCGTGAACTCCATCCTCGATGTCAGCAAGCTGGAGAACGGCAAGATGGAGGTCCACGTCGAAGACGTCGATGTGCGAACCATCGTCTCCGAATCGATCAGTCACGTTGCCCTTTGGGCACGGGGTAACAGCGTCCACATCGCCTCGTCAATCGAGATCGATCACGCGTGCTTTGATCCATCCCTTATCTCGCGGGTCATCGTCAACCTGCTGAGCAACGCCCTCAAGTTCAGCCCACCCGATTCAGTCGTGCGAGTCAACGTCATTCGGTCGGGACGAGATGGCGTTCATTTTTCAATCGTCGACCAAGGCCCCGGTATCCCAAGCGAATACGCCGAGACGATCTTCGAGCCGTTCTCCCAGGTGAAGGGCACCAAGGGCGGAACTGGCCTGGGTCTCACCTTTTGCCGCCTAGCGGTCCAAGCCCAGGGCGGCCGCATCTGGGTGGAGACGGCACTTAGTAAAGGCACCACGATGCACTTCAGTCTCCCCTTTGCGGCTCGATTGGAGAAGGGCCATCGGAGCCTCGCCGAACCAGAGCACCCCTGATGCCAAACGAACTTACACCCATTGCTCAACAGGTCCTGGACGAACTCATGGAGGGGAACGAGCGTTTCGTCTCGGGTCGTCCTCGCCCCTCGATCTACTCGCCAACTCATCTACAGGCGCTTTCTGAAGAGCAGGCTCCGAAGGTGGCGATCATCGCATGCTCCGATAGTCGCAGCTCCCCCGACATCATCTTCGATCAGCCCCTCGGCACGATCTTCGCCAGCCGCGTACCCGGCAACGTGGCAAGCGACAGCGCCAAATGGATGCTCGAGATCGCCATCGGCGTCTACAAAGTTCCTTTGGTGATGGTCATGGGCCACACCGGCTGCCTCGCCGTGGGGCAGTTGCTCGATGGAGACAAGGGCGGGGCGGGCGGCATGCATCGCTTCGTGGTCATGAACGCGGTCTACAAAGCCAAATCCATGCGTCCTGACGACCTGTATCAGACCGCTGTCGAGGAGAACGCCAAACAGACCGTCGAACACCTCGTAAGGGATCTGTACTCCCTCCGCTCCGCGGTTTTGGATGGGACAACTTCGGTTGTCAGCACGGTGTACGACATGCCCACTGGTCAGGTGAAAATCCTCGAGCGCGGGTCGAAGCTGTACGGGAAGTATTAACTTCCTTGGGAATGCGCGAAGCTCTTCGCGCTCTCTCTGCACTAACCCGTTAGCGCTGTAGCTTCGGTAAACCGAGGCGCCAAGAGGTTCGCGCAGTCCCAAAGGCTTGGTGCCCTTGCTTTGAATAACCACGAATCCATTTCGTGAAGATCGCATGTCGGTGGCCTTCTAAAAGAGGTGCGAATCGGCCGATTCGCCGATGAATTCGCTGGCCCAGATTTGCCGTAGGCCAACGGTAAACTACAACTCCCCCATGGCCGATATCGAAGTATTTCCTAACCCCGCGCCTCATCGAGACTACGTGATCAAGCACGTCTGCCCCGAATTCACGAGCGTTTGCCCGAAGACCGGCCAGCCCGATTTCGCTACTATCGAGCTTGAATACGTCCCGGATCAACAGTGTATCGAGCTGAAGTCGTTGAAGCTCTACTACTACTCGTTCCGTAACGAGGGGATCTATTACGAGGCAGTCACGAACCGTTTGCTCGAGGAATTAGCCGCTTCTTGTTCGCCACGCTGGATGCGTGTGACCGGGCACTTCAACGTGCGCGGCGGCATCAGCTCGGTCGTCACGTGCGAGACCGGGAAGCGGTAAGACGCTACAACTTCCAGATCGCCAAATCCAAATCCTGGAACGGCGCGTCCTTCAGCTGGCAATCCTTCAAGAATATCTCCTCATCCGGCTTCAGCTTGCTGCCCAAGTGCACCCGGTCGGCGATCGCCGCGAGTTGGTTGAACCGGTCGATGTGGTCCTGGAACCGGACCTCGGCGTAGTCCTTGGCGGCAAAGGTAGAGATCAAGAACTGCCAGTCGGAAGACTCGGCCAAAAGCATCTCGCGCGCCGCTTGCTCGACGACTTCCTTTGCGGGCCCATCCGCGTAGTCGCGCGCCATTTGGCGCAGCTTGCGCTCGACAGGATAAAGCTTCGACCAGGTCCAACTGTTGTCCTGGTTGAGCCAGATGTAGTGATAGCCGCCCTCGCCCCAAGAGCCCTCGGGTAGGTCGATGAGGTTCTTGGCGGGCTCTAAGTCCAGCATCTGACCGCCGCTCACCATTTCGATGTCGCCATCGGCGTGGAGCGCTTTACCTAGCTCATAAAGGAACTCGGGGCCCTCCCACCACCAGTGGCCGAAAAGCTCGGTGTCGTACATCGCCACCAATGTGCCGGTGCGGTCGGCGAGGCCTCGATAGTGGGCGAGGGTGCTCTTCAGCGTTCGAACAAAGTCTTCCGCATGGGCGTGGATCTTCTCGAACGCGGCGTACGGGTCGTAGGGCTGCTTCTGTCCCAGGTCGGCCTTGTTCTGCGATATCCGCCAATAGCGGAGCCGTCCCGGATAAAGCTGCTTGTGAAACTCGAGGTACGACTCGTCGCCTGGATAGCCGGCTTCTCCGGACCAGACCTTCACCGTCGTCTGCGGGTCGCGTGCGAAAACGGTTTCACCGGTTGGCAAAGCGTAGTGCTCGTATTCGCTTCGAAACTCCTCCGGCGGGGTGAAGTACTTTGAGCTACGTGCGAAAAGCTCGGCCAGCTGGGGGAAATTAGCGGCGTAGGTGCCGAGGGGATGTCCACCGCGAATCATGTGGGAGTCGACGAAGAAGTATTCGATCCCCTCTTTGGCAAGAATCTCGTCGGTGCCCATTCGCGACCAAGCGACTTCGTTCTCTTCGACCGGCGATTTCCAGTCGTATCGCGGCCGGTAGGCGCACTCGGGCAGCCACATCCCTCGCGGCTTCTTGCCGAAGTGCTTCTCGTGAGTCTGGATCCCCAGCCTTACCTGTGCCTTGCAACTCTCGTCGGTGCCGAGGAGCGGCTGGTAGCCGTGAGTCGCGCCCGAGGTGATGATCTCGATGCATCCTTGCTCTTCAAAGAACCGAAAGGCCTCGATGATCGAACGGCCCCACTGGTGTTTGAATTGCACGAGCGAACGCGTGTACTGGCGCTGCCAGAAGTTGGCAAGTCCCTGCATCCACAGCGGACCTTCACGATCGAATCGCTGCTGATCCGAGATTGCTGCGTCGATCTTGCTCTGGCAGTAGTCTTCGAACTCCGTCTTGAAGGCGGGATCCTCGAGCTGCTCGGCCAAGATCGGGGTGATGTTCACCGTCCATCGAGGCTTGATTCCCTCGTTGTTCAAACGATCGAGGGTGTGGAGAAGTGGAAGATAGCACTCCGCCGCCGACTCGTGAATCCAGTCCGTCCCATGTGGGCTCTTCCCATGGCTCAGCACGTAGGGCATGTGCGAGTGCAGGCAGAGCAAGAAACGGCCAACGGGCATGGGCTTATTGTGGCCTGATTTGGGTTCGAGTGGGTGCTCCACAACCTTCAGAGCATCGAGACCCGGTCTGTATCGTCTGTTGAGACGGTGACTTCGAGCTTGCCGAGAACCTCAAGGGCCTCGTTTGATCTTTCGCCCGCCTCGACAGTAACAACTGTCGCCCCGTCCACCAGGCCGCGCTCAATTCGGTTGGCCTCGTCGACGTGAATGCCCATGCCGATGAGCGCGCCGACTAAGCCGCCCGAGGCGGCGCCGATACCGAGTCCGGTGAGGGTTGCACCCAAGACGCCACCCACGAGGATCGCGCCAATTCCGGGTATGGCGATGGCACCCAAGCCAACGAGGAGTCCGAATATGCCGCCAATCAATCCGCCTCCGGCAGCTCCCGTTGCGGCCCCGCCTTTGGCATTCGGCTCGTCCAAACGATCCACGTCTTCGGGAGGAGGCTCATCGGGGCGAGCGGCGACGCCGATCGTGTTTTCGGGGAATCCGGCAGAGATCAGAGCCTCGATCGCCTTGTTCGCCTCTTCATGGTTGTAGAAGAGGGCGGCGACCGTGCGTGGCGGTTGATCCATCAAGGGTACGACGCCGTTTTTGGACCAGATGTTTACAGCATCGTTGGGCCGTCGCCGCGCTTACGCGCTTCATCGACCAACCGAATGCCCTCATCAATGTCCAGAGGCCCCATCAGACCACCCGACTTCCCGAAGATCGATCGTGCGTCGTCTTCGCGTCCCTGAGCGTTTACAACCACGATCGCGCCGCCTCCTTGAACACCTTTCTCAAAGTAGGACGCCTCGCTTTCGGGAATGCCAAGTCCGACCAGAGACCCTAACAGACCACCGGAAAGGGCGCCTATGCCCGCCCCAAGTAACACTGATCCAATAATCCCTCCGACAACCACAACGCCGACGCCGGGAATAAGCAGAGTGCCAAGTCCTGCGAGCAATCCAAGAATTCCGCCAAATGCGGTTCCCGCTACTGCACCCTCGGTGAGTCCATCCACTGCGAGGGAGCCTCCGTCCTCATACATCTTGCCATCCGCATCTCGGTGGCGCTTCACGATGCCGATCTGGTCCTTGTCAAATCCCGCCTTCGCCAAGTCTCGAACCGCCTCATCGGCACGCTCGCAATCGGTATAAAGGGCGGCGAAGGTCCTGCGGCCGCTAAAGTCGGTGTGGTCGATGCTTGTCTCTCGAATATCCATAGCTCTGGCCCTTTGACTTCCGTCGAGGGTCAGGCGTTCGCATATCGCGAAATCAGATCGGGCCAGGTGCCCGACTCGATGGCAACCCGGATTTCGCCCATAAGGCGAGCATAGAAGGCGAGGTTGTGGAGCGTAGCCAGGCGGGCGCCCAGGCTCTCGCCCGCCTTGAATAGGTGCCGCATGTAGGCGGCGGAATACCTCTCGGTCGATGGAAAGGAGCTCGCCTCGTCGTGAGGTCCGTTGTGCTCGGCCCATCGCAGCGCCATCGCGTTCGTCCTTCCATTCAGGGTGTAGAGCGCGTGGTGTCGCGCCATTCTGGTGGGAAGCACGCAATCGAACATATCGATTCCCGCCGCTACCGCGTGAAGGATGTCCTTCGGATGCCCGACTCCCATGAGGTAACGAGCCTTGTCTTTGGGGAGGAGGGGAGCCGCGAACTCGACCACCGGATACTGCATCTCGGTCGGCTCACCGACGCTCACACCACCAATTGCAAATCCGTCAAATGGCATCGAAGAGATCGTCTCCGCCGATTCCCTGCGAAGGTCCTCGTGTACGCCGCCCTGCACGATGCCGAAGATCGCCTGATGCGGGCGATCCGGGCGATCCTCCCTGCGAGCCGCAAGATTTCGGGGCGCCCATCGATGGGTCTGCGCCATCGCGGCGGCCGCCTCTTCGCGAGTGCACGGATAGGGTGGGCAGACGTCGAGCGCCATGCTGATGTCGACTCCCAACTCACCTTGAATCTCGATCGAACGCTCGGGCGAGAGGAACATGTCCGAGCCGTCGAGGTGCGATTTGAATGTCACACCCTCCTCCGCGATCTTTCGATGCGCGGCCAGACTCATCACTTGATAGCCACCCGAATCGGTGAGGATCGGCCCGGTCCACGACATGAACCGATGAAGCCCGCCCATTCGGTCGATAAGGTCGGACCCAGGGCGGATGGAGAGATGGTAGG
This sequence comes from Fimbriimonadales bacterium, assembly GCA_038321975.1. GTDB lineage: Bacteria > Armatimonadota > Fimbriimonadia > Fimbriimonadales > Fimbriimonadaceae > Fimbriimonas. Next base: position 12,535 of record JBBQFM010000032.1, on the reverse strand, counting down.
TGTTGCTTAGGACTTGCTGAAACCCCATCGCCTCAAGGTCTTCGGAGCCGACCGTCTTCACGGTCCCCTGAGTGCCGACGGGCATAAAGAAAGGAGTCTCCACCACCCCATGCTCCGTATGCAACCGCCCCCTCCGCGCCCCCGTGTGAGGGCAAGTGCAGAGGAGTTCGTAGCGCATACCCAGATTGTAGCGTTCCGAAGATGGTTCCCCTTGAAAAGGGGAACCGCGGGGGATCCCCCTGGGCTGACTCCCATGCGATTCAATAGGCGGTCAATATTTCAAGAAAGGCGTCTTAGGTGCGCAGAACACGGACTAGGTAAGAATCAACGCCCAGTTCTCTTATCCCGAAGGGATACCGAACCCTAGCCGTGGGTCGCGAAGCGCCCCACGGATCGTCGGTCCAGATCGGCCCTCGAAGGGTGCCCGACTGTTCGGTTAGCTAAATATCCATTCCGCCGTCTGTCGCGCCGTTGCAATCGTCGGTTACACGGCTTCGTCGGGATGGCTATTATGGGTAAATGCTTGGCTTGCTCTTGAGTGCTGCTCTCAACCCTCCATCCGCAGCTCTTTCCGCGACATCTGCCTACCACGTCATCGAGCGGGTCTTTCCCTCAGTCGCGATGCACATTCACTTCGCAGCCTTGGGGAAGACGGCGAAGCTGCACTACGAGATCGAGGCTCGGGGGGGTGAGGTGACGGTGCGAGGCACCAGCGGAGTGGCGATGTGCCGCGGCGCGTACGACTACCTGCGAACCGTCGGCGCGGCCCAGGCGACTTGGGGCGGGACCACCCTCAATGTCCCTAAGAAGCTCCCTGACCTCCGCAAATCAGTCGACTGCCCGTACAAGTGGGTGCTGCAGGACAACGTCTGCGTCTTCGGTTACACCACCGCGTTCTACGGTTGGAAGGAGTGGCAGCACTACCTCGACGTGATGGCCCTGCACGGCATCAATATGCAGTTCGCCCCGGTGGGGGGAGAGGCGGTTTGGTCGAAGGTCTGGAAGAGTTTCGGGATGACTCAGAAGGACGTCGACGGTTTCTTCACCGGCCCCGCGTTCCTTCCGTGGCACCGAATGGGGAACGTGAATGGACACGACGGGCCGCTTCCCGCCACCTATCTGACGAAGTCGATCACCCTCCAAAAAAAGATCCTGGGTCAGATGCGCGCCCTGGGTATCCAGCCCGTTGCCCCCGGCTTCGCGGGCTTCGTCCCGGGCGGGTTTGCCAAGAAATATCCCGACCAGAACGTGCTCCATGTGGCCTCGTGGGCAGGCTTCGAGGACCCCTACCGTACGTGGATTCTCCACCCGCTCTCCAAGATGTATTCGCAGATCGGCGGACGCTACATCAAGGAGTGGAAGAAGACGTTTGGCGACACCCATTACTTCCTGGCGGACAGCTTCAACGAGCTCGAGGTGCCGGTGTCGGAAGATCACGACAAGCGAATGGAAGAGCTCGCGCTTTTCGGGAAGTCGGTCTACGACGGCATCCGGGCGGGCGACCCGCAGGGAACCTGGGTCATGCAAGGCTGGCTGTTCTTCAACGCCCGCTCTTTCTGGACCAAGCCGGCAGTTCAGGCGCTGCTTAGCCGAGTGCCGAACGACAAGATGATGATCCTCGACCTCTTCGCGGAGGCATCGCCCATCTGGAAGCTGCAAGATGCCTTCTACGGCAAGCAGTGGATACTCTCTAACATCACCACGTGGGGCGGCAACAACCAGCCGTACGGCAATTTCGAGGCATACCGGAAGCTTTCGTCGGAGACGCTCACAGCGCCGAATCACGGCAACCTGGTCGGCTACGGTATCTCGTTTGAGGGGTCGGAGAGCAATGAGGCCCAGTTCGAATTGCTTTGCGACACCGCCTGGCGCACCGACACGATTCCCTTAAGCGGGCTAATCCAAAACGACTGTGTCGAGAATCGCTATGGAAAGACATCGGCGGAGGCGACTGAAGCGTGGAGCGACTTTGCGAAGTCTGCTTACAGCATGGGCTTTGGCATCCATCCGAATCATGCATTGCAAGAGCGGCCCCATTCGTTCAACGTGATCGGCTCGCCGGATCGCCAGATCGGACAGGCGAATGACAGTCCTGAATTCCGTCGGGGTGTCGACTCGCTGGTTCGGGCAAAGAGCTTGGGCAAGGATCCTTTGTATCGGGCCGATGTGGATCAGTTCGTCGCCCATCGCGTCCTCGCGGCTGCCGATCGGATGCTGCGAGATGCAGTGGTTGCCCAAGACGAGGGAATGACCGACGTCAGCATCGCCCGCGAAAAGCTGTTCGTGCAACTGGCGCTCGGCGCTGACGACCTCCTCGCCACTCACCCGATCGATCGCCTTGAGCGATGGGTCGGCCAGGCCCGAGCCTGGGGAGATACGGTCGCGCAGAAGAACTACTTCGAGTCCGATGCGAAGCGGCAAGTCACGGTCTGGGGTGGGCCGGCACTCAGCGAATATGCGGCGAAGATGTGGTCGGGACTGATCCGGAATTACTACGTCCCGCGCTGGACGAAGTGGCTTGACGCACGTCGGGAAGGAAAGAAGTTCGATGTTCAGGCATGGGAAGAAAAGTGGATCACCACCCCCGGCCAGTATTCAGGGCATCGCTCAGCAACAAGTGCCTCGTACCTTTTGGACAAGGTGAGGGCGCTACCCGATAGCGACTTCGTGAAGGCATCCGCCGGGAAGCCGGTGGGTGAATGGAAGAGCGGTGAGCAGTCGCCGATCTATATCCAGCGAGAGTGGGACGTGACCTCGTTCGTTTCGAAGCCGGGGAACGTGGTGATTAGGTTCCAGTACACGAATGGGGCTTGTCGGCTGGATGTCGATGGGGTTGAGCTACTGGCAGACGGAGTGGTGGTTGCGGTGGACAAGCACTTCGGCCGCACCGGGCTGGAGGACGTGGACAATCTATTCCGGTTTAAGGTTGCTGGCGGCGGCACCAAATACGTCGTGCGCGCAAGAGTGCGCAGTGACGGGGGCAATGATTCGAACGGCACGATCTTCGCGAGGTATTCGAAGAAGTAACTTCTAGCGTCGGGTTGCGAAGGGGAAGGCACAAACGCTACGTTTTGCCCTTCGCCTTCTTCTTTTCCACCGCGATTGCAGTGGGGGAGAAGCGGAAGAGTAAGTAGAGATCGTCGGCCTTCGTTGGACGCCAGTTTGTTTTGACGAAGGTCAGCCTCGTGCCTTTCACTTTTGGCTTGCCAGGGCCTGCGAAGACGACCCCGTTGGGTTTCGATGCCAAGTCCATGGCCTTACCGTTGAGGGCGTCGAACGACGCGATTTGCATGAGGGACAACGGGGTTTGGACTTCGGACGGCTTGGTGAAAATCACGTTGATCGTCGCCTTCCCGATGGGGCCGTGCCACGACGAGCCGGTGTGGATGATGTAAGAAGCGGCGGCGAGGGGGACTTGGTAGCCGATGCCGCCCATTTGAGAGGCGTAGCTTTCTTTCACCACGCGGGTCTGGCCTTTGGCGAAGGGGACCTGTTTGGTCTGCCACATCTGGTGGCCATCCTTGTCCAGCATCAGGAGGGTCTGGACTGGCTTCTCGTCGACGAAAGACTTGAACCGTAGGAAAAGGCTCTTCGGCTTAGTGCGGGCGTAGTCCTCGGCCCACATTCCGAAGTCGGGGAAGCCCATCGTCACCACGCAGGCTTCGCCCACGTTCTTGAAGACAAAGGTGCATTCGGTCTCAACCCGCACGTCTCGGATGAAGACATTGACCAGCTCACTCACCATCACCACGCTCTTGTGGAAGGGAAGCATGGAGGGCGAGCCGCCGGTAGTGAGGGCCGCGTTGTCGGCATGCGCGAATCCCGGGAGTCCAAAAAGAAAAAGCAGATACGCGGAGCGCATCTGCTTAGGTTAACCGAACGAAAGGGGGCTATGCCTTCTGGCGTCGCCGAATCATGGCGGCTGCGCCAAGGCCCAGGCCGACCATCGTGCAGGGCTCGGGCACCGCCGAGCCATCGCTCACATTGACATTGTCCAAGGCCCAAGATTCGTCGCCCACTCCTTGCAGGTTGGAAGCGCCAAAGGTGAACGTCATTGTCGTCGCGGTTGCTACACCCGCGAACTGGGCGTTGGCGGCTCCGCCAAAGATGTATAGGGCGTTGCCGAAGTAGCCGTCGGGCAGGGTTCCGCCGTGGCTGAAATCCTTGTTGTCAGCGCCGGTCTGAATATCGTGTGAGCCGCTCCCGAATGCGTCAGGGAAGGCCTGATTCGATCCGGCAACGTTCGAGAACGTGGTATTGAGCTGATCGACTCCGTCGATGGCGAAATGGAAATGGTCGGGACCGTATGTGGTTCCGTCGCCATCCCAAGAGTCCAGGATGTAGAGGTCGAATCCAACGGTCACCGCTTCGCCAACCGTGAATCCGCTAAGAGTCAGGGTGACGTCGGCGTTGTCGAATCGACCCAACACGGTTGTGCCGTTGAAGCTACTGGTGCCCGTGCTGGACCACTCGGGTCCGACTGGGCTTTCGAAGTTGTTGACGTAGGGTCCGGCGGCGGCGAAGGCGGCAAGCGCGGCGGCTCCCAGAGTTGTAATTAGTTTCATAGAATTCCTCTCAAAAAAACACAAACGGCGCACTAAGTTTATCGCACCAAAGCATCTCGACGGTCAGGCAACGATGCGCGATGAAGAAGCTTAACGATCTTGCCGCGCCTCGGACGCAGTCAATTTTGGTATGTCCCATCCGACTCTTCCTTTGGTGCTAGGGGTCAGAATGTGACAGTGATAAGTCTACGGGGCGTGGGGAAGCGGTTCGGAGATCTGGTTGCGCTGCAGCCAACCGATCTCGAGGTGCCGATGGGCAAGGTCACCGCGTTGATCGGGCCGAGCGGCTGTGGCAAGTCGACGATCCTTCGAATGATAGTCGGACTTGTCGAGCCGTCGCAAGGCGAAGTCCAGATCGATGGAGCGGTGCTCACGAAGGAGAACGCGCTTACCCTGCGCCGACGAATTGGCTACGTCATTCAAGATGGCGGACTCTTTCCGCATCTCACGGCTGGCCAGAACGTAGCGCTCATGGCGCGCCATCTGGGCAACCCGGAAGCCGAAAATGCGGCTCGCCTCAAGGAACTCTCGGCCCTCACTAAGTTTCCTGAAGATGGGTTCAACCGATACCCATCCGAACTGAGCGGCGGCCAGCGCCAACGAGTTGGCCTCATGCGTGGCCTCATGCTCCAACCGGATGTTCTGCTCCTCGATGAGCCCCTCGGGGCCCTGGACCCGTTGGTGCGCCACGGATTGCAGACCGACCTAAAGGCGATCTTTGCTCAATTGCAACCGACGGTCGTCCTGGTCACGCACGACATGGGCGAGGCGGCTTACTTGGCGGACAAGATCGTGTTACTTAGAGAGGGGAAGATTGTCCAGGAAGGCACCCTCGAAGACTTCCAGAAACGACCGGCCGAACCCTACGTGACCGAGTTCCTAAGCGCTCAGCGAAGCATGGTGGCGATATGAAAAAGCTGGCTTTCATCGTCCTTCTCGCGGTCTCAGTCTTCGCGCACGCCCAGGTGACTGTCGGCTCTAAGAAGTTCACGGAGAGCTATGTTCTGGGCGAGGTCGCCAAGCGCACGCTCATCGACGCGGGAATCAAGGCGGAGCACAAGCAGGGAATGGGGGCAACCGCCATTGTTTGGGCTGCCCTAAAGGGCGGCAGCGTCCAAGCCTATCCCGAGTACACGGGCACCATCTCGGAAGAGATTCTCAAGCAGCCAGGACTCAGCGGTGATGCGATGCAGGCGGAGCTAAACAAGCTTGGCATCGGCATGACCGGCGAACTTGGATTCAATGATGGCTACGCCATCGTGATGAAGAAGGAACGGGCCGAGAAGCTCGGGATCAAGACGCTTTCCGACCTAAAGAACCATCCCGAACTCGTCGCCGGGCCTACCCACGAATTCCTTGTACGCAAAGACGGTTGGGTGCCGCTGATGGCCAAGTACGGGGTGAAGCTGACGAACGTCAAGGGGATCGAGCACAGCATTGGCTACACCGCGCTCAACAGCGGCCAGATCGACCTGAAGGACTGCTACTCGACCGACGCCGAGATTCAAAAGTACGGACTCACCGTTCTGGACGACGACCAAAACTTCTTCCCCCAGTATCACGCGGTCTTCCTTTACCGTCTCGACACCCCGGCTCCGGCCGTCGAGGCGCTAAAGAAACTGGCGGGAACGATCGACGCGACGCTGATGATCAAGATGAACACGGCGGCAGGCGAATCGAAGAATTACGAGAAAGCCGCTTCGATCTACTTCGAGACCAAGGGCAAAAAGGCCAGCGTGGTGGACGATTCTCTGGCACCGAAGGAAGTGGGGTGGATTGGCCGGCACCTCTTTCTGGTCGGCGTGTCGTTGCTGTTTGCCGTGATCATCGGCATCCCGCTGGGCGTGGTTGCGAGCCGGCCTGGCCCCCTGAGCAGCGCGATTCTGGGAGTTACGGGCGTGCTGCAGACGGTGCCGTCACTGGCACTGCTTGCGCTCCTTGTTCCGATCCCATTTTTGGGGATCAGCATCTGGACCGCGATTCTGGCGCTCTTCCTCTACTCGTTGCTTCCCATCGTTCGAAATACCGCGACGGGGATCCAGAACATCGCTCCGTCTCTTCGCGAGTCGGCGGTGGCGTTGGGACTGGAACCGAGAGCCCGATTGCTGAAGATCGAGCTGCCGCTGGCCGCCCGTACGATTCTGGCGGGGATAAAGACGAGCGCGATCATCAATGTGGGAACGGCGACGATCGCCGCGCTGATCGGCGCAGGAGGCCTTGGAGAACCGATAATTTCGGGGCTGTCGAACAATGACAACAACGCGGTTCTCCAGGGCGCAATCCCGGCCGCCGTCCTCGCGATCCTTGTGCAGGTTCTCTTCGACGTGGTCGACCGGGTAGTGATTCCGAAAGGCCTGCGCGTTTAGGCGGCGCAGGCTTGACTGAGCATCTTCATCGCGTTGCCGCTTGGGATGACTTCGTTCGACTGACCGTAGAAGGCCAGGGCGCCCGAGAGGATGTACTGCATCCGTTCTGCGATCGTGATCTCCAAGAATTCCGGCACCGTGTAATTTCGCGGCGGCGTTTCGCTTAGGAGAGAGATCTTCGTCAGGACAGTCTGGGCCGAGATTGCCGGTGCCGTCTTTTGGACTTGGGTTTCGGCGAGGTGCTTGTTAGCTTCGTCCAAAGCCTTTCTCTGGGCCCCTTGTCGATCGCTGTCGGAGACCCGGCAAATGGTTGCGCCCGGATCGGGATTATTGATGATGCACACGTACTTCGTGTCCAGCTTGTATGTCACGATCTGGAGCGTCCACTTGCCGAAGACGATGTTCTTCTCGAAGTACTCCTCGATGAGGGTTGGTGATTCTTTGGGGGCGACCATTTTAGGCTGCTTCTCCTTGCACGATCGGAGCATTTGCCATGCAGCTCCACTGAGACATGGATCGATCGTAGTTCGTGACGACATCGTAGGCGAGGAGCTCTTTGAGAACAAACCAGCTCAGGCTCGATCGCTCGCCGATGGCGCAGTAGGTGATGACATTCATCTCGGGCAGAATGTCAAAGCTCGCGTAAATGGCGAGTAGCTCTTCGCGGGCCTTGAACGTGCCGTCGGAATTGCAGTTCAGATTCCACGGGATGTTAATGGCATTGGGGATGTGTCCAGTGACCTGACAAGTCGGCGCCATGCCCGGTCCAGGGCCACCCAAGGAACCCTTGTACTCGGCCGCAGATCGTACGTCGAGCAATCGGTGAGTCATCGGATTGAAGAACGATTCGAAAACGTTCTCGGTTGTTGCTCGGTTCGACGTGTTGACCACTTCGGCCACGTAAGTACCAGGTGAGGGCTTCTCCGGTTCCGCGAGCGATGCGCTGCGACCCTCCGACATCCACTTGCGGGCACCGCCATCCAGAATCCATACGTTCTTGTGACCGTACAGTTTCAAGAGCCAGTATGCCCAACAGGCAAACCAGTTGTTGTTGTCGCCGTAGAGTACGACCTTGGAGTCATTGGATATTCCGGTGGCGGACATGAGCGCTGCAAAGGCCTCTGGCTTGAGCAGGTCCTTGGTTTCTTGGTCGCGAAGCTGGGTCTGCCAGTCCCAGGTTTGAGCGCCGGGGACGTGCCCCTGCTTGTAGCTTTCAGGGTCAATATCGACTTCCACTGCGATAATCTCCCCAGAGTCGAGGGCAGACTCGAGGGCTTCGCAGGTCATCAATACATTCGGATAGTTGGGATGGCTAAGCATAAAGTAAATCTCAGTACACAATCGTTGGTATCCCGGCGGGAAACCAGATGTTAGGGCCCCAGAAATTTGCAAGAATGCTTCGCGACGCGCAAGAAGAGTCCCAAATGTGGGGAAAACTACGACACTTTTTGGCTGAGTTGCCATTGACTTGCCCGGTCTGTCGCTTCTAAAGTGAAATTGGCATTAGCCACGGGTTCGCATCGCGGCTTCGACAAAGGGGAGATCGAGGAACGATGCGGCTGAAGGCCCGCCATTTACCCGGATCGGGGTTCGCGTCATCCACTCCAGTCCGGGACCTCTTCACTCATAAACAAAAAGGCCCCTTGCCCGGTTGGGCAAGGGGCTTTATCTTTTGTGGCTTCTTAGGCAGCCATCTTCGAGGCGGTGAGGGTGTCCACGAGGATTCCAGGTCCCATCGTCGCGCTGAGCGTGATTGTCTGGATGTACTTGCCCTTTGCGCCCGACGGCTTCGCTTTGAGGAGGGCATTGAGGCCAGCCTTAAAGTTCTCAAGGATCTGCTCGTCGGTGAAGTTGACCTTGCCGATCGAGAGATGGACGATGCCTGCCTTGTCGACGCGGTACTCGATACGAGTCGCGAGCTTGATTTCCTTAACTGCGGTGCCGATGTTGTTGGTCACCGATCCGTTTCGCTTGTTCGGTGTCTTTGCGCCGAGGATTCGGCCGAGCTTTCCAATCTGAGGCGCCATCTCTTCGGTGGCGAGGAGGACATCGAAGTCCCTCCAGCCGCCCTGGATCTGGGCCACGAGCTCGTCTCCGCCAACCGTGTCTGCGCCAGCAGCCTCTGCCTGAGCCGCGAGGTCTCCCTTGGCAAGGACGGCAACCTTTCGCACCTTACCGGTGCCGTGGGGGAGGTTTGTGATACCACGAACGTTCTGGTCGCCCTTTCGGGGATCGATGCCCAGTCGGACGGCGAGGTCGATGCTTTCGACAAACTTGGCGCTTGCGGTCTCTTTGACCTTTGCGATGGCCGCTTCAACTTCGAGACTCACGTCTTTTTCGATTTTGGCGGCGACGGCCACATAACGTGGCGAATGGGGTTTTTTTCTAATGTTTTTGCGCAATGCGTTTCACCTGTGGTGCAGTCGGCTTGGAGGGCCTCCCACGGAATAGAGGAAAAGTATACCTTCGCAGGGCGCAGGGCGCAGGGTTCCCCGAACTACGGCCTCTTCACCGGCTTCGGCCCGGTCCCATACGGGGGCGCGTCGATTAGCTTTGCTGACTTGATCCGCTGCGGCGTTAGCGGTCGGTCGTCTTTGTCGACTTTAACGGTTGCGATCTTGAGAATGGCGTCGCCTCCGCGGACGGCTTCTCCGAAGCTGGCGTACTTGCCGTCGAGGTGCTTGGTCCCCTCGCGGCTGAGGCAGATGAAGACTTGGCCACCGTTGGTGTTCGGGTCGGTGGAGCGGGCAATCGAGATGACGCCGAAATCGTGGGGGAGGGGGCTGTTTTCGAGGGGGTAAGCGAAGCCGGGGCCTCCGCTGCCGGTACCGGTGGGGTCTCCGCCTTGGATCACGAAGGGAGTTCCATCCTTTCGTCGAGCCACCACTCGGTGCCAAATAGTATCGTTGTAAAGACCGCCTTCGGTGAGCTGCATGATGATCCAAGCGGTGTTTGGCGCACAGTCCGGTCGAAACTGAAATTCGATCTCGCCGGCGGAGGTGTCGAGGACTAGGTGCTTTTCGACATAGGCTCGGTAGCCATTGAACATCGGTCCGTCCTCGTCAGGGACGAATTCGACCGTCTTCTTGTCGTCCTTGAGCCGAGAAATCGGGGGGTTGAGCATGGGCTGAAGAACGACGGCGGGGCCTACCTTTTGCCCACCGACAACAAGCTGGGCATACAGGACCACCGGAGTTTTGGTGCTCCAAAGCAATGGGAACGATTTGGCCAGATTGAGTCTGCCGGCATGGGCATCCACCGACGCGACGACTTCAGCAGTGACCGCGGCGAGCAGTTGGATCTTCACGTCCCCCTTCGCGGTTTTCGGAAGCTTGACCCGAACCGGGAACGACCGGTGGATGCCATTGTAGGTTCGGTCGGGGGTGAGCTGCGCGCTTGCAGAGGATACGAAAGCGGCTGAAACAACTGTCAAACTCACGATTCTCACTAGCGGTACTCTATGAAGCATTAGAGCCGTTTTACCTCCCAGTGCAAGTGAGTGACTCTGAACCCGGACCTTAAGAAAGATGGATCCCCACGTGCTGCTTCAGGATTTGGTCGTCATTCCGGGACCTCCCGGCGCAGAGGGGCTAGTCGCTCGATACCTCTCGGATCGGGTCTCCGACTTGGGATTGAGATCCGAGATCGATGCGAAAGGAAACGTCCTCGTACGAATTGGATCGGGGCGACCCAAGGTCGTGGTCACGGCCCACATGGACGAGATCGCGATGATCGTTCGGCAGGTAACGGATGATGGCCGTCTCCTAGTAACGAGTTTGGGTGGGCTCTATCCATGGAAGATAGGTGAGGGCCCGGTCGAGATCATGGCGGGCGATGGCTTCCTGCCAGGGATTTTATCGTTCGGCTCGATTCACACCGACGATCCCTCCTCCACCGTTCAGAAGGCTCGCGAGAAGGGGCTAACTTGGGATCTGGCCCACGTTTTCACCGGAATGTCCCGCACGGAACTTGTGTCATCGGGCGTCCGGCCGGGGAGCCGCGTCGTGGTTTCGAGGTCGAGGCGCATGTTGTCCTATCTCGGTGACTTTGTGGCGGGGCACTTCCTCGACGACCGGGCCGACCTCGTGAGTTGGCTGCTCGTTCTCGAGGCTTTTGTAAAGAAGAACGTGGATGTAGTCTTCGCCGCGACGTCCGCTGAGGAAGTGGGAGGGGAGGGTGCCTTGTTCCTTCTCCACGAGTTCGTGCCTGAGGTTTGTATCGCGCTCGAGCTTGGGGCCTCGGTGCCCGACGCACCTATCAACCTCAGTTCGGCGCCAACCGTGTGGGTCAAGGACAGCTATTCCACCATGAGCTCGGCGGATGGTGAATTGCTCTCTTCGATCGGCAAGAAGTTGGGAGTCCCGCTACAGTTCCAGGCACTCTCTCGAGGCGGAAGCGATGCTTCTTGTGCGGCATCCCACGGCCTTTGCGCGCGTCCCATCACGTTAGGGCTTCCGATGGAGAACAGCCACGGCTGTGAAATCATGCATCGAGATGCACCCGCTGTGTTGGCCAATGTGACGATCGAACTATTGAGTCGGCTCTTAGAAAACCGGTGAAGCTGGTCGAACAAAAAAGAGCCGACGGAGAAATCTCCGTCGGCTCTCCGGTTCGAAGTGGCTTACTTGCCCTTCGTTCCGGTCATCGAATCTGCGCTTCCGCCAGCGTTTGTTACGCCGACCTTGCTCGCATCCATTCCATGCGTCTGGGGGGCGTTACCGCCTGCGGTAGCGCCTCCCTTAGCAACCGGTGCCGGGGTCTTTCCAGCTGGAGCGGGGGTACCGTCCTCTGGGCCCGAGCAACCGATGGCCACGATCATTGCGATACTTGCGATTGCAAGCGAACGCACTAGTTGGTGTCCCACAGATACTTGGAAGCGTCGTTGATCGCGACTGAACCATGATCGGTGGTCGGCGAGTAGTTGGTACCGGAAGCGAGGTAGCCGATCTTCGACTTCGTTGCGTGTCCGTCCATCCAGACTGTCGGAGCAGCATCGGCGACTCGGTGAGCCACGCCGCCGGTTTCTGCACCAGCAGTCTTGTTGGCGGCGAGAACGCCCGCACCCCAACCGCCTACGCCCCAGTTGTCAGCACACCACTGAGGAATGGTGTAACAGTCGGGAGTCTCAACGGTGGTGTTGAGCAAGGGGCTGTCCGTGGTGTACGGAGTGAAGTCGAAGCCCCAGAAGGAGCCGTCGCCGTCGCCTCGAGAACCGCGGTTGACCAGCATAACCGTGTTGGCAGGCTGTGCAGCGGCGGTCATCGAGATGGCTCGCATCTTCGCTGGGCTGCCCTCGTAGGGGGAGAGCCAAACGTAGTTGAATGCATAGCCAGGATAGCTGGTGAGCGTCAGGACTCGCGAGTTCCACGAGGTCGTGGTCGAAGGGCCGGCCGGGTCCTGAAGCAGGTCGCCCGTCTTTACGTAGGGGTTCAACATGTAAGCCCAGGTCGAGAACGAGAGGCCGGCACCGAAGGACAGCGGGTCGCTGCCCGTGTTCCAGTTGGTGGCTCTGACGCACACGTCGTCATAGTCGCCTGCATACATGATGACGGCGAGTCCTTCCTGCTTGTCGTTGCTCAAGCTAGCAGCCGTTTTAGCAGCAGC
>JBBQFM010000031.1:0-65579 GCA_038321975.1 Fimbriimonadales bacterium | reverse complement strand
TGGCGTGACTCGCCAGATCGCTGATGAAGCCGAAATGCGCTCGCTGGGGGCGGAACTCGGCGCGGGTTGGAAGGCGGGGGATGTCGTTTTCCTTGAGGGTCAGCTCGGTGCGGGGAAGACGACTCTGGTTCGTGGGCTAGTTGAGTCGCTCGGATTCAAAGAACCCGTCCGCTCTCCCACATTCAATCTCATCCAGACCTTCCCTACGAACCCGCCGATCATGCATGCGGACCTGTATCGGGTGAAGGGGCATCAGGGGATTGGGATTGAGGATTACCTTGACTCGCACCTTTGCCTCATCGAGTGGCCGGACCGTGCGATAGGACTGATCGACGAGAAGTTGGTGTGGAAGGTCCATATCGAGTTCGCGGAGCACGGGCGCACCGTCCAAATCACGACGCCCGCGTAGTATCCTCACCGAATGCCGCTACGCGTTGGGCTGCTTACCGCCGTTCACCTTCATGCTTGGGGATATGTTCATTGTTTGAAGACTCATCCCGATGTCGAACTTGTCGGCATCTTCGATGACGACGTCGAGCGCGGAGAGCTCTTTGCGCAGCAATCGGGGCTCGCGTTTGTCGGATACATGAACGATCTGTTTGATCGAGTCGACGCGGTGGTTGTCGTCAGCGAGAACACGCGGCATGCGGAGCTTTCGATTGCCGCCTCCAAGGCGGGCAAGCACGTTCTGTGCGAGAAACCGCTGGCAACGACGATGGCCGATGCAACCGCGATGGTAAAGGCGGCGGATGACGCCGGCAAGATCTTGATGACTGCCTTCCCCTGTCGCTTCTCCCCTGCGTGGGCGCGGCTGAAGGAACGCGTGGCCAAGGGTGAGATTGGAGCTATTAAGGGGATATGCGCGACGAACCGTGGGCGCTGCCCAGGCGGATGGTTTATCGAGAAGGATAAGTCGGGTGGCGGCGCGATGATCGACCACACCGTCCACGTCACTGACCTGCTGCGCGACCTTCTGGGGGAGAACCCTTCGAAGGTTCAGGCACAGACGGGCAGCAACATGTACGGCAAAGACTGGGACGATACGGCAATGATCACGCTCGAGTTTCCTTCCGGGATCTTCGCGACGCTCGATTCGAGCTGGTCAAGGCCGCAATCGTACAAGACTTGGGGCGATGTGACGATGAACGTGGTTGGCGAGAAAGGCGTGATCGAATTGGATATGTTCGGCCAAGCGGTTGGCACGTATCACTCGGGAACCGTAACTCATACGGCGGCGGGATATGGCAGCAATGCGGACGACGGGCTGGTCAAGGAATTCGTGGCTGCGTGCCTCGAGAAGCGGCAACCATCCGTGACAGGTGTCGATGGTCTAGAGGCGGCCAAAGTCGCCATCGCGGGCTATCAGAGCGCGGCGGAAGGCCGCGCGATTGCGCTTTAGCTTCGGACCGAAGTCTCGGCGGGTTCCCTGGCCTGCACTACGGCGGTCGCGGGCGGGTCTGCAGGCACCATGACGACGGCGGTGGCGGGCGCGAGGATAGATTGGAAGAGCCGATCGTACTTCTCCACCGATACGCGTTCGGTGAAGACTTCTTCGAAGAGAGCGCGACCTCGCTGGCCCATTGCCTCTCGCTCTTTGGGGTCCATGTCGGCCATTGCGATCATTGAATCCGCGAGCGCTCGAGGGTTCTCGGGTTCGCAGCATAGGCCGCTCTCGCTCTGCTTCATGTAGCGCTCGGCGTCGCCGTTGACCGCGCAAATCACCGGCCTTCCACAGGCCAGATAGGATTGGAGCTTGCCAGGAATCATGCGGTCGAACAAGGGGTTGCTCTTGAGGTGCAAGACCATCGCGTCCGCCCACGCGAAGAAGTCAGGCATAGACTTCGCGGGGTGGTGGCCGAGGAACAGAACATTGTCGAGGCCCATGTGCTCCACCTTGTGCTGCAGGTTATAGATCTCCAGGCCGTCGCCCACCATTACAAGCCTTATATCTTTTCGATCCCTAAGCAGGGCGGCGGCTTCAATGAGGGTATCGAGGCCTTGGGCTTTGCCCATGTTCCCGGCGAACATGATGTTGAACTTGCCATCGAGGCCATGCTCTGCGCCGAACTCGGCATCACGGGACACGGGACGGTAGATGTCCTCGTTGGCCCACTGGAAGACGACCTTGATCTTCGCTGCGGAGACTCCCTTCTCGATGAGCAGGTCCTTCATGCCGTCCGATGTGACTACTAGTGCGGCGGCTCGCTTATAGAGCTTCTGGCAAATGTTCTCGATCGCCTTGGTAATCCTTCCCTCCCCGGCTACGCCGGTGCTCGTGAGAGTTTCGGGCCAGATGTCGTGGATCTCGTAGACGAACGGGACTCGCTTTATCCAAGCGATGAAGGCGCCGGCGATTGCGGTGGTGAGAGGCGGGTGGTAGATCCAGACAAGGTCCGGCTTCTTGGTAACCCATGGGCCGATTGCTGCGGCGGAGGCGCAGAAGCTTGCGTAGCTAAGGGCTCGCTTGGCGGCCGATGGGCTGTGGTCGGGGAGCATCGGAACTCGGACGACTTCCACGTTGTCGTGCCACTCTCGGTGCCAAAGCTTCTGCTTGTAGCCCGCGTAAACCTTGCCGAACGGATAGTTGGGGAAGGTGGTGAGGGTGGTAGCTTGGTAGCCGATGCGCCGCATCGCGACGGCAAGCTGGGAGATTCTAAGGTCACAGGGCTCGGGCTTATAGTGCATCGAGACGAGAAGGAGCCGGGCTTTTCCTGGGTCGGCGCTCTCGTTTCGGTCCTTCTTCATGCAAAGCCTTCTTACACTCTACTCTTGTATGGATCGTGGCGGTAACCCAGTACGATGCCGGTAACTACCGAAGAGACGTTTTCCTGGGTGTACTCCACCGGGGGGACCCAGTCCGTTCCGCAACCGAGCGACACTTTGACGGAGTCCAGCATGGTTTGTGGGTCTGCACCCGACAGAATTCCTGAACCGGCTTCCTGAGTCTCGGCACGTTCGGTGACATCTCGGACGATGACGCTAGGCACATGCAGGATAACGGTTTCCTCTTGAACGGTACCGCTATCGGTCAGCACGCACTTGGCGTGTTTCTCAAGCTTAACGAAATCAAAGAAACCGAGGGGTGACATGAAGCGCACCAGGCTTGATTTCGGCGCCAAGGAGCTCTTTGACACCTTGTCAGAAGTGCGCGGGTGGAGGCTCACAATGACGGGGAGGTTATAGGTCGTAGCGATAAGGTCTAGGCCGGCGAGCAGGCTAGCTAGTCGCTTGGGGTCGTCGACATTCTCGGCTCGGTGCAGAGTGACGAGGAAGTATCCGCCCTCTTCCAAACCCAAGCGAATCACCGCATCACTGGCGTCGATCTTCGGCATGTTCGACATTACGACTTCGTAGATGGGGTTGCCCGTCACGTAGATACGGCGTCGCTCGAAGCCTTCCCTCATCAAGTTTTCTTTGCTGCGGTGGGTGTAAGGCATGAGCACGTTGCTCGAGTGGTCGATAATGCGCCGATTGATCTCTTCGGGGACGCGGTCGTCATAGCATCGGTTGCCCGCCTCCATGTGATAGACGGGGATGCCCATTCGAGCGGCCACGACGGCAGCGAGACCGCTGTTGGTGTCGCCGAGAATCAGGAGACGATCGGGTCGTTCGGCCAGGAAGTACTCCTCGGAAAGCCGTATGACTTCCGCGATCTGACCCCCGAAGCCTCCAGCTCGAATTCCCCAGTGAACATCGGGCTTCCGAACGCCAAGCTCTTCGAAGAAGACGTCGCTCAGATTCGGGTCGTAGTTCTGCCCCGTATGGATGAGCTTGAGGTCGCAAAGGCCATCAAGCTTTTCCATGACGAGACTCAGCCGGATGATCTCCGGCCTCGTCCCAAATACAACCGCTACCTTCATGCCATGAACCGGATACCGGCTTTCTGAAGCATGACGGGGGATAGCAGCTCTCGAATCTCTTTCACTCCGAGGGTGGTGTGCTCAGACGAATACTCGCCGGGAAGGCAGGGCTCATCGGGCAAGATCGGGTTCAGCTCGTCGATCATCGGCTGGATGGCGTAGTAGTCGCCGCGCTCGACGGTGCGGTGCCGCTCTTCCTCGGAAACCATAATCTCGTGGACTTTCTCGCCGGGGCGGATACCGGTGAAGACGATGGGCACGTTTCGGTCACCGATCATCGCCTTGGCGAGGTCAACCATGTTGGCTGCCTCAACTTTGGGGATCAGGGTCTCGCCGGCCTGACCGATCTGGAGGGCAGCGAAGACAGTGTCCACCGCTCGATCGAGGCTGAGAAGGAACCGGGTCATCTCCTTGAGGGTGATCGTGACGGGGCCGCCATTCTCGATCTGCTCGGCGAAGAGGGGGACGACCGATCCTCGCGAGGCGATGACGTTTCCGTATCGAACCATCGTGAACCGAGTGTCGTCGCATTGGAGGTTGGCCTCGATGAAGATGCGCTCCATGATGGCCTTGGTCATGCCCATCACGTTGATCGGCTTGCAGGCCTTATCTGTCGAGATTCCGACCACCATCTTCACGGTCGGTCCGTTTTCGCGGATTGCTCGGACGAGGTTGTGGGCGCCTTGGATGTTGGTCTGTACGGCTTGGTAGGGGAAGAGTTCGCAGGTGGGGACCTGCTTGAGCGCGGCCGCGTTGACCACGATATCCACGTCCTTTACGGCCTGGGAGAGCGAATCGTAGTCCCGGACGTCGCCAATCCGGAATCGCAGAATCTCGTTGGCGCGATGGTAGATCACGTCATCGGTCGCCTTCTTGGCGTGAAGGTAGTCGAGGCGCATGTGGTGCTGCTTGGCCTCGTCCCGTGAAAAGACAGTGATTCTTTTTGGCTGGCCAAGCTCTCCAGTCAGCATCCGGCTGACGATCGTTTTGCCGAGTGAGCCAGTGCCACCCGTGATGAGAATATGCTTGCCTTCGAGAATCATTGTCCGCTCCTTGTGCTGTACGGGGTCGGGTCATTAACCATTCTTTCGATCAAATATGGCCAAGACGGAGGTGTGTAGCCCGTCTCCTGCCGAAAACGGTGGCTGTCCAGGCTGCGGTCGATGCGGACGGCATCGTCGGCCTGAATGTCCACCGAAATCTTGTAGGCGTCCCGCATGAGGTGGAGCAGGTCGTTCTTATTGATCGGGTCTGTCGAGACTTGATACAGTCCGGTGAGGTCCCGGTGGTCTGCGATGACACGGCCGATCACTTGAGTGAGTTCTTGGGTGGTGAACCCGGTGAAGATGGCGTTTCGGAATCCTTTCACAGTTTTGCCTTCGTTGGAAAGGAACCAATCCACGAGTCCGAAGCTAGAGCTAAGTTCTCGACCGATGATGGACGTCCGAATCGTGAGTGCGCCGGGATCTGAGACTTCGCCCAGATACTTCGACCGTCCGTACATGTCTTCTGCATCAGACGAATCCGATTCAGAGTAGTTCCCTTTCTTGCCCGAGAAAACGCAGTCGGTGCTGATATGGATAAAGCGGGCGCCCGCGTTGTGAGCGGCACGATAGGCTTGATGGGGGAAAAGCGAGTTGAGGGTGATGCAAGCGATGGCGTCTTGTCCAAGCGACTGTTGCTTGATGAGTCCGATGCAGTTCACTACGACGTCAGGTTGGACCCGATTGATCGCCGCCTCAACGGTTTCAAACTTATTCGCGTCCACACCGCCCAAGACGTGATCGGGACAGTAAAAGCCGTAAGAACGCAAAGCGTCGGCATTCGACCGCACCGTGACCCATGCCTCACCGGCGCCGGACAGGCCCTGATAGAGCTTGTGTCCTAGCATCCCGGTGCCACCGAGAATGAGTACACGCATATGAAAAACAGATCCCTCTCAAGTTGCTCTCAGTAGAGCAAAACTTAAGCTAGCATACTCCAAAGTTTGCCAGGTGCGGGTCAGCCTCGGGCCAGCCGCATGGCTTGCTTGATCATTTCGAGGTTCTGGTCGATGTCCTCGGTGGAACTCGCATAGGCGGATAGGAACTGCTTCGCACCACCCGACCACTGCCGGTATTCGCCTTCTTCCATATCGATGCAGCGCTGGACTGCGGCAACCCATTCGTCCTTCCTATCCAAAGGAATGACCCAGCCTGCATGCTTCTCGGCGAGATTCTGCCACGGTGTCTGGTCGCTGATTAGGATCGGACACCCTGCTCCGAACGCCTCCGGCACGACGTGCCCGAAGTTCTCGCCAAGAGTTGGGAAGAGGAAGAAGTGAGACTCGAACAGGACGCCGAAGATTTCATGTGGTCTTCGAGGACCGCAGAATTCCACCTTGATGTTGGGCGGAAGCTTTGCCGCCTCTTCCCGGCATGCTTTCGAATACGCCTGATCCTCTTCGGGGCCGTAAATTGAGAACTTCACGTCGCCCTTTACTTCGGCGAGGAGTTGGATTGCAAATCTCAGGTTCTTCTTCGGGGAGACACGGGAGACAAACACGAAACTTGCTTGGCCCGCCGTTTTTGGCGGCTTATCTCCGATCTCGACTTGATCGTGGGTCACGATGTCGGGAGCTTGGATAAAGAACCGATCGTGTTCGCGAATCACTCGCTTCGCTTCTGCGGCTTCTAACTCGGAAGAGACCTGCCACACCACCCCCGAGTGCAAACGGATGACGTCGGCGACGGTCAAATAGATGGTTTTCTTAAACGCCTTGATTTTGAGCGCACCTGGGGAGAACTCGCCTCGGGGGGCGAGGATCACCGCGATGCCTTTCAGGAAGCGAAAGCGGCGCAGCATAAGAACAGCTCTCGAGGTCTGGCTAAAGTAGCTGTTGACATAGATGACATGGGGCTGAATCTCTTTAATCGCCCTCAAGAGACCGACTATGCCGATCTCGGATGGGGGTGCGTAGTAGACCGAAACATCCTCCTTGCGGCACCACTCGCCGACCGTCTCTCCGTCGTAGGGACGAAGATCGCCGAGGTCACGGTCGCGCGTGAAGACGTAGGAATCGATGTTTTTGGAGAGCTTCTGAACGAAGCGGCTCACCGAGACAATGGGGCCACCGCCCTTGAACCCGGGCAGATAGTAGTCGGCAACGACCAAGACACGAGGCCTGTCCTCCGGTTCCGTGCCTTCGGCCAAATTTGCTATCTCCCGACTGCCGCCAGGGTTGGAGCGAGCCACTCGAAATACCGCTTCAACCCATCTTCAAAACGCTCCACAGGAGAAAAGCCAAATTCGGATCGGGCCTTTGAAATGTCGGCAAGGCTGTGAAGAACGTCTCCTGGTCGAGGGGCACCGTAGATGCGCTCTGCCTTGATGCCCGATGCATCCTCCATGAGAGAAACCAGATTGTTGATCGTGATGCGAGTTCCCGATCCCAAGTTGTAGACGCCACTCCGATCGGTCTTCGAGGCAAGGTAGTTAGCCATTGCGACGTCTCGTACATTCACGAAGTCGCGAGTCTGTTCGCCATCTCCGTAGATCGTGATCGGCTCTCGTGCGAGCATCCGATGGGCGAAGATCGGGATGACATTTCCGTAGAGGTCGAATCGCTGATTGACGCCGTAGACGTTGAAATACCGGAGGCATACCGCCTGAATATCGTGGATCTTCGAATAGGCGAGGCACTGCTTCTCGGCGCAAAGCTTGGTAGCGCCATAGGGGGAATCCGGCTCAATCGGGTGATCTTCCTTGATGGGTAGAGTCTTAAGCTCGCCAAAAACGCCCGCTGAGGAGGACGCCACGATTTTTCGGACTCGGGCTTTTCTTGCCGCCTCCAGCACGTTGAGCGTGCCCATGACGTTGATGTCGGCGTCGTCGAGCGGCATGTCGATCGACCGTTTGTTGCCCACGGATGCGGCAAGGTGGAAGATCACTTCGTTGCCGGGAACCACTTCTTGCAGGAGCTCACCATTTCGGATATCGCCCTGAACAAACCGAACACTGGGGAAGGGCTCTAGATTTTCGCGATGGCCAGATAGAAGGCTGTCGAGAACGGTGACTTCATGGCCCTCGCTAACGAGCAAGCGAACGAGGTTGGATCCGATGAATCCGGCTCCGCCGGTGACAAGTGCCTTCAAAGGGCGAACCCCGTAAACGTTTTAATTTCTGACGCCATCCCTAGCCGCATGTTAAAAAAATCCGGTTTCCAAATAATAAGAGTCACCTTACCCGCACTTCTCTAGCCTCTTCAGTCAACACGTGGGCTTGAACGTATTCTTCGAGAATCGCTGCGTACGCTTCCCAGGTTTTGTGCTGGCGAACGTACGTTTGGGTCAACTTTCCTTTAGACTGCAATTCGGCCGGATTTGTTTTGGCGAGGCTCTCAATTTGATTCGCGAGCGCTTCCGGGGTCTCGTCCCTTAGCAGGTAGACGAAGGAGCCGAACTCTTCTTCAGTGTGGCCAGTGCAGGTGCTCAGCACGGCTCGGCCGGTGGCCAAGCACTCCACAAGTTTGGATGGAAACACGTACCTTTCGGTTGCGTGGCCGGTGCTGCGGAGGTTTACCAGGAGGTCGGCATTCTCGTACAGATCCAAAACCTGCTCTCGGGGGATGAGGCCGAGGTAGGTGATTCGAGAATCCTCTGCCGCGGCTCGCTCGGCAACTTCGGCCAAGGGTCCGCGCCCGGCGATCGTCACTCGGACTGATGGGTCTTTGACCAGCTTCATCGCGTTTGCAAGAAGTTCGACGCCGTTGAGGACCGACAACTGGCCGGCAAAGACGATGTTGAAGGTGTCGTGCGGTGGGGCCGGATTGGCTTCGAAGCGATCAAGAAACTCGGCGGGGACTCCGCCCGCCATCAGCAGAAACGGCTTACCGGGCGCGAAGTCGTCGACCATTGCCTTGTTCGCCACGAGCATGCCGTCTACCTTGGCCACCGAGCGGAGTTGGAGGGCGAACTCGACGCGCCTTAGGAACGTGTTGGGGACGACTTCGCCAGGGACGTTGATGTCTTGGAGCAGCACGATCAGCTTGGTCTTGGTCAGGCGGCAGGCAGCCACTATGGCGCCGAGCGGGGGGGCGGTCATGTTGTACACGAACGCGAGTCTCTGCCTACCTCGGTTCTTCCGTGCCCAGGCGAGGAGGCGGAAGAAACTGCCGATCGCTAGGCTCGCGATTCTTAGAGGGCCGAAATTGATGAACGGCATGTATTCGGCCGGGTAGCCGGGCCAAAGCTCATCCCGACGCCTTCCGAAGAAGAGCTTTTTGATGTGGGGGAACGAGGGGGTTGAGATGAACTCGACGAGGTCGGGCCGGGGAAGGCTCGATCCCTCGAATGAGCGCAGAAAATTTGTTTGGAAGAGGTTGCCCGCCACGCTGAAGGCGGCGTTCCGATACTCTTCCCGGTCCGGGACCGCGCAGCCCACGTATACGGTCGCGACGTCCTTCAAGTCGCCGCCTTGCTTGTCCGCCGGTATCGATCCCAAAGCCATAAGATAAGCCAGAAATAGGTCGAAACGACGCCCTCGCCGTCTTGGAGCATTCGATTTGTGGCGGGCAGATAGAACATGAGGATGGCGAGGTGGGAGAAGAAGACCACCGCGTACGGGTTCTTGCCCCCAAGCATGTCCAACCAAACGAGAGCGTAGACCGCGCCGAAAACGCCCATTAAAAGGATGGTGCCCGGGAAGCTCACATCGTTTGCGAAGTAGGGGTACGCGGTGGCCCAAAAGATCGGGTACTTGAAGTTGTCCTTGTCTGAGATCTGCACCGCATACGATTGATGCTCGAAGCGCACCTGCTTCGTCAGCTTGGTCACGTTTCGGGTGAGGAAGATGCTATGGCCAGCGCCGTACATCGGCTCAAAGTCTCGATCGAGGCTGAGCGCCAAGCCGTAGTAGCCGGTGGAGAGATAGTTGATAAGCCCGGCGACTCCGGGTCGAACGGACTCGGGCACGTCAGCGAGCATCGGGTTTTTCGGATCCGGGCTCTCCATGGTGATGGGATTTACGCTGTAGGCCGCGGCCTCGGCGCCAATGCGCTGGACATGCGAGTACAGGAAGTAACCCACGAGAAGGATCAGGCCGCCAATACTCAAACCCAACACGAGAAAGAGCTTCTTTGGCTTGAATCGGCTGACGTGGGCCCAGTGGGAAGCGATGGCGACCAACGGGAGATAGGCGACGAAGTCGGCGATATCTCGCCGCTGAGCGGTGGCGAAGGAGAGGAGCACGGTACCCACTACCAGCGCCCAAAAGGCCAATCGCATACCTTGGCTGAGCTTTACCCAGTAGAACGCGACTAAGGGGAACAGCATGGAGAGGGCAGGCGCTGCCAGGATCCGCGCGTACGCGGCGAAATTTGAAGATTGGTCGCCCGCCAGCATGGCCTCGAGGTAGGCGGCTGCCGGGTCTCTTAGCCCGGAGACGAAGTCCGGGACCCAGTGACCCGTTCTTGCATAAGTCGTGAGCGGAAAGAATATGGCGGTAACGATCAGACCTATCGTTATGTACCAAACCGGGTTCTTTGCGCCCCTCGAATCGCGGGGTTGGCCGTGGGCCACCAAGACATAGCCCAGGGCGAGGGCAACCTGGAAGCCTACGATGTATTCGTATAAGGCTTCGGGGTGGCGAATTGGATATTTCCACGGTCCGAAGGCGAACATTAGGACGGTGATGGTGAGATAGATCTGAAGCAAGATCATCGGGGCTAGGCGCTTGCCCCAACTGAGGCCCTCTGGCGATTGATCCATTAAGGTACCGCTCCCGATTCTTCTATTTTTCTTACGAATCGTCGCGCCAGCCGGCCTCTTAGTCCAAGCCTCGGGTCAAGCGCGGCGACAAGCGACCCTACGACCGCCACCCAAAGCGCGCCCGCCAGAAAAATGAACCACCAACTCGGGCGCAGGACGAAGACGCACATCACACTCGCAACCGCGAAGGCCAACGCCCGAACGACTTGGATGGGATTGTTTGTGCCTTTTTGTTCGGGCATCTTGCGCAGGGCCTGGGCTCTTGCCCAAGTGCCCGAGACGATCGATGTGGCGATCATGCCGATGGGAATTCCGATAAGGCCGAGCCAGTAAGCGAGGCCGACCATCAAAGGCACTCGGACGAGACATTCTATCGTCATTGCCCAAGACCCACGTCCGAGCTCACCGGTGGCACGATAGAGGTTGATCATGAGCGTTGACCAAGCGGCAAGGATGAGGGCCGCGGCAAATGTGATCGTGAGCGCGGTCCCCCCAAAGCGACTCTCTCCAACCCAAGCAGTGACAAAGCTTGGATTGAGAGCGATGTACGCCGTCATCAACACGAACGCAACTGCCAAGAGCAGGGCTTGGATCTCGTCGAAAACTTGTCGGGACCGAGTCTTGTCGCCACTCCCCCACAGATGAGCAAATCCTCCGTAGGTGGACGAGTTGACAATGTCGAGAAAGGTGGTGACGAGGTCGGCCGCCCGGCGCGTCATGCTGAGGATCGTCGCGGGAATCGGGCCTAGGACGGCTAGTGCGATGAATGCCTGACTGTCGTTCATGAGGGCATTGCTCACTCCGGACAGAAACATCGAGGGGGAAATCCGGAGAAACTCGTTGGCCACTTGGCGCTCAACTCGCAACGAGGTCTGAACGGACTTCTCGGTGAAGAAAACAAAGAAGATGAGGCTGCCCGTAATCGCCACCGTTGTTCGAGTCGCCAGGCCCCAAACTACCGCCCAGAGGCCATAGTTTTGGCGAAGAAGGTAGTAGGAAACGCAGAACCCTAGCACCACGCCGGCCACGTTAAATATGTTGATCAGGAGCGTGTTCTGGGTCGCCCGCGCCAAACCAACGAAGGCGTAGTTCACGATAATCCCGCAAGTAGCGAGTCCCGCGACCATGAAGCACCCTTTAAACTTGACTGCATCTTCTGCGCTGAGGTTGAAGTGGGCGGGCACGAGGGCGCTCAGTCCAACAAACGCTACCGCAATCACGATGACGAGCACCAGCAAGGTTAGAAATCCGGTCGCAAAATAGCCACCGATTGCTCGATAGTCCTTTTGGGCGTGCGCTGCCCCGATCCGCTGGATCATGAGATTGGGCAACCCGAAGTCGAAGACGAACATGAACGTGAGAAGGTCGCCCGAGCCTAGCCAAGCTCCCATCAAGGGGTCGCTGGTCTGCTGAATGACAATGCGCATCAGCACGAACGACTGAATCGCCGCGATAATGCTGACGGTGGACGAGCCAAGGAGCGTGGCTAACGCCGCTTGGCGACGGGCCCCGGGTTGGCCCTCTGTTATCGAGCCACCCATCTTCGGTGCCGCGCCCAAAGGGCGAGGACGAACGCGATCACGAAGCCGGCCCCAACCGCAATGGCTCCGTTTCGCAGGTAGCTTTTGTTCGTCGGGTCGTCGTCGATATACGTCGGGTCGAGGGTCTCCCAACGATTGGGATTCTTCTGAGCGAGAAGCCTCGCGACCTCGGCTTGGCCCTGAAGTTGAGAAAGAATCGCGCTTTGGGTAGTGAGCTCTCGCATTCGACGATTCAGCTCGATAGCCTCGCCAGGGGCGAGCTTGGAGAGGCGCAAGAGAGCACCAATCTCGGCCTCCTTTCCAATCTTCTGGATTATCAGTCGAGGAACCGTGTTCTCAGCGGGGCCCCCACCTGCATTTGTCGGGTCGATCATGCCGCTACGGATCGACTGCAAGTAGGAACTGACCTCGCGCCCCAGATTCTGCTGGGCGATCTGGATCTGCTTTTTGATGTTGACGATTTCTGGTTCGGACGGCCCCAACGTCAGTTCGCGGACTTTCAGACCGTATTGGAGCTCAGAAATGCGATTGCGGAGGCCAGCGATTTGAGGGATGTCGGAGACGAGGTCGATGGGTGACTTCGCGTACATCTGAAACTTTGATTGGGCGCCGGCAAGACTGCTCGTGATGCCCACCAGTTCCACTTCGAGTTGCCGAAGCTGCGCGGTCCAGTTGCCGAGCATGGGGATCGCGGTGGTGTCTTTGCCAGAGCCGAGGGTCGCTACTTGGGGCGCGGTCACCGACTTGGACTGGAATTCGAGAATTCGCGTTTCGGAGTCTGCCACCTTCGTCTTCTGCTTGACAACCGCGGCATCAAGAATCACCGAATCGTCTTGCGAGAGGGTTCCGTTCATGCGCTGGTTGATGTCGCGCAAGGCGTCGATGTGAGCCTGAACCACCGCCTTCGCCTCATTCTGGTCACGGCTTTTGGCGGACACGGTGATGGTGTTTTCAGCGGTCTGGTCCATCACGTCCCGCATACGCTTCACCTGTTTGTGGGAGAGGTGAGTCGTATCACATACGAAATCGAGGGTCCGTTCGCTCTCTAGAATTCCCGCATAGATCTTGATCGGGCTAGAACCACCTACCAGCGCTGAAGCAAGAGAGGCGGTATCGCCCCCACCTGCACTCATTCCCAAAACGCTCGGAGCACGAGGCGGGAACAGGATCGTGGCCTTAGCCAAATACACCGGCGGGATCACGAGCGTATAAATGGCACTCGCCGCTATGGCAAGGAATAGAACGCCACCCACGACCTTTCGTTCTCCCCAGAGCATTCCCAAGATCGACTCTTCCGAGGAGATTCGGGGCATTTCACCTTCAATTCTTTCTTCTGCTAACAAATCGTCTCCGCTATGTTTCTCATTCGTAAGTGCTTGCTCACCTATGCTCTCCTATATAGTGGCCGATGCGCGGCCTCGCTGAAAGCCGCCCTGAAGAGAGAGCGAACTCCCAGAAGGCCGAAGGCAAAGATAACTGGCAAGAACGATGCGGCGGCGCCGAACGTGACATCTTGGAACGAAAACATCGCGCCGTAGAGGCACGCGACGGTCGCTGCAATATGACCAGGGGCACCCTTTCCCTTGAAAAACAACCAAACGACAAAAACCAAGGCACATCGCAAAGCGCTCGAAATCTCCAGATTGTCGATCCCAAAATCGAGTACAAGCTGGGGGATGACGGAGGCGTGAGTGGCCGCCAAGCGGTGATCGTCGTATTCCCGCACGTAGTCCCGCCCATACTTGGTGGCATCGATCACCGGGCTGCCGTAAACGTAGTGGAGACGCTCGAGCTGATCGGATATCCAGGGAAGACTCGCTAGCCCCTTCAGCAAATGCTGCTGGGTCGCATATTCTGAGTAAGGCCCGACCGCGATAACCGGGGTTCCGAGATACATGTAGAGGGGATACAGTGGACGGTCTGACCGATCAGCGCCATACGTCTCGTACAGTCCGCCGATTGGGTCACCTTTCTCGCGCACGATGCCGATGGCGGCGAACATGACCAGGAGGGCGAGCGCGGGCAAGGTTATGTGCTTCAAGAGCCTGCGGAAAGTGCCCGCATAGCCAGCCATGTCCCCGGCGAGCACGTACGACATGCAGTACATGGAGATCGTCACGGCAAGCCAGATGCGTCCTCCGGTGGAAACCCCGCCCGGCGCGGCGCAGACAAAAAGCATGAGGAGCTGCCAACCACTGAATCCCTTTCGGTTCGCGTCCTTTATCGCCAGCAGGATTGGTGCGATGGAGGCGAAGCAAGTCGCGAACGAGAAGACGCGATAGATTGGAGGAAGCTCTTCCTGAAGGTAGTTCGTTTCAAGGAACTGCTGCCGGATGTTGTACACATCGCCAAGGGCGCCGAGCCCATCTTCATGGACGCGTTGAACGAGCATCGCGCTGCCCACAAGGAACTGGGCGGAAACCGCGACGATGGCACAGGTCCAAAGCCAGTCCGGCACCTTGATCGGCTCGGCCCTCTTTCCTTCGTTCGGGGAGACGAACCGCGCGGCCGCACCAACAAGTAGGAATGCGACGAAAGCACCCACGTGAGCGCGAAGAATGAGAATCTCTCCAAATCGAGAGAGCTCGGGCATTAGGTCCGAATCGGCGCTAAGCTTGGCCCCAATTGCGCCCGCAATCCAGCCAATCCAATACAGAGTACAAGGATTGACCCAGGTCCGCAGTAACAGCGCTACGACTGGAACGCTGATTGCAGCGAAGGCGAGGGTGGCGAGAATGAGATCCAACGATCGCTATCCTAGATGGGGCATCCTTCGGTATCGCCGCACGAATGCTGCACCAACCGCGAGTCCAAATCCTACGAAGGCAAAGATGAGCAGGTTCTTCGAGTAGCTCTTGTTGGTCGCCTTCTCCATGATCCTAGGCTGGTCCAAAACCTCCCAATGGTCGGGATTTCGCTCGCCCTGCATCTTGGCCATCTCGTATTCGGCCACGACGGTCTGCAGGATTTTGGACTTCATGCCTACCTCACGCATCAGGTGTCCGAGCTCTACCGCTTCTCCGGGAGCCAGTTTAGCCAGCTGTTTTACGGCAGCAATCTGCGACGTTAGGTCGACTCGATCGGCCAGTAGCTTGGGCACCGTAGATTCGGGCGCGCTGGGGTCGAGGGATTGGATGTTGATGGCGTGGACGTACTTCTGAACGTCGTCGGTCAACTGCTTCCGGGTGATAACGATCAACTTCTTGAGGGACACGACCTCGGGGGCGGTCGGCGCATAGGTCAGTTCTTTGACCTTCAGCCCGTACTCAAGGTCAGTTAGCTGGCTTTGCCACTTCTTGACGGGGGGTAGATCGCTTGGCACGTTCCATGGAATCTTCGAGTTCTTTTCGGTGCGAGAACGAGCGGCTTCCAACCCCGAATCCACCGCTTGCAGCGAGACTTCCAACTGTCGAAGCTGCTGCAGCCAACTGGCCGGTGCAGTGACGATACTATCGCCCTTTTCGCCTCCCGCACTTACCATCGGTGAGGTCACCGCTTTTCTCTGGAAAGCGAGAAGATTCTTTTCGGCAAGGTCGAGATTGGATTGTTGTAGGTCTACTTCGCGCTTGAGGACCTGTTCGTCATCTTGAGCTTGCGGTCCGTTGAGCTTTGTGTTCAGGTCGGTCAACGAGTCCAAGTGGATCTTAACGATCTTGAGGGCGAGGTTTTGATCCTTGTCCTTCACGGATACGGTCAGCGTATTCTCGGCCTTCTTGTCGACGATGTCGCACATGTCTCGGAGCTTTAGGCGGTCGAGACCAGTTTCCTTCTGGATCCTGTCCATCGTCGCCTCGCTTTCCAAAAGGCCGGCAAAGACCTTAATCTGAGTCGGTCCGCCGGTAAGGCTTGCGAGTGACGAGCCAGCATCGCCAAGGGACGACAACCCGAGCAAGCTCGGGGACTTGAGCGGGAAATAGATTGTGGCTCGAGCGTCCCAGACGGGTGGCACGAAGAACGTGTAGACAGCGCCAATTACGATTGCGACGACCACCACGATGCCGACGAGCTTGCGCTCACCCCAAAGGGTATCGGACATCGTGACCTCACGATCGGGCAACTGGCTGATGTCTACCCCCTTTGTTTCGGGATCCTTGATCATTTCGAGGTCTTGGCGACGGAGTTGATGAGGACGAATGACCCTAGGAGCTGGGTGATTGAAGCCAATCCGAACCCGTTGGGCTGACCAAACAGCACCGAGTCTCCAGGAAGCACTTCTGGGTTGCTCGCGAGCTTTCCGTCCTTCAAGAATTCGTCAAGGTTGAACTCCTGAATCTTTGCCTTCCCATCGGGTCCAGGGCGCGCCAAGTAGGCCCTTCTAAACGTTCCTTTTCCGCTGAGACCATGGGCGAGGGCGAGGGCGTCGGTGACGCGGTAAGTCTTTTTATCTTCCATCACGATCTTGCCGGGATCGTTGACTTCACCCAAAACGTAAAACGCTCGCTCGTTTCGGCGAACGTAGACCACATCGCCAGGCTGAACCTCAAATGCAGCAGGTCTGCCGCCATCGATGGGAGCGGACGCGTCGAGTTGGAGAACTTCGCCCTTTCGGAAGACCATGACCCTCGTGAGGGTTCCTGTACCGGTAATGCCGGAAGCTTGAGAGATGAGGGTAAGAAGGCCAGATTTGGCTCGCACCAAATACTCTCCGGGCTTGTTGACTTCGCCGGCAACCGTGACTCGGTTTAGGTCAGGGGTCACGACGTCGACGAGATCGTTGGCCTCGAGCTTGATCGTCGGCGCTTTGTCGTCTTGGCGGACAGGAACATCGATGGTTTCTAGACCACGGCGGATGACGAGGCGGGCTTCGCCGGTTGCGATCATCTCGTCGGGGATTCCTTCTGCGGCGCTAAGGGCCCGATACACGTCGGTGCCGGCGGGAAGTCTCAACTCGCCCGGCTTGCGGACGCCACCGTTAACCCAGACTCTAATAAACTCTACCGGCGAGACAGAGACGACATCGTCAGGCTTGAGGGCCAAGTCTTTAACGCTATCAGTTCTCAAGACGTCAGCGACATTCACAGTCGCAATGAGCTTCCCTGCCCTAAACAGCTTGGCTTCGACGCGGTCGGCGTCGGAATCGAGCGGCGTTGACGCGAGAAGCTGCCTCAAATCCATACCTGGGCTGAATGCGATCGGGCCTTTACCCGGTCCTAGTCCGACGAGGTAGACGAGGTCCGATCTCTCTGTCTTGATGACCACCGAGACCCCATCGGGGCGAATGTACTTGGCGATGGTCCTTTTGATCATCCCTTGGACTTCATCCCAGGTTTTGCCCTCGACAACCAAACGACCGATGCCTCGACCATAGATGGCGCCATCGGTTAAGACCGTGTACTCGCCCGCGTAGGTCGTTTCAATGGTGACCACCCCGACGACATCACCAATCTTGAGTCGAACGGGTGGGCGTGGAGTTTGGGTCCCGAGTAACGAGACCGCGCAGACGAATGCCGTAACGATATTCATAAGCTGGTTGGATTCCCCCGATTTGAACAAACAGAAACGGTCGCGGGTACCGCTATTCTAGCAGGTAGGACCTGTCAATTCTGCGGTCGAAACCGCAAGGACCTTGTCGTCTAAAAGTTGAAGCCGACCGAGAAGAAGGTGTTCTTCCCGCGAATAGTGCCAAGACCGATCGTCGTCGACACTCGGTTGTGAAGGATCGATCCCGCGTCATAGGCGACGGCGCCGTTCCAGTTGTAGGTGTCGTATTCGGCGACCGCCTTCAGCTTTGGGCTCAACCCGTAGCTGACATTGCCGAACACTCCCTTGAACCGTCTCGTACCAGCGCCAAGGGAGACGTAGAGGTCGGGATTCACTTGATAGGTGCCCACGCCGAAGTAGGAAGTCGAGGAATCTCCATCAGTCGGCAAGCCTTCGCCCGCCGAACCGCCGACCCCAAAAGTGTCCTGGACGCCAACACTCAGGCCCAATCGAGGATCAGTTGTGGGGGCTTGCCATTGCAGATTGAGACAAGTGTCTCCGGCCAAGCTGAGCAGTTCGCCGCCCACCGTGAGAGCGCCGAAGGGGGTGCGGAAACCTTCCATCAGGTATCCGGTCCCGTTGCTTTGCCCGAAGTTCTTGTCCTTATCCTTTGAGGAGAAAAAGCGAAGGGTCTGGTCGTTGCTCATGTTGCCGATTCCGGCGGCAAACACTCCTTTGCCCAGCGAGTAACCGATGGGTGTAGAGATCGCCATTGCTCCGGCGATGCTGGCTTTCCCGGAAGGCAGAACTCCGAACATCCCCCCTGACAGGGCGGAGACGTTTCGAAACTGGGGATAAGTGTGGGTTCCCGAGATGTTTTCTGCACCGGCAACTGCGGCGCAGGCGGCAAAGATGAGCGGAGCGAAACGCTTCATTGCGGGCAGGTTACTCCACAAACAAAAACGCCCCACCGCCTTAAGACAGTGGGGCGCCGTTGCGTGTTCAGTCGATTAGAACTTAAAGCCAGCAGCAACGCCGAAGACGTTGTCGCGAGCAATGTTGAATTCGACCCAAGACTTGCCGCCCATGCTGTTCAATCGCATGAACGCGTCCCAACCGTCGACCTTGTCGACTCGACCGATGTCGTTCTTGAAGGTGTAGGTGTAGCCGTAAGCCACCGTCGGGCTCGCGAGGTAGGTGAGACCGAGGTCACCGATGAAGCCGTTCGCATGCGGGATTGAAGCGGAGTCGACATTGTTGTCTTCCTGGAGCGACTCGTATCGAGCGGTGCCATCGAGGACGAGGGAATCGCCGAACTTGTGAGCAACGTTGACCGAGCCGTCGAAGACCGATCCATTGTCTCGCTGCTTGCTGTAGAAAGCAAAGAAGACGATCTCAAGCGGCGAGTTGTCTGCGTTCCACTGGAACGAAGCAGCTGCCGTGTAGGCGTCGGGCCGGTCGCTGAAGCCATCGATCTGCTGGGTGGAAATGCCACCGAGGATGTTAAGGGAACCAGCGCCGGAAGCGGTGGTTCGAGCGTACTTGAGCGAAACGCTCATGTCGGTTCCGCCATTGAACCAGAAGATGCTCGGCTGGATCCAGAGAGCAGAACCGGCGGCCGCATCCATGCCTCGAACGGGCGAGACGAGCTGGCGTCGTGCAAACGAGTCTTGCGCGTTCGCAGTTGACGAAATAACGACGGTAGCCGCGATTGCGGTCGTCATCCATGCTGATTTAATGTTCATATCCTTGATCCGAGACAGTCGCTATTCACCAACGACTAGCCGAAGAAGTAGACCACCGCATGTCTACCGGTGTCAACCCCTTGCGCAACTTTAGGCAAAATGCACTATGTGTTTAACTATTGCCAGCTTCAACGAGCAACTTTAGGCTCGGGGGCGCAAGCCTGTCATAATCTCGGCGATGCATCCCCCGGTTCGCCCCAACGTTTTGCGCATGGAACCCTACTCCCCGGGCAAGCCGGTGGACGAGGTCAAGCGTGAGTTGGGCCTCGATCGGGTCGTGAAGCTTGCGAGCAACGAAAACCCGCTTGGACCTTCGCCAAGGGCGATCGAGGCGGTTCGACAGGCGGCTGAAACGATGCACGTCTATCCGGATGGCTCCGCGTTTAGCTTCAAGGAAGCGGTTTCGAAGAAGTACGACTTGCCAATGGCACAGGTGCTTGTTGGGAACGGCAGTGATGAGATCATCCACCTGTTGGGCCAGATATTCCTCGGCTCGGAAGAAGACGAGATCATCGTCGGCTACCCGTCATTCGTTCGCTACGACGCCTCCGCTTACCTTGCCCCCGCCAAGCTGATCAAAGTTCCGCTCGACGCCGACTACAAGCACGATCTGCCCGCAATGGGTCGGGCGGTGACGCCCAACACCAAGATGGTGTTCATCGCGAACCCGAACAATCCCACCGGGACGGTGGTTCGCCGGGCGGAAGTGGACGCCCTCCTTGCCGACTTGCCCGACACCACGATGCTGGTGTTGGACGAAGCTTATTTCGAATTCACCCTGGGCATGACCGACTTCGCGAACGCGCTGAACTACGTCAAAGCGGGCAAGAACGTCATCGGTCTTCGCACTCTCAGCAAGGCTTACGGCCTCGCCGGTGCGCGCCTTGGGTACGGTTTCGCCCCGACATGGATCGCCGATGCGATCGATCGGGCGCGGGAGCCCTTCAACGTCAACTCGCTCGCCCAGGCCGCCGGCATTGCTGCGCTTGGTGACGAGGAGCATGTCCGGAACACGGTGGAGAACAACCGGCGAGGGCTTGAAATCCTCGCCGGCGTCTTCCGGGAGATCGGCGCGAAGCCAGTCGAGAGCTTTGCAAACTTTATGATCGCCGATCTCGGAAGACCTAGCCGGCCAGTCTTCCAGGCGCTTCTCGAACGAGGAATTATTGTGCGGCCCGGCGATGTGTTAGGCGCCCCGACCTGCCTACGAGTGAGTGTCGGAACGGAAGAGGAAATGCAGATTTTCGCAGAAGAATTGAAGAACGTAACCAAGGAAGCGGTGACCCGATGATTGTCGTCATGAAAGGCGGCTCCAGCCGCGAACAGGTTCAGGAAGTGAGCGATCGCCTCGCTGAGCTCGGCTACATCGTCAACCCGATCTTCGGGGTTGAGAAGACAGTTATCGGTGCGGTGGGTGGCAGTGAGCACGACAAGATCGATGCGGCCGACCAGCTTAAGGGGTATGGAGGCGTCGAAGACGTCATCTTTATCACCAAGCCTTACAAGTTCGTGGCCCGCGAGTATCGCGGCAAGAAGACGGTCCTCGACATCGGGGGCGTGAAGATCGGCGGCGACGAAGTTGTGATGATGGCCGGGCCGTGTACGGTTGAATCCGAAGATCAGCTGTTCAAGACGGCGGCTGCGGTTGCGAAGGCAGGCGCTCGGATTCTTCGAGGTGGCGCCTACAAGCCCTCGACATCGCCCTACTCGTTCCAGGGCATGGGCATCGCGGGCCTTGAGTTGCTCAAGGAAGCAGGACGACGATACAACCTGAAGGTGATCACCGAAGTGATGCACGTGCGGAAGGTCGAGGAAGTCAGCCAATACGCCGACATCCTGCAAGTCGGAACCCGCAACATGCAGAACTACGACCTCTTGCGTGAAGTGGGCCTCTCTCGAACGCCCGTGATGTTGAAGCGCGGAATGACCTCCAAGCTTGAGGAGTGGTTGCTCGCCGCCGAGTACATCGCGAGCGCGGGCAACGAGAACATCATGCTCTGCGAGCGCGGCATCCGAACCTTCGAGCCGTACACCCGGAACACCCTTGATCTCTCCGCGGTGCCCTCGCTGAATGCGTTGACCCACCTGCCGGTGATCATCGACCCGTCGCAGGGTACGGGACGGCGGGATTTGGTCCCACCGATGAGCAAGGCGGCGGTCGCGGTTGGCGCGGATGGTTTGATTATCGAAGTTCACCCCGATCCGGATCACGCGATTAAGGATGGGGCGCAATCGATGACGATCGACGCGTTCGAAGAGTTGATGCCGGAGTTAAGAGCGATCGCGGGTGCGGTTGATCGTTCGTTCGCGGATCCGGTCCGGGCGTAGCGCAGCAAAGGTTGAGGTCGGGGCCCCGTGGTTGTCTTCCGACCTCGGGGTATGTCGCCTCCGTACGATTGATCAGTCTTGCACCGCCTTCGGGGTGCGGATTGTGGTCGTCGGCTTACCCCGGGTCGCGGGAGCGACCGCGGGGCTAAGACTCTTTGACCCGTTCCGGGTCGGGAGGATACGGTCGAAATCCATTGGATTCCGATGAAGCGTAGGTGTTGGATGCAGAAACCGGAATGTCGAACGCTCGTGTGAGTGCGGTCCCGACCCGGAACGGGTCAAAGAGTCTTAGCCCTGCGGTCGCTCCGGCGACCCGGGGATAAAGACAGCCACGGTCCGCACCCCGAAGGCGGTGCACGACTCACCAAACAGCGTCTAGTCTAGGAACCGTTCTTCGAATGCGATTCTCGCCTCGGCGAGGAGGGCACGGAAATCATCTTTTGACGAGACTTTGCGATGGTGCACTTCCTGGTTGGCAATGTACCGATAGACTCGGTCTACATCTGATTGGCTTACGGATCGCGCCGCAAAGCCGCTTTGCCACGCGAATGTCGGAGAGACCCATGCGGACGAAGCCTTCTTCACTTCGCGAATCAAATCGGAAACGCTGTGCGAGGCTCGGATCTTTACGAGCATGTGGACGTGATGTTCCACCCCACCAATAATGAGGGCATCCGCCTTGAGGCGCCGAACGATCCACCCATGTAAGCGTGGAGATC
This sequence comes from Fimbriimonadales bacterium, assembly GCA_038321975.1. GTDB lineage: Bacteria > Armatimonadota > Fimbriimonadia > Fimbriimonadales > Fimbriimonadaceae > Fimbriimonas. The sequence continues at coordinate 43,219 of JBBQFM010000031.1, read as the reverse complement.
CCCCTTCATTTCGTCAGTAATTGTGGGCGCGCGTCCGGCGGTCGCAAACACGATATGGACGTTCAAACACTGAAAGCTAGAAGCCATTTCGCCTTCTTACCCACCATCTCCCAAGAGGAAAAGCCCTCGCGACGATTTCGCGAGGGCTTTTCCGTTGGTGACTAGGCTCGTCGTCGTCGAGCTAGTAGCCCGACCATGCCGAGGCCGAGCACGGCCAGCGAAGCGGGTTCTGGAACGGGCTCTGCACCGCAGCCCTGGATTTCGACTCGAACTCCCTCAAAGAAGTCGTCGTTGTTCTGGGTCACGAACGTCACGTCGTTCATGCCAGCCACGAAGCTGGAATCGATGTAGAACGTGTGCCAGCGAGTCCAAGAGTCGCTGCCGCCAATCGCGCCCTGACCCTGGCCATCGGTGCCCAGCGAAACGCCGTTCACGATAATGTCCAGCAGGTCATCGTCGCCAACCCACTTTCCGCCGATGAAGGCAGTGGTTGGGTCGAGACCCGTCAAGTCGAACTGCTGGGTATATCCATAAGCACCCGGGAAGCCCGTGAATATCGTATCGGCGGTGCCGATCCAGCGTGATTTGGTGCCCGCAGTAAGCCACTGGACGTACAGGTTGGCCGGCGATAGGGCAACCGGGGTTCCGTTGCCGACTCCGATCGGGCTAACCGCCCAGTGAGCGTCTGACGCGCCATCGGCGAGCAAATTGCCACCATTGTCGACGCCCGTGTTGTACAGCGCAAACCCGGTTGCGTTTGCTGCGCTGACGACCGTAGTCGCCAAAAAGATGAATGCTAAACTCCGCTTCAAATATTCCTCCAAATGCAATTAATTGCACGGAAATTATACGGGCTGGCATAAGTTCGCGGAGCCTTAGCTCCATAAACTAGCACAAATACTTAGACAATTTATACGACAACCCATCTGGCACTAGCAGGGTTATAGCCCGACGTTAAAAAACCCCCGAGACATCGTCTCGAAGGCTTTCTGTTCTTTTGTTGGTGGAAGTTTGGACGAACTGCGTCCGAAGCCGGACGCACCCAAATTATACGTGCTCAAACTATTGCTGGCAAGCTAAATCACGAGTGCCTGCAACAAACTGGCACATCTACCTGAGCCTTGACCCGAAGGTACGCTAAGGCAGCGAGCATGTCCGACGAGAGGTTCCCGATCTTGATGTACCACAGCGTTGACAAGGTCAATCGCGCATCAAGCGTTCCTGGGCACTACGTGGACCCCGTCCTCTTCAAAAAACAGATGAGGCTGATGAAGCGACTCGGCTATCAGGCAATCCCTCTCATCGATGCGGCGACCCTCTGGGCTCAAGGCAAACGCACACCGGAGAAGACCTTTGCGATCTCATTTGACGATGGCCTCCAGAACTTTCACACCCATGCGATGCCCGTCCTGAGCGACGTTCAATTCCCCTCGACTGTTTTTCTAGTGACTTCCCTCATCGGAAGGACCAACGAGTGGAATCGGACAAACAATGATGTCGAAGAGCCTCTGATGAGCGTCTCCCAGATTAAGGAGGCGAAGGGAAGACTTACCGATTTTGGGTCGCATACGCAAACACATGCCAACCTTTCAGTCGTAGGAACCGATCAAGCTTGGAAGGAAATCTCGGAATCCAAGCGCGATCTGGAATCTCTACTGGGTGAGGAGTGCCCGCTCTTCTGCTATCCCTACGGGGGATATCTTGCGGAAACACGCGAAATGGTCGCAAAAGCAGGCTATCGGGCCGCGTGTTCCACCCTCAAGGGCGTGAATGACGGTAGCATCGACAAGTTTTTGCTAAGGCGAATTAACGTTAGAAGCGATACGATCATCCCAGTCTTCTTATACAAACTACTCCGTGCCAAAGCTCGCAACCGATAAAGCGTTCGACCCGAAACTCGCGCTGACCCCAAGCCCGCTATCGATCCTCCAGGTTTGTAGCGCCAGTCAAGCGACCTACGGTGCTGTGCAGAGCTTGATGACTCTGGCAAGGAGCCAGCGAGAGGCGGGTCACCGAGTCGAATTCGTGACGTTCGCGGGTAAAGAGTTTGGCCGACAAGTCGAAGCCGCGGGCTTCCGGGTCCACGAGGTCGCGGTGAGAACCAAGATCGATGCGCTGAGCATCGCGGCCATCCGCCGCATCATCCTACGCGGCAAGTTCGATATCGTTCATACCCACCTGTCGACCTCGAGCCTTAACGGATGCATTGCGGCTCGGCTGGCGGGAGTGCCCGGGATCGCGACGGTGCACGGCCTCAGCGGCAAGCTTTCGTTTGTCCCGGCAGACCATCTCATCGCGGTGTCGAAGCAGGTCAAACAGCACCTTATCGATCAGAAAGTTTCTGCGGACAAGATCTCGGTCGTCTACAACGGACTACCCATGGATGTCCCTCAGGTGGACAAGATGGCTGCCCGAGCCGAGTTGGGATTGCCTCTTGATGCCACGATCATCGGGACGATCTCGCGAGTCACCCCGAACAAGGGAATCCAGGATGCGATTCGGGCGATCGCCATCTTGGCGGCTGAGAACCGCAACCTACGATATGTGGTCGTCGGTGATGGCGACGGCTTGGCGGCGTGCAAGGCCTTGGCCGAAGAGCTTGGGATATCCGATTTGGTCGTCTTCTTGGGTTACCGAACGGACATCACGACTTGCCTCGGCGCGATGGATCTGTTCCTCTTCCCCTCTCACAAGGAGGCGATGGGTATCGCGCTTGTCGAGGCGATGCGCGCCGGCCTTCCGACAGTTGGCACCAACATCGGCGGGATTCCCGAAGTCATCACTCCGGAGTGCGGCATTTTGGTGCCGCCATCCAATCCTCAGGCGCTGGCGAATGCGGTCGGTGAACTGCTTGCCGATCCGAAGCGAATGGCGGGCATGGGAGTCGAGAGCCTGCACCGAGTCGGCCGGGTGTTCAGCGCGGGCGCGATGCAGGGCGCGACCGACTGGGTCTACCGAACCCAATTGGGCCAGGAAGCGATCGCCCGAAGTGCATTGCCTGTTTCTTAATGCATCCTTTTCCGGAGAGAGTGCGTACGTTTCCTGGAAATGCGCTCTTCATACATCCTTCCCTTCGGGCTGGTACTCGCCGGCTGTAATTCGACGCCTGCGGTTCACTTCACGGCCGCCCCTCTCCCTGCCCCGACATCCAGTTGGGTGACGGTCGCCGACGAAGAAGACGGCATCACGGTCAATGCCCCCGGCGGGTGGAAGCGGCTGAAAGACGCTTCAAGCTCTGACGTGCCGGGGATGGCGCCCGACGAGGGTCAGAACAACCCGCAGGTGCAGGGCCTGATGAATGACATGGCCAAGTTCGACCAGAAGATTGGAGCCGAAGAAGAGGCGAATCTTCGGAAGAAGAACGTGATCTTTACGGTCGTCGATACCAGCGCCAAGCCGATCATCGGCGAAGAGCGCACTCGGTTCTACATCCACAAAAAGACTCGCGACGGGAACGCCACCCTCGATGATGCAGCCGCTGACGAGAAGGAGTTCCTCACCAACGAAAGCGCGGCCAAGGATATCGATTTGCCAATTGGTAAGGCCAAGGAGTTTCACGCCGAAGTGACCACGAAGGGCGGCGACAAGGTCAACCGCGTGAGCTACGTGATGGTCGACGGCAAGGATAGCTACGCCTTGCGTTTCGTCTCGACGAACAACCCGCAGGGCGTCGAGTCGATCGCGGCGGAAGTGGCGAAGTCGTTGAGGATCAGGCCCGGGAAATAGATTTGGGACTGCGCGAAGCCCTTCGCTCAGTCCCAAAAGGGTTATGGGTTTTGGAGGCGCTTCTCGAGCTCTTCGAGTTGCTTCTCGGCTTCCGATTTGGCGGTCGCTTCCTGGGCGGCGTCAAGCGTGGGGGCAACTGCAGGGGCAGCGCCACCGACGGCGACGGTTTGAGGCTGGTCGAGTTCGGTGGTTGCGACCTTGAGTCCAAGTCGCCCTTCGAGCTTGGTGAGCTCGCTCTCCGCTTCCATGTCTCGGGCTTTGTCTTCCATGCCCATGACCTTGCCCTGTAGCGAGGTGCCCATCATCTCTTGACGTGCCGATGCCTCGCTCTGAGCCTCACGGATGCGCTCCTGAGCGGCACCGAAGCCCTCGAACTGGTTCTCGAATGTGAGCCCCTCGAGCGCCTTGGCGATCGAATTCTGGATCTGAGCCTGCTTCCACTGGGCCTTCATCGCGAGGGCCTCGGCGGTCTTCTTGCGTACCTCTTCTTCCTGTCGCTTGATCGCTACCTTGACCTGCTCAACCGTGGCGGCCGCCTGGTCATACGAGCCCTGCAGCGTGGTGACGGTGGCGTCGACGTTCATCTTCTCGCGCATGAACGTGGTGGCCATGTCTCGATCGCCCTGCTTGAGCGCCATCGCGGCCTGACCTTCGAGGGTTGTCGACTTCTTCTTGGAGTCGTCGAGCATGATTTGAAGGCGGTTTTTCTGGGTGATTGCCTGAACGGCTTTTTCGCGATTCGCAACTAAAGCCCCCTGCATATCACGCTTAGCCTGATCCAGCATGATATCGGGGTCTTCCAGCTTGTCCATTGTCCGGTTAAACAAGCCTCTAATCCAGTTGAACAGTCGATTCATTAACGCTCCAGAGGGTCCTTTTCAGGGTTCCACGAATTATACATCGGCACAGCAACCCAGCATCAGTTGGGCTCACTGGGTTTTGTCCCATTACTGCACGGGGTTCGCAATGAATCGGTTGCGAAGAACTCATAAATCGCACTTCCGGAGCATTTTCGCCGTGGGCATATTGGCGGTTACGGGCAACCACTAGGATCACCGTTCCGTTTGGAGTCGGCAAGGCCCACCTATGCGATTGCTCAACGTTTGCGTCACCTTGCTTGCCGCTCAAATGGCATATTGCCAAACCCCGATTCCTGTTCTAAAGGCTAACTCGACCAAGATCGACATCCAGGACGGCACGAATCTTCGCGCCGGATACTGGACGGCTTCGCCGGATGTAGAACGCGACACATACTACGCTCAAAGGTCTGAGCGGGAAAAGGACGTTACTTTCAAATCGGACGTCGATTCAATTTCCTTCCACGTTAAGCCGGGCCAAACCTACGACTTCGTCGTCCTTCTTCACGGTAAACGATGCAACACCCGAATCTCCGCAGTTCGGGAGACCTACCGAACTGCGGGACCGAGGCCTAGCAAGATTCCCTTCACGATGAGTTCGGACGGAAAGATCCATCTCCCCGCAAGGATTAACGGTTCGGAACCCCTCGATCTAATGTTCGACACGGGAGCTGACACAACCGTCTTGTTCAAATCGGCGATCGATAAGGGCGTGAAAGTCTCCTTTGACGGCATGATCGAGAACTCGGGCTTTGGCGGCACTTCTCATCGGAACACGAGCAGCGACAACCGGCTCGATCTCGCCCAACTTCATTGGGGCCATGAGTCGATTCTTTACATCGAGAAGCAAGCAGACAAGGCTGACGGAATCGTTGGATTTAACGTCTTCGAGGACAAAGTCATCGCCATCGACTACGACGCGGGGATCATCACCGTCTACGATTCGCTTCCGGCCAAGTTGCCGAACTACGCCAAGCTCCCACTGAAATGGCAAGGGGCAACCCCGATGATCCAGGCGACGGTCTATACCGGCCAGTCTTCGTCCACCGGTTGGTTTGTCCTCGACACGGGCTCGAACGCAAGCCTCCATCTGGCGAGTAGTTTCGCCAAAACGAATAACCTCTACGGGACGATGAAGACCCTTGGCTCAAGCCGTTCTGGTGGGGTGGGGGCTCAAGTCATAGAGAACGAGGTTGACCTCTTGCCGAGGCTTGAGATCGGAAACACGTTCTTCGGAAACCTCCCTATCGACGTGGAGGAGCGATCGAGCGGGGGCACCGCGAGTCACATTGGGATGGAAGTTCTGAAGCGATTCAATACGGTTCTCGACTTCCAAGGCAATGCGATGTACATTCAGCCCAACCATCTTATGGGGCAGCCCTTTGTGTACCGCAGCGCGGCTTGGTACAAGGTCGCGGGCGGAGTCATCGTGCTACTTCTCGCGGCCGTAGTCGTTTGGTGGCGGCGGAAGACTATCGGATCGCGATCCACAGAGGTTCGCTGAGGAAGGCGACCCCGTGATCATCCAACTCTTCATGAGTGTGATGGGTGTGCGGAAAGGGAAATACCACTTCCCCCTCGACCAAACCATGCCGCGCCAGCACATCCAGGAAAAGATTTGGCGGCCCAAATGCCTCGATCACGTTGTGATCGTCGTAGATGACTCGTGCATCCTCGCAAGCCACTTCGATGGCATGCCGAGCATCGGATTCCAAGAACGATCGGTGCTTCGAGAACACCGCTCTAACATCGGAAATCGGCATCGAGGGACCAAGGCGGTGTTCGCCGGCGCGAAACTCTCGAAACGGAACGAGAAGAGTGTAGGAAACAACGACAAAGTCGCAAACGACAGCCGCCAGATCGAGGAGCAATCCGAGTTGATTGTCCCGCGGCGCGATCCGCAAATGATCGCCTTCGAGTTGCCAAACACCCTCAAATCGAAACTCGACGATGCCCTCGCCGGGTTTATGGGTGCCAACTTTGAACGGCTCCGGCGTAGACATTCTTCATACGATACTCCCTTAAAAGGTGCGACAGCCCAAAGTCCCGGACCTCGTAAAAGTGCCCTTACACTGGAGGTCCAGGAGTGCGCTGGGCATGGAAGCTCGGGAGGTTTTTGAGTGTTTGGTTCGGCATATGAGTTCAAAAGGGAGCCCGGGTACAGGCAGACACTACGCAGCGTCGGTCGCTGGCTTAGCTCCACAAACGTAGGTTGGAAGTGGCTGGCAGTCGTGTTGCCGGTGCAGGCAGTTAGCGCCTGGACCAACGTCATTGGCCTTTCCCTTGCCCTTGACTGGCCCGCCGCAGTGGTTCTCGGCATTGGACTGCAGTGCATCGCCCTCTACATCGGCATTGGCCTGTTGAACGCCAAAGATGAGGATCGGGCGCGCTGGCGGGTGCCCCTCGTGGCCATCCTTTGCGTCAGCGTCTTCTTTAGCTTCGCCGGGTTTACCTCCTACTACAACGACAAGCTGGAAGCCAAAACGAAGCCGATGAAGGCCCGAGACGACCTTCGTTCCCAAGCGCTCATCCTCTCTGAGAAGGCCAACGAGGCCAGAATTCTCGCTAAGGCTAAGCTCGAGAACCGAATCCAGTACGCAAGCAGCCTCGCCAGCCGAATTCGAAGCAACCAAGCCCGTGGCGTTTATCCCGACGCAAACGCGGCCGAGGCGATGATCGCTGAGCAGCGCTCCAACGCGTCCGCCGCCCGAGAGGCCGAACAGGAGTGGGACGGCTTCTCCTTCGATGCCGCCGCCGCGCTCGCCACCCCTTCGATTCCTGAGGGTTTCTCCCAGCTTCAGGCGGCCTACGGTCAGCTGAGCAAGCTCATGGGCCTGTTGACGAAGCAGGAAGCGGAGGGTTTCCGAATGTCCGCAGCTCCTTTGCCTTCCACCCGCGAAGCGGATGAGGCACCTAAGAAGGAACTTGTCGCCTACGCGTTTAGCCAACTCTTCTCGATCACGGGAATCTTCTGGCTTGGCCTCGCAATCATGCTCGAGGGAATCCCATTCTGGGTGGCCCACGCCCGACCGCGAGATGTATCTGGCGAAGAAGAGGAGCCTCTGACTGCCGGGCATCCGCACGCAGTCGCCGCCTACGGCGCCGCCGACAAAGCATTGGCGCGAGAGGTATCCGACTTCAACGCCAAACTCCGACCCGCTCACTTCATTGGTGCCGCCAATATGCAAGAGGTTGAGGAACAGGCAACCAAGGTTGACGCGGTTGTCGCCGAGATGCGGATGGCCCACGTGGAGGCGCTCCGCCTTCACTCCCTGCAGAAGATGGCGGACGTTCGAACTGCCCAACTCAACCTCAAGGTCACCGAGGCTCAGCGGCGCGGTGCGCCGGAATCGCTGATCAAGAAGATCGTTGAAGACGACCTCGTTGAATTCCTGAAGGACGTTGGCATCGAGGACATCCGGTTGGAGAAGCTGCGCGAGGAGCGACGAAACGTCGCGATGGAACCCACGTCTCCCGCCAACGCCATGTAATCTGTCTCGGTGAACGTTCAAGAGGCCATCGCTGCCCTTCAAGCCAATCGCCGCAACCCGATGTCGGAGGGTGGCGAATTGGCCGTGATGCCACTGGTCACTCGATTTGTAAGTGATAACGGCGGATGGGCGGACATTTGCTACTCGAGCCTAACCGCGGAAAACGCCGATCAGGCGATCGATGATGAGGTCGAGCATTTTAAGGAGTTGGGTCGCGAGTTCGAGTGGACGGTGTTCAGCATGGACACGCCGGCCGACCTCAAGGAGCGACTAGCGTCACGAGGATTCTCCATCGGGGAGAGAGAAGCGATCATGCTCTACGACCTTGAAGATGGTGTCAAGCCGTTCCTGTCGGACATCCGGGTCGTGACCGTGGAAAACCTGGACCAGTTGGACGACTACAGGAAGGTCGTGGAAGGAGCGTTCGGGAACAGTCGAGACCGCAGCTACGCCGAATTGGCGACGGCACTCGACGAAGGGTCGACTCATCAGCGGGCATACGTTGCCTATTTCGACGATGTGCCGGTAAGCGCAGGAAGGCTTTACGCGACGGAGGGTCAGGCATTCGGTGGCCTCTACGGGGGCGGCACGCTACCCGCTTATCGAGGAAAGGGTTTCTATCGCGCAGTGGTCGGCGCCCGAGCCTTGGATGCCCAGAGATCGGGAGCTCGATACCTTCGGGTCGATGCGATGCCTACCAGTCGCCCCATCCTCGAACGAATGGGCTTTGTACATGTTGCGGACTCTTGGCCCTGCGAGCACTCGTAGCCTGCCATAATCGCCTTGATGCACGAGCGGCCCAGTTGGGATGCCTACTTTATGCAGATAGCGACCCTCGTCGCGACCCGGGCGACCTGTCCGCGTCGGTCGGTGGGAGCGCTGATCGTTCGTGACAAGCACATTCTTTGCACCGGCTATAACGGCTCACCTAAGGGACTTCCCCACTGCCCCGAGCTTGGGCCGACCCACGATTGGCCGGAAGGATGCCTGCGCGCAGGTCATTGCATTCGAGCCCTTCACGCTGAGCAAAACGCGATCCTCCAAGCCGCCCTCATCGGCGTATCTTGTGATGGAGCGACAATTTACGTGACTTGCCAGCCCTGCAACATGTGCGCGAAGATGGTCGTGAATGCGGGAATCGTGAAGGTCATCTATGAAGGCGACTACCCCGACGACTACTCGAAAGAGATCTTTCGTCAGGGGGGAATCGAGGTGCTTAGCTATCGAGAAGGAATCCTCGAAGTGGTGGATCTAAGCTCATGAGCTTTCTGCTCGCGGCGACCGAAGGACGCTTCCTTGAAGGCTTTCGGGCACCCCTCATCACGGGCGCGCTTGCGGTTGCGGTCAGTTGGTTTTTAACGCCCTACGTCCGAAACATGGCGATCAAGAGGGGGGCGATCGACGACCCCAAGATCGATGATCGGCGGGTCCACAAGGAGCCGATTCCCCGTTGGGGAGGCTTGGCAATCTACGCGGGCATCGTGGTTGCGCTACTTGCGGTGCTGCCGTTTGCGTATCCGAAGTCGCCGTTCCCGCCGTATCTCATCGGCATGCTGGTGGTTGCGGGACTGCTTGTGGTGGTTGGTGCGCTTGACGACCTCTACCAATACAAGGCGCGGGTTCAGTTGCTGCTCTTGCTGGGTGCGGGTGTGGCGGTCCAGTTTTTCACCAGCCCCATCGCGGGCAAAGAGTGGCGCGTTCAGATCAACACGATCGGCATTCCGTTCAGCAACGGTCAGGCGCTCGACATCAGTCAGTGGTACTTCGCGGTGCCGCTCACCGCGATTTACATCTTTGTCGTTACCAAGACGATGGACACGACGGACGGCGTGGATGGCCTTGCGGCCGGCATCGCGACGATCGCGGCCACTACCCTTACCATCATCGCCACCTATGGGCATCAGCCTCGAGTGGCTTTGATTGCGGCCGCGACTGCAGGTGCGGCGATCGGTTTTCTGAAGCACAACTACAACCCGGCGAAGATTTTTATGGGGACCGGCGGGGCTTATGTCCTGGGGTTCATGCTCGCGTGCCTTAGCATCGTGGGAGCCTTTAAGACTGCGGCGGCGGTTGCCCTTGCGGTACCCGTGTTCGTGTTCGGCATTCCCATTTTTGATGCCTTCTTCGTAATCACCCGACGCATCTTGAGCGGCGACCCAATTACTAAGGCCGACAAGCGGCACTTACACCACACCTTGCTGGGCAAGGGGCTTTCGCAACGCCAGACCGTGCTGGTGATGTACGTGGCTGCGGCTACTCTTTGCGCGATTGCGCTTCTTGTCTTCAGGAGCCATGCCTAAGCCGTCCATCTTCTGTGTGGTCGGCACGCGGCCCGAGGCGATCAAGGTCGCCCCGGTGGTGCTGGAGTTGCGCAAATACGCCTCGGTCGACACTAGGTTGATTTCGACCGGACAGCACAAGGAGATATTGCTTCAGGCTCTCGCCACCTTTGGGCTTGCACCGGATGAAGATCTGGCGATCATGCAGCACGGTCAGAGCCTCGCCGGGGTGACCTCTCGTGCACTGGACGGGATCGATTCGCTCTTGGAAAAGGAGAAGCCATCAGTGGTTCTTGGCCAGGGAGACACGACGACCGCCTTCGTCTCTGCCCTCGCCGCCTTTTACCGACGCATTCCGTTTGGGCACATCGAGGCCGGTCTTAGAACGACCACGATTGACAACCCTTTTCCGGAGGAGTTCAATCGACGCGCAGCGGGACTTGTCGCAACGCTTCACTTCCCTCCCACCGATTGGGCTCGGGACAACCTGCTCAAAGAGGGTAAGGATCCGTCGACGGTGTTTGTGACCGGCAACACGGGAATCGACGCGGTGTTGAAGGCGGCCGAGAAGGGTGAGCAGACTTGGTTCCCTAATCACCCCGGGCGCATCGTCTTGCTGACGACCCATCGCCGGGAGAACTGGGGGGAGCCGCAGCGGCAGATTGCGCAGGCGGCGAAAGAATTGGTGGAGGAGTTCAAGGACGTTCTCCTCGTGGTGCCCATGCACCCCAATCCGCAAGTGCGCGAGGTTCTCACCTCGGTGCTGGGCGGACTCGAAAGGGTGGAGCTGATCGAGCCGCCCGAATATGCCTTGTTCGTCAAGCTGATGCAGCGCAGCACCTTGATCCTGAGTGACTCGGGCGGCGTGCAAGAAGAGGCGCCTGCGTTCGGGCTGCCGGTTCTCGTGTTACGGGACACTACGGAGCGACCCGAAGGGGTCACTGCAGGGACAGCGAAGTTGGTGGGAACGAATAGGAATGCGATCATCCAGGAGGGAAGAAAGTTGTTGAGTGATATGGATGCCTACAAGGCAATGGCCCAGGCGGTAAGCCCCTACGGAGATGGCCACGCGGCCGAGCGGATTCGGCACATTGTGCTGCGATCGGTTGGGATCGACTCCCCGGAGGTTGCCCCTTGGATTTGATGAAGGCGATTGTCATTGGCATCGTCCAAGGGCTTACTGAGTTTCTCCCCATTAGCTCGACCGCTCATATCCGCATTGTCCCTGCCCTTTTGGGTTGGGAAGATCCGGGTGCCGCGTTTACGGCGGTCATTCAGTTGGGCACCGTGCTTGCCGTTCTGATCTACTTCGCCAAGGACCTGGGTCGGGCGATCACTGGCTGGGCTCGAAGCTTGGGCGGGAAGGACAAGGACTCGGTAGATGCGCGAATGGGTTGGGCGGTCTTTTACGGCACCATCCCGGTCATTATCGTTGGTCTTCTGTTGCGAAAGCAGATCAAGACGGATACGTTCCGCTCGCTGTATGTCATCGCTTTCTCGATGATCGCGATGGCGATCGTGATGCTGATCGCTGAAAAGATGGGCAAGCGGGATCGGGGAATTGAAACGGTCCAGCCGAAGGATGGCATTCGGGTTGGCCTTTGGCAGTGCCTCGCCCTTATCCCGGGCATGAGCCGAAGCGGCAGCACGATCTCGGGAGCCCTGTTCGACGGATTCGACTACGCGACCGCGGCACGGTTTTCCTTCCTGATGTCGGTCCCAAGCGTGGCCGGTGCCGGGCTCTACGAATTCTGGGATGAGCGGAAGAACATCGTCGGCGACCAATTGATGTATATCGGAGTCGCCACCGTGGTCTCCTTCGTTGTCGGATACGCCTGCATCGCTTGGCTTATTAAGCTGCTTCAGACACGCGGCATCGGAATATTTGTTTGGTACCGGCTTGCGCTTGGAATCGTGCTGCTCATCCTGCTGCAGCAAGGCACGCTGAAGCCCCAGACCGGAAACACGAAGTCTGAGCCTGCAAAGGTAGCCTCTCGCTGAGATGTTTCGACGTTCAGTTAAGCCTGCGATCACCCCTTTGTGGATGGTCGTCGGCTTAGGCAATCCGGGTGGCGAGTATAAGGGGACGCGGCATAACGTGGGCTTTGAGGTTGTGGACATGCTTGCTGAGAAGCATCGGATCAAGTTAGATCGCAGCAAGCACCGGGCGCGTTTCGGTTTGGGGATGATCGGCGAAACCCCGGTGTTGCTGGTGAAGCCGCTGACCTTTATGAACCTGAGCGGCCAAGCGGTTGCACCTTTGGCGCGCGAGTTTGGGTTAAAGCCGGAACAGATTCTTGTATTGGCAGACGACCTGGATCTCGCCCTGGGTCGCAATCGATTGAAGCCGAAGGGCAGCGCGGGTGGACATAACGGGCACAAGAGCCTTATCCACTCGTTGGGAACCCAGGATTACCCTCGACTGAAAATCGGCATCGGTTCATCGGATGGGCAGACTATCGATCACGTGCTTGGCTCTTTTGGGCGCGATGAGCGCGACGTCATCGCGGAGGCGCTAAAGCGCGCGGTGAGGGGCGTCCAGGCGGTGATTGAGCGTGGAGTTGAGGCCGGGATGAACGAAGTCAACGAATCAGCGTAGGAGAAGGCCGGGGGCTCGCTCGGAGTAGGTGTGCTGAGTGCTGAGTACGTGCAGGGGGCTTGCACATCGATCCCAAACCGGCGAGGTTCGGTTCATGTACGCGTAGTAAACGAGGCCACCGTCTTTGGTCTTCGACCACTTGGGCGAACCCTGACCGGAGTAGAGGATCACGTACATCCCAGGCGGGATGAGGGCTTCTTCGTTAAAGATGTGGGCGAAGTTTGCGAGGTCGTTATTATCTAACGCATCCTGGCTCACGATAGCGTGACCCTTTACATTCATGCGCAACGAACCCTGATTCTGCAAAAGCACGAACTCCTGTTCGGCTGCGTCGTTACGTTGAACCCCAACTATTCGAATCACTGAAGAGCCACCTCCGTTAGTCCAATACTACCGGACTCCTCAATAAGCCTCAAGAAAAAACACTTTATTCGCCCAAGAGAGCAATTTCCGGCAACTCCTGAAGTCCGAGCTGTCTCCTTTCAAAAAAGTTGCGCGCAAAGGTCACCGATTCGATGGCGCAAGCTCGGAATGCGGTAACCGCTTGTCGTCGTTTGAAAATCGACCATCCTGCCCATTCTTCCTGTCGATGTCGCTCTAGGAAGTCCTCAGCGGTCTTCATCAGGGCTATTTCTAGTGGATAGAGGCGGTGGTAGAGGGGCAGGTAGTCGAATAGCGGTTCGCGGGCCAATCGCCCGATCTCTCGAGCCGAAGAACATGATTGAGGAAAAGCCACGCGGTCGGCGAGGTCTAGTCTTACGTGCTCATCCACGAGGCCCGACCAGCCATCGATCATCTCCACGACTTCGCACTGCTCGTTTGCTTGGCAACTGAGGAAGAGATGATGGGTTGCGGCTACTCCAATTAGGCCATAGCGCAACGCTAAGGCATGCACATAACCACGTTGCTTAAACCTTCCTCCGTGCGGGATTCTAAACTCCACGCACCGGAGTGCCTGCATAAAGGTTGCGTCCACACGGTAATCGATCGGTCTCATCTGCACCTATTCGTCGTCAAGCCGTCGATGTCTCGCGAAAGACTTACTCGTCTTGAAGACTTCGAGCCAGATTCCGATTTACTTTCTTGAGGACCTCGACAGCTGCGTTCAACTCGTCATGATCTACCCCTTCGACCATTTTCTGTTCCGCGAGGTTCACGCCTTTTAAAACGCGCTCCACGGCTTGTTTCCCGGTAGGGCTGAGGATCAGGACTTTCGAGCGCTTGTCACGCACGCCGAGTTTTTGCTCGACCAGTCCCCGGGCCACTGCGTGGCTGACCGCTTCGGAGAGGGAGGGCGCGGTGATCCCCAGTCGGCGGGCGACTTCGACTTGAGTACCGCGTCCACCCGCGCCGCGAATGGCGGAGAGCAACTCGAAGGTGCTAGGAGTGATCCCCAGCTTCTCAAGTTCAGGGTCCATCGCCGAGCTCAGGAGCTCGTTGAACAGGCTCACCTGAGCCGCCAAACTGTCACGCATCTCACTCATCGTTAGGTGGGCTAAGTATACGGGAAAGGGGTGTTGGGTGTTCGGGGTTCGGGGCGGACACAGGGCTGGAGTGAGGGTTCTCGCGATCCCCGTGAATCGCTCCGGTCGGACACCCAACACCTAACACCGAACACCTCCCCGCCACCCGCCGACTATCTCGTTAGTTCAACCCACTTTTACACACAAGTTATCCACATCAAATTGTGGATAAAAAGCCAAAAAAGCTATTTGCATAGTGCGTTCAACCATGTATTATATTCCTGTGACTCGCGGTGGAGGACAGGACCACCGAACCGGCGAAAGCAGGAAGAACGAAGCCTCATCCCTTCGAACGAGATAACAAAATTTGCACGAGGCGAGAGACGCTCGCCGAAGCCCGCAAGGGCAGTTGAAGAGCCGGATCAAGAATGCTCCAAACGTGCGAAAAAGCCTACCGCGACCTTGCAGGTTTTCTTGGACCAGAGTCCTGCGAGAGTAGCGCCGAGAAGCCAAGTGTGTTTTCGGTGGCATCGGGAGGTTTGGCCTTTTGCTCCCTTGGCAGGAGCGTGACGACGCAAACGCCAAGCATAGAGGAACCTGCGGGTGTACATTCGCAATCCTCCCAAAATGGCCGCGCCTTCGCTACGGACCGCGACTTGCCGCAAGGCAGGCTGCGGAGACCGAGTTAAGGTAGTTTTCGACGGAATGCCGCTCGCAAGAGTGGTGGACAGTTGAAAGCGAAACGGATTGTGCGTCGCGACTAGAGGGCAACTTTTAGTTTGCGACGCGCTTCCATTTATTTTGGTCTTTTTTTGTTATTGGTTAAGAGTAGTTGAGTTAGTGGCTTGTAGCAACCGCTTCTCATCCACGCCATAGGCGTTCCGCCGATGCTTTACGCGTTCCTCATCTTCGCAATCGTTCCTGCAAAGCCCAAGCCGGCTTGGACAGCCAAAGTCGGCACTTACCACTTCGTAAAGTGGCCCCAAAACGGATACGCGAACGATATAGAGAGGTTGTTTGTTAAGGATCGCCTAGGGCGGATGGTGACATCCATCACCGATCACAAAGTGACCCCGATCTTCGACGAGAAGTTCGAACCTCGAGATCTCAATCATGACGGCGTGCCGGAAATTGTCTTATCCAGCTGGACGGGTGGGGCTCACGGTAGTAGCACCTACTATGTCTGGTCCCTCGGCCCACACCCCAAATGCCTGCTTGCCTACGACAAGAACAATATCGCTGACGGGCACGATTTCGAATTCGTTGACCTCGACGGTGATGGGATCCCGGAAATCCGATCTTGGTACGACGGCTTTGCCTACACAGTCGGAGGGAGTTATTGGCGCAATCTGCCGATCGTTCTGAAGCTAGTGGGTGACAAATACGTTGATCGAACGTCGAGTTTTCCCAAAATCACAAAGCTAGCCGCGGCATCTGCATGGAAGGAGTTTCATAGGGCCGACCGCATGAAGGAGCCGCGATCCTGGTCAGGGACTTCATGCTCAGCGATCAATTTGATTGCACTGGCCGACATCATGAAGAACCGCGCTGGCACCTGGAAGCGACTCAAACGAGAACTCCCGGCGCAAAACTACCGCTGGCTGAGGGACAGGGAGTGGGCCATTCTAGGAATCATTCGGGGGCGATCCCGTCGGTATGCCTATCCCACACCCTACAATCCGGTACCAGTCAAGTTTCGGCGGCTATCGGAACGGTTCTACACTGCCTTCGGCCCTTGACCCCTAGGACAATCAAGGGCGGGCTGACCGGCGGCGACGGACAAACCAGAGTGACCCAACTCCAAGGGCAAGCCACGAACCGGGCTCCGGAGAAGGGTGCACCGGGTTCGGCGGAATAATGCCGGTGGCACCGCCACACTGGCCCGTCCACTTCGTCTGTAGCGAGTCGGAAAAGAGATACGCGCCGTCGGTGATCGAGTCAAGCCCAAGCGTGGCCCCGACTCCCGCAGACGCCGATGCGAAACCAAAGGAAATGTCCTGACCGGATTTGAACGAATATGCGCTTCCGACGGACGTACTCTTCATCGTCATCGTAACCCTAATCGCCGCTCCGACGGTATAGATCACATCGTATGTCTCGAAGAAACTTTGATTCTTCTTGGAGTTGTCGAACACCCCCGTCCCTTGGATCGTTTGGGACGTTCCGGTCATGTTGAGCGCGCCTATCTTGGAAACCTGGGTCCCGATCTTAAACTGAAAACTAGTTAGGTCGTTTAGAGCCAAGACTTGGTTGGGCTGCCTGAACTCGGAGTCCATTTGAACAGCAATATTGAAGCAGAAAGTTAGGTGCACGGGAGTGCTGACCGCCAATGTGTCTGACTTGACAATCAACTGCTCCGCATTGGTCGAAGACATAGCCGTACCAGGTCCTCCCCCCTCACGATACGAGACGGTAGGACCAGTCAAGTCGGGGCCTGCACAGCCATGCGTCGATATGCCCCATGTTCCACCCGCAAAGTTCTGTCGAGAAGTTGCGCCTCCATCCCCTCCGTGAGTGTCGCCGATCTTCTTCGTCAGGTCATAGGACGGCGTATTGGCTTCGCCATTCAAGCTGCCCGCAAAGGTGGTGTTGCCCTGCGCCGTGCCCTTAAATATGTCGGCCGCGCTTGCCGAACGGGAGAGCAGTGTAAGAAAGAAAGGAACTACGCTAAGCGCGCTCCTCGATCGAAGGAAGTTACTCATGCGGCCCTTCCCTTCCCGCCTTTGCGGCGAATGACTATTGCGAGGCCCATTCCAAGGGGAATGAAAGCAGCTGGCTCGGGAGCTCCAAAATGAACTGGGTTCGGTGGGATATAGCCGCTAGCTCCGCCGCAGGTTCCCGTCCATTGACTCTGCGTGGTGGTGGAGAAGAGGTACGTCCCGTCGGTAATGCTATCGAGACCGCAGGTGACTCCGATGCCTGAGGAGGCGGATGAGAAGCCGGCGAGGATTCCGTCGTTCGTTCTCACGGAGAAGCAATTTGCGTACGAGTCGCTGTCGGCTTGCAGCGTGATGAAGAAAGGTACGCCAACCTTTTCGGTGACTTCAAATGTGTGGAAGTATTCTTGGCTTCCTTCCATAGCATTGAAAACTCCGCTTGAGGTGAGGTGGGTATCGAGCCCAACGACTCTGAGGCTCCCCGCAACCGAGAACTTCGAAGAGACCCCGAAAAAGAAGCTGGACTCAGAAGATAGGTTGGTCACCTGGCTGGGGACCCGCAAGACGCTACTCACCATGACCGCGGCGTTGATGCAAAACTTAAGGTTGACGACGGTGTTTCTGGGCAGGGTGTCGGAGCGAACGGTCATCTCCTGGAGCTGCGCCATCGAACGAGCAGTTCCATTGCCGCCGTCGGTCCGGTAGTTGACGGTAGGAAAATCGAGGTTGGGTGACGCGCAGCCGTGGGTTGACACTCCCAGGGTTCCGGAAGAGAAAACCAAGTTGGAGGTCGCACCACCATCCCCGCCGTAGACATTTTCGACCTTGTGAGTCAGAGCGTAAGAGGGCATGCCATTGACCGTTTGCACAAACGGGTCGACATAGCCCGCACCGGCAACGATTCGGCCCTGGAACTGGGCCATGGCAGCGACGGCCGAACCCGATAGGCCAACTAAGAGTAGCGTTCTTAATTTTTTCATTTGGACTGCCTGCTATTTTTTGGGTTGGAAGCAGGCAGAATTTCGAGGGCCCTGGGGGAAGCGCACTTTGCGACGGCATCCAGGCGGATTGACGCGGCCTTTCCTAAGTAAAACACGAGTTCAGCGTAACGCGACTTAGCGTGTGGCTAGCCCAAAAACCACCGGGCAAGATTTGGCGGCTACTTAGGATACTTAGTGTTTTCTACTCTATTGTGCGAGCACGATACTCTTCGATTCGGAACACGTCCACCGTCCCCATTCCGGCTCGGATCTCGCGAGGGGCCGCTCCCAGGCGGGATCTCACGAACCGATTGAACGAGTGTAAATTGGGGAAACCGCAGTCGATCGCGACGCTCTTGATCGGTTGAACGGTGGTGGATAAGAGGCGCTGGGCGCGGTGTGCTTGCTCCGTTCGGATGAACTGCAAGGGTGTCATTCCGTGCTCCACAAGGAAGAGGCGATTGAGCTGAGCCTGGGAGAGCCCGATGGATGCGGCGAGCTCCGAGACTTTCAAACGAGGTCCTGTTTCGGCTCCGATCAGACGCTCTGCCTCGGCTACATAGACGTTGCGTCGGAGCACCGAGGCGGGTTGGGAAACAGACCAGAGCATGGCCCGGGCAACCGCCCCAACGTGGCCGCCGGATATGGGCAGTCTATCGAGCCCTTTGCGAAATTCAATGTCCCAAAAGTGGCCCGTTGAGCCTAGTTCTTTTACCAGGGGAATTGCCACTCCACCCTCTGAGATTGAATTCACGGCAAATCCGAAGTAGTTGTAAACAAAGGGTCCCTTCCCCTTCCAACTCAGATGGCACCGAGCGCCGGGCGGCACCACAATGAGCGACCATGGCTCGATTTGGGTTTGCTCGCCGTTAAGAGTTAATATGGCTCTGTGGTGCATGAGCAAAGCCTGCCAATTGCCCGCCGGCTGACTCCACTCGAGGATGGCGTCTTCGTTTCCAAATGCTCCACAGCCTTTGATGGAGAGATCATTTGATAGGTTGATTCGATAGAGTCTTCGGCTTTGCATAAAAATGATCACTAAATAAGGGGGACTGTGCTCATTTTGAATTCGTGGCGCACCTACCGAGTATACGGTAATACTCCATAGCTGATAGTTTTATTGGTCAAGCGCTCTTGAAGCTGGCCGAGGACCATGAGCCTACGCTCTAAGAGCGCATATTCCCGACAGGCGTTCGGACCTCATCTCTTCCAAAACAACGAACCTGCCCTCCACCCATTGGACTCACTTCCGGCTACCCTTTCAAGATGTGGTGCGGTCGACCGTAGTTGCGGCGAGGTCTCGCGCATCCGAGGAATAGATGATCACGCTCTTCGTGGGCAACAGGATACGGGAAGTAAGCCGAATACAATGAGTCGGATGCGCCTCATTTCCTTTCTTGGTCTTGCTGCCTTGGTCTTGGTTGGCTGTGGCCACGAGGTGGCGAAACCCGCCCCCACGCCGCCCGCCCCGATCATCGCTTCGCTTGCTTTGGGGACACCGATCAAGCTTGTTCTGCTGGGCCAGATGGAGTCGGGGGTCAGCGAGAAGGGCTCGGAGGTCCCGCTCATGGTGAGCGAAGACGTTTCGGATAGCTCGGGGCACGTGCTGATCGCGAAAGGCACTCCCGCGAAGGGGGAGATCACTTGGTCGAGGCGCGAGGGGACCATGGGCGCGTTGATGAAGCAGCCAGCGCGTCTGGATTTCAAGCTGGTCTCCCTGTCCACGGTGGATGGACAGTCGGTTGAGCTGAGCGCGGATGCCTCGAAACCTGAAGAGTTCCGGTTCGACCGCGAAAACACGGGGTACATGGACGGCACTTCAAAATTCGATGACTTGATCAAAGAGCAGGGCGATAATGTCGCGCTGAAGGACGTCGCTGACCTCTTTGCTGATGGCAAGACGCCTGATCTGAACTCGCCGGCGACCAAAGAAAAGCTCAAGCAGGTCTGCCAGCGCTTGAGCCTTCATGAGACGGAGCGGCTCATTGACAAGGGTGAGGTCGACAAGGCCTCCACCCTACTTCGGCAGGTGAAGCAAGGTGCCTCGATCGCGACGATCGGCGCGGGCGGCGCGCTTGCCGCGGTGGGTGCGGTAACCGAGCTCGCGGCCCTCGCGGGAAGAGTCACAAATCACGTAAGTGGAATGCTACAAGGGCGAAACATTCGAGCGTATGTGGGAACGCCCTTTACCGCTTATGCCCTGAAGGGAATTACAGTTACGATCCGAAACTAACCGGGACGGGATTGCGGATCGCGAGTTCCTCAACTTCGTAGGGCTCGGCCGCTTTCTCGCCGCCGGCGAGCAAGGACGACGGGAAGGTCTCGATGAGGATGTTGAAGTCCCGCACGTTGGCGTTGTAAAAGCGCCGCGCCGCCGCAATCCGGTCCTCCGTGTTGATTAGCTCTTGCTGCAGAGCCAGGAAGTTCGTGTTCGAGCGGAGGTCGGGATATGCTTCGCTGACCGCGAGTAGCCGGTTCACGTTGTGGACCATCTCTTTCTCATCCGAGACGGCGCCCGATGAGACGGCTCGATTACGCGCCTCGATAACCGCGGTGAAGGTCTGCGTCTCGTGAGCGGCGTAGCCTTTTACGGTTTCGACCAAGTTTGGAATCAAGTCGTGACGTCGCTTGAGTTGGACGTCGATATCCGCCCAGGATTCGCGCATCAGGTTCTTGAGTCGCTTGATGCGGTTCGAGGTTGCGATCGCCCAACAGACCATCAAGAGGGGAACGACGATGACAGCGATGAGGATGGGTTCCATTGTTAGTTTTGGAGGGAGAAGTCCTTTCGAACGATGGCGGGAATGACGGAAATGAAAGCTTTCATGTGATCGAAGGTGATTCCGTAGCCACTTGGGTTAAGGGAACCATATTCCGAGACGACTATCTGATTGCCGCTGAGTTGCCAGTGATGTCCAGGACAGGCCAGGAGGAAATCGATCATGTTGGGGTCGATCAACTGGTGTGCGAACGCTTCGTCCTTAGTTTTGACAAGGTATCGGCGGTTGAAATCTTCGGACTCGAAGTCTACGTCGCTCGCCCCGAGGGCTTTTCCAAGCCGGTCGAACATACTTTCGGGCAAGATCTCAATCCTCGGAAAAACCGTCTTATAGCGGCCGCAAAAGACGGTGTACACTGTTGCGTCTTTTCCCGAGTCGGTGTACTCAAAGATCGACCAATCGACCGAATCTAGTTCGCCGGTCAGGCAAACGTTCACACTGCGCGCCGAGGTGAAGCTCATCGGTTGAAAGGTTTCGTAGTCGGCAAAGAAGTGACCGAGCTCCGTTGTGTCTTCGGGCGCGAAGAAGCTCGGTCTCTTTTTGCTTAGCCCATTCATTTTGGCGGTGAGCCCTTGGCTTCGGGCCCATGCGGCAATCCCGGCGAGACGGCGCTTTTGAGCGCGATCCATTCCAAGTACGAGGAATACGGCGCCGACGGACAGGACAACAAAGATGACGATGACGCCGACGGCCTGAGGGTTGTCCCAGGGAATGGACGAATCCTCGCTAACCTCTTGCAGGAGCTTACTAGCCCAATCTAGATTCAAGCCAAAGTCCACTCCTAGCCAAACGCAAAAAGGGGCGCAAAAGATGCGCCCCTTTTTGAATGCCCGAGTTTCTTAGAACCGGAAGGTTGCTCGAACGCCAGCTGCAGTGGCGTCGATACCGGCCATCTTGCCCGTGAATCGGTAGAACAATTCTACGGAAGACTGCTTGTTGAAGCGATAGCCTGCAATGGCTTCGCCATAAACCTGAGTCTTATTCTGGCTTGCAGATCCGCCGCCGCTTCCGCCGCTACCAAGGGTAGTCGTTCGAAGCTTGTTGAAGCTAACGCCGCCAGAAACTCCGAAGAACGGAGCCGTCGGAGCTGCGTTGGAGCCGAAGAATCGCGCCGTGTAGCCAACGCTGAGTCCCTGGAAATAGTTAGAACCACCAACGCGGAAATAATCGGCGTCGATCGAACTCTGCGTGCTGCCCTGATCCGGGAGGAAGTACGAGACTCCGATGTCGTAGCCAGTCTTGCTCAGGCTGTCCCGGGCGGCTTTGCTCGTCGGATAGAAAGCACCCAACTTCAGGCCGAAGGAATTGGCACCGCCGGTATCAGCGGATGCAAATGACGACAGCACGACCACCAGGGCCAGCGCTGTTACTTTGATGGGAGATCGCTTCAAATCCACAATGACGCAATTATACCGGCGAATTCCTCGAAAGAGGAATATCGTGTCTCAGCGTCAAAAAGCCCTGCTTGGCGAGAAACATGGCATGGAACCAGACATCTCGGTCGGTAGTGATAGAGTCGGACAGAGCGATGCTCAACTGTGTCGCCGTTAGTGGACTATGACCCACCCGTTCCCGGATAGATGACATCAACTCTGGATCAAGAATCGGCTCCAACTCTCCATACATGTACGGCGCTTCACCACCACTTCTCCAAGCCTTGCCTTTCTCCGTCTCTTCGAACAGAAAGCTGGGATTCCAAAGAACGGATGTGTAGTGCCGAAGGGCCGACGAGTAATCGACCTGCAGTGGCCCGGGTTCCACGCGGCGACTCTTCCTTTGCCCTGTCGTCGCCCCTTCCAAGCACTTCTCGAGAAGGGCGATGTACTGCGCCTCGATAATCGGGGGATCGAAGGTGCTTTCAAAAAGTTGTCGGGCCATGCTTCCGCCCACTTTCCTTTTTTCTTCGCTCGCAATCCAGTAGTCGTAGGCGGCGTACCACTCATCCCGGTCTACGACCGTTGCTTGGGCAAGTGCCAGGAATTGGCCCGGCGTTTCGAGCGCGACCGATAAGTGCTCAAGTCTTTCGGGCGCCGGTGCGGCAATTGTAGAAACATGGGTGCCCACGCCTTCGGCAATGGTCTCTTTGAGCCCGTCCCACGCGGACTGGATCACGGGCAAACCGCATGCCAGGGCCTCAATCGTGGTTTGGCCAAACGCCTCGTTCACGCAATCTCCGGGAAAGAGGAACAGGTCGGCTGCGTGATACCAGGCTGCTCGATCCGACGGGGGGATGCGCCCATGGAAGAAGACACGGTCGGCGACTCCCCTCATTTGCGCGTACCCTTGCAACACCTCGCTGTACCCCGGCATGTTCGTGACGCCGGTAACGATGAGCCCTCCCGGACGACCGACAAGGGTATCCACCAGGAGGGTCAACTCCCCTTTTACGGCGGGCGTTATCCTTCCTAGAAACATCCCCAGCGGCATACCTTGCGGCAAACCAAATCTGGCACGCGCGGCCTCTTTCTCGCCGGGTTTCGCGGGCCGGAGGTCTCCGGAGTCAATACGACGGCGGCAGGCTAACACCTTATAGGGAAGGTCATAGGCATCGTCCACGGCAGCGGCGGTGGCGCGGCTGCATGCGATGATGGCGTCCCCCTCTACCTGGTCCAAGTGGGCGACCTCGCGAAGCGATCGATGGAGGGCGAAGTGGCCAAGGCAGTGGGTGTCGCAAATATGGGCAATCGGCCCCTTGGCAAAAGTGTCCCTGAGGTGTCGATCTCGCGAAAGCGCCCAAAGGTCGTCGGTGTGCAAAATGCGCGGTTTCCCATCCGCCCAAATGTCGCCCAGCGCGTAAACGGAGTGCACCGACAGTTTGCCCTTGCCTCGGTTCTGCGGCTCTAAGAGAGCCTGGGCGAATTTGGCAACGTCGTCCGCAATGAGTAACGACTTGGGAGGGAGGAACAGCTCAAGACTTTCAAAAGCGGGGTGGTTTGCGTAGGTGCGGAGCTGAATCCAAAGCGCGATGTTGGCGCCATTGACGTCGACATCGTTTTGCGGGTCGACCACAAGATCGATGCTGGGGCAGATAATGCTGACTCTCATGGTCCGGGCTAGCCGGGACCATTATGGCCGTAGCTGATCCAAGAATCCTTTCATAAGTCCACAAGTTGAGTCCACCCGATCGTTTTCCAATCGCCCACTGACTACCACTACCAGGCGATTTCCTGACAACTGCCAGTGAACTCCCGAAGTCCGCAGCACAAAGGAGATGAGCCTGGGCGTCACCAATGCCTGCGTCGCTGACTCGTTCTCGGATCGAACTTGCATGCGACGGTCGAACTCCGCGGATCCGACCTTGACTCTGTTTGCTCCCAGTGCGTTGCCGATCTTGTTCCCCAGGTCTTGAGGGCGGATATCTATTGTCGGGAAGATGCGGGGCTGCTGGACGGAGCAGATGGTGGACACCGAGGTGTACTCGCCATCCGAGTATTCATATTCGAAGATCGTCCAAGTCAGATCGCCCTTGGCTCGCGTGGCCACCATGTTGACTCGGCCGCGGGGGTTGCTTCGGATTGGCTGAAAGATTCGGTAGTCATCTATGAACTGCCCGTTGGCCGAAGTGAGGGGCGAAGACAGCCATCCGGCCTTTTGCTGGCTCAGGCCCGATTGGTTGACTTGAAATCCCTTTGTCGACGCCCATGAAGCGAGTCGGCTACGGCGTGCCTGCCGCGCCTTATCGCCATAAACGAGACTGAGAATGAGAATCAGAACGACCGCTGCGGAGATGGGCGCGACCAAATCCATGGGTTACCGGTAGGAGCCGGTCAGGTCTTGCCGAAGATAGGGCGGGATCTGACCAAGGAAGCATTTCATGATGTTCACAGTTCCCGCGATCTGGGGCACGTCGAGCCTGCCCGGTTGGGCGATGACTATTTGGGGGCCGACGATCTGCCAGTGGATGCCCGGGCAGGTCATGAGGAACTCCATCATCTGCGGATGAATCATCCCGTAGGTGACCTTCTCGTCCGACGTTCGCACGAGGAATCGCCGGTTGAATTCTTCCATTTCGAAGTTTAGGTCTCGGGCGCCGAACACTTTTCCCACCCGATCAAAGAAGCCTTCCGGCCGAATTTCGAGCTGCGGGAACATGAGTGGCTGGGTTACCGAGCAAACCGTGAAGTGGTGGGTCGTGCGGGATGTCGTGGTATTTCCTTCGGAATCGGTGCTGGTGCTCTCGGTGTCGTACGAATAATCGAAGACGGCCCACTGCTGATCGCCTTGGATTCCGCTAATGATCAGCGGCACCCTCCAGTTGTCGCCCTGCTCGAACGGGCTGAAGCCGGAGAACTGACCTAGGAAGCCGCCGGCTTGCGAGGTGTTGAATGAAGCGAAGAATCCGGAGGTCTGAGCATCGAGCCCGCCGGGATTGAAGGAGAGGCCCTCACTTGCGGCCCACGTGGCGAGGGCGGCCAATCGCTCCTCATACTTTTTCTTCGAGTAGATCGCGCTGACGATCACGAGAATGACGATCACGATAAAGATCGGTATGAAGAGTTCCATCGTCCAGGAATGAGGACGTGGGAGGTGGGTTAGAAGGTTGCAACGCTCTTTGGGGTTACTTTTCGACTTTCTGCTGAAGCAGATCGCAGAAAAGGCACACCTTCTCGAAAATCACCATGGGGTCCACTGACTCGAAAGTGCCGGGCATCATCATCAGCACTCGGTTGTCGCAGACTCGCCACTCCGTATCCGGACTGCTATCGATGATGCGGCGAGCTTCGCTCGCGATGAATCTCGCCCAGCGCCTCATCTCGGGCGAGCGAAAACGCCAGTTCATGTCCCGCACGGTTTGCCGTTCGGCGATCGCGACATCCGTTCTTGGCGGTGAATCTCGAATTGTGAGGGGTGGGTAATCGTGGGCAAGCTCCGACAGCGCGACGATGTAGGGCGCTGAACTCTCCTCTAGTCCGATCCGCACCTCGAAGAGATTGTGAATCTCTCCATCGAATCTCTGGACGAAAAGATTGGTTGCCCTCAGCCGTTCCCAATCGCCGAAGGAGCGCATGCTGTCGACCAAGCCCACTAAGTGAGTTGGGACTTGGGTCTCGTAGATCCACCCGTTGTACTCAGCCAGCCCTTCATAGCTGTCCTTCAGTGCCTTCGATTCGTGCTGAACCTCGGAAGACATCACGAAGGGGACGAGCAGGCAGCCGATGAAGCCAACACCAATGAAAGCAAGTACACCGGGCGGCCAAACGAGCATCAGCGAGGCTGACACGAGTATCACCCCCACCATGGTGATCGCCCTCCGCTGCACGCAGGTCTTCATCCACCCAACAGAATACGATGTTCGGTAACCTGCGCCCATGCCGCGTGTCGCGTTTGACCGTTACTATCGCTTCGACGAGCTGACCCAGCTCTTGAAGGACGTCGCCTCCGAGTCCTCTGCTTTCGTCGACCTCCAAAGCATCGGAAAGAGTCACGAGGGTCGGGACATCTGGCTCCTTACAATTACCGAAAAGGCGACGGGACGGGCCGATGAGAAGCCGGCATTTTGGGTCGATGGAAACATCCACGCCAGCGAAGTGAGCGCCTCGACCGCCGCGCTGATGGTGATGTGGAAGCTGCTTCACACCGACAAGGGTCGCGAGATGCTGAAGACGCACACCTTCTACATCGCGCCTCGACTGTGCCCAGATGGAGCGGAATGGGCACTCGAGAGTCCTCCCCGCATCATCCGTTCATCCACCCGGCCGTATCCGTACGAAGAAGATGACATTGAGGGCTTAGAGCGAAAAGATATCGATGGAGACGGGCGCATTCTCTCGATGCGAATGCCCGACGCCAACGGTCCTTGGAAGGTCAGTCCCCTCAATCCCCGCCTGCTCGTGCGGCGAGATCCGGGTGAGTCGGGGGGCTCCTATTACCGCGTCCTGCCTGAGGGCGAGTACCACAACTTCGATGGGATGACGATGCGGTCGAGGAAGGTGAAGGAAGGGCTGGATATGAACCGCAACTTCCCCAGCGCATGGCGCACGGAGAACGATCAGCACGGAGCGGGCCCCTTCCCCACTAGCGAGCCGGAGATTCGCGCGGCGGTCTCGGCGATCGTCGAGCGACCCAACATCTGCGGCGCGGTCACCTTCCACACGTTCTCGGGCGTGCACCTTCGACCGCCGAGCCGTATGCCGGACGACGACATTCCCGCCGAGGACTTGTGGGCATTTCAGGAACTTGGCAAGAAGGGCCTAGAGATGACCGGCTATCCCGCGATCTCGAACTACCACGAGTTCCGATATCACCCGAAGGAAGTCATCACCGGCGTCTTCGACGACTGGATGTACGAGCATCGCGGCGTTTTCTCTTGGACGACCGAAATCTGGTCGCCTCAGCGGCAGGCCGGGATTACCGACTACAAGTACATCGATTGGTACCGTGAACACCCACACGAGGACGACGTGAAGATGCTGGCTTGGTCGGACGAGAAGCTCGACGGGAACGGCTACGTCGATTGGGCACCCTTTAGCCACCCTCAACTTGGAGCAGTGGAAATCGGTGGTTGGGACTTCCAATATGCGTTTAGGAATCCGCCCTTAAAGTTCCTCGAATCAGAGGTAGCACCCTTGGCGGACTGGGTTTTGTGGCAGGCGTCGTGTTCGCCTCGGCTGACCCATCGCGAAATCCGCGTTGAGGAAGTCGCAGGAGCTTGGAAGGTGCGTTGGGCTGTTCAGAACGCAGGGTGGCTACCCACGAATGTCAGCCGGATGGCGGCGGATCGAAAGATGTGTCGAGGCGTCTTGGCGGAAGCCTCGCAGATTTCGGGAGCCGAGGGTTGGCTGGTTTCTGGGAAGTTGCGCGCTCAGGGCGAGCAGCTAACCGGATGGAGCGACGTCGGCGCGGGTGCTGCTTTCGGTTGGGGCGGTTCGGTCGCGGGCGATGTGGCCATCTTCGAGTGGGTCATCGGCAAGCCAGGTGAGTACGCGTTCACGGTTCGGCACGATCGGGCGGGGGTTGTTCGGCAGCGGATTGTGATTTAGGGATCCGGGAACCCCTCCCCTCTGGTGAGGGGAGGGGTGTCGGCTATCCAAAGACTGGCACCAAATTCGAGAGAATATGGGAGACCGCTCCGCGGTCGTGAAAAGCGCGGTCGGGCCCGCGCAGTCCTACATGGTCTGTCGGCAGGAGGGGCACGGTTGGTTGCCAAGACTCCTGGTCGTGGGACGAACCCGCGATGGACGAAGGATGGCAAGCAGATCTACTTCACGGTCTGCGACAAGGCAGGTGAAGGGTTCGACTGCGAGGTCTTCTCGGGTACGCCGTAAGCCTCTCGGAGACCGCTCCGCGGTCGTGAAAAGCGCGGTCAGGCCCGCGCAGTCCCACACGGACTGTCGTCTCGGTGGGCGACACCCCATACTCTCTTGCCAGGGGCAGGGGAAACCTACCCTCCGACCTAATCGACAACCTGACATATATACAGGCTTTCAGGCATCTGAATGCACACTACGAGCATCATTTCCCAATAAAGTTGACTTGGCACGTAAACCGGAATCTTGCGCTAGCCGCCAAAGCATCCCAATTGATAGCAGCAATTCAAAGCTTTAAACATATACTTTTCTAAATCGAATACGCCAAGAAACCCAACTAAACTTATACAAGGGCCAGGACTCACAATTCGAACCACTCGGGCTCGGTTTCTGTCATCCTAAATGGAGAAGTGGCGAGGAAATCGCCTTCTGGAGAACAAAACAGATGGCTCGAGCGATTTGGAATGGTGTGATCTCGTTCGGAATGGTAAGCATTCCGGTGGGTCTTCATACGGCGGTTCAGGAGAAGGACATCTCCTTTAACCAGATCCACAAGACCTGCGGGTCGCGGATCAAGCAGCAAAAGTGGTGCCCGGTGGACGAGAAGATTGTCGATAGCAGCGAGATCGTCAAGGGCTATGAGTACAGCAAGGGGCACTTTGTGATCCTCACCGAGGAAGACTTCGAGACCCTCCCAGTGCCGAGCATGCACACCATCGAAGTGCTTGCATTTGTAAAAGAAGAGCAGGTTGATCCGATCTATTTCGACTCGACTTACTATGTTGAGCCCGGCGAATCTGGTCGAAAGCCGTTTGCCCTTTTGGCTAGAGTTCTTCAGGAGAAGAAGGTTGCTGCGCTGGGCAAGATTGCGATGCGGAGCAAAGAACATCTTTGCCTGATCCGCCTCGGCGCGGAGGGGAACCTCGTTCTCGAAAGCTTGTTCTATCCCGACGAGATCCGCGAGCCGGTGGATGCTAAGACGAGCGACATTAAGGTCGACGACCGCGAGCTCAAGATGGCGGAAAGCCTGGTGGACCTCCTCGCCGAAGATTTCGACCCCAGCAAGTACCAAGACGAATATCGAAAGGTGCTGATGGAGCGGATCGAGGACAAAATCCAGGGCAAGCAGATCAGCGTTGCTCCTGAAGCGCCTGAAACGAGGGTCATTGACCTCATGGATGCCCTCAAGGCCAGCCTCGAGGCGGCGAAGAAAGACAAGCGCAAGAGTAGCTAGCCATGCTGGAGGGCTACGAGAAGAAGCGGAACTTCGAAAAGACCCAGGAGCCCGGCCCTTCGGCCGGGCCTGAGGGCACCGGCAGCCTCCGATTCGTTGTGCAGATGCACAACGCTCGTCGTCTCCACTACGACCTCCGACTCGAGTGCGAGGGGGTGCTCAAATCTTGGGCCGTCCCTAAGGGCCCGTCGCTCAATCCGAAGGACAAACACCTCGCAGTGATGACCGAGGACCACCCGCTCACCTACCAACATTTCGAGGGCCAAATCCCGAAGGGCGAGTACGGCGGGGGCGAGATGATCGTGTGGGATGAGGGCACGTATGAGCCGGACGACGACGGCATCCTCCTCTTTCTCGATCGAGACGAAGCCCAGAAGAACATCCGCGAAGGGATTGCCAAGGGCAAGCTCTCTCTCACATTTCGCGGTCACAAGATGAAGGGGTCGTGGGCCCTGGTCAAGATGAAGACCAAGGGCAATGACTGGCTGATCCTGAAGCATAAGGACGGCAAGGAATCGGAGACCGATGACCTAACCAAACTCGATCGCAGCGTTCTCTCGGATCGAACCGTCGAGGACATCCGGGATGGAAAAGCGGGCAAGGGGCGATACGATCACATCCGGGAGTTCAAGGGCGCGGTGGCCGGACCTCTACCGACTGCCACAACTCCCATGCTGACGAAGGAGGTTGAGAAGCCCTTTTCCAAGCCGGATTGGAGCTTCGAACTCAAGCTCGACGGCATCCGGGTTCTCGCCTTTCGAGATCAGAACCGGGTCCGCCTCGTCTCCCGAACGGGGCACGACATCACCCAGAAGTTCCCCGGCCTGGTCGAAGAACTCCGGTCGCTACCCGCGAACAGCTTCGTCCTAGATGGAGAAATCGTTCTGTTTGACGAAGCTGGCAAGCCCACTTTTCAAGGTCTGATGAAGCGATTCCAGCTTCAAAGTGCAATTGACATCAAGCATTGGGACGCCCAAGGAACGGTCGACTTCATCGTCTTCGACCTACCGTATTTGGATGGCGCCGACCTGCGCAAGTGCGCCTACAGCGACCGGCGCGAAGCGCTCGAAACGTTTGCGCCAGCGACGAGAACGATCAGGGTTCTCGACAGCTTTCCGGAGACCGGCGAACTGCTTTACGAGCACGCGACCAAACTCGGGCTTGAAGGGATCATCGGTAAGAAGAACTCCAGCACCTACCAGTCGGGGACCAAGTCGGGCGATTGGGTGAAGATTAAGGGGTATCACAGCGAAGAATTCATAGTTGGCGGCTACACGCCTGGACTAGGCGCCCGCTCGAATACTTTTGGAGCTCTCCTGGTCGGCCGGTATGAGGGCTCGGAATTCGTGTACTGCGGCAACGTCGGGGGTGGATTCAGCGACGACCAACTCGTCGCGTACCGCAAGATGCTGGATGAGTCAAAGATCAAGGAAACCCCTTTCAACGGACCGGTCGAAGCCAAAGGTAAGCCGGTTTGGATTCAGCCAAAGCTTTGGGCCGAAGTGAAGTTCATGACCTGGACCGAGGAGAAGCGCCTTCGATTCCCGGTCTTTGTCCGCTTCCGGCCCGATCTGGAAGCGCCGATCACCCAGTCAAAAGAAGAAGAAGAACACGAAGATTCTGTGCTAGACCAACTTGCAAATACGAAAGATGATCTGACGGTGAAGGTAGAGGGCTACGACATCAAGTTATCGAGCCTGAATAAGGTTCTGTGGCCGGCAACAGAGGACACTGCGGCAGTCACCAAACGCGACCTGATCATGTACTACGTGAAGGTGGCGGGACCGATGCTCCAGCACTTGAAGGACCGGCCCGTCTCGATCGTGCGATATCCGGAAGGATTGGGTGGCGAAAGCTTCTTTCAGAAGCATTTGGACAAAGGCGCTCCCGCGTACGTCGAGAAGGTTTTGATCTGGTCGAACCACAATGAACGAGCCCGAGACTGGCTGCTGGTGAACAACCTGCCGACCCTTGTTTGGATGGGGCAGATGTCGTCGCTGGAGATTCATCCTTGGTACTCGCGCACTAGCCAAGAGCCGGACGGCCACGAATTGGGGATCAACTTCTCGGAGACGGACGAGACACTCGACGAATCCACTCTCAACTTCCCAGACTTCATGGTCTGCGACCTAGATCCGTATATTCGATCTGGCAAGGAGGCGGCAGGCGCCGAACCGGAACTCAACCGTCCGGCCTGGCTCCGGGTGATCGAAGTGGCAAAGACCCTTCGAGATTTGCTTACGGCCTTGGGTTTGCGCTCCTACGTGAAGATTTCGGGAAAGACGGGCCTTCACGTCTACGTCCCTCTGCGAAGGGTTTACGACTACCACGAGGTTCGGCTCATGTGCGAAACGATTGGGCGGCACGTGATGGCCCAAATGCCCGAGGACGTTACCATGGAGTGGAAAGTCGCCAAGCGCCCGGCGAAGGTCTTCTTCGATCACAACCAGAACGTTCGCGGAAAGACGTTGAGCGCTTGCTACTCTCCCCGAGCAGCACCAGGTGCCACTGTGTGCCTGCCAATCAAGTGGGAAGAACTTGAGAGCACTTATCCAGACCAGTTCAACATCTTCACCGTCCCCGATCGTCTTGCCGCAGTTGGCGACGTCTGGGCGCAGATCGACTCAGATCGGCAAGAGCTTCCGCTTGGGAAGTAAAACGCGTCAACGTAAATAGCGACTTCTGGCCCTTTGACGAGCGGTGTTATAATCTGCCGTCCCCAAATCTGGGTTATCTGAGATGAACATCAATCCCTCTATCGTGCTGGTGGAAGACAATCAGGACGATGAGCGGCTCACCCTTCGAGCACTCTCGAAGGCCCTTCCACACGTACCTATCTCAGTCGCCCGAGACGGACAGGAAGCGCTGGACCGTTTGCTCGACGAGCATCAGAGCCTGCCCTCGCTCGTTCTTCTCGACCTCAAGCTGCCAAAGCTCACGGGAATTGAGGTGTTGACTCGACTTCGCACCGACGCTAGGACAAAGCACCTCACGATCGTCGTGTTGACCTCCTCGGATGAGCCCGCCGACGTGAAGGCCTGCTATGAAGGATATGCGAATAGCTACCTTCGCAAGCCAGTTGCCTTCGACGAATTCATGACCCTCGTCCAGCAGCTCGGCATCTATTGGATGGAGCGAAACGTAGGTCTACAGCACTAGCGTTTAGGTCTTTCGGAGGCTCGCAGTCTGTGCATCCGTGATAGGATCAATGTCGTGTTGAGTGTTATGAACCTGCGAAAGCGGTTCGGGCCGATAGAGGCCGTATCTGACGTTTCTTTCACCATTCCCAAGGGTTGTTGTTTTGGACTACTGGGTCCGAACGGAGCCGGAAAGACCACCGCAATCTCGATGATTTGCGGCACGCTCGATCCCGATTCGGGGAGCGTTTCCATTCTCGGAGAGCCCATCTCCACGAAGAATCCCCACGGGCGGAGGCAGATTGGGTACGTCCCGCAAGAGATTGCGCTTTACGAGCCGCTTACTGCTCACGACAACCTCCGGTTCTTCGGTGCCCTTTACGGCATCGACGACAACGTCCTTCCCGCGCGGATGTCCTCGGCTTTAACGACGGTGGGCCTCGATGACCGCGCCGACGAACCAGTCAAGAACTTCTCGGGGGGCATGAAGCGGCGACTCAATATCGCCATCGCTCTCCTGCACGAGCCTCAATTGCTGGTTCTCGATGAGCCAACAGTTGGCGTTGACCCTCAGAGTCGCAACGCGATCTTCGATGCTCTCTTGGCCCTGAAGGCCAAGGGGACCACCCTGCTCTATACGACCCACTACATGGAAGAGGTCGAGCGGCTTTGCGATCGAGTCGCGGTCATGGATCACGGCAAGCTGATGGCGGAGGACTCTCAGCAGAACCTCAAGAAGCTGATCCCTACCCAAAGCCGAGTCACCATCGACCTCTCGGAGGCGGTGGATATGGAAGGTTGCCCGTGGCCGTTGACCCTGGAGGAACTCAAGCTCACGCTGGACGTGAAGGACATGAATGCCGATTTGCCCGAAGTCCTGAACTGGCTCAAGTCAAAGGGCGCCACTTACCAATCTCTGGAGACTCAAAAGGCGAGTCTCGAAGAAGTATTCCTCCACCTCACAGGTCGAGCGTTGAGGGATTGATCCAATGAACATCCTACTAGCCATCGTCAAGAAAGATTTCAAGCTGTATCTGTCGGACCGCAAGGCCCTCATCATCTCCTTCGCCGTCCCCGTCCTCATCGCCACCTTTCTCGGCGGCGTTCTGGGCAGTGCCTCGAACAAACCAGCGGGTTCGACCAAATTCGATGTACTCGTGGCAAGCGACGACAATGGCCCGGTCACCAAAGACATCGTCAAGAACATGAAGGAGAGCGATGTGCTCAATGTCAAAGAGGAGTCGGCGGACGACGCCCGGAAGCAGGTTAAGGACGGAAAGTCGGCGATCGCGGTGATCTTCCCCAAGGACTTCGGAAAAGGCGCGGTGTCCGCGATGGCAGGCGGCGCCAAGCCAAAGCTGGACACGGTTACCGACCCTGCGAAAAGCATGGAAACGATGGCAGTGAAAGGTGCGCTCACCCAGTCCGTAATGAGAGCGGTGAGCAAGGCGGCTTTCGGCGACACCGGCGAGCGGGCCGCCCGCCTTCCCTACGAAATTCAGGATGTGCCTCAAAGCGCGCCGGAGACGGAAGCGTGGAGCGGCTCCGCCCACGCGTTCGCGGGCATGGGAATGCAGGGACTTCTCTTCTGGGGAATCGAGCTTGCGATGGGCTTGATGCGCGAGAAGCGAGAGGGCATTTGGAAGAGGTTGCGCGCCGCCCCGACTTCGCCCAGTACTCAGTTGCTCGGCCGAGGGCTTAGCAGCTGGGTTCGAGGACTGGCGGTATTGGTCGCGACCTTCACGGTTGGCTTCCTCGTCTTCCACTTCAGCATCAAGGGAAGCGTGGTGGGCTTTGGGCTCATCTGCTTGGCTGCGGCCGCGATGACTTCGGGGTTCGGCCTCTTCGTCGCCGCGCTCGGTAGAACCGAGGAGCAGAGTCGCGGACTCGCCATCCTTGCGGTGCTCATGATGATGATGATCGGAGGCGGCTGGTTCCCCTCGTTCCTTATGCCCGGGTGGGTTCAGAACGTGGCGAAGGCTACACCTGTGAAATGGGCGGTCGATGGGTTCGACGGCGTGATGTGGCGGGGATGGGGGTTGGAGGCGGCGCTTCCCGCAGTCGGCGTACTCCTTGGCTTCGCGGCAATCTTCTCAGCAATCGCCTATCGGCGATTCCAATGGGAAAGCTAGATTTTGGATCTTTGATTGCCAGACCGGAGGGTTGATACCCTCCGGAAATCTGAAATCTTCAATGGTCAGTGCTGATGCGATAGCTTCAGCGATCGTCGATTGGCCGGCTTTTGAACCTGGCCCTCCCGTCGCACCTGCTCCAGGCGCGAACGGATGAGCTTGTGGGTTCGGTGAAGACGGCTTCGAATCGTTCCGACCGGCTTGTCGAGCATGTCGGCGATTTCTTTATAGGGCACGCCCTCGATGTCGGCAAGAGTCACCAGCAGTCGTTGTTCGGGCGACAGGGAGTTCATGGCCTTCTGCAAGTCTTCGCTGAAGGTGCTCTCCATCATCTGCTGCTCCGGGTTGGGAGACATGTCCGGCATGTCGAAGAAGAGGTTCTCGTCTCCTCCGGCATGGCCGGTGAGAGGCGTGTCGTAAGAGACTGCCTTCACGCGTCGGCGGCGGCTTCGTAGCAGGTCAAGATACAGCCGGGTGACGATGCGGAAAATCCAGTTTTCGAATGGACGGTCGCCCTCGTAGTCGGTGAAAGACCGATACGCCCTGAAGTACGCTTCTTGGGTCAGGTCCTCGGCATCGGACCGGTTACCGGACAGCCGGTAAGCCATGTTATAGACCTTTCTATAGGAAGCCTCCATCAGCTCGTTAAAACGAACTTGCTCGGTCGGGCTCATTGAAACAGTGTTCGTGGACATTTACCTCGCGTCTCCCTGGACGCTCTTTTTGTATAGAGTCACATTATCGTGACTATACATAAAGGACAACATTGGTCTACCATTTAGTTCCCGGGCCACTTAGTGTAGTAGGCTCTAATGGGTCCTTCGTGCCATCAAAAATGTATAGTTTTTTGAAGTGGGACGTTCAAGCCCCTAGGCTGAGTCGGTTGCGCTTGGGTCGGCGACATCGTCCCTTGGCGCAGGTTGCTAACTGGCTCGAAGCAGCCGGTGTGCAATACCGACGAGTTTCCGGGCTCCGAGGTTCGGTTTTACGAATGTTGGCTCTTCCCGTCTCGTTGGAGACTGGGAAAATTAGGGATTTTGGCCCTTTCAGTCGGAAACGAAAGGGGCAGATCTCTCGATCTGCCCCTTTCGTTTAAGCGTCTACTTGTACGCTTTCATGATCAGATCCGCGTTGAAACCCAAAACTTTTTCAAGCGATTCCAGTGCGCTCATCTCTTCGCGCTCTGTCTTCTTTATGGGTGCAATCTGCGGCGTTCTCGCCTTGACGGCTCGCCAAGCGAGTCGGGGGAGAGAGAGTAGAGACCTTTTCTGGGCTCCTACAATCATGAGTGACCTCCTGTCGTCTTTCGCACACTTCCCGTGCTAAGGGCGGACAACTACTATCTCCGTCACGACTTGGTCAACGCTGATCCAGACTCGAATAGTACCCGATTCTGGGCACAAACCTGCTCTTGTAGGCCCGGAGGCCTACGGGGAATTGTAGATTTTGGATTGAGGATTGAGGATTCCGGATCCGGAAATCTTTACCTCCCAAATCCAAAATCAACAATCCAAAATCTTCTCGCTACGCCGCCGATCGAAGAAAACTTGGCAACAGCCTTTCTTCAAGCTCGACCTGACTGGGCGAGGCGAGCACCGTCGCTCGCTCCATGGTGTTTTCGAGTTCACGTACGTTGCCCGGCCAACGGTACGACAATAGTAGATTCTCGGCTTGTTTCCCGATTTCCAAAGGCTGGCGGTCATTGTCCTTACCGAACTTGGCAAGGAAGTGGTTCGCGAGGGGCAGAATGTCTTCTTTTCTCTCGCGAAGCGAGGGAACGTGGATCTCGACCACTTGGAGGCGATACAGGAGGTCCAGCCGGAAGGTGCCTTGATCTACGGACTCGCGTAGGTCTCGGTTCGTTGCGGTGACGACTCGAACGTCGGTCTTGGTCGGCCTATTCGCGCCAAGGCGCTCGAACTCGCGCTCCTGAAGGACGCGGAGGAGCTTAACTTGGAACGAAAGGGGCACCTCGCCGATTTCATCCAGGAACAGAGTTCCCCCGGCGGCGGCTTCGAATCGGCCAATCTTGGATCCCTGGGCGCCTGTAAACGCGCCCTTCTCGTAGCCGAAGAGCTCGCTTTCGAGCAGGGTCTCGGGCAGGGCCGCGCACGAGACGGCAACGAACGGCTTCTTCACTCGGCCGGAAAGGGTGTGGAGCGCCTTCGCGATGACTTCCTTTCCAACGCCGCTCTCGCCACCGATCATGACGGTTGCCTTGGAATCTGCGACCTGGCGGACCGTCTCGAGGACATCTTTCATCGCAGGAGACTCGGCGAGAAACACCGACTCCATCTTCACGACTTTCTTGTGAGCCTTCACCGGCTCATCGGCGAGCGCGCTGGCGACAATCTTCTTCAGAACGTCGAGGTCGAAAGGCTTGGTGAC
Organism: Fimbriimonadales bacterium; assembly: GCA_038321975.1. GTDB lineage: Bacteria > Armatimonadota > Fimbriimonadia > Fimbriimonadales > Fimbriimonadaceae > Fimbriimonas. The sequence continues at coordinate 6,249 of JBBQFM010000031.1, read as the reverse complement.
GTATTCGAACGCGCCGTCTCGAATCGCTTGTACCGCTTGGGGGATCGTGCCGAATGCAGTCATCACGATGACCGGGAGGTTTGGCTTCGCCGATTTGATCTGGCGAAGAAGCTCGTAGCCGGACATTCCGGGCATTGTGACGTCGGTTAGAACGACGTCGAGATTCATTTCGGAAACAATCTGAAGCGCTTGGTGAGCGTCTTCAGCTAGGACACAAATGTATCCCGCCTTGTCGAATGTGACTTGAAGAATGCGCCTGATATTCGGTTCGTCGTCTACTACCAGAACGCTTTTCTTTTCTACTAACATGCTTCCCCTATTCGAACGTCAAATCGAGTCCCGTTTCCGGACTCCGATTTGACGGCTATGCTTCCACCATGGGCGTCCACGATTTTCTTGACATTGCTCAGACCAAGACCCGTCCCACCCGCCTTCGTGGTGAAGAACGGCGTGAATAGCCGATCTAGCGTTTCGGCAGTCATTCCGCACCCCGTGTCTTCCACGCTGAACCGCGACTCGGAAAGGTCCACGATTACCTTTCCTCCCGTAGGAGTCGCTTGAAGCGCATTGATTAACAGGTTTCGAAACACTTGCTCGAGGCGCAAGGCGTCTGCCTTAATGGTCGGCTGCTCACCGGCAATCCTAACGTCTAGGCCAACCCCTGCCTCTTCGAACTGGCAACGATGCGAGGCTGCAACCCTTTGAAGGGCCAGGGGCAAACTCACGTCGGAAACTCGCAAAGCCAGAGGTCTCGCGAACTCCAGGAATTCGTTGCAGAGGGAGTTGAGCTTCATCACCTCGTCTTCGATGATCCCGGCGAGTTCCTTTATCTGCTCCGGGGCTTCGGTAAGCATTTGGGCCGCGCTTCGAATCCCTGTCAGAGGGTTCCGAATCTCGTGGGCGATTGCCGCGCTCATCTGCCCGATCTCGGCGAGGCGTGACACATGAGCCCTCTCCCGCTCCACCCGCTCGATCTCGGATACGTCCTCGATCGTCACAAGCGTGCCGCCGGCCAGCGGGGCCGATACGACCCACCAGGTGGTATCCGCTTGTATATCCGTCACCTTCTTTCGGAATGGCCGATTCTCCAGCCCTTCTTCGCGAGCCTCTCGAACCGCTGGACGCAGGTGAGGGTTTAACTGAACCACTGCCTCGGAGAACTGGGCTCGGTTGCCGACAAGGTCGGTCGCGGCCAGGTTCGCCTCCTCGATCTTTCCTTCCGAGGTGACGAAGAGTACAGCAGAGGCCAATGAGTCGACCAAGCCTCGCAGCTTTGCCTGGGAGGTCCGCGCCTCGGCAAGTAGAAGGGCGTTCCCGACCGCGAGGGCGATCTGTCGGCCGATCACGGTTGCCTTCGCCAGGTCCGTTGCCTCATATCGAGGCATCCCAAGTCGGCGCGAGAGATTGAGGACTCCAACACAACCGTGCTCGGGGGTTGAGAGGGGAATCACCATTGAGCTGTTCAGCTCCGCTCGAACGCGGCGCACGTTTTTGAAGAGTGCCGGCTCTTCGCGAAGGTCCCCCACCAGCATCGCTTCTCCCGCCTCGATGCATGCACCCGCGACACCTTGCCCGCGAATGATAAGGGCGCCTGTCGGAATGTGGGATCCGATACCGGTTTGCCCAGCAAGGAGATAAGTGTTTGCCTCCTTGCCGCGAATAAATACAGATGCGCTGGTGGCATCGAACCAGTCCACTCCGATTTGGAGGACGCGCTGCAAATACTCGGACAAGCCGCCATTGCTCAGAGAGACTGAAACATTAAAGAGATCCCAAACATCCCTTTGGATAACCTGCGGAGCCGGCGCCATACGAAGTATTGTCGGCGGATGTTTGGCGAGTAAGGAGGAAAATCTGGAGCCCCCTGACGGACTCAAACCGACGACCTACCGCTTACAAGGCGGTTGCTCTATCACTGAGCTAAGGGGGCAGGATGGGGTTTATGGTACCCCTTCGAGAAAGCGGAATCCGGGCCTTCCTACCTCGACCGCGATTGAGCGACTTGTAGTTTTCCGTTAGTGAGTGGCAGTTGGGACATAAGAGTTTCAGGTTGGACAGTTCGTTGTTCCCGGAAATCCCATCCACGTGATGGAGATTGATTGGCACACGACCGGTGACCGGATGCCGCGCCGCCCATCCGCACTCTTCGCACTTTTCTCCTCGAGACTCCACCAACCATCTACGGATATGGGAAGAAGTTGCTACACCGCCACTTACCCCGTGTTCTAGGCCCCGGAGCCATCGCTGGACAAACTCTCGATAGGCAAGATCGCTCTGGCATCTTCTCGTGGCAAAAATGGCTTCTTTCCGCTTAGTCGGCCGACCGCACCCACATTCGCATAGAGGCCTCTCTACCTTTCGGCGTGCCCTCGCACATGAGTCGCAGTGCTGGGAAGCGGCTCGTGCTTTCCGACGCCCGCAGGCGCAATAGATAGAGGACTGATTCATTACCACCAGTGTCGACGGAAGACCCTAGGTGGGCGTGAAAAAGGCAGAGTCAATGCCGACTCTGCCCACCTAGATATCCCTAAGGTTTGGTACCTACTCTTTGCTTCGCTTACGCGTGCGCACAAGCTTCGGGCTGCCGTCAAGGTTGTAGCCAAGCTTATAGCCAGCGGGGATGCCCTTCAGCGCCTCGGCAAGTGCATCCGGCATAGAAACTGCGGAGTTGCGTCGGCGGGTGCGACGCTTTCCAGGATTCAAGACGTTATAGGCATCGGTCGCGTCCTCTTCTCGATCCATCGGCGCGAGTTCCTTGTTGGCAACTCGGTAAAGCTCGGAAGACGCCGGGAAGGAAAGGAAAAGAAACTCTCCGCTGCTGAGCATTCGGGCACGTACGGGAACGCTGTACTTCTTCACCCCGACCTTAACAGACAGAACGCCCTCTTTTTCTTGGGCTTTAAACTTGAGAGAATTCTTAACGCTTTGTACGGTCTTCTTCATCCATGCACTCCGGCTGACTAAACAGACAGACTATACACTAAGACGGGACGGGGAATCACTGCGCCTCTAGCCCACCCCACTAAAAATCATCCACAATCACCGAAACTAGTCAAAGTCGAATGTTGTCGATAAGCCTAGTCGCCCCAATTCTCCCCGCAAAAATGAGGGCACATTTTCCATGGGGAACATCGATGGGTGCGAGAGTATTCATATCTACTAAGGCGAGATAGTCGATATGAAATCCGGCAGAGGTTAGCTTCTTTGCCGCCGATTCTACTTTTCCCCGGGGGTCCTGTTCCTGGCTAAGATTCGCTTTTAGGGCTAAAAGTTCCTGATAGATTAGGGGAGCTACCGACCTTTCTTCTTTGGAAAGATAAACGTTTCTACTGGAGCGCGCAAGTCCGTCCGATTCTCGAATCGTGTCCTGAAAAGACAACTCAGTTGGCAAGTTGAGGTCCTCAACCATGGCGATAATGACGAGGCACTGCTGGAGATCCTTCCAACCGAAATACGCGACCGACGGTCGAATGATGTTGAATAGCTTGCACACGATCGTGGCAACCCCATCGAAATGTCCGGGGCGGAATTGTCCATCCCAGCGCTCAGAGATTGCGGGCACGACGACCCTTGTCGCCTCATCGCGAGGGTACATCTCGTGAGTGTCGGGGGTGAATAGGATATCCACTCCAACTGACTTCGCCAACTCTAAGTCTCGATCAAGATCTCGGGGATACTTTTCGAAATCCTCGCCCTTTCCAAACTGAGTTGGGTTCACGAAAAGTGAAACCACGGTTAAATCGTTTTCGGCAACCGAAGTTCGCATAAGGCATAGGTGACCCTCGTGAAACGCACCCATGGTGGGAACGAAGCCGATGCGTTTGGATCGATCCAGCTGCAGGTCTTTAACTGCTTTAGCAACAATCAAAACTTATTCTCTTCGGAAGGAAACTGAGCTCCCCGAACTCCTTCGGCATAACTCCGAAGCCCGTCTAACAAACAGTCGTGACCTTTCACAAAGACCTTCGTGTGCTTGAACGGCTGAGGAGAAAATCCGAGAATGTCGTAGATCACCTGGATCTGCCCATTGCATTCAGGCCCGGCTCCTATTCCAATGGTCGCGTTCGAAACGAGATCGGTGATCTGCTTGGACAACTCCCACGGTATCAGTTCCAAAACCGTAGAAAACACACCTGCTTCATCGATGCTCTTCGCAGCATCGATGACCTCCTGTCCGGATTCGCCCTTTCCTTGGATCCGAAATCCGCCAAAGCGGTGGAGTGACTGGGGGGTCATCCCGAGGTGGCCCATCACCGGAATACCCGCCTTCGTAATCGCGACAATGGCTTCCGCATAGTCGCCCTCTAGCTTCACCGCTTCGGCCCCGGCTTTCATGAGGGCTACCGAGGATTCCACCGCCTGGGCCACCGACGCCTGATAGCTCCCGAAAGGCAGGTCTGCCACGAGCAGGGCACGAGATACTCCGCGACGTACCGCCTTGGTGTGGTGGACCATCTCCTCCAGGGTTACGGGAATCGTGCTGGGATAGCCGAGTGCGGTGTTGCCTACCGAGTCGCCAACCAACACCAGGTCCGCGCCAGATTCATCGGCCAACGCGCCAAGGATCGCGTCGTACGCGGTAACGCAAACAATCTTTTGGCCCTTCTCGCGCATCAATCGAATGCCCGGAGCGGTGATCTTGTCAGCCATAGGATCAGTTTACGCGCCCAGGGCGGCGATCACTTCTGCAGCATGGCCTTGGGGCTTAACCTTTCGGAAGATCTTCTTGATCATGCCGTTTTCATCCAGCACGTAGGTGGTCCGGGCAACGCCCATGTACTGCTTTCCGTACATCGACTTTTCCACCCAAAGCCCCAGTGGTTCGAGGAGCGCCTTGTCGGTATCAGCAAGCAGGGTGAACTTCAAGCCGTACTTGTCGGCGAATTTGCGATGAGATTTCACGTCATCGGGGCTGACGCCTACGACCTTGGCACCAGGAATGTCGGGCAGCTTTTCCTGAAACTCGCAAGCCTCGGCGGTGCAGCCACTTGTGTCGTCCTTCGGATAGAAGTAAACGACCGCCTTTTGCCCTTTCAGGTCGGCGAGAGTGGTGGTTTTGCCGTCCTGATCACTCAACGAGAACTCCGGAAATTTCGAGCCTTCTTCGAACATAACGTCCAATCCTACGAAGCGGGGTCGATATCCAGCAGCAAAGCCTGCATCAAGTCAACCCGCAAAACGATACCGGCCACCCGACCCTCATCGAGCACCGGCAGAATGGTGAGGCCACTGCTCAACATCCTATGAAAAGCGACCCCAATCTCCGTTTCCGCGGGCATCGAAGTTGGCTCTTTGCTCGCGTGAGCTAGAGCCGGATCGCCGGACATGCTGACCAGGCTGTCGCGAGTGGTGACCGCCCGGCACAGGTCGCCCTCGGTAATCACGCCAAGCGGGCCCATGTCTCGATCCACGATGACTAGAGCCGGGAATTGATACACGTCCATCTTGTCAACTGCGTCCCGAACGGTGCTTTCGGGGGTCAACCAGGGGATGTGGGCGTGCATTACCTCGCGAAGGGTCATCGCCAAGAGTCTACTTCGCGTTCTATAATCAGCCCGCATGCGCATCGATGTCGGAATCATCGGAGGCACCGGAATCGGAGATCGGCTTGCCGCCTTCGGAGGCAAGCCGCTGTTCGTTCCAACTCGCGACGGGATGCTCCACGGACGGCACATCGAGATCGATGGCGTGAGCCTTCTCCTCATAAGCCGACACTCTGCCGGCCACAAGGTCCCGCCGCACCGGGTGCCCTACTCCGCGATGGCGCTGGGGATGAAAGCCCTTGGCGCAAAGGCGTGCCTCTCTACCGCCGCGGTCGGCAGCTTGCGGCCTGAGTGGGGTCCCGGAACCCTTGTCGTCTGCTCCGATTTTCTGGATTTCACTTATCGCAACTTGACCCTCTTCGATAGCCAAGTGGTGCACCGAGATTTCACCCACCCCTTTGGACCCTCTGCCCGCAAAGCCATGCTGGATGCGGCCAAGGAGCTTGAAGTGCCCGCCCAAGACGGAGGGGTCTACTTGTGCGGCAACGGACCGAGATACGAGACTCCCCAGGAAATCCAAACCTACAAAGGTTTTGGGGGTGATCTCGTCGGGATGACCGCCTCATCGGAAGCGATCTTAATGCGCGAAGCTCAGGTGGAATACGCCTGTCTCGCCATCGTTACAAATCTCGCCGCGGGTATCTCGGAGACACCGCTCAATCACCAGGAAGTCGTCGACGAAATGAACCGCTCGGGAGAGACGGCG
>JBBQFM010000030.1:0-67409 GCA_038321975.1 Fimbriimonadales bacterium | reverse complement strand
GTGATCGGTTTGCAGAGCGACATCGGGAACTACGGCGGCGTCTCTCTTCCGGGGATGCTGACAGGTGCATGGCACGGTCCAGGAGAGGCGGCGCGTCAATACGTGGCGGTGGACGTCGATGTCGACGAGACCATTGATTGTTTGCGGTCTGGTCTGGTGTTGACGGACGCCGAAGGTTCCCCGGTGATCGCGTTGGTGTACTCGTCGGAGAACTATCGCCAGGAGCTGATCGTCGAGGTTGTTGGCGCCGACCAAGCAGCAGCTGATGGGTTCCTGCGCAGGCTGCGCGAGTTGATGCACGAGCACAACGCGTTTCGTCGCAAGGTGGTGTCGTTCACGTTCGGGATGCATGGCGAATTCGGTCTCAGCTTCGTCAGACTTCCTCACGTTGAACGTGCCGATGTCGTGCTCGCTCCGGGCGAGCTTGAGGCAATCGAAGCCCACTCGATTGGTATCTCCGATCATGCCGACGGGCTCCGCGCTGCGGGCCAACACGTCAAACGTGGCCTGCTGCTGTATGGACCACCCGGAACTGGCAAGACCCACACGATCTCCTACCTCACCGGACGGATGCAGGATCGCACGACGATCATCCTCAGCGGCGGCGCTGTAGGAGCTGTCGGCCAAGCGGGGACCATTGCGCGTTCGCTGCAGCCGGCAACGATCGTGATCGAGGACGTCGATCTCATCGCGATGGACCGCCAGCTCCCGGGAGGCGAACACAACGCACTGCTGTTTCAGTTGCTGAACGAGATGGACGGTCTCGCTGAAGACGCTGATGTGCTGTTCGTGCTCACGACGAACCAGGTCGAGATGCTCGAGCCGGCGCTGGCTGCGCGACCGGGGCGAATCGATCAGGCCATCGAAATCTCACTGCCTGATTTCGATGCCCGACGTCGCCTCGTCGAGCTGTACACAAATCAGCCCCTACCGGCTGACGCTGACGGCCTCATCGAGCGACTCGAGGGTGTCGCTCCGGCGTTCATCAAGGAACTCGCCAGACGAGCGGAACTCGTCCGCCTCCAGGGACTCGCTACATCATCGAGCAACCTGGTCACAGCGCTCGACGAAATGCTGGAACACGCCACGCCTGTGCTGCGACGCTCGCTCGCTGGACCGAGACTGGAAACGGCACCAGACGCTCCTGAGTGAGCGTGCCCTCCAGGGGCAAGCGAGTAGTCCTGCGCTACACGCAAAGCACCATCGGGAAATCCAACCCACTCGATAATCGCGGCCATGATCGCAGCAGCAACCCGCACAGTCCCGGCATGATGCACGGGCTGATGACGTGGGTGTCCTGCCTGCGACGTGCGCGATAACGCTCATGTCCGACCCGGTTCAAGTGGCGATCTTTCTCCGGCACCCTTCCACTTCGTTGCAGGACCTTGAGCGGCCCTGGTCGAAGCCTTGGGGCATTCGGGTTCACGAATGAGTGTCGTACGCGCCGCCGTGACGAGGAATCGTGAGCTGGATGGGCACGACGGTGGTGGGGCCCCCGGTGGGGGGGGACCCCCCCAGTGGTGGGGGGGGGCTGGGGGGGGGTTCGACGCCCAGCGGGATCAGCAAGGCCCCGAGCAAGAATTTGCCAATATCTTTGCAGCGAAACCCCCACTCTACATCGCCCCCCTTTTCGAGCCAGGTGGAAAGCGAGGAGCCGCCGAACCCCCACCCTACCCTCCCCCTCCGGGCACGAACCATCCCGCAAGGGGAGGCTCCGAAGACGTCCTTCATGTAGCCTCCACCCGCGCAGGCCTTCGGTCGAAATAGGCTCGAATACCTACAACCCCGAGGACGGCGGCGGCTTGGATGATGTAGATGAGGGTAGTGCCTGCGGGGGTGTAGCGGGCGAGGTTCTCGGAGCCGGCAAGGAGGGCTCCGAAGTAGATGGCGCTCAGGATCGCGGCGAACGGGTCGAGTCCGGCGAGGAGGGCAACGGGGATTCCGAGGAAGCCCCATTGCTGGGAGAAGCCGCTGCCGAGCTGGCCGGAGAGGCCGAGGTATTCGATTCCGCCGGCGAGTCCGCAGAGGCCGCCGGAGACGAGCATCGCTTGGATTCTCACCTTGCCAGCATCGATGCGGTTGGCTCGGGCGACATTGGCGTTCTCGCCGGAGAGTCGGAGGCGAAAGCCGGCCTTGGTTCGGTAGAGATAGAGATAGATGCCGATGGCGGCGAAGAGGGCCACGAAGACTCCCGCGTGGAGGTCGGTTTGGCGATCGAAGCGCGGCAACATGAGGCTCTCGGGGAGTTCGTCGCTGAGGGGGAGGTGCTTCTTGGCCTCTTGGAGCGGGCCACTGACCGCCCATCCGAGGACTTGGAGGGCGATGAAGTTGAGGAGGATTGTGCTGATGACCACCTCAACCCCTCGCTTTACCTGCAGCCATCCGGCGATCCATGCCCAGCTCGCGCCTCCGGCGACGCATCCGATGAGGATGGCGGGAATCGCTAGGATTGGGCTTGTATGGAGGAGTGGTTTCGCGACGGCTCCGCCTAGGAGGCCGCCAATGACAAACTGCCCTTCCCCGCCGATGTTGTACATCCCGGCACGCCATGCGACGACCATTCCGAGGCCGGCGAGGAGGAGCGGGGTGCTCTTGACCGCAGTGCGAGCGATGGCGAACTTGTCGCCGAATGCGCCTCCCGCAATGAGTTTGAGACTGTCGAGGATGGGGAGATGGAAGACCGCGAGGGTGAGAATGAGGACGAATACGAGGCCTACAGCGGTGGCGAAGGTCCTCATGGGCCACCCACGAGGGCGGTGACGCCGGTGTCTTCTACGAGCTCGCCTCGGCTTAGGAAATACCGGCGTGAGCTGAGGGCGTAGAGCTCGTCTAGGTCAGTAGTGATGAGGGCGACGGCGGCGCCTTGGTCGCGGGCGTTGCGGATTTGGGCGTGGACGAACTCGGTGGCTTTGATGTCCAGGCCGCGAGTTGGGTTTGCGACGATGAGAAGGTCGGGGACAATGTCGAGGCTTCGGCTGAGGACGACTTTTTGTTGGTTGCCACCGCTGAGGCTGTCCACTCGCTCGTTGGTGTTGGAGGCTTTGATGTCGAATCTCTCTTTGAGCTGTTCTGCCCATTGTTTGATTCGTTTCAGATTCAGCCAGGGACCGTTGCTCAGGCCAGGGTAGCGGTGGCCGGTGACGAGCATGTTGTCGCGGATCGACATGCGGAGGGCGAGGCCGTCGGTTTGGCGGTTTTGGGGGACGTAGGATACTTGGATATTCTTCTTGTTCTCAAATGTCCAGTCGCCTTCGGCTCTTCTTACTTGGGCGAGGGCTTCGGCGAGTTCTATCTGGCCGTTGCCGTCCACTCCTCCGAATCCGAGGATCTCGCCCCGATGGATGTCGAAGCTGATGCCCTTGAGGGCTTCCTCGCCTCGGTCGCCTTTGACTTTCAATCCTTTCACTACTAGACCGGGGTCGAGGTGAGTTGCAAAGGTGTCTTCCTTCGATTCGGGCATTTCGCCGACCATCCAGAAGGCGAGTTTGTCGGGATCGACTTCGGAGATGGGGGCGGTGGCGATGAATTTGCCTTTTCGGAGGACGGTGACGCGGTCAGCGACCTTCATCACCTCGGAGAGCTTGTGGGCGATGAGGATGACGATCTTGCCTTGGCCCTTGAGCTCGCGAAGAACGCGGAAGAGGTCGTCGACTTCGTCCGGGGTGAGGACGGCGGTGGGCTCGTCGAAGGCGAGGACCTTGGCGTCTCCGCTGAGGGCCTTGAGGATCTCAAGTCGCTGTTGGACGCCGACGGGCAGGTTACGGACCTTGACGTCCGGGTCAATCTCCCATCCGAGGTTCGCGGCGGCCTTTAAGCCATTGGCGGCGAGTTGTTTGGTGTTGAGGACGCCTTTGAGGTTGTCCAATCGAGCGAGGCCGAGGTTCTCGGCGACGGTGAACTCGGGAACGAGGGTGAAGTGCTGATGGATCATCTCAATCCCGGCGCGCTTGCACTCGAATGCCTTGCCAAGGGGGATGGGATGGGCGTCTAGGGTGACAGTGCCGGAGTCGGGTTTGGTGAATCCGGAGAGGATGCCGACGAGGGTGGACTTCCCTGCCCCATTTTCTCCAAGGACGGCGTGGATTTCGCCGGGAGCGAAGGAGGCGGACACGTCATCCAAGGCCCGCAGGGGGCCGTACGATTTGGTGACGTGGGAAGCGATGAGCATGGGTCCTTACAAATGAGAACCCCTCCCTCTGGGGGAGAGGGGCAGGGGTCATAGCCATTTAGTTTAGAGTTTCTCTTGCGTCGCGACGAAGGTCCGTCGGCTCCCGGATCCCCTCACCCCTGCCCCTCTCCCCCGGAGGGGAGAGGGGTACTGAGGGTTTTCGGTGAGTGAAACCCCCTCCCCCACGGTTCCCCCTTCGGAAAGGGGCACCATCTCCGGAGACTAAAACTCGTCTTTCGGCACCACCAGCTTTCCGCTTTTGATGTCGGCCTTCGTCGTCTCGATCAGCTTCAAAACATCTGCCGGGATCTTCGAGGCGAACTTCGGATTCACGACGAAATCGATCGTGCCTTTGTCCATGCCCATGAGAATGACGGAGCCCTTGTAGGTCTTGGCTTGGACCTGCTTGGCGAGGTCGACGAACGCGGGTCCAGAGATAATGGTGGCACTGCCGAGGACCGAATCGGACAGGGTGTTTTGGTCCGCATTGGCGCCGAATGCCCAGACTCCTTTGGCCTTGCAAGCGTCGAAGACGCCCTTGGCGGCCTCGTTGGCCTGCTGCATAACGAAGTCGGCGCCCCGGGCGATGACTTGCTCGGTCGCCTGCTGAGCCTTGGCGGGGTCGTTGCTCGAGCCGCTGCTGAGGTAGACGATGGGAAGGACCTTGATATTCGGGTTTGCTGCCTTGGCGCCGGCTGCGAACGCCTTGAGAGTTGAGTTGATCGAGGGGACGTCGATAGCGGCGATGCTGCCGACAGTGCCCGTCTTGCTCATCTTGCCAGCGATCATTCCTGCGAGATAGCAACCCTGCTCGAGGTAGAAGCGGAAGGTGCCGACGTTGGTGGCGGTTTCGCCGCCCGACGAGCTGACGAAGATGGTCTCCGGGAAGTCTTTCGCCACCTCGGTGGCCGGGTGGTTGTATTCGTAGCCGTGACCGAAGACGAGGTCGTAGTGGTTCTGCGCGTAGCTGCGCATCGCGTCTTTGATCTTGGGTCCGGTGGCTTCCTGATTGTCGACCTCGGCACCGAGTTCCTTCTTCACCGACTGCAGGCCATCGTAGGCAAGGGCACTCCATCCCGCGTCGCTGACCGGTCCGGGGGTGAGGAGTCCGACTTTGAACTTCTTCGCTCCGGCATCGGGGGTCTTGGTGTCAGTCGAGCCCGTTTCGGTCTTTTCGCCGCCGGAGCATCCGGCGAGCAGGGCCATCGCCAGAAGTGGAAGTGCCAGTCGAAGTTTCATTGCAACGAATTTTACTTGGTTCGATGCGGTTGGGCAACGGGGCACAGTTCTAGTAGATCGCTCCGGCGATCTGTAGGCGCGATCCCTGGCGGTCGCGGATGATTTCCGTTTTCTGGCAGCCTCTGATCGTGGGGGCGTCCGTGACCGTAAAAGGTCCCTCCTACAGATCGCCTGACCGATCTCGGTCTATGCCCGCGCGACCACGGAGGATCGCGGTTACAGCCTGCGGCTAGCCAGAGTTAGTTTTGGTCCTGGGTAGCCTGCGGTTACCCATGAAAACCGATACTTCTTACCCGAGCGTGCGGCAGCCGGTTTTGGCTCGCAATGTGGTCGCAACATCGCAGCCGCTGGCATCGCAGGCGGGGTTGCGGATGTTGATGCGGGGTGGGAATGCGGTGGATGCGGCTTTGGCGGCGGCGATTACGCTGACCATCGTTGAGCCGACCAGCAATGGGATTGGGTCTGATGCGTTCGCGATTCTTTGGGATGGGTCGTCATTACATGGGTTGAATGCGTCGGGGCGGTCACCGGCTGGGTGGACGGAGGAGCGGTTTGCGGGGCTGGAGTCGATGCCCAGGCAGGGGTGGGATACGGTCACGGTGCCGGGAGCGGTTTCGGCTTGGCGCGCGCTGTCCGAGCGGTTTGGGCGACTTCCCTTTATTGAGCTTTTCGAGCCGGCAATCGACTACGCCGAGAACGGTTTCCCCGTGTCGCCGATCGTCGCGGCCTCTTGGGCAAAGGCCGGTGAGATCTTTCGGGATGGTCCCGGATTTGCCGAGGCATTCTTGCCCGATGGGGAGGCTCCAGACGCAGGCCAGACATTTCGCTTGCCGGCGGCGGCTCGATCGCTTCGCCGAATTGCGGCCAGTGGCGGAGACGACTTCTACCGGGGAGAGTTGGCGCGGGAGATGGTTGCGTTTAGCGATCGGTGTGGCGGGGCGATGACGCTCGACGATCTCGCCAGCCACCAGGCGGATTGGTGCGGGACGATCTCGATGAACTGGGGAGACACTCAGGTCCACGAGATCCCCCCGAACGGGCAAGGGATCGCGGCGCTCATCGCCTTAGGCATTCTCAACAACTTCCCCGAGCTTGCCGAGCTGTCGCCGGATTCTGAAGAAAGCATTCACCTGCAATTGGAGGCAATGAAGCTGGCGTTCGCCGACTTGCACCACTACGTTGCCGACCCAGCCCACATGGCGGTCTCTTCCGAAGCACTACTGGACTCCGAATATCTTCGGTCTCGGGCAAGTCTGATTTCGCGGGAGCAGGCGGGACGGCCGGACTACGGCTTACCGCCGAGGAGCGGAACCGTCTATCTCACTGTGGCGGACAAGGATGGGATGATGGTGTCGTTCATTCAATCGAACTACATGGGGTTTGGTTCGGGGGTCGTGGTTCCGGGGACAGGGATCTCTCTTCAGAATCGGGGTTGTGGGTTCCGCACTGTGCCCGGTCATGCGAACTCGGTAGGGCCGCGGAAGCGGCCGTTCCAGACGATCATTCCTGCCTTCGCAATGCGTGGTGGTCAGCCGCTGATGAGCTTTGGAGTGATGGGTGGGGCGATGCAGGCCCAGGGGCACGCGCAGATGGCGCTTCGGGTCTTGACCCATGGCCAGAATCCGCAGGCGGCCAGCGACGCGCCCCGATGGCAGGTGATGGAGGGCGGCGAGATATGGGTCGAGGCACCGATGGATTCTTCGGTGGTCGAAGGGTTGCGTCGTCGCGGGCATCAGGTCGCGGTTCAGCCGGGTTGGGCGAACGGGTCGTTTGGTGGGGCGCAGCTCATTCTCCGGGAGGGAGATGGGTATGTGGCGGGGTCGGATCAGCGGAAGGACGGAATGGCGGTGGGCTTTTGATTTCCGGCCACCGGGCACGGGCGTTAAGCTATCGATGCTCCGTAACTGACCACTGCCTGGACGCGATCGTGAAGCTCATTGAGACGCTGGCAGGTCTTTTGGCTTTGTCGGATCCGGGGTGGTCCTGTACAGATAGAAGCAGACAACTAGCGTTACGATCGCTGCCAAGAGGTTGATCGAACTCGTGATAGGAGACTTGCTTGGGTGGGGAAATCCGGCAAGGCCAAGGATCGAGGCCAGAACTCCATATGCGTACCAATACCTACCGAAGCCTGCAACCCACCAAATCCTGCGATATAGACCACTGAGAATTGCAAGATCGAGCCCCACCAGGCAAAGAATGAGCGCCGCTACCGGAAGTGGAGGTCGAAACCGCACCATATCAATCACGAAAGTCGAGATGTTCCACGCGGCGATGGCAATGATGAGGCGTCGAAAAACAGTTTCCATCGGATGTCACGCGACTATGGGCAGACTTGGTGGATAGCCCTAGGCTTAGAACTAGATCGCCCTGGCGATCTGTAGGCGCGATCTTTACGGTCGCGGGGATATTCCGTTTGATCGCCACAACGAAAGGCCTCCGTGACCATGAAGGTCCCGCCTACAGATCGCCGGAGCGATCTATTCCGGAACCGCTCCGCGGGACGGAAAAGGGCGGTCGGGCCAGCGCACTCCCAAATGGGTTGTCGGTGGGCGTGACCTCCTCCCCCGCGGTTCCCCCTTCGGAAAGGTGAACCATCTCCGGAGAACTTACTCGGCCCTTGCGGGTTCAAGGAGCATTTCTTTCGTGTAGATGAAATCCTCTCGTTTGTAGTTCGCGAGTTCGAAATCCTTTCTCAAGACGATCGCGCCGGTGGGGCAGGCTTCTTGGCAGTAGCCGCAGAAGATGCAGCGGATCATGTTGATCTCGTACCGGACGGCGTAGCGCTCGCCGGGGGACTTGCGGTCTTGGTCGGTGTTCTCGGCGGCTTCTACGTAAATGCAGCGGGCGGGGCAGGCACCGGCGCAGAGGCTGCAGCCGATGCAGCGTTCGAGGCCGCTATCGTATCGGGTGAGGACGTGTCGCCAGCGGGTGCGGGCGTATTGCTCGCGCTTGACCTCGGGATACATGACGGTGACCTTGTCATGCTTCAATCGGCGGGCGGTGATGCCGAAACCAGCGACAACCGGCCTGATGATGTCCTTTAAGAGTTCCATTAGGCTTCCACCTTCTCAAGCGTTCGGGGGTGGGCGATTTCGGAGAGCCTCAGGTCTTGCAAGGTGCGGGCCCCGTTTCGCTTGATCTTTTCTTGGAGTTTGAGCACGCCGTAGATGAGTGCGTCGGGCGATGGGGGGCAGCCGGGGACGTAGATGTCGACGGGGACGACTTGGTCGGCACCTTGAACGATCGCGTAGTTGTTATACACGCCGCCACTCGATGCGCACGCGCCCATCGAGATCACCCACTTGGGCTCGGGCATCTGGTCGTAAATCTGTCGGAGAACGGGGGCCATCTTCTTGCTCAAGCGACCGGCAATGATCATCACGTCGGCTTGGCGGGGGGTCGCGCGGAAGGCCTCGGAGCCGAATCTGGCTAGGTCGAATCGGGCGGCGACTGAGCTCATCATCTCGATGGCGCAGCACGCCAATCCGAAAGTGAGCGGCCACAGCGAGTTCGCTCGCGCCTGGTTCAGGAGCGTATCCAGAGTGGTGATCACGACGCTTCCGCCCTTTTGGACGTCGCCGATCACCGGCGTGGAGCTGTCGTGCAGAACGATCGTTTCAACTCTTTTTGGCATGGACCTTGGCGTTAGTGTACCGGGGGAAATGGGAAGGGAAATAATGAGTGATGAGTGATGAGTGATGAATGGACGGAAACGTCGAACGATGAGTAATGAATGATGAACTTCTGAGGGGACAGAAATCGAGCGAAAAGTCGACGCTCTCGATCCGGCATTCATCATTCATCACTCATCGTTCATCGTTCGTCTCCCCGGTAGACTAGTAGACGAATGAAGTTAGCAGACTGGGTCAAGCAGCTTGGACACTTATCTGAGCTTGATCCGACTCTTGGGGATTTGAACGAGAGTGCAGAGTGGCAGTCGGTTGCGTATGAGGCGCGGCCGTTGCTTTTGGCGGCTGCTTATCACAGAAATCCGCGGAAGACGCTTATCGTCACCGCGAGCTACGAGCGAGCTTTGCAGTGGCAGGCGAAGTTGGTGCTCTGCGGAGTGCCTCAGGATCGTATTTGCCAATTGCCCAGCGGCTCCTCCTGGCTGTTCGAGGACGCGGCTCCGGAGCACATCGCCCTTTCCGATCGACTCGGGGCGTTGAAGGCGCTTACCGAGACCGACCCTCGGATCATCGTGGCCTCCCCTCAGGGTGTGCTGGAACGCACGCTGCCGAAAGAGATTCTTGAAGCGGCTTACGTCACTGTGAAGCCAGGCGACGAAATCAATCAGGGCGACTTTCTCAAGCGACTGCTTAATCTGGGATACGACAGCCAAGACCCCGTTCGGCTCCCTGGACAGTTCAGCCGACGCGGTGGGATCATCGATGTCTATGCCACCGGGCGAGATCTGCCAGTTCGTATAGAGCTGTTTGGAGATGAGGTCGAATCGATCCGGGTCTTTGACCCGAACACCCAGCGATCTGTCGGCCAGGTCGATAAGCTGACTCTGACTCCTTCTCGCGAAACGCTTTACACGGGTCCGACGAAGGAAATGCGCGACCTGATCCTCGACACGATGACTCGCGAGGCGGCGATGCTCGACATCGACTCGGGAGTTCGGCTGGAAGAGTTGATCACGGGCGACGCAGACGCGATTCTTTCTAAGCAGTATTTTGATCGCCTTGACTTGTATCGACCCCTCCTCCACCCAGACTCGGGCTGCGCACTCGACCTGCTGGAAGAGGACGACTTGCTCATTCTCGACGAGCCGCTCGAATTGGACACGATCGTGTCGAGGTCGGAAGAAGAGATTCGACAGGCGCTTACGAACCGCGGCCTTCGCGGCGAGATATTGAGCAGCACCGCGAACGACTACATTCTTCCGCCCGAGCATTTGGCGAGCCATAAGCTGACGGTTGCGATGTCCGCGATGAACGCCTATCCGGAGTGGCTGCAGATTGCGAAGAAGGTGGACATCCAGGCGCTCTCGCTCGATAGCTATCGCGGCCGAGCCGACGCTCTCGCCCTCACCCTAAGGAATTACCAGAAGGAGAACTTCACTCTTGTGTTCTCCACCGATCAGCCGCACCGGGCGAAGACGGTTTTGGCTCAAGCAGAGATTCACCCTACAGAGGAAGCGGAGGAAAACGGGAACGCGCTGGCTCATGGGAACTTGGGTGGTGGGTTCGTGATGCCTCTTCTCAAGCTGGCGGTCATAAGCGACGCAGAGCTATTCGGCGTCGCGAGACTGAGGCTTCCTCAAAAGCGATTTATGGAGGGCGCGCCGGTTACCACGGTGCTGGACCTCAAGCCGGGCGACTATGTCGTTCACATCCATTTCGGCATCGGCATCTTCCGAGGCCTGACCAAGAAGGTCATCGACGGCGTCGAGAAAGAGTTCCTCTTTATCGAATACCAAGCCCCTGACAAGCTCTTCGTTCCGGCTGATCAGCTCGACCGAATCCAGAAGTATCTCAATCCCGGCGATGAGAGTCCGAAGCTCAACAAGCTCGCGGGAGGCGAGTGGCAACGCACATTGGGAAAAGCCAAGGAGGAGGCGAAGGCCTTCGCCCGGGAACTGGTCAAGCTGTACGCCCAACGCAAGCGAGTGGAGCGAAGGTCATACGGCCCCGATACACCTTTTCAGCAGGAGATGGAGCAAACCTTTCCCTGGGTGGAAACCCCGAGCCAGCTCCAGGCGATTCGGGACGCGAAGAGTGACATGCAGGAGCCGTATCCGATGGACCGATTGGTCTGCGGAGATGTCGGCTTCGGTAAGACGGAAGTCGCGATTCGAGCGGCTTTTAAGTCGGTGCAGGCGGGTCGGCAAGTTGCCGTTCTGTGCCCCACAACCATTCTGAGCGAGCAGCATTTTCGAAACTTCAGCGACCGATTAAGCTCGTTTGGGACGAAGCTGGCGCTGATCAATCGGTTCACTCACGCTCACGAGAAGAAGGACATGATCGACCAGCTTGCGACGGGCGAGGTTGAGGTGATCATCGGCACTCACGCGCTGCTGGGGACGGGGATCAAGTTTAAGGACCTCGGGCTCGTGGTGATCGACGAGGAGCAGCGGTTTGGCGTGAAGCAGAAGGAGATGCTGAAGCACCTTCGGTCGGAAGTTGACGTGCTGACTTTGTCGGCGACTCCGATTCCGCGAACACTGAGCATGGCTTTGATGGACATTCGGCAGATGTCACTCATCAACGATCCGCCTCCGGGACGGCTGCCCATTCGTTCTTACGTTCGCATGTATGCCGGCGAAGTAATTCGTGAGGCAATCCTTCGCGAGTTGGCTCGTGGCGGGCAAGTTTTCTACGTTTACAACCGAGTCGAATCGATCATGCATATCGCGGAGAAGCTGCGAAAGCTTGTTCCGACCGCGCGCATCGGGATTGGCCACGGGCAGATGAACGAGAAGGAATTAGAGCCGATCATGGTCGGGTTCATTAAGGGCGAGATCGATATCTTGCTCTCCACCACGATTATTGAGAGCGGCATCGACATTCCGAACGCGAACACGATGATCGTGGAGAACGCGGATCGGCTCGGGTTGGCCCAGCTCTATCAGCTTCGCGGCCGAGTCGGTCGATCGGATCGGCAGGCTTACGCTTACTTCTTGCACAGCACCGCACTCGACGCGACGATCAACGCTCCGACGGTCGCGGAGGCGAACATGGCAGCTTACGGCGAGAAGAAGAAAAAGAAGACGATGTCGGAGGGGGCGCTTCAGCGACTTCAGGCCTTGCAGGAGTTTTCTTCGCTCGGCTCGGGCTACTCGCTGGCGTTTCGCGACCTTCAGATTCGCGGTGCGGGCGAGTTGCTTGGAGCAAAACAGAGCGGCACGATGATCAGCGTTGGGTACGAGTTGTACACCCAGCTGATCAACGAGGCGGTTGCCCAACTCAAGAACACGGTGGACGACGGCAGCGCGTCGGCAGACGATGTTCGCGATCCGTTGGAGTCGCTGACTCCGCTGCCCCAGTTCGAGGTGCCGGTGGTGGCGCTGTTGCCGGAGGGGTATATCCGCGACCAGTCGCAGCGGCTGTATTTCTATCAGCGGATGATGTCGGCTCGCGACGAGCTGACATTGGGCACGGTGCAGGCGGAAGTCGAGGATCGATACGGGCATCCGACGCCGGAAGTCTCAAACGCGTTTACCGTGATGTCGTTGCGCATCCGGGCGCATCGGCTTGGCATCGACAAGATCGACGGCCGGCAGGGTCGGCTCAACGTTTCGTTTGCGAAACGAGAGGAGATTCCGCCGAGGGTATTTAGTCTGATGGGCCGGAAGAATCGCGACTGCTATGTAACCCGCGAGGCGTTCATCTGGCCCTTCCAAGGTTCGGCCCTCGCTGCGATCGATCGGATGCTGACCTCGTTTGGCGAGGCGATGGAAGAGATCGAGGCTTCGAGGGCGCTGTTGTCTTAAACTGGGCGTAAGGCAGCGGAAGCCGCTCCGGAATCGGAGTTGCGTTGGTGGGCGAAACCCCCTCCCCCACGGTTCCCCCTTCGGAAAGGGGCACCTTCTCCTGAAAGGATGTATAACCTAGAGGTCTGTCGGTCATCAGCAGACAAAGGGGAAACACAATTAGTTCAGCCGAGGAAACCTCGAACTTGCTTGAGCAGGTTTTTGAGACGGCGTCAGTGGGCCTGGCCCTGACGAATGCGGAAGGGAGTTTTGAGCGCGTCAACGCGGCTTTTGCTTCGGCGTTCGAATATGAAGCAGGTGAGCTGATTGGCCAAACCCTCTCGCTTCTCTTTCCTACCCCACTTGGTCAGGATCCGCGAGTTTCGTTCTCAACGCCGTTCGACATGGCCAGCGGCCCGCAAGAATTCACCGCGATGGGGAAGGGCGGGCATGTGATCTTCGGCGAGGCAGCGCATGCTTTGGTGGGAGCGTTGATGCTTCACACGTTAACTAGCGTGAAGACGCGGAAGCGGGGGCTGGACGATGAGTCGGTGTCCTTGGCGCTGCGATCTAGCCAAACGGGACCTTGGACTCGCGACCTTACTCGCGGAGTGGTGGATTGGTCTCCCGAGTTAGAAGAGATTTTTGGATTTAGCCCGGGTGAGTTTCCGGGCCAGGAAGACGACTTTCTCGCGCTCATCGTGCCCGAGGACCGCCCGAAGCTCTCTAACGCGGTAGCGGAGGCGATCCAGAACCACACTGAGTACCAGGTGGAGTTTCGGTTCCAACATCGGAACGGCGAGATTCGGTGGATGGATGGACGTGGACGAGCGTTCTACGATTCGAGTGGGGCTCCGGTTTTTCTCGCGGGAGTCGGCATCGATATCACGGATCGGAAGCGAGCGGAGCTGGCGCTGCGGCGAGCCCAGGAGCGGCTTCGGATTGCGATGGATGGGGCGGACATTGGGATCTGGGAGATGGATCTCCAGACGCGGACCTGGCGCTGGTCGGACTTGGCAAAAAAGCACTTGGACCTAAACGATCAGGCCGAGGTATCGGAGGCGCAATTCCTAAGCAGCGTGCACGAAGACGACCGCGGGAGGTTGACGGCGTCGATTCAGGACGCGCTGGTAAACGGGGTGCCCTACGACATAGAATTTCGCACCGCCGGGGAGAAGTGGATCGTGGCCAAGGGGCATCGGCTGTTGGATGCTTCGGAAAACCCGATTGCGTTTTTGGGCATCACCCTCGATGTGACCGAGCAGCGCGAGGCGCAGGAGTATGTATTTCGGCTGAACCAGATTCTCGAGCAGCGGGTTCGTGAGCGGACGGAGGAACTCGAGGCGGCCAATCGGGAGATGGAGGGGTTCACGTACACGGTGAGCCACGACTTGCGGGCGCCCCTGCGGGCGATTATCGCGACGAGCAAGATTGTGCTGGAAGAGTATGCAGAAGAGCTTCCCAAGGGAGCGGAGGCAGACCTCTTGCGTCAAGCGGCGGCGGCTAAGCGGCTGGGCGTGCTCATCGATGATTTGCTGAAGCTATCGCGGCTTTCGCGGCAACACTTCGTCCGAGCGGAGTTCGACTACACCAAGCTGGTGAGCGACGTAGGCGACGAGCTGGACGCCTTGGAATTCATGGTGGTACAGCCGCAAATGTCGGCCCACGGCGACCCGAAACTTCTTCGGTTTGCGGTTCAGAACTTTGTGGAGAACTCCCTCAAGTTTGCGGCCCCTTCCCGGCCGCTTCGCATCGAGGTCGGATGCGTGGATGGCACTTACTTCGTTCGGGACAACGGGATTGGGTTTGATCAGGCTTACGTACAAAAGATCTTCCTTCCGTTCGAGCGACTGCATTTGGAGCATCAATACCCGGGAACGGGAATCGGGCTGGCCAATGTAAAGCGGATCATCGAGAGGCACGGCGGGAAGGTCTGGGCAGAGGGTCGCGAGGGCGAAGGGTCGGCCTTCTACTTCACGCTCACTTCCTGAATCGCCAGGGGGCGATGGTGGGGTTGATCCTTGGAGTGGAGAAGGTGACCGCTAGGGTCTGTGCTCCGGCGGCCACCTCCGCTCGAATGATGAGGTTGGTGGTTGCGTCGATCCAGATCGATGGATCGGTGGCGGCGGGGCCGTGGACTTTGTAGACAGGTTTGCCTAGTTTGTTCTTGCCCGATTTGAGCGTCCAGCCGTGACCCGTGTAAGTCATGAGACCACCGAAAGGGCTGTGCATGAGGGTGGACGGGACGAGGGAGCCGGCGTTTACCGAGATGCCACTGATCGCGGCGATGGCCACCGTGATGTTGTTGAGTTGGTTCCAGTTGCTCGCATTGAGAATGGAGATGTTCTTGCCGTCGCAAACCAAGTCGTACCGTGTCTTGCCCATGCTCAGTCCCGAGACACGCAGCTTGTCGGGCTTGGTGTAGGAGATTCGGGCGGTGCCTTTGGTGCGGCCGAACGTGCCGACGGTGTCTTGCTCGAACGTGTTGAAGGCGTCGTACGCTTGTTGCGAGCGCTTCAGGATGTCGTCGGCGGTGAGTTGGGTGGGTTGGAGGATGATGGCAGCAAGAAACATAAGTTGCGGACCTACTTGGCGAACCGGCTCTCGGGGATGGGCTTGTTCACTTTCGGAAGGGAATACGTAACTTCGATTGAACTCTTATCCGCCGTCATGACGCTTTTTACGACAAAGTAGGATTTGGCATCAAACCAGATGTTCACATCGAATCGCGATCCAGATGAGGAGGATGAAGGATACGAGTCCTACGAAGATCAGCACGAAGGAGGCGCTGCCAATCACGTAAGGCCGGTTCGAGCCGCCTCCCAGAATGGTCAAGGAAGAGACAAGCCCAACGATGAAACCGATGAGCACAATTAACCCGGTTCGGTATCGCGCGGACATACGGTGTCTACTCTAACTCAATTGTCGCGGGAGGTTTGCTGGTGAGGTCGTAGAAGACTCGGTTGACACCGTCGACTTCATTGACGATGCGGCTGGAAATGTGTTGGAGGGTGTCGAAGGGGATGGCGACGGCTCTTGCCGTCATCGCATCTTCGCTCTCGACGGCTCTCAAAACAATCGGCTGCTCGTAAGTGCGCTCGTCTCCCATCACGCCGACGCTCTTCACGTCGAGGAGGGCGGCGTAGCTTTGCCAGATGCCTTTATTTTGGCCCCGCTCTTTGAGGACGGAACGGAAAATCCAGTCGGCGTCCTGCACCATCTTGACCCGCTCTCGCGTGACTTCGCCGAGGATTCTTACGGTGAGGCCGGGGCCGGGGAATGGCTCTCGATCGACCATATCGTCCGGGAGGCCGAGCTTTCGGCCGACGGCGCGCACCTCGTCCTTGAAGAGCCATCTCAGCGGCTCGATGAGCTTCATGCGCATCCAGGCGGGGAGGCCGCCGACGTTATGGTGGGTCTTGATCTTGGCGGCGGTCGGGGAGCCAGATTCGATGACGTCGGGATAAAGGGTGCCTTGGGCGAGGTAATCGCAGCCTTGGAGTTCGTTGGCGTGATCCTCGAAGACACGGACAAAGTTCTCGCCGACAATCTTGCGCTTGCGCTCGGGGTCCTTTTCTCCGGCAAGGGCGGTAAAGAAACGATCGTGTTCGTGGAAGGCCTTCAAGTTGCCTTTGAAGTGAGTGCCGAATGTGTCGATGACTTGCTCGGCTTCGTTCTTGCGGAGCAGACCGTGGTCGACAAATACGCAGACCGCACGGTCGCCGATGGCTCGGATGAGAAGGGCGGCCATGACGGAGCTATCGACTCCTCCGGAGACGGCGCAGAGGACCTTGCCCTCTTCGCCGACGGTGGCTCGGATCTTGGCGATCTCTTCCTCGATGAAGCTCTCACTCGTCCAGTCGCCCCTTAGTTTGGCGACGTCGAAAAGGAAGCGCTTGAGGACGGTCTTTCCGTCGGGGGTGTGAGTGACTTCGATGTGGAACTGGACGCCGTATTGCCGCGTGGCGACGTTCTCGAAGGCGGCTACCGGACAGGTGTCGGTGCTGGCGGTGACTGTGAAACCCGGCGGCACTTCGAGGACCTGGTCGCCGTGGCTCATCCAGACTTCATTGCTGCTAAGGTCCCGAACGAGGCTGTCTTTCGCGGTTGCCTCAAGAGTCCGGTGGCCATATTCCTTATGGCTGACCGTCTCGACTCGGCCACCCAGGCGGCCAGCCATGAGCTGCTGTCCGTAGCAGATGCCGAGGATGGGGATTCCTTCAAGGACGGCGAAATCAATGTCGGGGGCGCCGGGCTCGAGGGTGGAGCGGGGGCCACCGCTCAGGATGACCGCGTCTGGCGTGTCGGCACAGATCTTTTCGGCTGCGGTGGTCCATGGGACCATCTCGGAATACACGCCAAACTCACGAACTCGACGAACGATAAGCTGCGTGTACTGACCGCCGAAATCGACGACGTACACCTTCTGGTGGGTCATACGATGTTGTACCTCTTTGGGAGTGCGCGAAGGGCTTCGCGCAGTCCCAAATGGGTTTTCGGCGGGATGTATAGGTTTGTCGGGGGACGATCAAACCCTCTCCCCCACGGTTCTCCCTTCGGAAAGGGGAACCATCTCCAGAGGGACTTCTACATGTTGGCGATGATGGCGTCGCCGAATTCGCTGCACTTGACTTCGGTGGCACCATCCATGAGGCGGGCGAAGTCGTAGGTGACTTTCTTCGAATTGATGGCGCCTTCGACTCCCTTGAGAATCATGTCGGCGACTTCGTTCCAGCCCATGTAGCGGAACATCATTTCGCCGCTGAGGATGACTGACGAGGGGTTGACTCGGTCTAGGCCGGCGTACTTGGGAGCGGTGCCGTGGGTGGCTTCGAAGATCGCATGGCCGGTGATGTAGTTGATGTTCGCGCCGGGGGCGATGCCGATGCCTCCTACTTGGGCGGCGAGGGCGTCGCTTAGGTAGTCGCCGTTCAGGTTCAAGGTCGCGATGACCGAGAAGTCCTTGGGGCGGGTGAGGACTTGCTGGAGGGTGATGTCCGCGATGGCGTCTTTGATGACAATGCCGGCACCGCGCTTCCCTTCGGGAATCTGGCACCAGGGGCCGCCGTCGATCTCGACCGCGCCGTAGACTTCTTTCGCGAGGGAGTACCCGTAGTCACGGAACGCGCCCTCCGTGAACTTCATGATGTTGCCCTTGTGGACGAGAGTGACGCTCTTTCGACCATCGGTGATCGCGAACTCGATCGCGGCCCGAATGAGACGCTGCGAACCAAGCTTGCTGACCGGCTTGATGCCGACTCCGACCTCGATCGTTCCGCTATCCGGGAGTCCGGCGGCGGCGATGTATTCCTTGCCCTTCTCCTCGGTGCCGAAGCGAATCTTGTTGAACATCTTGGGGAACTTGGCTTGGATGAAGTCCAAGACTTCCTTCGCTTCGGGGGTTCCGGGGGCGAATTCGATGCCCGCGTAGATGTCCTCCGTGTTTTCTCGGAAGATGACCATATCCACTGCGCCAGGGTCCTTGACCGGGCTGGGGACACCGGTGAACCAGCGCACGGGGCGGAGGCACACGTAGAGGTCGAGAATCTGTCGGAGAGCCACGTTCAGCGACGTGATTCCGCCGCCCACGGGAGTGGTGAGAGGACCCTTGATGCCGACGAGGTATTTCTTGAAATCTTCTAGAGTGGCGTCGGGGAGCCAGCTACCGGTTGCGTTGAACGCCTTCTCACCGGCAAGCACTTCGTGCCAGGTCACTTTGCGGGTTCCGCCGTAGGCTTTTTCAACCGCCGCGTCGAACACTCGGACGCTGGACGCCCAGATGTCGGGGCCGGTGCCGTCGCCTTCGATGAAGGGAATAATTGGATCGTTAGGGACGGTCAGGCCGCTCGGGCCCATGCTGATCGGGGTCGCCATTTGGGTTTGAGAATACCTGGCTGCGCAGGGTTCTGGGTTCGGGGTTCCGGGTGCGTCGGCGCCTAGTGTTCATGTGGGACTGCGCGGGCCTGACCGCGCTCTGTATTGCGCGTGGAACGCGCCACGCTATGCGGCCGATCCAGGAGCCCGCTCCGCGGGCGTGAAAAGCGCGGTCAGGCCCGCGCAGTCCCAAAATGGCCCTCGGCTAAGCTCCTGAGCAGGAAATTCCGTTGGCTCTCAACGCCTTGAGCAGCTCTTGGATGTGGGCGAAGTCTCTGGTTTCGACGGTGCACAGAACCTCGACGGTTGAGATGTCGGCGCTGGCGAAGGCTCGTTCGTGCGTGATTTGCTTGATGCTCGCACCGGCTTGGGCGATGGAGTCGGCTAGCCGGGCGAGGCCGCCCGGGCGATCGCTGATGACGGCTCGGAATTGAGTGAGGCGGCCCTCAGCGACGAGTCCATGCTCAATCACTCGACCGAGGACGGTGGGGTCGATGTTGCCTCCGCAGAGGAGGAGGACGACTCGTTTGCCTTTGAGGTGGTCGAGCGCGCCAGACATGAGGGCGGCGAGCGGGGTGGCGCCGGCGCCTTCGACGACTCCTTTCTCGGTTTCGATCAGTTTGAGGATGGCGAGGGCAACCGAGTCCTCGTCGACTTCCACCACTCGGTCAACGACTTTGCGGGCGATCTCGAAGGCATTGGCTCCTACCTTCGGGACGGCGAGGCCGTCGGCCAAAGTTGAGTGCATTTCGGAGAGGACGGGTCCGCCGGCTTTGAGGGCAGCGGAGAAGGAGTGGGCGTTGACCGTCTCAACGGCGATGATCTCGGTCTGGGGGCGCATCGTCTTTACGGCAAGGCCGACGCCCGCGATGAGGCCAGCACCGCCGACGGGGATGATGATCGCGTCGGGCTCGGGGACTTGCTCAAGGACTTCCAGGCCAACACTTCCCTGCCCAGCGATGACCTCAAGGCCGTCGAAGCCGTGGATGTAGGTGAGGTTTTCCTTCTCGGCCAACTCGTCAGCGAGGACCTTGGCTTCTCCGATATTGTCGCCACTGAGGATCACCCTTGCGCCCAAGCTCTTGCATCGGCTCTGTTTGATGAGCGGGGCGAAGCGAGGCATCACGACGGTGACCGGGATACCGAGTTCTCGCCCGTGATAGGCGAGGGCAAGGGCGTGGTTGCCTGCCGAGGCCGCTATCACCCCGTTCTCGGGTTTTAGGGCGAGGAGGGCGTTTCGGGCTCCGCGCTCCTTGAAGCTACCGGTTCGCTGGAGATATTCGAGCTTGGGATAGACGTCGCAACCACACAATTCAGAGAGTCCTGCGCTGCGAGTGCATGGCGTGAGGAGGATGCCATCGGCGATTCGGCTTCGGGCGGCGACGATTTGATCGAAGGTGATGGACATGGCGTCGAAAAGCTAGCAAAAAACCGTCTTGGCTAAGTGTGACATTCACCCCTGCCACCTCGTGGCCCTCGATGGCTAGAAGGTAAGATTCGTCGAGATGAAGCGCATCACCGAAGTGATGACGCCAGAAGAAGCAGAACTTCTGGACCAGCAAGAGAATCTGGAGCGGTCGCCTGACGAACGAGTCCAGGCATTGTTGGACTTGAGAAATGCCTGGATACCTGCCGACAAGCGACGAATTGAGCGAACTTGTGAGTTTGCTGAACTCCCACGGTGTTAATTACATCGTGGTCGGGGCGCATGCCCTTGCGTTTCACGGAGTCCCCCGATTCACCGAGGATGTTGACTTTTTCGTCTCTAGGTCTTCGCAAAACATCGGTCGACTAGCTAATGCGCTAGAGGAATTCGGCATCACCTTGCCTGAAGAATCTCAAGTCCAAATGGTCTCCAAAGAGCGCGGGGTGATCTTCGTGGGTCACAGACCGAACCGGGTCGATTTTCTAAATTTCCTTGATGGCGTTGACTTCGATTCTGCGGCAGAATCAGGCGCGCAAGGTTCGCTCGCTGGCCAGCCCGTCCTATTCATTTCGCTCAAAGACTACATTGCTGCGAAGAGAGCGTCGGGTCGGCCAAAGGATATTAGCGACCTGGCAATCTTGGGAACAATCATTCCGGGTTTAGACAGCTGACCGACTACGGGCTCAAGTGCTGAGGTCGAAGTATCTCAACTGTCTTGATGCCGAAAGCAAGTCGCGGCGTGGTCGTCGACCAGGCCGGTGGCTTGCATGAAGGCGTAGCAAATGGTTGAGCCGACGAATTTGAAGCCGCGTTTGAGGAGGTCCTTGCTCATTGCGTCGGACTCAGGGGTTTTGGCGGGGACGTCGCTTTCCCGGTTCTTGATGGTCGTTCCGCCTACGAAGCCCCAGATGTATTTGTCGAAGCTGCCGAACTCCTTTTGGATCTCGATAAACGCCTTCGCGTTGCCGATGGTTGCTTTGATCTTGGCTCGGTTGCGGATGATGCCGGGGTTCTCGAGGAGGCGAGCTTGGTCTTCTTCAGTGAATTGGGCGACTTTCTCGACGTCCCAGTTGGCGAACGCCTCTCGATATCCCTCTCGCTTGCGGAGGATGGTCAGCCAGCTCAGCCCGGCCTGCGCGCCTTCGAGGTTGATGAACTCGAAAAACGTCCGGTCGTCGTGGACGGGGACGCCCCACTCTTCGTCGTGGTAGGTGACGTACAAGGGGTCCGAGTTTGCCCAGGAGCATCGGTCTGGCATGGATTGGAGGATATCCGGTTTGGTAGGTTGTCGGTAGGCGCAACCGCCTCCCCCACGGTTCCCCCCCTTGGGAATCTCCGGATGGTCCGCTATTCCTTCGTTAGGACTCGGCAGCCGTCCTCGGTGACGGCGACGGTGTGCTCCCAGTGGGCGGAGAGTGAGCGGTCTTTCATGTAGATCGTCCAGGGGTCGTCGGGGCGGTGTTCTACTTCGTATTTGCCGGCGGCGACCATAGGTTCCACGGCGAAGGTCATGCCAGGCTCGAGTTCGACACCGGTGCCGGGACGGCCGAAGTTGAAGACGTTGAGGCCTTCTTCGTGGACGGTCCTTCCCACTCCGTGACCAGCGAGGTCTCGGACTACGGAGAAGCCGTTTCGCTCGACGATCTTCTGAATGGTTGAGCCGAGGTCGCCGAGGCGCAGGCCGGGCTTGATGACTTCGATTCCGCGCTGAAGGGCGGCTCGGGTGACCTCGATGAGACGCTGGGCTTTGGGGGAGACTTGGCCCACGGCAACGGTGATCGTGGTGTCGGCTAGCCAGCCGTCGACGTTGGCGACGAGGTCGAGGGAAACGATGTCTCCGGTCTTTAGTATCCGGTCGCTGGGGACGCCGTGGATGACTTGCTCGTTGATCGAGATGCAGGTGGCGTGCTCGTACGGGACTTGGCTGAAGGGTGGGTGGTAGCCGAGGAGGGCGGGGGTTGCGCCGAGGGATTTGAGGGTGTCTCGGGCAATGAGCTCGAGGTCCATCGTCTTGGTCTCGCCGGGGACGATGGCGGCGGCCATTGCCTTGAGGGTCTTGGCGGCGGCTCGGCCCGCTTCGGCCATTGCGTCGATTTCTGTCGGTGTTTTCAGCGTCATCGCATCAAAACGTCCTCAACTGGTGAGACGTTTCCGGACCGGAACCCCCACCCTGCCCTCCCCCTGCCGAGGCACAAACATCCTCGGCAATGGGAGGCGCCGGACTATCGGATATTGAAATACTTCGCCTCCGGGTGGTGGACGATGATCGCGCTGGTGGACTGCTCGGGCTCAAGCATGAACTCTTCAGTCAACTCGATTCCGACTTCCTCCGGGTGGAGGAGTTGGAAGAGCTTGGCTTGGTCTTCCAGATTCGGGCATGCGGGGTAGCCGAAGGAGTAGCGAGCACCATGGTATTTGGCGCTGAAGAGGAGGCGGTTTTCGGTGGGCTCTTGGTCGGCGATGCCCATCTCGTGGCGGATTTGGCGATGCCAGTATTCGGCAAGGGCCTCGGCGGTCTCGACGCCCATCCCGTGGGTGAAGAGGTAGTCCTGGAAGTCGCCGTTTGCGAAAAGCGCTCGCTCTCGCTTGCTTACTTCCTCACCGGCGGTGACGATGCTGAAGCCAACGGTATCAGCTCGGCCGTCCTTCTGGACCGACTCGATGGTGCGGAAGAAGTCGCTGAGGCACTGGCGGCGGCCGTCTCGCTGGCGGGGGAAGTTGAATCTTAGTCGCTCGGTCTTCGCGTCCTCTTCGAAGATGATGAGGTCGTTCCCTTCGCTGGCGCACGGGAAGTAGCCCCAGCTCACTCGGGGCTGCATCACGGTTGCGAGCTCCCGCTTCATCCGCTCAAAGATCGGACCCGCGTTCTCGTCGAGCCAGGTCGCGAACTCGGGGTTCGACATGCCTTCTGGGCGCTTGAACTGCCACTGACCGCGCAGGAGGGCAATCGGGTTGATGTATTTGTAGAGCTCAAAGATGTCGAACTTGGCCAGTTTTCGTGACCCGTAGAACGGGAGGGCGGGCGGGTTCTCTAGGGGTTCGACATCGCTGCGGATGCCTTGGAAGGTGTAGAGTTCGGGGTCGAGAACGTCGACTCGGTGGCTTCTGACCCGCGGGGCGGGAGTTTCCTCGTCGATCGTGTCGGGCATCTCTTCGATCACGATCGGGGCACGGGTGGACGACTCGGGCTCTCGACCCTCCGAGAGGTCGCCCATGAGCCGGAGTCCTTCAAAGGCGTCCTGCGCGTAGTAGACCCTGCCCTTGTATTGGTCCTGGAGGTCTCGCTCGACGTAGGCTCGGGTCAGAGCGGCGCCGCCGAGGATGACGGGGGTCGCCTGAAGGCCGCGCTCGTTCATCTCCAGGAGGTTGTCCCGCATTATGAGGGTGCTCTTGACGAGCAGGCCGCTCATGCCGATAACCTGACACTTGCTCTCTTGCGCCTTCTCGAGGATCACGTTGATCGGCTGTTTGATGCCGATGTTCACAACGCGGTAGCCGTTGTTGGAGAGGATGATGTCGACGAGGTTCTTGCCGATGTCGTGGACATCGCCCTGAACGGTGGCGAGGAGGATTGAGCCCTTTTCGCTGCCCTCGACCTTCTCCATGAGCGGTTCGAGAACCTTGACCGCGGCCTTCATCACTTCTGCACTCTGAAGCACGAAAGGAAGCTGCATCTTGCCCGAGCCGAACAGCTCACCAACTGTTTTCATGCCGTCCAGCAGGATGTCGTTGATGATGGCGAGGGGCTCGTAGTGGAGAAGGGCTTCCTGTATGTCTGAGTCGAGGTTCTTCTTGATGCCGTCGACGATGTGCTTCTTCAGCTTGTCCTCGACACTCAGTCCGTCGAACGGGTTGGCCGAGGTGTCGGTCACCTTGACGTCCTCGAACCGAGCCATCAGTTCAATCAGGGGATCGTAAATCACGACCATCTCCTGGTCTTTCTCGTGCTCGCTCACGACATCAGGATACCGTCTAGGTTCAATCCCGGCGAAGCCGTGTGGCCGACCATTGCATGGGCGCAAAAGATTCGGAACGCAAAGTGGGTTTCAAATGGCGCACTGTTATGCGCCCATGCAATGGGCGGCTACGCGGCTTCGCCGGGATGCTATTGAATGCCCTTTGTTGCCGCCACTAGCATCGCCTCGGCGAAGCGGTCGATCTCGTCCACCGTGCTGTAGACATTGGGGGTGACTCGGATGCCGGCGAAGTCTTTGTGGCTGATGGTGGTGACGTAGATGTTGTGCTTGGTCATCAGGAAGCTGGCGAGAGGACCGGGTTCGATGCCTTTGATGGCCACATTGGTGATGGCGACAGAGTGCTCTCTCGCTAGATTTGTGTTGAAGAGGACCTTGGGTTCGTTCTCGATTTTCTGGACCCATCGGCTGCGGAGGTAGCGGAGGCGTTCGGCTTTACGGGCGAAGCCGATCATGTCGTTGAAGGTGAGCGCTTCTCCGATGGCGTTGTGGTTGGCGGCGGGATGGGTACCGATCTCTTCGAACTTTCGGATGTCGTTCTTCTGGGTTTCGGCACTTGCCATAAGGGACCAGAGGTCGCCGATCTTCGACTTGCGAACGTGGAGAAAGCCGGTGCCTATGGGGGCCATGAGCCACTTATGGAGGCTGCAACCGTAGTAGTCGCAGCCGAGCTCGTCGCGCTTCATAGGGAATTGGGCGAAGGCGTGAGCGCCGTCGATGATGACGGGGATTCCGTGCTTTTTGCCGAAGTCGGTGATCTCGCGGACGGGATAGATTTGGCCGTTGAAGAAGCTGACGTGGGAGGCGAGGATCATCTTGGTCTTGTCGGTGATGCCTCGCTCGATCGCTTCGGTGAGTTCGTGGGGGTGTTGGGGCTTGTGGGGCGGGTTGACTTGCACCATCTTCACGCCGTCGCGCCGCTCGCGCTGCTGCATGCTGGTGA
Source organism: Fimbriimonadales bacterium (assembly GCA_038321975.1). GTDB lineage: Bacteria > Armatimonadota > Fimbriimonadia > Fimbriimonadales > Fimbriimonadaceae > Fimbriimonas. The sequence goes on along the minus strand of JBBQFM010000030.1, from coordinate 42,365 downwards.
TCATGCGCGGGTAGTCCATGGTCGTCGTGAGGATCTCGTCCCCCGGCTTCATGTCCATCCCCATGATGCAAATCTCCAGGGCTTCGCTGGCATTTCGGGTGATTGCCATTTCTTCGGCATCGCAGCCAAAGGCTCGGGCCAGTCGCCTTCGCACCGCTTCGACCTCGGGTTCAAGGTGTTGCCACATGAGGTAGCTCGGGGCTTGGTTCGAATACTCGAGCTGGCGTCGGAACGTGTCTTGAACGATGCGCGGACTCGGTGAGCAGCCGCCATTGTTGAAGTTGGCGAAGGTGCGATCTAGGGAGAATGCCTGCTGGACTTGCGCCCAGAAGTCTTCATCCTCCGCCTCGGGTCGTACTCGCGCGACGAGGTTGGCGATTAGGTCGAGGGTGTCATTGCGGAACGCGGCGACGGCTCCGACGGCGATGAGCTCTCTACGGCTGAGCATGGCGGAGTTTAGCGCGTTTGCGCGCTAAACGGAGGTGTTTGGTGTTCGGTGTTCGGTGTTCGGACGGAGCGGAGGCCGCTTCGCGAAGCCCAGTATGGGCCGTCAGCCCTCCTGCCCAACACCGAACACCGAACACCGAACACCGAACACCGAACACCGAACACCGAACACCGAACACCGAACACCGAGTTAGGCTTGCACGTTTGCTAGCCATCCTTGAATGCTCCCTCTAGTAGCCGCTGGCAAGCTAACCGACGCTGAGGACAAGGCGGTTTCGAGAGTCTCGAGGAACGACCGGGCGACGGCGTTCATCACGAGCGCATCCAATGCGCTGCGATTTCCCTCAGACTGCACTGCCTCGAGCGAAGCGATGTATTCGGCTCGCTGAGCAAAGTTGAGCACGGCAATCGGGTAGCCGTGACGTAGGAGCAAAAGATTGAGCAGGAGTCGCCCGACGCGGCCGTTGCCATCTCGGAACGGGTGGATGGTGACGAATCGGACGTGGGCCTCGGTGGCGAGGTCTACGGGATGGAGAGACGGTGGCTCGGCGACCCACGAAAAGAACGCCTCCATCAATTCACGGATATTTAAATGCGAAGGATAGACATATTCGGTGCCGGCGGCCTTGACGTCCAAGCTGCGGTACCGACCGCTGTCGCCATTCCCTTGGCCTTTCATCACCAAGCTGTGGATCTCACGGATTTCCCGCTCGCCGAGGGGAGTTTGGTCGTTTGCAAGCTCGATCACGAAGTCCAGGGCCTCCTTATGGCCGATAACCTCAAGGTGCTCAATAAGGGATTTCCCGCCGATGGTGATCCCTTTTTCGATCACGATCTGGGTTTCGCTTTGGGTGAGGGTGTTGCCTTCGATCGCGGTGGAGTGGTGGGTGAGCGCCACCTCATACCGACCGCGCAGCTCCTCGGCAACATCGGACGGGAGGGGGCGGATGGACCGGAGCCAGCCGTGGGCAGTTGTAAGTTCGGTGAGGGTGACGTTCATACGACCTCGGAACCCCTCTCCCCTCCGGGGGACGTAAGTGTAACGTTGGCGTCACCGCCGCCGATCCGGAAAAAGTCTGGCGGCGAGCCAAACCCCCTCCCCCACGGTTCCCCCTTCGGAATGGGGAACCATCTCCGGATGTCGGAGTTAGCCTTGACCATAGCGATTGTGATAGCGGTCGTACCACTTCTCCACTTCTTCTTTCGGCAGCGCCTTTGGGTCGCCGATTTGCATGGAGAGCCAGACCGTTTTGGCCACGTCTTCCACCATCACGGCAGCTTTCAGGGCGTCTTTTGGCGTTTTGCCCCAGGCGAAGACGCCATGGTTGCCTAGCAAAATTGCGGGGGAGCGGTTTCGGTACTTGAGGATGGCTTGGCCGATGTTTTCGCCTTCGTTGTCGACATACGGCATGCAAGGGATCTCGTCCCCAAACTCGTCGGCGATGGCGGTGAGGACGACCGGAATCGAGCGACCGACAGCGGCGAACGCGGTGGCGTAGTTGCTATGGGTGTGAATCACACCCCCGATTTCGGGCATGTTTCGGTAGAGGAAAAGGTGGTGCGGGAGGTCAACGCTTGGGCGGATGCCGGCAGTTTGGGAGACCCCGTCGGCGAGAGTTACCTTGGCCAGGTTCTCGGGCGTGATCATCTCATAGTCCATCCCAGAAGGTTTGATGAAGAGGAGTCCCGACTCTCGGTCGATGCCGCTGGCGTTGCCGGAATGCATCGTGACAAGACCGGCTTTGGGCAGCATTTGGTTTGCCCAGACGACCTGATCTTGCAGCGTCACTTGGCGCCTCGCGCTACTTCGCGGATCGCGATAAGGTCCTTCATGACGTGACCGAGGTCGGCTTCTTTGTTTACACCGCCGAATGCGTCGTGGAGTTCTCGGTAGAGGAAATAGAGCTTTTTATAGACCTCTGCCGATTTGGGATCCGGTGTGAAGACCTTGTCCTTCACGCCGGTCATCTTGGCTTGAGCAGCGTGAGCATCTGGGTAGGCACCCCCGACGATGGCCCCGAAGATGGCCGAACCGAGGGCGCAGGTCTGAGGAGATCGGGAGACCTTCATGGGGCGGTTGCAGACGTCGGCGTAGACCTGCATGACGAACGGGTTTCGCTCAGCGATGCCTCCGCAGTTGACGACCTCAGTGACCGCCACGCCGTACTCTTCGAGGCGTTTGATGATCGTGAGAGCGCCAAAGGCGGTGGCTTCGATCAGGGTTCGGTAGATCTCGGCGGCGCTGGTGTAAAGGGTTTGGCCGACGAGAAGTCCAGTGAGGAGGGGGTCGACGAGAATGGTTCGGTTTCCGTTGTTCCAGTCGAGGGCGAGCAGGCCGCTCTCGCCAGCGGTCAGCTTCTCGGCCTCAGCGGTGAGGGCTTCGTGTCCGGCTTGTCCGAGTTCCGAGACGAACCAGTTGAAAATGTCGCCTACCGCCGATTGGCCCGCTTCGAGGCCGATCATGTCGGGCATGACGGACCCCATGACGATGCCGCAGAGGCCGGGGACGTCGGCGAGGGGTTCGTTGGCGGGGTGGACCATGCAATCGCAGGTGCTGGTGCCGATGATCTTAACCAGAGTTCCCTTCTTAGCGCCGGAGGCGACCGCTCCGAAGTGGGCGTCGAAGGCGCCGACAGCTACTGGCGTGCCTTCTTTCAGGCCCGACTTCGCGGCGACTTCGGCGGTGAGAAGCCCTGCTTTCTGGTCAGACGGGACGGCGACGTCGTAAAGGCGATCTCGGAGATCAGCGACAGCAGGGCTGAGGGCGCTTAAGAATTCCTTGGAAGGCAGGCCGCCCCAATCGGCGTTGTACATTGCCTTGTGACCAGCGGCGCAGACGCCTCGGTGGACCTTCAGCGGGTCGGTAACTCCGACGAGATAGGCAGGTACCCAGTCGGCGAATTCGACCCAGGAGTAAGCGGCAGCGAAGGCCTTGGGGAACGCTCGAGAGCAGCGGAGGATCTTGGACCAGAACCACTCGCTTGAGTAGGTGCCGCCACACTTGGCGAGGTAAGGCATGCCCATCGCTTCTGCCTTCGCGGTGATCTCGGCGGCCTCGGCGTGGGAGGTGTGGTCCTTCCAGAGCCAGCAATACGCCCCGAGGTCGTCCTTGAATTCAGGGAGCATCGCTAGTGGGACGTTGTTGCGGTCGACGGGAATCGGGCTGGAGCCGGTGGTGTCCACGCCGATGCCTATGACGTCACTTGGGTCAATGCCTTTGATGACGTCTTTAACGGTGGCGTAAAAGCCATCGATGTAGTCCTGCGGGTTCTGTCGCGCCAGGTTCGGATCTTTCGGGTCGAGAAGGACTCCGGCATCTCCGGATGGGTAGTTGAAGACGCTCATGGCGACCTCGGTTCCATCCGAAACGTCGACCAAGAGAGCGCGCACGCTGTTGGTTCCGTAGTCGAGTCCCAGCGAATACTTTGGCATTGAAGGAATGTTACCGCCCATCTTCAGGGCACGGGGCGCAGGGTAAAGGTCAATTTCTGGCGGTCCCGTCCCCCGCTTCGCGACGGTACAACTCTTACTCCGGACCTGCGCCCTGCGCCCTGTGCCCGGCGCCCTGAAAAAGATACACTCGCATAGTGAAGGCGATTATTCCCGCAGCGGGTCGAGGAACCCGGATGTCCGATGTGACGGCGGGAAAGCCCAAGGAACTGCTGAAACTTGGGCGGAAGCCGGTGCTGCAGCGGGTCATCGAAGAGGCGTTCGCGGCGGGAGCGAACCAGGTGATCGTGGTGAACTCGCCAGATAAGCCAGACATCGATGAATTCGTGAATGCGCTCGTCGACGACGTAGTGGTCGTGTATCAGGCCGAGCCGAAGGGGCTGGCGGATGCCATTTCTTGCGCGGGGATCGAGGAGGACTGCTTTGTCTTGCTTGGCGACGTGGTCTACCAAGGCGGCTCACCGCTGGAGCGGATGGGGAATCTAGTCTTTCGGGGGATCGACGGGTGCGTGGCGGTCGAGCCGATATCCAATGAGAAGGTTTCTCAATACGGGATCGTGGAGATCGACGAGACATCGGGCGGGGTGAGCCGGATTCTTGAGAAGCCGCAGGCAAGCGACACCGAAAGCCGCTGGGCGGTCGCGGCTCGGTTTGCCTTCTCGGGCCGGTTTATGAGTTTTCTGAGCGACTATCGCGCGAACACCGTGGACCGAGATGCGAAGGGTGAGATCAACTTGAGTCAGGCGCTGAATCAGGCGATCGAACAGGGGATGGATTTGAAGGCGGTCGCTTTGCAGGATGGGCAGGAGCGAGTTGATTGCGGGAGCGTGGACGAGTATTCGGCAGCGCGGCGCATGAACTGGGACTGAGCGCTCTGGTGCTATTCTCGAACGTGCGCAAAGTCATCACTTTTGGCCTCGTGCTGTGGGTCGCCACTGCGCTGGCGCAGCAATCGCCGCCCAACCTCCTGCAGCTTCGCTTCGTGGAGGCAGTACGCGTCAATTTCGATTCGTGGGACGGGAATCACGACGGGCAACTAAGCGATGACGAGGTTATGAAAGCGATCGAGAATCGCGAGGTTATCGGCGATGCGGCGGCTGCTTCGGCGGCGATTCGGGCCCAATACCACCGAAAGGGGCACGAATTGTCCCCCCTTACCAAGGCTTACTTTGATGCCGAGGATCCCTCTTTGCCGTCGTTGGTGGCCGGATTCAAGAGTTGCCTTAGCCGGATCTCGGGAGGACTGAAGGCTCCTCTTTTCCAAGCCGATGGGCCCACTCTTCAGGGTTGCAAGCAAGGCGCATTGGGGGACTGCTTCTTGGTAGCCGCGACCGGTGCGGTTCTCGCCAGAGACCCTCATGTCATCACGAACATGATTCAAGTCGATCCGGAAAACCTGGAGTACCGGGTGACTTATCCGGACGGATTCCAAATTAATGTCCAGCCTTACACCCAAGGAGAGCTTGCTCTTGGCGGCGCGGGCTACCGTGATGGGCTTTGGCTGAGGGTTCTCGAGAAGTCCTGGGCCGATCGCCGAATCGCCCTCTCTGGCCATCCGGATGAGGCGAAACCGTTTGTGGATGTCATCGGGCGTGGCGGGAATACGCGAATGGTTGCGGAAGCAATGACCGGGCATTCCTTCCACGGCTACAACTTAGGCATCCCGAAGCGGGGCGAGAGAATCAGCCTTGACGACCTGAGGGATGTTGTCAAGGAGGCGGTCCCGGCAAAACGGATCATGGTTACCGGCATCACCAGCACCACGGTCCCCGGCCTCTCCTCCCGGCACGCCTATGCGGTCCTTGGGTTCGACCCGGCCACCGACGAGCTTACGGTCTGGAATCCCCACGTAAACAGGTTCACACCAAAGGGACCCGAGGGTCTCACCAACGGCTATCTCACCGTCAAAGGGACGTTCCAGGTTCGCTTGACTGAGTTCCGAGACATTTTCAACAGCATCGCTATCGAGACCGACAAACCCAAAACGATCAACGGGGCGATTAAGGGATGACCGGGGGTTTGACGATCACCGCCCGTGCCCCCGGCCGCTGCGGCATCGCGGGGAACCCTAGCGACATCTATGGTGGAAAGGTTTTGTCCTGCTCATTGCCAGTGCGGGCGACTTGTAGGCTGACGATTGGCGAGTCGGGATTGCCGGACGACCTTACTTTGTGGAACGCGGCAACTGCCCGGTTCCCCCTTGACGGGGTGAAAGTGGAGTGGTCTAGCGACGTGCCGCGCTCAAGCGGTTTGGCGGGATCTACCGCGTTGCTTGCGGCCACCGTCGCCTGCGTCTTAAAGGCTCGGGACGAGACTCCCGAGTTGCAGACTCCGGCGTTCGCTGAACTCGTTAGGGACATCGAGCGGAATGAGGCGGGGGTGATGTGCGGGTATCAGGACGCTTACATGGTTGTCCATGGGGGGCTTCGGTTGATGGATTTCGCGGGGAAGCATCCGGTGAATCCTGGACCTCATGCGTCGCTGGATGACATTGGTCGGTTTCGGCCGGATCTACCGTTTTTGTTGATCACCACGGGGGTTGAGCGACTTAGTGGATCGGTGCATGGACCGATGGCAGATCGGTGGTTGGCGGGTGATCGTGAGGTGGTGGAGACGATGCTCCACCTGGCGAAGCTTCCGGATATCGCAGCAGGGGCTTTGGTTTCGCGGGACTACGAGGTGCTTGGCGAAGTCATGACGGACAATCAGGCGCGGATTGCCGCTCTCGGGGGCTCGGGCGATGCGATCGATGCGCTGATCTCGGCTTGTCTCTCATCGGGAGCGTTGGCGGCGAAATTAGCGGGGGCTGGCATGGGCGGGACGGTTTTGGCCTTGACGACGAATCCGGTTGAGTTGGAAACGAGGTTGCGAGTGGCGGGGTATTCGCGATTTATTCATCCAGTGATTGCCGATGGATTGAGGTTTGACTAGTTTCGCATCTCGCCACCACGGAGGTTGCGGCTACAGCCTGCGGCTCGCCGGAAGGGGCGAGGTTAGGTAACGTTAGGTTCATGGGGTTTGTGCTTTCTGGCTTCGCCGATGAAATCAGTCCGGACCTGGAGGTGCAGACTTCGGTGCTGGCTCGGTTGAGGGTGCCGGGGCTGGATTTGCGAGGGGTGGATGGGAGGAATGTGCTCGACCTCTCAGACCTCGACCTAAAGCGAGTCGTGGACAGTTGCGCGAAAAAAGGACTTCACGTTCAAGCGATTGCGTCGCCCGTAAATAAGGTGAAGTTGGAGCCAGGGGCCCTGGAGCGAGAGAGCGCTAAGTTGCGGCTGGCGATTGGCGCGGCAAAGGTTTGCGGCACTCGCCGCATTCGCATCTTCTCTCCCGAAACGAGCGACGCGAACGCCGCCTTAGACTGGATGCGGGAGCATGTGAAGATGGCCCAAGAAGCGGATGTGATGCTCATCCACGAGAACGACGCCAAATTTTGGGGCGCTTATCCGGACGACGCCAAGCGCCTTATGGAAGAAATTCAGAGCCCGCATTTGCGCTTTGCCTTTGACTTCGCCAACACGGTTCTGCTCGGCTATCGGCCTCTAAAGAATTGGTTCCCGTGGATCGTCCCCTACCTCGACACCTTGCATATCAAGGATGCTATTCAGAGTGCGGGCTCGGTGGTGGTCGCGGGTCGTGGCGAGGGGCAGATTAAGGAGACGCTCGAGTTCCTACTGTCTCAAGGATGGAGTGGACCGCTCACCCTGGAGCCACACCTTTCCGCGGTCGGACCGTTCGGCGGTTTCTCGGGTGAGAGTCTTTTCGAGGAAGCGGTGAATGGGCTTCGAGAGATCCTCGGCGAGGTCGGCATCGCGTGCTGAGGTACGGAATCGTTGGTTGCGGTGCGATCTATGGCACCCACGTCGATGCAATCAAGGGCATCGATGGCGCGACCGTCTCGGGGTTCTACGATACGAATTGCGAGAAGGCGACCGAAGCGGCGGACAAATACGGCGCCCCGGCAGCGAAGTCGCTCGAGGACCTATTCAAAAACTCCGATGTAGTCAGCGTCTGCGTCCCGAGTGGGCTTCACGCTGAAGTCGGCATCAAGGCGGCCGCCGCCGGCAAGCACCTGATCGTCGAGAAGCCGATCGACATCAATCTGGCAGCGGCCCAGTCACTGGTTGACTCCTGCAAACAAAACGGCGTAAAGTTGGCTTGCATCTCCCAACACCGGTTCTCCAGCGCAATTCGCGATCTCCACGATGCCGCGCAAGGCGGTGATTTTGGGAAGCTCATCGAGGGGGACGCCTACATCAAGTGGTACCGAACCCAGGCGTACTACGATTCGGGCGATTGGCGCGGGACGTGGGCTCTGGATGGTGGCGGATGCCTGATCAATCAGGGCGTGCACTATATCGACATGATCCAGTGGATCATGGGCGGGGTCAAGTCGGTTCAGGCTCAGGTACGCACAGCGTCTCACGATATCGAGGTGGAAGACGTAGCCGCTGCGCTTATTGAATACAAGAACGGCGCAACTGGCGTAATACAGGGATCGACCTCTTGCTACCCTGGTTTGGCGGAGCGGTTAGAGGTGCATGGACAACATGGTTCGGTAATCATTGAAGGTGACCGCAAAAAGCTCTGGAAGATTGACCCAGTCGCTGCCCAGGAAGGAAAATACGGTGCAGGAGTGATGCAACAGCCGACTCCTAGCCTCCATCTGCACGACTCCATTGAGGAGCCGGGCGGCGCTTCCGATCCGACCGCGATTTGGGGAGAGCAGCATCGGCTGCAGATAGAGGACTTCACGCGAGCGGTCGTCGATGGAACGGAACCTTATATGACTGGTGAGATGGCATTGGAGCCTTTGAGAGTGATTTTGTCTATTTACGAGAGCAGCCAGACTAACGGCGCGAGAGTTCGGCTTTAGATGCGATTTGGCGTGTGTTGCTCGGACACCGAAACGTCGGTGGTGTTGGGAGCAGGTTTTGACTACGTGGAATTGCCCGCGAACTTGATGGTGCAAAACCATCCCGACTACTGCCGTTTCCCTTGCAAGGCGACCAACTTATTCTTCCCTCCGTGGATCAAGCTGATCGGAGCCGATGCGACCCCGTATCGCGACTACGTTGCGCAACTCCTTCGGTGTGCAAAAGAGGTTGGAATCGAGACGATGGTGATCGGCAGCGGTGGCTCGCGACGAGCGCCCGACGACATGGATCGGGCCGAATCGATGGCCCTCTTCGTGGACGTCGTGAAGAATATTCACGAGATGGCCGCGGAGACGGGCATCGTGATTGCTCCCGAATCTTTGAACCGTACAGAGACCAATGTGGCAAACGATCTGCGAGAGTTGGCCGAATCGATGCGCGAAATTGGCGCCGGCTACACCGCCGACTCGTATCACATTCTCATTGAGTGGGACGCAACCAACGTCGGTGACTCGGCACCTTCAGAAGAGTATTGGAGGGAGCAGATCCCGTACTGCCCCTCGCACGTCCACATCGCGGACCTTCCCCGCCTCTCCCCACGACCATCCGATTACATGATGGAGGGGTTTGCCAACCGACTGAGGGAGCTGGGATTCGACAACAAGGTGAGTCTGGAGTGTAAGCGAGATGGCAATTTCGACTTTGCCTTGGCCCTCTCGGACCTGAAAGAGATCTTCGCGGAGAACTAAACATGCCCCTCGTCGACATGCCGCTCGCGGACCTGCATTACTACCAAGGGCGGAATCCGAAGCCTTTGGATTTTGATGAATTCTGGGATAAGGGGCTCGCAGAAATGCGATCGATCGATCCGCAGATCGAGTTGACCCCCCACCCGATCAATGCGAAGTTCGCCGAGTGCTTCCACCTTCGGTTCACGGGGGTTGGCGGCGCCCGCATCTACGCCAAGCTGATGCGACCCAAGCACTTGGTGGAGCGAACTCCGGCGGTGGTGAAGTTCCACGGCTACAGCGCTCATGGCGGGGAGTGGAACGACAAGCTGCAATATGTGGCGAACGGGTTTACGGTCGCTTCGCTAGACTGCCGCGGCCAGGGCGGACTCTCCGAGGATTCGGGCGCAGTGAAGGGCACCACGCTTCGCGGGCACATCATTCGCGGGCTGGACGATGCCCCCGAGAACATGCTGTTCCGGCAGATCTTCCTCGACTGCGCGCAGCTTGCGAAGATCGTGATGGACATGCCGGAAGTGGATGAGACACGGGTTGCGGCGAGCGGCGGATCCCAAGGCGGAGGACTTACCCTAGCTTGCGCGGCGCTCGAGCCTCGTATCGCTCGGGCGGCTCCTACCTACCCGTTCCTCTGCGACTACCAGCGAGTTTGGGAGATGGATTTGGCGGTGAACGCCTACGACGAGTTGAAGTCTTACTTCCGAACCTACGATCCCCAGCACAAACGAGAGCAGGAGATATTTACGAAACTCGGCTACATCGATGTCCAGCATTTGGCACCACGGATCCGCGGTGAAGTGATGCTGGGCTGCGGGCTCTCAGATTCGATCTGCCCTCCTTCCACCCAGTTCGCGGCCTACAACAAGATATCGTCCAAGAAGTCCGTGGAGCTTTATCCCGATTTCGGCCATGAGTCTCTTCCCTGGTTCGGGGATAAGACGTTCGACTGGTTCTCCGAGATGTGATGGACATTCAGGCCACGCCCTCGAGTCCGGCGGCGGAACAGGCACTGAAGATCTATTCTTCCGTTCTCGAAAGCGTACGCGCCGACAAGCTCGTGCGCGACGCGGTTTCCCTCGAAGGTGGTTTGTTGTTTATCCAAGGTCGACACGTGGATCTTGATGCCTTCAACCGAGTGTTCGTCGCAGGAGCAGGCAAGGCTTCGGTCCAGATGGGATCGGGTTTGGTCGAGATCCTCGGATCGCGCGTTTCTGGCGGGCTGCTTGTGACTCGCTACCTGGCCCCGGTCACGGGCCTCGATGTCTTGGAGGGCGGGCATCCGGTCCCTTCATCCGCATCGTTGACGGCAGGGCAACGGATGTTGGAACTGGCGGCCTCTTGCAACGAGAAGGACCTCGTCCTCTTCGTACTCTCGGGCGGGGCGTCGGCGCTGATGGAGTCCTTGCGGGACGGGGTTTCGCTGGACGATCTGCAAGCCACCACGAAAACGCTTCTCGAAGCGGGGGTGGACATCCGCACGATCAATGGCGTTCGGTCGCGCCTTTCGTTGGTCAAGGGCGGAGGATTAGCGCGTGCTTTCGCTCCGGCGACGGTCATCGTCTTGGTCTTGAGCGACGTGATCGGCAACGATTTGGCCACGATCGGCTCGGGTCCGTTCGTGGCGCCGTCGGAGGCAGAGCCTCCGTTTGAGTTGATTGGGAAACTCCCCGAAAGCGTTCGGCATGCCCTTCTCGACCCGCTCATTGCCGAAACGCCAAGCGTCGATCATTTTGTCGTTGGGAGTGTGTCGGTTGCGATTCACGCAGCGATCGATGCGGCGGAGTCGATTGGGCTGGTGGCTCACGGCTACTCCGACCCAATGTCGGGCGAGGCCCGGGAGATGGCCCGCCGTATTTGCGCTCGAGCGAAGAAGCACATCGAATCGGATCCTGCGGAGCCGTTTTGTTTGGTTTTTGGCGGAGAGACGACGGTTACGATTCGGGGCTCGGGGTCGGGCGGTCGGTGCACGGAAATGGCGTTGGCGGCGACGCCGCTGGTAGGGAAGCTGCCTCATGTTGCGTTCTTGGCGGCGGGAACGGACGGCGCGGATGGGCCAACGGATGCGGCGGGTGGGCTCGTCGACGACGCCACTCTAGGCCGCGCTCGCGCGGCGGGGCTGGACTTTCGGAAGGCACTTGCCGCGAACGACAGTTATCCGTTTTTGGAAGCGTGCGGCGGGTTGGTGCGCACGGGTCCGACTGGTTCGAACGTCACCGACGTTTGTTTGGTTGTTTATCTGCCGATGTAGCGTCGGCTCCGGGTGCCTCGCCTTGCGGGATTGGTTCGTGCCCGGAGGGGCGAGGGGTTCTGAAGCCTAAACTAAATGGCTATGACCCCCACCCTGCCCTCCCCCTCCCGAGGCACGAACATCCTCGGCAAGGGGAGGCTCCCGGAACTATCTCTGCAGACTCTAGCAGGTAGCGTTCTTCCCTTCAGCTCCGAACAATTCCATTCGCTCCTCAAGCGAAATTCTCAGGGTCCCCTTCGGGATGTAGTGGAATTGGAGGGCGCGGCGGCGGGCGCCGGACCTGTTGCTGGGGGTGCCGTGGGGGGTGAGGCCGTCGAAGATGAGGGCACCGCCGGCCGGGAGGGGGGCGGCGACTTTGGTGCCTTTCTTCATCACGTCGGCGTCGCAGATCTGCCAGTCGCGCCGGTTGAAATGGGGGAGGGGTCCTTCGCGATGGCCGCCAGGGAGGAAGCACATGCAACCGTTCTCGAGATACGCGGCATCCAGCGCGATCCACACGCCGACGACGGGAGTTCCCATCGGGAGGTTGAAGTAGGCATGGTCCTGGTGCCAAGGCTTCTCGCGCCCAATGCCGGGCGGCTTCAGGAGGGCCATGTCTTGGTAGACCTCTGGCTCGGCTCCCAGGATACGGGTGACTACTTCGATGAGCTCGGGCTTCAGGGCGAGGGCCACGAGCCGCGGGTCGAGGTGATAGAAGGTCATGAACTTGCGAACGTAGTCCATCCGCTCATCGGGAGTAAGGCTCTCTACCCGACCAACGGCGGCTGACTCGAACTGGAGCTGAGTTCCTTCCGGCATCGTCTGGCCCAGAAGCACTCGAAACGCATCGATCGAGTCCACGACCTCATCCGGCGTGTAGGCGTTGGCCACCGAGACGAATCCCAGCGCTTGTACTGCTCAAAGGCGCCGTCGCCAAACGCGGCTAAGCCGTCGAGAGGAGTGACCGTACCGTCTACATCATAGAGGGCGGAATCGTACGGTTGGTCGATAAGCGTGTCGTAGTTGAGAGCCTCCATCGGGTTCATTATAAGCGGAGAACCAAGTACGATACACGACATGCCGTTGTGTGATCTGCACTATTTCTCTGACGCACTGGTAATGCAAACAGGTGCCACCGTGATCCTCCCCGACCGGAAGTTTCCCGGCCCTTATGCGGTGATGTTTCTGCTCCACGGTCTCTCCGACGATCACACAATTTGGCTGCGCCGCACGAGTATCGAGCGCTACGTCTCCGACCTGCCCCTGATCGTGGTGATGCCAAACGGAGGTCGCGGATTTTACTGCGATGCGGTCGAGGGCTTTCAGTACAACTCGGCCATCGGCGTGGAGTTGGTGGACGTCGTGCGCAACTACTTCCCGACCAATGACAAGTGGTGCGTCGCGGGTCTTTCGATGGGCGGCTACGGTGCGGTTCGGCTGGCGCTGGATCGGCCCGATCTGTTCACCTCGGCGACGGCTCTGTCGGCGGCACTTTGGTATGGCCATCAGGAGAAGCTTGACGATGATGCGTGGGGCCAAGAGGCAACCCGAATCTTAGGCCCATCACCTCGGGGCGGAGTCAACGACTTGTTTGCTAAGGTTGAGGCGTTGGGTTCTAAAACAGTCCCGGCTCTAAGGATTGACTGCGGGACAGAGGATTTTCTGCTCGATGCGAATCGAGACTTCCACGCGTTTCTGGATCATCGGGGAGTTACCCACGAATACGAGGAGCATCCGGGCGCGCACACGTGGGAGTATTGGGACGAACACATCCAAACGGCGATCGAGTTTCACCGACCGTTTTTGGGGATCTGACCGGATTACGCCCTGCGCTTTTCGACTCTTCTCGCGATCTCCAGCGCGTGCTCGAAGACCATCAAGGTCAGCGGATTCCAGAGGTGGTAGATCGCAGGGAGTTCTTCGAGGGTGCAGAGCTTTCGGCCTTTCGACTCCTCTTGCATGCCGATCTCGACAAGCCGGTCAACTCGGGCGGTGAAGCAGTCGGCCCAGCGGACTTCGTTGCGCTCGCTGATGTGGTAGCAGCCGATGTATTGAACGTCCGCGAGGATGGCGCCTGCTTCTTCTTGGGCTTCGCGATGGACCGCTTCGAGCGATGTTTCCATCGGCTCGACTCGACCCGAGGGGATGCACCAGCCTCGACCGTCGATGTCGCACACCAGGACCTTCTCGCCATCCCAAGGGAAGACGAGTCCAGCAAAAGCTCTGAGGGGGGCTCGGAAGGGGGCGGGATAGAACTGCAGCTTTTGCCTCCCGTATTGACCTACGGGAAAGCGTTTCACGGTTTTACGACGACCTTGCCGAGGATTCGATCCACCGTCACGGGGCCGAACTTGCGGCTATCTTCGGAGACCTTCTTGTTATCGCCGAGCACGAAGATGTTTCCTGAGGGAACGACGAAGTCTCCTGCAGTGAGCGACCAGTTCTCCGGGATGTTGGCCCAATCCACGGTTTCGCCGCCCATCTTGTAGACGCGTTTGATGATGTAGCCGTCTGGGTTGGGGTCGCGTATGACGACCACGTCCTTGTCCTTGATCGGTCCGATGAGCCAATAAGCGCGGCTCACGAGAACTCGCTGCTTGTCCTTAAATGTGGGAAACATGGACAGGCCGGAGACCACGACGGTTTGGAAATTCACTTTGAAGAAGATGGCAAAAATGAGAACAAACAGCAAAACAACGCCAAAGCCGGTGAAGATTCTTTTTTTACTCTTGCGCATGGATACACGTGCGTGGTCGAAGACGCGGCGGTTCCCCCGTCCGCTATACTTTATGTCCGCCGTCGGCGATCGACCCTATGGATGTTCTTAGTAGCTTAGCTCAACATAGTGCCGAAGTTCTGACCCTACTTCTCGTCGGCTTCCTTGCTCTGGCCGTTTTTGTGATCGTTTTAGCTCTACGGCAGCGTCGGATGAGTGAGCGTTGGAAGGATTTGCTTCAGGGCTCTCGAGGGGACAACCTGGAGACCCTCCTTTACGATCACCTTCGCGAGCGCCTTTTGCTTGAGGAGCAAGTTCGGAGCCTCAAAGACCGAGCTGATCGATTGGAGGAGCTTCAGAAGTCCTCCAAGCGTTTCGTCGGACTCGTTCGGTACGACGCGTTCGAAGACGTGGGGGGGAGCCAAAGCTTCGCTTTGGCGGTATATGACGATCAGGGCAACGGGGCGGTCATCACCAGCATCGTGGGCCGATCCGATTGCCGCGTTTACTGCAAGCCGTTGGTGAACGGGCGCTCGGAGCGAGATCTTTCGCAAGAAGAGCAGCGCGCGATTCGCGAGGCTCGTAGCGATGCACCTCGCACGTTCGTTTCTCCGTAATGAGGACTCTTCATGAGTGAACGATATTTAGAAGATCAGATGCTCATCGAGCGAGCCCAGCAGGGCGATAAGAGCTCGTTCAATGCACTGATCCGGAAGCACGAAGTTCGGGCCTACCAGTACGCATTCAGGCTCACCCGAAATCCTGAAGAAGCCGCCGACGTAGTGGCGGAGGCGTTCGTGCGGGTGTACAACGCGCTCCACAACTTCAAAGGCCAGGCCGCCTTCACCACTTGGATCTATCGAATCCTCACCAACTGCTTCCTCGACCTGAGAAAGAAGGATCGCAACAAGCAGACCCTGTCTCTTGAGGCGAACATGCCGACCGAGGAAGGCGAACTGGAGCGGCAGGTGCAAGACCCCGGGCTCAATCCCGAGGAGCAATATCAGCACACCGAGCGCGAAAGTCGGATGGAAGAAGCGGTGTCCCAACTACCCGAGTATCAGCGGGCGATGATCGTGATGTATCACGCCGAGATGATGAGCTACGAGGAGATCGCTGCGGCTTTAGACCTACCGATTGGAACCGTAAAAAGCCGTTTGAACCGGGCTCGCTTGAGTTTGAGAGAGATTCTAGTAAAAGACGAGGAACTTTTCAAACTATAGTGGGTCGAACAAAGTGGGATTCTTGGGCTGCATATGCCGACGATTCCCAAATGCACAGTAGGCAAGCAAAGGAGAGCTGCTTGAGATTACTGCGTTGTTGAACGTAATAACTTAATAGCCGCATTGTTTGCCCATCGTCGTATTTGGGCATCAGAAGAATATGAATCAAGAGAAAGCTAGAGAATTCTTTTCCGCCTACTACGAGGAGACCCTCGAGGGCGGATTGCGCCAGACGTTCGAGCAGCGTCTGAAGACGGACGCCACCCTCCAAGCGGAGTACCGAGCGTTCGAGACGACCATGAACGATCTCTGCGAGATGAAACTCGAAGAGATCGAAATTCCCGCATTCTTGAGCGATCGCATCGCTACACGACTGGAAGAAGTCCAGGCGAAGAAGCGAACATCGACTCCAGTCTGGGCGACGTGGTTCCGAGGACTAGCTTTCAGCGGACTCGCTGCCGCCGCCATCATCGGTGCAATTGTTTCGATGCGTGGAGGCAACAATGAACCCTCCATGGGCAACCTCGGCGGTATGCCCGCGTCTGACCAGATCACCTTCAAGCTCACTAAGGGGTCGGAAGTTCAGCTTAGATATACGCCTTCTGCCAAGAAGACCCTCGATATCGTGGTCGATGGCAAGACCGAACATCGAGACGTGGATACCCACGGCATGGTGAGCACCCTAGAGAACAAGAACGCGGAAGCAGCTCTGTTCACGGTGCAAGTCGAAGGCGAGAAGTCCAGCGCAATCATCGCCGTTCCGGGAACTCGGGCTGGCGTCGACAAGGCTGGGCAAGGCAAGATGAGCGACTTCGTGAAGGCACTGGCCGGCTTCTATAAGACGCCTGTGCTGGTGAACGTTGCGAACATGGATGCGTCGGTGACTTGGAGCTTTGAATCCACTGATGCAACCGACGCCGCCAATAAGGCACTCGTTGGCCAGGGCATCAGCGTGGACCTGAAAACTGACGGATTCCTGAATATCTCCGACCACTAAGAGTCGGCTTGGAAAGGAGAGGGGCTCGGGGCGCTTAGCGCTTCGAGCCCTTTATCTGTTCGGCCAACAGGTTTGCCACGCGCTTGGTCTCGATCTCGGCTAGGTAGCCCAGTCGTAGAGTGGAAACGGCCAACGGCGAGTCATCGTTGGTTGCAACGACCGAAGATCTCAACATCTTGACCTTCTGCTCGGCGTCCGCTTCGCTGGTGAACACCGACTGCATCGAGACAAACTCCTGAGAGTCTTCGATGGAGAGCGGCTTTTCGCCCTGCCGTCTCTTATAGGAAACGTAAAGAGCCCTTGCCCGCACCGCCATCCTTTGCAGATCGGTAGGGGTAGTAGAAAGCTTGGGAAGCTCGGCCAAAACCGCTGCCTTCTGCTCCGTGTTCAAGTCACCCACATGGCCTCGGATGATCGAGATACCGCGTCGGTGTTGGGAACCATACATGGCGAGGGTGGTGAAGTCGGTGTACTTCAGGACTCGGGCCACATCCATGGCGAGCAAGGTGTCAGCGACGCCGTTCTTGGTGTCCTTGCGCTCCATCTCGCGTCGCGCGGCAAGATTTAGAATGTCTATGACTCGGCTGGCCGCCTTCGTGATCTCGCCTTTGGCCCCGTCCACCATCGTGTCTTCGTAAAAGGCCGGCTTAAGCGGTTTGATTTGCCCGGTCTTCGAATCTTCGACCCACATCTGGGCAACCTGTCGGCACAGAGGAAGGTCGGCTTCAGTAGTCTCGCCCTTTATGATCGAATCCGTCTTGCGGACCACGGGGACGTACGACGTCACGGCATCGTTTTCCGGCTTGAGGTAGCCCAACGGCTCAAACTCCTCATAATTCGTTCGTGCCTGAACTCCGATCCCTAGAGTTAGCACTACCGGCCCAGCAACCATCAATTTGTAAACAAGCGTCCGTGACGACATAACAACCGTAATTCTTGGGGTTTTATGGCAACTTCCCTAGGTGCCATTTATTGCTCCTCTCCTATTGAATATGAGGTTCAAACGACAGCTGCGGTTCCGGGGATTTGCGCGCGGGACTTATGGCGCTCACACAAGGGACCATTGCCCTAACTTAGGGGTGAACACTATCGGGCATATCGGACCACCTATACAATAGAGAGGGAGAAAACGATAAATAGAATGAAATCCGGCCGTGTCCTTAGCTGGGAATCACATCTCATAGTTCGCGCAGCAGATGGCGATGAAATTGCCTTTGAACTTCTTGCAGAACTCCATCGACCCGTTCTTATGAGCCTCGCGATGCGCATGCTGCGCAACGCGGACGATGCAAACGACGCCGTCCAGGAGACGCTTTTGAAGGCGCTTCGCGCCATTCGTGACTTCGATCCGGAGCGCCCTCTGAAGCCGTGGCTCTGCCGAATCTGTTCCAACTGTTGCGTCGACTCGGTCCGCAACCGCCGCCACAGCGGCGACTCGCTCGACCAGCATGAGTACATGCTGCAAGACAGCAACGAAGTCGACGACAAGGCCACCGGCTCGATCCGGCAGGGTCAGGTCATCGACGCGATCAGCCGACTGCCGGAGAAGTACCAGCGAATCATCTTGATGCGGCACTTCAAGCACATGGACGTCACCGAGATCGCCCACGAGTTGGACAAGCCCGAGGGAACGATCAAGAGCTGGCTGTTCCGGGCACGGGCCTTGTTGAAGAAGGATTTGCAACTCGCGCTCGGATAGGATTTGGGAGTGCGCGGGCACTCCCAAAGGTCTCGTTCCTTTACGCCAGCCGATAAAGTTAAGGGCAAAATGGAGGCATGCCCTATCGCATAGCCGTTCAAATCTTTACCGTTAGCAACTCGCTTGTGGCGGGGACTTTCTTTGCTTTTTCGGCGTTCGTGATGGCGGCGCTATCGGCTTGCAAGCCAGAGGAAGCGGCTCATGCGATGAACTCAATCAACGCGGTGATCGTGCGGTCTCCATTCATCGCACTGTTTGTCTTCTCGGGTCTGTTGAGCATTGCACTGCCCATGTGGGCGTGGTTCGGAGGGCATCGGAGCGAGACGGGGCCACTATTGGCGGCAGGGGTTACTTACTTGGTCGGCGTGTTCGTTGTGACGGTCGCGTATAACGTTCCGCTCAACGATCGGCTGGCGGTGGCTCCCGACTTTTGGCCGCAGTACGTGTCGTCCTGGCAACCTTGGAACCATGTTCGGACGGTTGCGTCGATTCTCTCGGCGATCATTCTGGTGATGGCAAAGCCTGGACTTGACTGAGGGAAGAGACTTAGATGAATCAGAACCGTCCGTTCCTTGTTTAAACCTAGCCTAAAGAATCTCGCCCTAAAAATTGGCGAACAGAATGCGCTTAGGGCTGCCACACATCTGTGAGGAACTCCGGCGACTTTTGCAACGCTCTAGTAGGATGATGGGAATGAGATGTTGGGCGTCTTGGGGATTGGTCTTCCTGTCCCTTGGTTGCGGATCGAAATCGTCCCCAACCGCGCCGAAGGTAGCGCAGCATGCACCCGCGCGGCCTTGGGATCTCGTTTGCCTTGACCCGGCTTCAACCACGCCTGCCCTGCTCTGGAACGGCCTCATCGGGGTTAGGCTCAACCGGGCGGGAGAGGGGACGGGACAGCCGTTCTTCGCGATTGATGAGTACGAAACCACCGGCGAAGAGAAGATTCGGACGCTCGAGAGCCCGATGGCGGCGAAGCTGACGATTGGTGACGAGGTGTTGGGCCCGGAGAAGGGGACGGACTACGAACAGACGCTGGACATGCGAAAGGCAGTGCTGGTGACCAGTTGGAAGCAGGAAACTGCGGCGGGCAGCGTTTTGGTGGAAGTACGCGACGTCGTTCACCCAACCCAGCGAGTGGTGGCGAGTCGATGGCAGGTGACGGCGTCGAAGGACGCCGAACTCAAAATAGAGATCAGCCAGCCGGTGTCGGTGGATACATCCGTTTCAAGCCCGCGTGACAACGAAATGCGGGGATCCTTGTTGGTTGCCGGGAAGCCTGGAGCAGCAGTGCTCGTGAGGGATCGGAGCTATCAGAACGGGACTTGGTCAATCGTCAAGGGTGCTTCGACGGTGTCGACTTGGGTTGGAAAGGGGCGTTTCAACTCACCTTTCGTCATCGAGCATGTCGTGAGCCTGGGTCGCAGTCCGAACTTTGAGGCCATGATGTCCGCGCGGCACTCCCGGGCGGAGATTGCGTCTCCATTCGCCGACAACTACACCTTTGGCTACGTTGCGGCTGAAACTACGAGTGAATGGAGAAAGCGCTGGAATACGGACATCGAAATCGATGGCCCGGTCGAGGACCAGCAGGCGATCAGGTCGTTTCTCTTCTACCTCAGATCAGCGATTTCGCCGGAGGGCAAGATGTCGATCAGCCCGTTTGGGCTGAGCAACCAGATGTACAACGGGCACGTCTTCTGGGACGCAGATATCTGGGTGTTTCCTGCTCTGGCTCTGGTTGATCCGGAAGGGGCCAAGGCGATTGGAGACTACCGACTCTCTCTTTCCAATGCTGCGAGCCAAAATTTTGACGGTTGGCTAAAGGCTGGTCGGCCAACGGCCAGCGGCAAACTCGGATTGCTCGGGGGAGAGGAGTTAAGCGGGCTCAAATACCCCTGGGAGTCGAGCGTTTCGGGCGGCGAAACGGTACGCGGTCCATCCCAGTTTGAAGACCATATCAGCGGATCTGTCGCCTTTGCCTCCACCCAGCGTGGGAAGCTCGGCTTCGGGGATCCTTCGGGAGAAAACGAGTTCACTCGGATCGGCATGTTTTATGCAGTGAGGAGTGACCCATTTGCCCAATCAATATTCAAGATCAGCGGGACGATGAGTCCCGATGAAAATCACGTCGGTGACAACGACCTCTATACAAACATCCTCGCCCAAACCTTTATGGGCAGCAAATATGAGCTTCCCCACGACGACAAGTCGTTCCTCACTTACGACAAGGACACGGTGAAGAGCTACAAACAGGCCGCCGCAGTGCTCGCCATCTACCCCCTCCAATATCCACCTGCCGAGAAAGAGGCGAAGGTGATGATGGACAGATTCGCAGATAAAGTTATAAAAACTGGACCTGCGATGTCAGATTCGGTCCACGGACTGATCTGGGCGCGCCTGGGGGACGTCGAAAAAGGATACGACGCCTGGCGCAAGAGCTGGGTGGATTTCACTAACAACCCACTTATGCTGTTTTCAGAGAAGCGAAACAAGCCCGTCACGTACTTTACGACCGGTGCCGCAGGATCTTTACAAACAGTTATGTACGGATTTCTCGGAATTCGTATAGACTCAAAGGAGGAGCCCGGAGCGGCTTGGACCAAGAAGCTCCGAGGAAACGGCTGGTTGAGTATTAAACCAAATCTCCCCAAGCAGTGGAAGTCCGTGAAGTTCAAGAACTTCACCCTGCTTGGCCAGCGCTACACCCTCACCACGACTGCCACGACCACGAAAGTGAGTCAAGGAGACTGACCTATGCCGAATGTTGTTCTGACCGTCGACTGCGAAGGGGCACACCACGACAGGTGCTACACCGGCGAGTACATCCGAGTGCTCGAAAGCGAGTTCGTTCCGTGTACCTGGCTCGTGCATGTGTCCATGAAGGACCCCAGCGCTAACACCAACCTTTACTATCACGAATTCATTCATAAGATCCCGTCCTGGCATGAGATCGGGATGAAGGTCAATTTCGAAAACGAGCGCGGGTACGTAGAAGACGAGAAAGAGCGAGGCAACATCCTCTGGGTTGCCAAGGACACCCTGAAGTCTCACATGATCAAGGCAACCGCCTTCCGAGCTGGCTGCTTTGCCCTTCTCCCCAGCGATGTGAAGTACCTCGAAGAGATGGGCATTCTCGTCGACAGCTCCGTCGTCCCAGATGGCGACTACAAGATGTTCGTCGATTGGAAGGGCGCGCCCCACGAGCCTTATCACAGCGATTCGGACGATCTGCGAAAAGAAGGCTCCAACCGCATGCTCCACATCCCCGTCGCCACCCACGAGGGCAAGCACGGATATCTGGATATGGGCTTCGATGCGATTAAGGAATTGATCGACGCGAATATGAATCGAGAAGTAATCTGCCTCGGACTGCGCGATTACCACGACTCGGTTAAAGACCTCACCAAGGTGATCCGCTACTTCCGTGAGAAGGGCGCCCACTTCACCACGATGACCCAGGCAGCCAGCGAAAACTTCGAGCATCACGCGGCTCTCGCGGCCGTTTAGTAACGCAGATGACGGGTTTGGGCTAATCTAGACCCGTCATCTATGCCGCTCGTCTCCGTTCTGATTCCAAGCTATAACCACGGCCCCTTTTTGCGTGCCTGCTTGGATAGCGTTCTTTCCCAGACCTTTACCGATTGGGAGGTCATCCTTACCGACGACTGCAGCACCGACGACAGCGTGGCTATCGCCCGCTCGTTCGACGATCCACGCATCGGGGTTTTTGTGAACGACCACAACCTCGGATCCTACGGGAATCTTTCTCGGGGGATGGACCGAGCGTCGGGCTCCTTGCTCGCGGTTCTGGATTCCGACGACCTTTGGGCACCGACCAAGTTGGAGAAGCAGGTGGCCCTCCTGGAAGCCCACACCGAGTGCGCCTTCTCTTACACCCTCGGCAAGAAGGTGGATGCGGAGGGGAACGCGGTGGAGGAGGACCTCCACGACGATTGGCCGACTGACGAAGTGTCCGACCTCCGGGCATTCCTGCTTTCCGAGAACCGCATCTTGGCCTCGAGTGTGGTGTTTCGTCGGGAGGGTCTTTCCTTCGACCCCTCACTTCGATACTCGGGCGACTGGGTGGCGCTGATCAAGGCGAGCCGGCGAGGCAAAGCGGCTTGCGTGGCGGAAGATTTGACGTTTTGGCGCATGCACGGCGGGAACTCCTTTGTGCGGTCACAAGCCCAGGTGAACGAGGAGATTCGGGTTCGTGAATCGATCTTGAGTCTGTTCGACGAGCTCTTGGAGAAGGGCTTCAAGGATTCGTTGGCCCAGTGCGCGATCCATCTCTCTGCGCTCTATGTTCTCACCGGAGACATGGCGGGGGCGCGCAAGACGGCGTGGCAGGCGGTAAACCTGCGCAAAGGAACTCCGAGCGCTCTCAAGCGGTTTGCAGTGACGATGATGCCGCTTCTCACCGCGCGAGGTCGGCTGTGGCCGGGCGAGGAAGGCATCGAGCGCACCGCGCCGACCTCCGGGCTCCTCGACCTCTCGCCCTAGCCTATGTCACGCAAGCTAAAGATCGCCGTTTGGTACAACCTGCCCAGTGGAGGCGCGAAGCGCGCCCTGCACGGCCACCTCGTCGGCCTGCAAAAGCGTGGCCACACAATCGAGCTCTGGCGGCCCCAGGTTAAGCAGGAAGAGTATTTGCGGTTGGCCGACTTGGCTCCCGAACACGAGATTCGGTACCCGGAGTTCCACCGGGAGTCTCCGAATTACTTGATCAACTTCTATCACGCGCTTGGGCAGAGCGAGCGGATGGTCAAGTCCTTCAGGATTCACTCCGAGAGAGCGGGAGCGGAGATCGATCGCGGCGGATTCGACATCTTGTTCGCAAACACGTGCATGCACTTTCATGCGCCTTACATCGGTCGCTACGTGAAGTCGATGCCGAAGGCACTGTACATTCAGGAGCCGAATCGTCCACTCTACGAACCGATGCCCCGCCTTCTCTGGCTCCCTCCATCCGAGGAAAAACTAAGCGGGCTGTCCGTGAAGTCCATCAAAGCACGGGGCCGGTTTTACGTCGAATCACATTCCGCGGGAATCCGTGGCCGGGCCGAACTTGAGAATGCCCAAAGCTACGATTCGCTACTCGTGAACTCCTTCTTTAGCCGTGAAGCTTTGCTTCGGGCGTACGGGATGAATTCGCGGCTCTGTTACTTGGGGATCGATCCAGACTTATTCGAGTTCAAAAACTTGCCTCGCGAGAACTTCGTGATCGGAGTAGGCACGATGGGGCCATCAAAGAATATTAAGCTAGCGGTGGAAGCTTTGGGCCGTGTACCGAAGAATATTAGGCCAGCCCTCGTTTGGGTTGCGAATATGTCAGACGAGATCTATCTTGCTGAGACGATTGCCCTCGCCCAACAGTTAGGGGTGGATTTCCAGCCTAAGCAAATGATCTCCGATTCGGAGCTCATCGATCTGCTCAATCGAGCCAAGGCAAGCGTCTACGCGCCTCGCCTCGAGCCGTTTGGTTACGCGCCATTGGAGGCCAACGCCTGCGGACTTCCCGTGATCGGGGTCGCCGAGGGCGGAGTGCGGGAGACGGTGGAGCACATGGTCAACGGCATCCTTGTCGAGCACGATCCGGACGCGATGGCGGCAGGCATCGAGCAGCTAATGACCGACGAGCCGCTTCGGTCGCGCCTTGGCGAGACGGCGTATCGGCTTGTGCGAGAGAAGTGGACGATGGACGCGGCGAACGATCGTTTAGAGCGGGAATTGTTGCGGCTGGTGTAGGGATCCGGAGATGGTGCCCCTTTCCCAAGGGGGAACCGTGGGAGACATAGCGATTTAGTTTAGGGTTCTCTTGGGTCAAGACGAAGGGCTATCGGCTCCCGGACCCCTCACCCCTGCCCCTCTCCCCCGGAGGGGAGAGGGGTTCTGAAGCCTAAACTAAATGGCTATGACCGTGGGGGAGGGGGTCGGGCCCACCGACAAAGCGCTCGGATCATCGGCGAGACGCCGACGCTACGACTTCAAATGGTGGACTCCCGGCTCCAGCTTGACCGCCTTCTCTCCCGGCAACACTAGCGTCGCCGTCGAGTTCGGAGGCACCGTGACCGACAACTCCAACTTCCCCTCTCGCTTCAACCAACTCACGGCCACCCGGCCGTACGGCGAGTCGCAGCAAGCCGAGACGTGATCGATTTTGTCGACCAGCGGCCGCAACTCAAACTCCGGCTTCCCAGGCACTTGCATGATGCCCGCAAGCCCCTCGATGAACCAGGCTCCGATATAGAGGTAGCTACTGTGAAGCTGAGATTGTCGGCCCTCCCAATCCTCGGGCATCGTAGTGTGGCCCTCTTTGATGAAGTAACCCCAGCCGGGGTAGTCCTCGGCGGTGGCCATGGGGAACATGAGGTCGGCTCGGTGATTGTCGAGTAACACCCGGGTCAAAATGGCACCACCCGTGATGCCGGCATAGATGTGGCCCTTCCGGTGGACAAGAATCTCTTCCTCTAGCCGCTTCCAGACCGCCGCCTTCTCGGCTTTGGGTGGGATGTCGGCAAAGAGAGCGGCGGCGAGATAAGCCTGATCGCCGGTGGCGTAGTCGTGAGTCGCGGGGCGATAAAACTTGCGTTGAACGGCATCCCGAACCAGTTCGGCACGCCTTCGATAGGCGTCGGCGGGAGCTGGCAAACCGACGAGGTCCTGGATTTTGGCCGCCGTCTCCAAGGCATAGACCCAGTAGCAGTTATTGAGAAACTGGGTCTCCGGCAATTGCCCATTCACGCCTTCGGCGTGGGGCCAGAGCCAGTCGCCAAGGAAATCCCACTCGCCTCCCCACTTCTGAAGGAGATTGTCTTTGGCGTGGGTCTCCAGAAAGGCGAGCCAATTCTCAATGGTCGGCCAACTCTCTTCCAGGATGCTGGTGTCTCCGTACTGCTGATACATCGACCACGGGAGATGGATGCAGAAGCCACTCCAAACCGGTCCGCCGCCGCCCCAATAAGTCGGAGCGGTGTACGGCAAATTCCCGTCTTCAGACTGAACGTCCCACCAATCCTGGGCCCATTTAGAATAGAAAGCCCCCATGTGATAGTTGGCAAGCGCCATTTGGGTGGTCGCATGGGCGTCTCCGCCGTATCCCATCCTTTCTCTTTGGGGACAGTCGACGACATAGCCGCCAAGGCTAAGGTTCTCGAAGGTCCACAGCGTGGTGTCATAAATCTGGTTGAGGAGCGGGTTCGAGCACTCGAACTCGGCGGCCCTTTGGTAGTCGCTCCTTACAAGCCAGCCCCTTATGTCGTCCTTCGTGGGGGCTTGCTCAAGTCCTTTAATCGTGATCCAGCGACCACAACCATAGTTGAATCGGTTCCGAAAAATGCCGGATCCGGTCGGGCCGAGGATGTAGGCGCTGTGGAGTTTGTGAGTCTCCTCCACCCCTTCCCTCTCGCTGAAGAGGAATTCGATCTTGGCACCGGGTTCGCCGTGGACGGCGCATTGAAGCCAGCCGGAATAGTTGAGGCCCATGTCGACCAGATAAGCCCCATCTGGCATCGCTTTGATGTTAGTTGGAGAGAGAGCGTGGACGAGGCGGTTGGGTTCCAGCGCGTCTGCACTGAGCGTGATTTCGGGACTGTAAACGGTGGCATCTTGCCAACCCTTGTCGTCGAAGCCTGCGGTATTCCACCCGGGTAATTCTTGATTGGCGTCATACTCCTCCCCGCCGAAATTCATGAAGTCCCACACGCCGAGCAGGCGGTTGGGGCTGGGATGGGTCTTCCAAGTTTCGTCGGTGAAGACTTGCGTCGACGTTCCGTCGTTGAACGAAATATTCATTTGAGCGATTGCCATAGGAGTGGCGGGTCGCTCTGGAAGCTTGTTACTCAGATAGCGAGGGTAGATCGACCACGAGACGCCGAGCCAAAGGGCGACAACGTTCCTTCCCTTTCGCAAATAGGGACCCACTTCGTAGGTGACATATCTCGCTCGGTGATTCAGATCGGAAACGCTTGGGGAGAGGACATCTTCGCCGACTTTCACCCCGTTGATATAAAGCTCGTGATAGCCGATGGATGCTAAATTGACGACGGCTTTTCCGGGCTTACGTGACAGTTCGAAGGACTTTCTTAGCCATGGGTCCTGGACGGTGTTTTCGGTAGTGATGTGGTTCGGAGAGGGTGGTGGATGGGCGAAAAACTGATCGGTACCGATCCACTTTCCATGCCAGCCGCCTGCAAACAGTTGGCCCATTGTCCATCTTGAAGGCTCGCTCCAAGGAAGCCATCTGTCCTGATCCCGAACCTGCACTTTCCACCAGCACTCTTGGCCCGAATCAGGCGAGTTCCCCCTATACGAGACTTGCTGAGACTTGCTCGAGCGCACTTGGCCAGAATCCCAGAGATCGCCCTTGTTCTCACCCAGGATGTCGGGGGAGCTTGCGACGAGGACTCGGTAGGCGGTCTGCCGAAGGTTTTGCCTATCAGGGTCCGTCGACTCCATCCGCCAGCCAAGACGCGGCGATGGCCGGTCCAGGCCGAGGGGTTCCTTGAGGTATTCGGTGCGTAGGTCAACCACATATGCGCCACGAGGGCGGAAGAGGAGGGGGGCAAAGGCGTGGAGACACTTGCGCCATACCTGCCACTCGTGAGTGCCCGAGGTGGAAAACCAGGTGTTGCGGATCCCCGCGAGATCCAGTTCTTTGTGAGCCTTTTCAGCGGGGCCGTAAAGTCCGTCGTCGACGCCGCAACCAATCCACATGAGGTTGAGCTTTTCGGGTGTTTTCGGGACCTGGAAGTTTCGGATGGAACCGCTGAACGAGCCGACCGAGTGAAAGATGTCAAGATGCTTCAGACCGATCGATACCGCCTGACCACCCCCCATCGAGAGGCCGGCCAGCGCGCGGTGATCGGCGTCGGCGATTGTCCGAAACTCCTTGTCGATGAGGGGAACGACTTCATCGATGAGGACATGTTCGAAGGTCGAGCCATCGGCGTATCCGTGGTCCATGACCACCAGCATGGGTAGCGCCTTCTTCATCGAAAGAAGGTTGTCGAGGATAAAGTTCGCGCGGCCCTGCCGGGTCCAGCCGGTCTCGTTCTCGCCCGCTCCGTGCTGGAGATACAGCACGGGGTACTTCCCTTTTCCGCTCTCGTAGCCCGGTGGCGTGTAAACGAGGGCACGCCGCTGCTTTCCAGTTTCCAAGCTTAGGTAGGAGACCGTGTGGACATGGCCATGGGGCACGTTGTGGGATTCGTAGAAATCGAGGGCGGGATCGGGCACATCGAGCCCGCTGGTCTCCTGACCCCAGCCGAAGTAGGTTTCGCTGTTCGAGTCGTTGCAATGGAAACCATCGACGATGAGATCGTAGTAGTGGAATCCCGGGCGGACGGGTGGCGTGGTACCAATCCAGTTGCCATCCTTCCCCTTGGTGAGATGGAGCGGGAGAATGCCCATGCTGTCGCTTCGGGGGGCCACGATGACTTCCTTTGCGTTCGGAGCAGAGACTTTGAAAGTCACGCTCAGGTCCTCATGGATCAACGGGAATTCGCGCCCCCTCACGTTTGAGGGCGCAGGTTGGGCGTGGAGCATCGATACGAGCATGAGGATGAGGAGGAGCGTCGTTGCTTTCACTTAGTCTGCTTTGATTCCTGGCGCTACGAATCGGAAGCCGTCTTCGGCGGTCATTCGGTAATAGGCGCCGAGGTCGTGGCCGATTCCCGGCAAGACCTTTCTCTCGAACAGAATCCTCTCGGTGGTCAGCGCGCCCGGGAAGGCTTCACTCTGGGCGAACTCGTCTTTTTCGCCGACCCCCATGAAGAGGCGGAAGTTGTTCTTGCGTAGCTTGTCTGCGTTGAGCTTGAGGGCGTCGAAGGTCGGGCCGGGTTCACGTCCGCCATTTCCGCCCCAAGCCACGGCTCCGGCGAAGAGGTTGGGATGGGTGAAGGCGAGTCGGCACGAACCGGCGCCCCCCATTGAGAATCCACTGATGATTCGCTTATTTCGCGAACCTCCGGCTCGGTACGTCTTCTCGATGTAGGGGAGCAATTCGTCGAGGAGGTAGGTCTCGATGAACTCCTTCTGATCGGGATGGTCCCGGTATCCGCTCATTCGGCCGTTCGGAAAGAGGATGACCGACTCGGGGAACGCCTTGGCGTCAACGATGCCCTCGAGGACGCCGGCAAATCCATTCGCATCGGAAAGCTCGTTGCCTCCGGCCCCGTGGAGGAAGATGACGAGCGGGTAGCGCTTCTTGGACTTCTCGTAACTAGGTGGGAGATAGAGGCTGTAGCCGACATCGACTCCGTTAGCCTTGCTGTGGATGACCGCGTGGGACACTCCGGGATCGAGGCTGCCGGGTTCGGTCGACCATGCGGGTGCGGGCGTTTGGGCCACTGCGGCGAGGAGTACGAGTCCAACCATGACCGCATTCTATACCGATTCCGGTAAACGCGTTCACCTAGATGGCTGGGCGGCGGCTGAACCCACCCTACCCTCCCCTTTTTAGGGACAAACATCCTCGAAAGGGGAGGCACCGTCTCTACGGAATGATCTTCAGGTAGCTGAGCGAGATGTCGTCGAGGACGACGTCGGATCCGGACTGGGACTCGGTGGAGATGTCGATCTGTTTGATCGTCTTCCCGCTCTTGAGGATCGAGCGGAAGTCCCATTTGACCCATCCGTTGTCGGCGGGCTTGGCATCGCCGGACCAGACGTAGAACTGGCTTTGCGAGGCGGTGCCATCCGTGTAGATGATCGCCAGGAACAGGGTTTGGCCATAGGACTTGGCCCACAGAGAGGCGTCCCAGCATGCGCTGGTCGGCAGCGGCGTCGATAGGGTTTGGCGAAGGTCGGCGAAGGTGTAATCGCCGAATCCGGTGTCGCTCACGTGCATGTTCAGCCCGCGACTTCCCGAATGGTGGGATTGGGTCGTGATCTTGTCGATGCTGGGATGCGTGAGATCGCCTTCGGAGTTGATGTAGTAGGAACCGCTCGTGTCCCAGTAGGGCGTCCCGCTTTCAAAGCCCGGGTTATTGAGCGCGTTCACCACCGTGAAGTGAACAGGCGGGTTGCCGTTTGGGGGTATTTGGGCCTGAGCGACTGCGCCCAGGGTCATCGCGACGAGCGCGATGAGCATTCGATTTATTTTCATGTCTCCTCTCCTTTAGATAAAGAGCTCTCGCAACAACAAGGACAATGAGAGGAGATTACGGGCGACGGGGCTGCCAGAGTAAGTCTCTTTTTGGGCATCTTTAAGGGTGAGTCACTCTTGATCCGGAGTCAACGATGGCCGCCTGTTCCCAATTTGATGTGAGTGGTTCAAGGGAATTGCCTCGTACAAGAGATAGTGGACGAGACAAGAATTCCGAGCCCAGCCGAATACGCAGGTGGGCTTCCTGCGTTCGAGAAGCTGACCGAATGCTTCTATGGCAAGGTCTTTCAGGACCCGCTCTTGCAGCCGGTCTTCGCGGGAATGGATGCTGACCACCCGAAGCATGTCGCGGCCTTCATGGTCCAGTGCTTCGGGCTTGGGACGCCGTTTTCGGGGGACCGACCGGAAAACGAGGCGATGCGGGAGATGATTGGGAAGCATGTCGGACGGATGCTGACTGAGGAGCAGCGACGACGCTGGGTGGACCTCCTGGTCGATGCGGCCGACGAAGTTGGCCTTCCCCTTGATCCAGAGTTTCGCTCGGCGTTCATGGCGAAAGTCGAGTGGGGGAGTCGGATCGCATTGGCGAATTCTCAGCTCACCGAGAATCCGACGGGGGCGGAGGATCACGTTCCGCGGTTCGGTTGGGGCAGTGTTCGGGGTCCTTATGAGGTCGTGGGAAGCATCTGCAACTTCCCGCTGGACGAAGAAGCCTAGCTGGCGTATTATCACGCTCATTGAAAGAATCGACTAATAACTTCTCGCGCCGAACCCTCCTAAAGGCTTCTGGGGCGATGATCGCGGGACTCGCTACCGCTCCGGCGTGGGGTCTCTTACAGGGTAAGAAGTCGGAGATCGAGCGAATCAAAGACCCCGTGATTCGGGCGGGCGTTTTAGCGGCGGTGAACAAGAATCTGATTCCCGCAGCGACGGAAACTGCCTATCCCGGCTTCTTCAATATCAGTGCGGATGGCGGCGCCTACGGCGGCGAGGCAACCTGGCCCGGGTTGGATTCGTGGCAGATGGCCGGCGCGTATCTGCTCATCGGTCGAACGCGTTTGGTTGAGGACTACTTCGATTTCGTGCGCGCATCACAGAGAAAAGACGGCAACATCCCCTTCGCCATCTTCACTGGCGACACCCAACCGGGAGACACTTACCTGCGCGGGATGAAGGTTCCGGACGACGTCTTCACCTACAAACCGCCGAAACGCGAGGGAGTACCTGTGTCGAGCCAGCAGACCCGTCAATGGGTTGGGCTCTTCACCCATTGGGAGCTCCGATCCAATCCGCTTAGCACCCTCGGCCCGATTTGCTACGTGCTGACGGCAGCCGAGATCTTCGATGCAAACCGCAACCGGGGTTGGCTCCACGAGAGGCTCGCCTCGGTTGAGGCGGCGGCTCAGTACGTATTTGGTCGAATCACGTCGAACGGTCTTGTGAGCGGTTCAGGTTTTTACACCGAGTTGCCACCTCGAGAAGGTTGGGATGGGGTGACTCAGTGCTACGCGGTCCACGCCCTTCGCGAGCTTGCCCGGATGATGCATGCGACGCACCACAAAGACGCGAAGCTTTGGTCCGCGCGAGCGGACGCTCTTGCGAAGTCGTTCGTCGCCGCGTTTTGGCGGGAAGATCACTTCGGGGAGTACGTTCACATTTCACACGGCTTGGTGGACTCCCATGGCCTCTCGGATACGAACTGGGCAGCGGTGGCATTTGGAATCGCAGGCAGTAGGCAGTTGAAGAAGCTTTGGCCGAAGCTCATGAATGAGCCCGCGTTTTGGCTCGGCGGGATGCCGACCCAGACCGTGACCAAGCCATTTGCCTACGAAGATTGGGAGAGAGACCCGGTGCCGTTTGCAACTCCCTCACCCACCCACGACGTCGCCGCCATGGGTCGAGCGTGGTACTTGGAAGCACTCGCGTGTCAGCGGATGCATGCCAACGATCGGCTCGTAGACTCCGTGCGGAAAGTTTGTCAGATAGCGAAAGACGGCTATTGGCGCGAGCGCTACCATCCGAAGGCGGATGGCACGATCGAGCCAGCGGGCGCAGAAAAGTATTGCGAGTACGCGGCAGTTCTGGCGCGCGTTGTCTTGGCCAACCCTTTGTTCAGCAAGCCGTAGCGGGGGCGCCGGCGCAACGTTTGGGTTCAACCATTCCATGAGTTTCTGAGGATCTGTTCCAAAGACTGGCGGGCCGGAAGCGGTAGCTTGGACTCTGATGTTCATTGCCAGTTTGCTATTCGTCGCTGCCACCGCCGCTCCCCTCGACCTCGACTTCTGGGTCGGCAAATGGAACGTGTACGCGGACGGAAAGCTCGACGGGACCGACGTCGTCGAGAAGGTCGTCAAGGGGTTCGGGGTCATCGAAAACTGGAAGGATGCAGACGGGGGGACGGGCAAGAGCCTCTTCTATTTCATGTCCGCCAAGAAGCAATGGAAGCAGGTTTGGGTGACCGAGGTGGGGGCTTACAAAGAGAAAATAAGTGAACCATGGAAGGATGGCATTCGATTCTCGGGCACCGTGTTTCTGCCCGATGGGCGCGAGATCCAGGACCGCACGACACTTACCAAACTCAAGAATGGCGACGTGCACCAGGTGATCGAGCACACCCTGGACGGAAAGGTCTGGAAGCAGACCTACGACGCGATCTACAAGCGTTCGCGGTAAGTTAGCCACTTGGGCTCTGAATCCTCACTCTTCGATCCATCGGCTCGTGCGATGGCGGGCGATCGTCTTCGGCGCATTCGCTTGCAGCAGGGGATGTCGATTCGGCAGATCGCAGATCTCGCAGGGATCAGCAAGACCTCGGTGGTCCAGGTCGAGGCTGGCCGGACTTCGCGTCGCAGCACCTATCTGAAGGTCGCGCAGGTGATGGGACTTCACCTTGAGAAGTTGCTTGAGGCCAAGCACAACGAGGAGCGACCGTACGAGGTGCACCGCAACGCGGACGACGCGTGGTTCGATCTTGCCAAGTTCGACGAAGGTCCCCTCCCCGCGGGCGTGGATATGGCGAAGCTCTCCCGCGAGAAGGGGGTCGTGCCGCTCAATATCCTGGGCTCAAGACTGGAGGGTGGTCGTATCAAGCCGACCATTTTGGAGCTCTATGGACCGAGCCCGGTTCGATCTCATGCGGGTGAGGAGCACGTTTACATTCTCGCGGGTCGGGCGTTGATCTCCGTCGGGGACTCGCGAGTTGAGCTGTGTGAGGGTGAGAGCATCACGTTTTGGAGCGCGGAACCGCACGGCTACGCGCCCGCAGAAGGGTCTAAGCTCCCGGTGAGACTGCTCTCCGTCCGGGTGGATACCTAAGGCTGGGCGCAGGAGAAGGATATTCCGATCAGCTCCTTGAACAGTTGGGAACTTCCTAATTAACTGGTACAGTATCAGTTAATATCATGGAGTCTCTTTCACGATCCTTTCGTCGAGCCGCAATCGGCATTCTTGCGCTTACCTTGGCCTCAAGCCTCCTCGCTCAATCGGGCTCGGAGTTGGACGCTCAAGGGCTGAAAGCTTACAACGCCAAGGAATACGCAAAGAGCGCTGACTTATTCCTCAAGGCTTACCAAAAAGATCATAAGCTCATCGGCTCACTCTACAACGGTGCGTGCTCTTTCGCACTAGTGGGCCAGACGGACCAAGCTTTTTCGGCGCTCTCCGAACTAGCGGACCACGGCTACAACACGCCCGACTTCCTAAAGGCGGACAAGGACTTCACGAGCATCCGATCTGATGCTCGGTGGCTGCAGATCGTTGCGAAGATTGAAGAGAACGCGCGGAAAAATCCGCCACCTAAGCGGTTCGTTAAGCCGTTCAAGATTCTGCCTGGGGCAACTTCAGCGGGCACGTTCGCCGATAGGCTCAACGGTCAAGATTCGGCGTTATGGGTCGAAGGCGACGTCATCAGCTTCCTCCACAAAACTCCCGCCAAGGAGGTGCGGCTCAGCGGCGGAATCCAGGAGCCACTGAGCCAAATCCCCGGTACTGACCTGTGGATCATCCAGCTTCAGATGCCGAAGTGGGACACCGCGATCATCAGCTACAACTTCATCGACGATGGCAAGTGGGGGACCGTACACTTTTGGAACGGAGCTAACTCAGTTCCCCAACCTGCTCATGCCGAGACCCTCCAGGGCAGGCTCATTGAGAGGACCCTCCACAGCACCTCGCTTGGCGAAGACCGCAAGGTGTCGATCTATCTTCCGCCGAATCGGCCGACCGGACCACTCCCTGCGGTCTTTATGGCGGACGGGCAGAGTTGCAAATCCTTCGCCGAGGTGCTTGAGCCGTTGATCCTCGCTCACCGGGTTCGGCCATGCGCGATCGTCGGCGTCTTCAGCGGGCAGAATCTCAACACCGGCGGCGACTACGACCCAACCAAGGACATGAGGGCGGCCGAGTACCTGCCCAACTTCGTCCCCGATCGGTTCGACAAGCACCTCGAGTTCTTCACCCACGAAGTGGGGGCGTACGTCGCGAAGGAGTTTGGGATCTCCACGAAGCGGGAAGACCTCGCGGTCACCGGATTCTCGAACGGCGGAGCGTTCGCGGCTGCCTCAGTGATCCGGAATCCCGATTTCTTCGGGACGTCGATGCCCCTTTCCCTTGGCATCCCACCGGTCGATCCGAAGCCGAGGCACGCGATGCCACGCATGTTCTTCGCCGGTGGGTCGCTGGAAACTTTCGGCGCGAGCACGGAAGCCGTTTACAAGAAGATGCTGACCTGGGGAGTCGAGACGACTTTCGACCTGTACGTTGCGGGTCATGACCAGGCCATGTGGCAGTTAGCGTTCGCAACGCTGATGCCGAAAGTATTTCCGTTGACGGTTAATCGCTGACCATACCGGATGCAAAAAAAGGGGGGCCGCGGCCAGATGGTCCGCGGCCCCGAGGGCTAACTTTACTTAGCCGATCGGCGTCGTCGAACGATGAGTCCGAGTACACCGAAACCGAAAGCGGCGAAAGGAGCGGGCTCCGGAACCGGGTTCAGCCTAACGTCTGCATCGATGTAGATCTGCGAACCGGTCTGGTGTCGGTCGGCGAAGAAGACTTCGATGTCGTTGTTGCCGGGGTTGAGGCCGGAGATGGTCACCGGCGAGGCGGTGAAGCCGTGAACGCCGCCACCGTCAACGATGAGCTGGTTGTTCAAGAACACCCAAACATCGTCGTCGCCGCCAACCGTGAAGGTCGCGTTGCCGCCAGCCGGGGTCAGGAAGTTGCCCGACCAGTGACCGGTCTGATACCAAGCCTGGTCGCCACCGGCGCCGAACGGGTACAGGTTGTTCAAGTTGATCGGAAGTGCGTCGTTCGACGTGTGGTCGAACTGCACCGAAGCACCGTTGTAGACGCTGTGGCCGGTCCACCAAAGGAGCTCGTTGTTAGCGTTGACGTCGGTAAGGGGGCCGCTGGGGCCAGCATATGAAAGGCCGTAGGCGGAAGCGACCGGAAGGCCGTTCGGGCCGAGGTTGTTCTCGACGAGACCGGTGACGATCCCGCCGTCAATGCCCTGCTCGGCATCGGGGTGAACGGCGAAGCCGGAGTTGACACCGGACATCGCATAGTATTGGCCGGTGAGGGTTCCTGCCGAGAAGGCAACGGAACCGAGCAGCGCGACGGCTGCGGTTAAAGTAAATCGATAATTGCTCATAGATGCTCTCTCAGGGGCGTGCCCCTTCGACTACATTCTTACGGCAATATTTAGGCCTTATGGGCTAGTGAGTATGCGGGTTAGTGGGTCGTTAGAATCAATTACAGTGAATATGCTGAAGGTCACCAGTTCGGAATCGGAGGCACCGTGTCGGGCCAGGCCTCGTTGCCGACATTCTCAGTAGAGGTCGCCTGTCAACCGGTGGCAGACTTGTGCCACACGTCGCGAGTGACCCAGAGGTTGTGGATTACTAGGGGTTTGCTGGCCGAGGTTTTCCCTTCGTAGTTGCTCTCCTCAATGACAATGAACAGACAGCCTTCTTTGTTCTTGGTGATGCTCAGAATTTTGCCTTGAAACCGAGCAACCTTGGATCTTATGGGCAAGTAGCAGGGAGACGCAAATGGAGCAAAACCATGAGACCTAACTCACTCAACTTCTTGCTGAGTTCCACCTAGAGCGGTGGGCGGAGCCACTCTTCCTTTGGCGGCAAATCCTTCGGCTGGCTATCAAACCATTTGATCACCGATTCGCCTTTGACAGATTTCCACGTACCCTGAGCGACGCCATCGACGAGCACCACGGCCGCGAACATCCCGTTCTTGGTCACATACTGCTTCGCGTTCGCCACCGAGATAGGCAGCGATCGGTCGGTGTAACCCAGGATGTATTCGTCGAACGGGGGAAGCAAAATCACTTGAGGGATCGCCTTCTTGCGTTGCTTCCCGACGAAAAGGAAACCGTGCTCCTCCTCAAGCTCTCCCTTGATTGATTCGATCGCGGAGCGAGTGTCGGTGAGAGTCAGGCCAGTCCACCAGGCGAAATCGACCAGCTTCGCGGGCCCGTTGCGACGGCTCATCCGCAAGAACTACCCCAAGCAAGCATCATTGGATTGTAGATTCCGTGCGTGATTCAGACCACTTATGACGAATATGCACCATTTGGCTTTCGCAAATCATGGCTAGACTTTACTTCTTGCATCGCAACAAGCCGACTTCAAAGACTGCTTTGGGGACCTCGTTGCCAATTTATCTTGACAGTTGCTGGTGTCGACCACTAAAAGGACCCAAAAAATGAAATCGCGTCTCCTCGCTCTTTGTATCATCTCGGCCTCTCTAACTACCTCAGCCCACGCCGACCTGTACGGCGTCTACTCAAACATCCGCACCTACGTCGCCTCCTACGCACCTGTAGATACCCACCAATATCTTGGCTACTCTGCGGTTTCTTCGATCGCCGGACACAGTGAAGCGAAGTTCGATGACGGCACAATCAACGGCAGCGCGGTGGCCGACACATTTGTTACCTACGGTGCCCTCCATATCGACCAAGAGGCTTCTTCGAAGAACTCCAATCGAAATGGCGTGCTCGCCACCGTAACCGAAGACGGGAATCCGTCTGCCGCCTACTTCGACCGGCTCTACTTTGACGGAGCAAATGTCGGCGCCACGTTTACGATTCACTGCCACGCCTGGCTTTCCGACGAAGTACGAGTCAGTGGGAATCACGATCCAGCTTGGAATGTGCCTCAGGGTTTCAACGGCACCGTCCAAATCGGGAGCGACTTCCGCTCCATTCAGGACTTCAATGCAGGGGTCGTCGTTTCCAATACGGGTCCGGCTATCTTTGATGTCGTAGGCACCGTTGGGTCGTTCCTCGACATCAGCTCGACCCTCTATGGAGACTGCGACACCTTTGACACGTTCAACGCGAACCCGACCTCAGCCATCGCAATGACCATTGGCACCTTAAACTCAACGTTCGAATCCGCCGATCCAAGCGTCATCATCAAGTCCGCCTCGGGACACGACTATACTCCTG
The DNA here is from genome assembly GCA_038321975.1 of Fimbriimonadales bacterium. Classification (GTDB taxonomy): domain Bacteria; phylum Armatimonadota; class Fimbriimonadia; order Fimbriimonadales; family Fimbriimonadaceae; genus Fimbriimonas. The sequence goes on along the minus strand of JBBQFM010000030.1, from coordinate 5,405 downwards.
CCGCCGTTCCCGAGCCTGCAACCTATGCGACGCTGGGGCTTGGACTACTTGCCGTCGTTCGCCGACGAAAGAGAAGCTAGGAGCTTCGTTTTCGTCGACAAACAAGGCCCAATGCGAGGCCAGAAAACGCGACCAGGGTGCCCGGTTCGGGCACCGCGACAATGGTGCCAAACGACTCGGAATAGTAGTTGCCCGTCGTTTCAAATGTGCGGATTTGGGCGCCGCTGGCATCAAGCAGAACGACTCGGCCATCGAACTCGGTGAGCAGAGTCGTGCCGTCCGCGCCTCGATCCATATCGTCGATGTAGCTGGTCTGGGTGTAAGAGTAGTCGCCGACGATGTCCATGGTAGGGGACATCTTGAATAGCGGGCCATACAACTGATTGAGATACATGTTGCCCAAAGCATCGACCGCGAAGGAGCGGCTATTGAGGCCTGCACCCCACACGAAGCTTTGCGGCAACTCGATGTGCTTTACATGGGCCAGGGTGACCGGATCGTATCCCTCGAGAAACTGCCCGGCGGGGCTACCGTTGCCGTTCATGGAGTAAACCAAACCGTCGCCACCCATCGAAATGTCAAGGACGTCGTCGCCATCGACTCCGGAGGCGAATCTCGTCCAGGTACCGTCACTCAGGTTGATTCGGACAATCCCTTCCTCCTCGCCGCCTGCGGTGCTGCTGTCGGTGGCGAAAGCATAGTTACCGCTCACCGCCACTTTGCCGGTCGTTACGTTGTTAAAGGTTGAAAGGCCGCGGATTTGATATTGATTCCAAATGCCGGTCGTAGGGTCGAGGACGGAGATTCCCGCGTGGAACGTGCCATCGAACACAACGAGCTTTCCGCTCGCCGTGGTGGCTACGTCTCTGATCGTCTCGGTACCCGCCGTATTGTCTTGCCAGCCAGCCCTGGGGACATCGAACGTTTGAACAAGGGCGCCCAGCGGCGTGTATTCGAAGACTTTACGGGCTCCGCCTTCGGTGACCAGAATGTCGCCCGCCTGCATCCCTGCGGCGCAAGCCGAGCCTGTGATGAGAGTTCCCAAGGCAAAGACAGCAATCCGCATTTTTGATCCCCTTTTCCCGGCGAACTTGCCGGCACCGCTTAATTGTATATCTTGCTGGGTTGTGGCGCAATGGTGTCTCGGGGACCTCTTTCGGCTAACGTCGTGGCTGTGGGTAGGGGTCCTTCTCTCGGTGATCGAGTTTTCATCGGGCAAGGAAAATGGGGCTTGCCAGCCTGGTCTCCCCTGCAGGCCCGAAGGGTCGAGAACAATGTAGCCCAGGGCAACGCTCTTGTCCTTACCCACATCTTTTTTGGGATTGGTATCGTCCTTAGCTCATCTTAGTCACGCCACGGAGGGTGTGGATATGGATGGTTGCGTTTTGCCCATGGATTGGGCTCATCGTCAATTCGGTTCTTGTGTTCTGGGCGATAGGCGCCGTACGAACCGGGCGGTTCTCTTGGGTGCAAGTTTGGCAAGCAATTCGGGCGGAAGTCTTCCCGTTCAAACGGGCTCGATGGCGAGTGTGAAGGCAGCATATCGGCTGCTCTCGGAACGGGACGTTACGCACGAAGCTCTGAGCACTCCTCATTGGGAAGCGACTCGCTATCGTGCTCGCACCCCGGATTTGGGTCCGGTTCTGTTCATTCAGGACGGCACTGAACTGGATTACACGGACCACCCTGCGACGACGGGTTTGGGCTTCATCGGAGACGGTCGGGGTCAAGGTTTGGAGCTTCAGACGACTCTTTGCGTTCTTCCGGGGCTAGAGCCGGAGGTTCTGGGCATGGCATTTTCGAGGGCTTGGACGCGAGACATTGCTCCTCGCAAGGTCAAAGAGAAGCGCTCGGAGCGAGATGCTCGCCACAAGGAGACGGACGTTTGGGGGGACACGGTGGAGGCCATCGGCCAAGCTCCCGGTGCGGAGTCGGGAACTCGTTGGGTGAGCGTGAGCGATAGAGGGAGCGACATCTTTTCCTTCCTCAGGCGGGCACAGGCTCTTGGTTGGAACTGTCTGGTTCGTTCCAAACACGACCGCCAGATGGAGGATCTGGATGAGACGAGGGGACGTCTGCATTCCTTCGCCCGGGCTATGCCTTGCGTTGCAACCGCTTCCCTAGATTTGAGGGCTCGCCCCGGTAAGTGCGCTCGAACCGTGTCCTTGAATCTGGCCTGGGCTCCGGTGAGCTTGCTCGCCCCGGCCCACACGGTGGGTGAACCGATACAGGCTTGGTGTTTGCGTGTTTGGGAGGACGCTCCCATGGACGCCTTGGAGTGGATCCTGGTCTCGACGGGCCCGGTGCTCACCGAAGCGGACGCTCACCAACTGGTCGAATGGTATCGCAACCGCTGGCTCATCGAGGAATATCACAAGTGCCTCAAGACGGGCTGCAACATGGAGAAGAGGCAGGTGTCGACGAAACAGAGCTTAATGGCGTTGCTCGGTTTCTTGGGAATCGTCTCCGTCTTCCTTATGAGACTCAAGTCGCGCGCGAACCCCGAACCAATCCCTCAATCCTTTCAGGCGGCGCTTAAAGCCCTGGCCAAAACCAAGCTTTCGGATCCCGAAACACGCGACTATTGGCGTGAGATCGCTATGTTAGGAGGCTTCTTGGGACGCAAATCCGACGGCGAGCCAGGCTGGCAGACAATCTGGCGAGGGTGGAACCGACTTCAAGACATCGCACTTGGCATAGAAATCGCTACCGGGGGAAAATGTGGGTAAGGACAAGGGTAAGGGCCTGGGCTCCGGCGACGGCGATTAAGCCAAGCGCAAGAACCGCGAAGGTTTTCGAATAACGGGTCATAGGACTCTCCTTGGTGCACCGACGTTGGTGCAAGACAAGTTCAAGTATAACCGCGAATGACCGATTGCAATTACTCTCTTTTAGAGTATTTGCGAATAAAAATTTTGCGGGTTAACCGTAGCAATGCCGGCAGTTTTGAACCTAAACGTCGTGTAAATAGACGACCCACAACTGTCTCAATTTCATCATTTTTATAGTTACACGATTGACTCGCTAAACTTGAGCTTGATTCCCCGCTTTTGAAGCTCCTCCACGAAGCGAGTGCCGCTCATCGCGGTCTCGTATTTCAGGGCTCCCTTTGCGAGTTTGCCGGCGTAAATCTCGATCGCGATGATCGACATCGAGAATCCGGTAAGGCGCTCCATGCTGGTAAAGCCGGTGTTTTCGCACTGCTTATCGAAGATGTCCACCTGGAGTCGGGTCGAAACGCCGTTCTTCTTGCCGAGGCCGATGCCCCGAACCGCACAAAGGTCTAGGTCAACAAACTTGCTGAGCGCCTCGCCGAACACCTTGTAGAAAACCTCGCGAGGCTTCACGGTGACTCCCTTCACGTCCACCGGCTCGGTGCTCCAGAAGCCGAAGTCTCGGAACATCTTAATCCGCTCGCAATGGCCCGGGAAGCGGATGGTTTTGTACTCGTAATTGGCGATCTTGCCTTGGAAAGTGTAGGGCGCGGTGCTCGTGCCGCCGGAGGTGGTGAATGCTTCCATCGCCCCGAGTTCCTCGATGTTCAAGGATTCGAGCTCGGCGAGGGTGTCCACCATTTTTATCTCGCCATCGCGGAGGGTTACCGCTTCGAAATCGTACTCGGTGAGCAGGCCTTCCACATTGAAAGTGAGCTTGTAGTTCAGCGGTGGGACGGGGTGCTGGGGAAGCACGCCGCAGTAGAGCTTCACCGACTCAGGTTCGTCCAGATGCTCGATAAGCCAGCAACCGATATTGTTCACCAGGCCGGGCGCAAGGCCGCAGTCGGGGACCATGGTGATGCCCGCGGCTTTGGCTTTCTCGTCCAGGGCGAGCGTGCTGAGGGTGATCTCGGTGTTGCCACCCAGGTCTGCCATGCAGGTGCCGGTCTGGACGGCGACCGCGGCGACTACCGGATGCATCCAGTAGGGAACGCAGCTGAGGACGACCTTGGCCTCCTCCAGAAAGGCGCTCAAAGATTTCGGATCGAGGGCATCAACCTGACGCGCCAGGCAGAGATTCTTCCCGGAGAGCATGTTCACGCGCATCGCGCTCTTCTCCGCCCTCTCAAGCGAATAGTCGCCCAAAAGGATCTTTTGGCCGTCGCCGAATTTGGCGAGATCGAAAGCTGCGGCGGTGCCTTGCATGCCCGCGCCAAGAATCGCGAATTTGTCTTTCATGGTTTCCTGAAACGCCTTTGTTCCGGGGGAATGTGCGTTGGTCAGTCTTAAGGTTACCTTCGGCAATTTGAGTTCGGCTGCTTAGCCGGTACCCTCTTAAATATGGCTATTCAACGGGAGTGGCAGCGCTTCTTTGACTCCCACGCAGAGCGCTACGAAGAGAACGGCTTCACCAAGCACACCGCGGTCGAGGTCGACTTCTTTCTCTCCCTCTTCCCCCTCTCCCCGGGCGCATCCATTTTGGACGTGGGTTGTGGGACAGGCCGCCACGCCATCGAGCTCACCCGCCGAGGCTTTCAAGTGACCGGTTTAGACCTTTCGGAGGGGATGCTCGCAGTTGGCCGAGCGAACGCCTTGGAAGCGGGAGTCGAGGTCGAGTGGGTTCAGGCAGACGCTACTGCATTCACTTTCGATAGACAGTTCGATGCCGCTCTTTGCCTGTGTGAGGGAGCGGTCGGGCTCATCGAGAAGGGCGAAGACGCCGAGGCGCATGACCAGGCGATCTTCCAAAACATCGCATCATCGCTCAAACAGAACGCGCCGTTCCTGATGACCGCCCTGAACGGTTACTCGGTCATCCGACAGATGAAGGACGAACACATCCACGGCGGCCGCTTCGACCCGAACACGATGGTCGCAAGCTACCAAGACGAATGGGACCTCCCCGAGGGGGCCACGATCATGACGATCTATGAGCGCCTCTTCATCGCTCCCGAGGTGGTGCGGATGTTGCGCGACGCCGGCTTTGTCGTCGACAACGTCTTCGGAGGCACCGCGGGCCATTGGCACCGACGTCACCTAAGTCTCGACGAGGTTGAGGCAATGTTCGTGTGCCGGAGGAAGTAGACCGCCCTCCTTGAAGACTGGTCGCCGAAAGTAGAGATCCTTCACTCGGCCGGCCCCCTTCCTAAGGACACAACCTCTGTTCAGGTTCAAATCTCGTGTTGTAGTTGCAAGACATTCTTTACCGTCAAGTAGGCCCGAAGGGTCGAGAATAACGTAGCCCAGGGCGCTGCCCTTGTCCTTACCCACATTTTCCCCCGGTAGCGATTTCTATGCCAAGTGCGATGTCTTGAAGTCGGTTCCACCCTCGCCAGATTGTCTGCCAGCCGGGCGCGCCGTCGGATTTGCGTCCCACGAAGCCTCCTAACATCCCGATCACACGCCAATAGTCGCGTGTTTCGGGATCCGAAACACGCGACTATTGGCGTGAGATCGCTATGTTAGGAG
>JBBQFM010000029.1:0-67564 GCA_038321975.1 Fimbriimonadales bacterium | reverse complement strand
AAGGAGTCGGGGGTTTGCCTTCCGATTCTTGCGAAGTATCTCTCGGGCGATCCGATTTCGCGAATTCCTCTGTTCGGGGTTTGCCTTGGACACCAGGCGATCGGGCACGTCGGTGGGGGAGTCGTTCGTCAGGCGCGCAACATCATGCACGGCAAGGCTTCGATGGTGTCGCACGATGGTAAGGGGCTTTTCGAAGGGATGCCGAATCCGTTCCGGGCGATTCGCTACCACTCGCTAATCGTGACGAAGGACAGTATTCCGAACGGCTTCTACGTGACGGCAACGGCGGACGACGATGGCGAAGTGATGGGGATGCGGCATGAATCGCTGCCCATCGAAGGCGTCCAGTTCCATCCCGAGTCGGTGCTCACTGAAGAAGGATTTCGGATCGTCGAGAACTTTGTGAGGTTGATCGAAGAGCGCAAGCTGGTTGCGGTTTAGGTTGCCTCCCCTTGCAGCGATGATTGTGCGCTGGAGGGGGAGGGCCGGGTGGGGGTTCCGGAAACCTCGCATCCAGTGGGAACCCAACTCCGGAGCCCACAACCAGAATGAGACTTTGTCAAACCCCCACCCTGCCCTCCCCCTCCAGCGCACAATCATCGCTGCACGGGGAGGCAACCACTAATCCATGATCCCCACCATCGCCTTTCTCGTCCTCGCCCAGCCACGACCCACTGACCTCACGTTCGTGCGCCACGGGGAAACCGTGGCGAATGCTACTGGCAAGTACAACTCGAGGACCCTGAATGTGTTCTCCAAGAAAGGCCAAGAGGGCGTGGACGTGGTCACTAAGAAACTCGAGGCCGAGCCGAGGTTCGACATCATCCTCGTCTCTCCCTCCCCCCGCGCTCTACGAACGATCGCACCCTATCTGCGGGATATGCATCAGCGGGCGACGATCTGCCCGCTTCTCTACGAATGCTGCACCGGACGCCGGCCAAAGAATGCGAAGGCAAAGCCGTACAAAATCGGCGCGGCGATCACCATTCCCAGTGACATCGGCCCGTATTTCATCATCCTGAGAGGACAAGATCGGCTGCCTTATGCGCCCGACTATGAGTCGGGACTCGGCCAGGTAGAAGCGTTTGTGAGCCAGTTTCGAACTCAATATTCCCATCGTCGGGTGCTCCTAGTGGGGCACTCTGGTCAGGGTGGTCAGTTCTTGCATGCTCTCACCGGCAAATGGCGGAAGGTGGAGAACGCGAAGGAAATCAAGGTCACGCTGCCTTAGCGGCTGCCGGTCTCCCAACTCACTTTGTCCAGAACGCCTTTCTTGAAAGTCGTGCGGAATCGAAACATTCGAGTCGCGTCCCCGTGGGTGACCAGTTTGCGCCAGAAGAATGTTTCGCCGGTGTCGGTCGGCTTCCCCAGCACCGGATCCATGACCTTGTGGATCTTAGCGGGAGACATTCCTCGGGTGAGCGGGCCAAATGGCCCGAATTCGAGAGGCTTACCCTTCACCTTGAGTTTGTCCAGGCGTCCGCTCCAACCGGTGACCTCGAGATAGTCGGTGGGCGTCTTGCCATCGCGCGTTCCAAATCCATCGGAGTAGATTCGAAATCCGCCGGGGAAATCCCAATAGCGACTGTTATCGGGGCGACCCGTGTTGGCCCGCTTCGCGGTGCCGAATCGCTTTTCGAGCATCTCCGCGTTGTCTTGCCCCACCCGAATCCCCAAGACCTGCACGACCTTTTCGGGGGCGATGGTTCTCGGACCAAGGACGAGGGCGATGACGAAGGGGATCACGGCACATTATCCGCCGATTTGGCTCATTCCGCGCCCGACCACTCGCTGGCCCTCCGCCAAGTAGTGACGCTCGGGTTTGTGATCGACTACGTGCCGAAAGAGATCTCGAATGTCGTCATCAGTTGCGCCCGCGCGGATGGGAGACCGCAGGTCAAGCTCGCCGTCCGACATGAGGCAAGGCCGGAGAAATCCGTCGTGGGTGAGGCGAAGGCGGTTGCAGTTGGCGCAGAAGTCGGAAGTGATCTGGCTGATGAAACCCACCGTGCCTACAGCGTCTGCGAGACGATAAGTCCTAGCGGGACCGTTGGTGGGAATCTCGGCGGGCTCAAGCGGGCCACACGCGCTCTCGATTTGCTGTCGGACTTCGGCCATCGGCAGGAACATCCGTCGCATCTGGGCATCGCTGAGCATGGAGCCTTGGGTCTGTTTCAGCTCGAGCAGGCCCTTGCCGAGGTGCGGCTGGAACGGATCCATCTGGGGACCCTCATCGAGGTTCCAGCGCATCGGCATCAGCTCGATGAAGCGCACGTGAATCGGCTCGCGCCGGGTCCAGTCGGCGAAAGCCGCAACCTCGTCCCCGTTCACTCCCTTCATCGAGACGCAATTCAGCTTAACCGGGCCAAGCCCAGCATCAATCGCGGCTCGGATGCCATTTAGCACCTTGTCGAGCGAGCCTCGGCGAGCGATTTCGACGAACCGGGTGGGGTCGAGGGTGTCCAGGCTCACGTTGATCCGGCTCAGACCCGCTTTCGCGAGGGGTTGGGCGAGTTCCTCAAGTAGGTGACCGTTCGTTGTGAGGCTCAAGTCGGTGACGCCTGCGTTGGAAGCAATTTGGCCCACAAGCCAGGGAAGGTCCTTTCTGAGGAGGGGCTCTCCGCCGGTGAGGCGCACCTTACGGACACCGAGCGAACTAGCCACGCGAACGACCCGCGCAATCTCTTCGGTCGTGAGGTTCTCCTCTTTGGCAGTTGGGGGGAAGCCCTCTTCGGGCATGCAGTACACGCATCGAAAGTTGCAGCGATCGGTGATCGAAACCCGCAGGTAATCGATCCTCCTCCCAAACGGGTCGCGCAGTTCGGCCATGTAATTACTCTATACGGCAGCACGGTCGGGAAGAATGGACCGCAGACTCCGCTGGGGCCAAACGAGCTCGAATGCCGCCGCCAGTGCATCACGATCTACTTTGCAGTATTGCCGCTGGCCGCGCCTCTCACGAGTGACGAGGCCTGCGTCGGTTAGCACTTTCCAATGGTGGCTCAGTAATGCGATGCTAATCCCCGCGCGCTGAGCGATATGGGTGCCGCACAATTCCTCTTCGGATGCGAGAATCTCGACCAGCCTCAGGCGCGTCGGATCGGCCAATGCCCCGAAGACCTTTGCTCGCTCGTCCAAGCTGAATCTAGCCACACACATAGGATACTCCAGAAGATTGTCAAATATATACTTGACTATTTGACTAACTTCTTCCATAATTGACGTAGAGGTGAATAGATGAGCACGATTACCCAGATCAATACGAAAGAATTCAACGAGAAAGTGAGAACGGCCGAGGGCTTGGTCCTGGTAGATTTTTCCGCCACCTGGTGTGGCCCCTGCAAGCGAATGCTCCCCGAATTGGAGGCTGCGGCCGCCGAGCTCGGTGACAAGGCGACCGTCTACAAGATCGACGTCGACGAGTCTCCGGAGATAGCGATGGAGTACGGCGTCCAGGGCATTCCTAACCTCACGTTCTTCAGCGGCGGCAAGGTCGTGGACACCGCGGTTGGCCTCATGAACAAGGCGACGATCGTTGGTCGCATCAAGCAGAACCTACAGGTCATTGAAGCCGGCGCTCCGAAGAAAGTCAGCTAAACCGGTTGCACGCCTCGGTGCAATTCGCACGGAGGGCCGTGGGTGGGCGCAACCCTCACCCACGGCCGTGGCATTTAACGTATACAAATTCGAGGGCCCTTTACCGAGTGGCGTCCATCACTCTCTCGGCAATCGTGTGGTTGCCAAAGGGAGGCATCAGATAGAGACCCTGGGCGATGGTTCGGATATGGGCGGCGAGTCGCTGGGCTTCTTCGATTCCTACTTCTAAAGCGGCCGCGTCATCGGTCGTTTCCGACATTCGCTTTCGCAACCAGTCTGGGATCTCGATACCGGGAACTTCGTTGTGCATGAATTCCATGTGCCGTATCGAACGGAGGGGTAGCAGGCCGACGAGGCATGGAACGCCGAGGTCCTCGCAGAGTTTGGCTGCTTCATCGGCCACCTGGGCGTCAAAAACGGGCTGAGTGTAGACGACGTTGGCACCGGCGTCGATTTTGCGCTTGAGGCGATCCTTCTCTAAATCGGGCTCGATGGCGAGCGGGTTGTAGGCGCAGGCGATGGTGAATCCGCACCGAATGCCCACCGAGTAACCGGCGAGGTCGATACCTTCGTTGAAGCGGGCCAAGATTCGGCACAGGCCAATGGCGTCGATGTCGAACACGCTGGTCGCACTGGGATAGTCGCCGATGTTGGCGGGGTCTCCGGTGACGGCGAGAATGTTTCGGAGGCCGAGGGCGTGCCAACCGAGAAGGTCGCTTTGGATGGCGAGGAGGTTTCGGTCTCGGCAGGAGAAGTGCATCGTGACTTCGATGCCAACCTTGTTCTGCAGGAGCGAACTCACTGCCGCGGGGTTCATTCGAAGGCGTGCACGAGCGCCGTCCGAGATGTTGATGACGTCCGCGCCGGATATCTTAAGGGCCTTGGCACCCGCCATGAGGCGATCGAGGTTTAAGCCACGGGGGACGTCCATCTCGACGGCTACGACGAACTTCTTACCGAGCTTCTGGGCGAGCTCGCTCGGCTCGGTGGTCGGGAGCGGGGCGCGCTCCTTTTCGCGAGAGGCAACCTTGGCGCGGGGCTTTGCCTTCACGGTCGCCTGATCGAGCAGGGCGCGTAGGTGGCGGATGTGCTCGGGAGTAGTGCCACAACAGCCGCCGACGATTCGCGCGCCTTCTTCCACGAGCCGCAGGGATGCTTTCGCGAAGTATTCGGGCGAGGTGTCGTAGGTGACGACTCCCTTTACGAGTTGGGGCAGGCCGGGGGTTGGGAAGGCGAGGATTGGCAGATCGGTCGTCTCGGCGATCTGGCGTACGAGGTCGAGCATTCGCTGGGGGCCGACGATGCAGTTGGCACCTACGGCAACCACGCCCAGGTCGGACATTTCTTTCGTGCAGCGCACGGGGAGGCCCTCGGCGAGCATCTCGCCGTCCTCGATATACGCTTTGCTGACGATGATGGGGAGCGAGGAGACTTCGCGGATTGCTTCAACGGCGATCCGCAGCTCGCACATGTCGATGTAGGTCTCGAGGATGAACCCATCGATTCCGCCTTCAGCGAGGGCAGCAGCTTGCTCGCGAACGGAGTCGGTCACTTCTTGCTCGGTAATCGATCCGATGGGCTCAATCGGTTTGCCGATTGGGCCGATCGCGCCCAACACGATTCGGTCTTCCCCGGCTGCCTCGCGGGCGAGACGGGCACCTTGGCGGTTCACCTCCGCGACATCCACGTTGAAGGCGGCAAGTTTGAATCGGTTTGCGGAGAACGTGTTGGTCTCGACAAAGTCGGAGCCCGCCTCGAAATACGAGGCGTGGACGGCCCTCACGATATCGGGGGCTTCGATGTTTGCGAGATCATAGGGCTGCTTGGTGTAGCCCCGGTCACCTATACATGTTCCATTCGCTCCGTCCCCAAGCAGGACATCGCGCTTCAGGGCATCGAGCAGACGCACTCAGAAAGTATAACCGTTGGGCTAACCGTGGGCGGGTGCCTTGCACTGATCCTTGATCGCCAAAGCTTCTTGTCTTAGGTCTTTGACCGCCTGAACCTCATAACCGAGGGGTTTTAACACGGGGTGGTCCATGTCGAGCGGACCCATCACGTCTCCGATCCGGTCGCTGTCGTCCAGGCCAAGGATATGTCCAAGTTCGTGCATTGCGGAATGTCGCAAACTGTTGAGCGGCATGGGGTCGCCGTCGAGGCTGTTGGCCCGCAGCTGGACGTCTGCCTTGTAGGAACAGGAGGTCACCTTGGGGCCATCCATGTTGATGGTTCGCTTCCAGTTGGCGAAGCCGGCAACTTCCTCTTTTTTCATCTGGACCGACGGTCGGAATCGGATGATTAGGTCGGCCTTGGCGGCATCGGTTACCTGGTGGAACTGGATTGATCCGTCTAGCGCGGTCTGCCAGGTGCTGGTGGCGTACTGAAATGCTCGCTCGCACACCGCTTGCCGGGCCTGGGCGACGTTCTCGTACTTGATGAAGTAGTTGACGGGGCCGCCGACGAGGATCACGTCGGCATGCGCCGCAGCGATGTCGAGTGTTCCCGCGGTGAGGCTCGAGTGAGCCTGCTCCATGTGTCGCGTCACCTCGGGTAGCAGCAGCACTTTTCGCGCGGTAGTTTCCGCGATGGAGGATGCCGCCAGAATCCCTGCGACCAAAGGAAGAACGATACGCGATAGCTTCATAGCGTGTTCCAGACCCTTTCTCCGAATCTTGTCGACTCGGCAGTGAGTCCTTAATCGCAAAGGAGATATCGCGATAAGGAATTCTAGGGGTGAATCGCCGGTTTTGACAGATCGGTTGTTGTCGAATACATGGCAATACACTATCGTCCCTAGATAAGGGTAAAAATGATTGAGTTGAACCTAAATCGTGGCAAGGTGGTCTGCTTCGACCTCGGCGGCGTCCTCGTGAAAATCTGTCGCTCATGGAGCGACGCGGCAGCAAGTGGCGGAGTCACGTTGCCCTCCACCATTCAGCCCCGAACCGGTCTTCAGGCGTTACCCGAGTTCGACCAGTATCAGGCGGGGACGATCAATGTCCAGCAGTATCTGTTTGCCTTGTCCGAGTTTCTCGGCATCAGCGAGGAAGAAGCAGGGTGGTGCCATCGGGGCATCCTGCTCCACACGTATGAGGGAATCGCGGAACTCATCGGCGATCTTCACCGTTCGCGAATAACCACCGGATGTCTTTCGAACACGAACACGGAGCACTGGCATGAGCTGACGCAGACAGAACGGTTTGACGTCGTGGGGTCTCTCGAACTGAAGATGGCGTCTCACGAGGAACATTTGGAGAAGCCGGATGCGGCGATCTATTCCCGATATGAGGAGCGATTCCAACTCAGCCCAGAACAGGTGATTTTCTTCGATGACAGTGCCGCCAATGTCGTCTCGGCCACCGAAAATGGATGGGCAGCGACTCAAATTGATCCGTTCGTCGACCCGGCAAAACAGATTAGATCGCGATTGATGCAATTAGGGGTGCTTCCCGCTTCCGCAGTGGCCTAATCAATCGGTAACATCCGCCACATGGATAAGGTCAGGGTGGCGATGATTGGTTGTGGCGGTTTCCAGCGGTACCGCTTGGGAAATCTCTTTCAAGTTCCGGAAGCGGACGTGGTGGCGTTGGTAGATACGAGCGATGAGCAGATTCGGCTCACTAAGGAGAAGTTCCCTCAGTTGGCAACCGCGGCCACGTTTGACGATCACATCAAGATGCTCGAGACGGTGAAGCCGGATGCGGTGATGATCGCCACTCCGCACACCCAGCACGTGACTCAAATCATCGACTCGCTCCAGAGGGGCGCCCATGTGTGCTGTGAGAAGCCGCTTGTGACCTCGGTTGCCGATGCCCATCGAGTTATTGCGGAGCGAGACAAGGCGGGCAAGATCGGCATGGTGTCTTATCAGCGCCACTATCAGCCCGAGTTCCGCTATATTCGGGAGAAGATCACGAGCGGCGAAGCGGGGCCCGTGCAATTCATCACGGTTCTCCAGGGCCAGGGTTGGCTGAAGGGAACGAAGGGGACGTGGCGACAGCAGCATTCGCTCTCCGGCGGCGGCCAGCTCAACGACTCGGGCAGTCACGTGATCGACATCATCCTTTGGAGCACCGGCGTAAGCGCAGACAGCGTCTCAACCTACTGCGACAACTTTGGGACCGAAGTCGACATCAACTCTTCGGTGTCCATTCGCTTCAAGAGCGGTGCCCTCGGCAACCTCGCAGTCGTTGGAAATGGCTTCGGCTGGCATGAAGACGTCACGATCTTCTGCGAGAACATCGTGTTCTATGTCCGAGAGGGCAAGTTGACGATGGTGGACCGCAAGGACAACAAGCTTAAAGCAGAGCACCTCGGTGGCGGAAGCACCCCCGATAAGAACTTCATCGAGTCATGCCTTGGAAAAGCCGAGTGCGAGTCGCCCTTCGAATGCGGCCTCGAGGTTATCCGTCTCACCGAAGCCGCCTGGCAGTCAGCGGCAAAGGACGGCGCACCTGTAGTCGTCACCGGATAGCCACCTAACGCCATCAGAATCAGGACGAGCCTTCTCGCGAATTCGCGAGAAGGCTCGTTCGGTTTAATTGGCAGGTTTCAATTCAGGGGTCATTTTTGGCCCCGAAAGTGCTTCTTCCGCTCCCCATAGACCCGCCTTGAGGAGCAATTAAATCATGAAGAAGTATCTCGCATCTGCAGCTCTCGCTGCTCTCGTAGTCTCGGCTAACGCCACCTCTTTGAACGTCGCTGGTTGGGCTGGCGACCTGCACTCGCAGGTTCACATCCAGTTCGACACCAACCATGGTCAGGAGCAGGGCACCTACAATGCGGGCGCTTTCTCTGAGAGCATCAACGGCGGCCCCAGCTTCCGCGCTTTCTGCGTGGACTTGAACGACACGATCGGCTTGCCGACTCACTTTGACATTCACAAGCTACACATCGAAGACCTGGTCAACTCCCACCCGGAGCGAGGCGACAAGATCGGCCAGATGTACAACAAGTACACCGGCGGTCTCGCTGACGGCATCGACGGCGCAGGCCTTCAGATGGCGATTTGGAAGACCCTTATGGACGGCACCACCGACTTCACGACGGGCCACTTCATCGACACCGACCTCGGTGCCGACGCTGCAATCCTTGCCAAGGCCAACTTCTACTTGACGTCAGACCTGACCGGTACATCGGACCACGCCGCCTGGCTCAAGGCGGTTACGCACCCTGACCACACCCGACAGGACATGGTCGGACCTTGCGGTGCCGTTCCCGAGCCTGCTTCAGTGGCAGCTCTCGCACTCGGATTTGTTGGCATCATTCGACGCCGACGACAGAAGTAAGAACCACCTCTCCCAATCCTCTAGTCCCTAACCCCTTCATGGGGTGGCCCAGCGACCCTTTGTGGTGGCTGGGCTTTTTTCTTTTCCGGATCAGTAAATGACTTTGTTGAGCGGGTACTCGACCAAGCCAGTTGCCCCCGCTCGCTTGAGCGCGGGGATGAGGTCTCGGACTTCCTTCTCGCTGAGGATGACCTCGGCGGCGACCCAGTCGGCATCGGCAAGGGGGCTGAGGGTTGGGTTTTTCAAGGAAGGGAGGATCCCTAGGATTTCCTTCTGCTGGGCTTTCGGAAGGTTCATCTTCAGGCCGACCAACTTCGAGGCGTTCATTGCACCCTCGAGGAGAATTTGTAGCGATTCGATTCGCTCTCGCTTCCAAGGATCGTTCCAGGCTTCCTCGCTTGCCACGAAGCGGGTGGTCGAGGTGAGAAGAGTTTCTACGATTCGGAGGTTGTGGGCGCGGAGGCTAGAACCGGTTTCGGTGTTGACGACAATGGCTTCCACGAGGTCGGGGACCTTTACTTCGCAGGCGCCCCAGGAGAACTCTACGGCCGCTTTCACACCGTTCGCCTCGAGATATCGCTCGGTCAGTCGCACGTATTCGCTGGAGATTCGCTTCCCTTCCAGGTCCTTGACCGACTGAATGCGGCTGTCGTTGTGGACGGCGAGCACTACGCGAATCGGGTTGCTCGTGAGCTTCGAGTAGCGAAGTTCGCAAACCTCGTGGACCGTCGCGCCGGAATCGGCAATCCAGTCGGCACCGGTGAGGCCGGCGTCGATGACGCCCTTCTGAATATAAATCGGAATCTCCTGTGGCCTTAGCAGGACAGGTTCAAGTGTCTCATCATCGACGACAGGTTGATAGGATCGGGAGGAGACTTTAATGGAGTAGCCGGCCTTTTCGAACAGTGAAAAGGTGGCGTCCTGCAGGCTGCCCTTCGGGAGCCCGAGTCGAAGCTTCATGGAGGAAGTTTACTTTCTGGGGAAACGATGAACGATGAATGATGAACGATGAATGCCGGAACGGCCCCTAATTCCCGTTCCCCTCCCCCGTTCATCATTCATCGTTTCCCCAACCGCCCTACTTGACCGGCGAAGACCTGCCGAGGTTTAATGAGGACCTTCTAAGTGGGGAATTAGCTCAGCTGGGAGAGCGCTTGCATGGCATGCAAGAGGTCAGGGGTTCGATCCCCCTATTCTCCACCACTTCCACCTAGCCTCCGTTTGCGAGGCATCGTTTATCTTTCACCCAGCGGGAAGCGCAACCCACAAAAGCCAGCCGAGAGACGTTCGGCCACGAGGGCTTGTGTCGTGCTAAAGAACGAGGGTATGCGGACGTCGGTGGCGGGTTCACTCAAGCATAATTGACTTCGTCAAGCAAGTTTATGGAACTCTGCTTAGGCCGGCACCGCCTATGAGAGCTAAGCTGCAAACTGAAATACTTCCGCTTACGAAGCCAGACCACTCGGTGCACTTCTATGAAGACGATGCGCTTTTGGTACAAGGCGTCGTGCACTTCCTTGGCTCCGCCCTAGTCGGGGGAGACTATGCGCTTTGTGTTGCTACTGAGCCGCACCGCAACGCTATCGAAAGCCTTTTGGCGGATCGGGGCGTGGACTTGCATGCGGTGAAATCTCGAGGCTCGTTGGTCGTGCTCGACGCCGCCCAAACGCTTGCCGAAATCATCCCCGGTGACCAGATCGATGCCGATGTTTTTCATGCGGTCATGGGAAAGATCGTCGCTCCGATGACGGCCGAAGGGTCTTCCCTTAAGGTCTTCGGAGAGATGGTGTCCTTGTTGGTGGCGGATGGCAAACCGGATGTCGCTCTTCAGCTAGAGAAACTCTGGAATGGCCTTCTCGCTAATTCGGGTGTCAGCCTTCTTTGCGGCTACCACTTAAATCAGTTTGCCGAACACGACATGGCTGGCCACTTGGCGGGAATTTCCCAAGAACATAGTCATGTCATTGGGGCCAACGCTTATGCCCGGTCGATCGAAACGGTTGCGTCGCTCGAGTCGGAAGTGTCTGAAAGGCGCTCGATCGAGAAAGAGCTTTCGGAGCGCACGCGCACTCTGCAGGTTTTGCAAAACGTTGCCGCCACCTTAGTGGCTGAGCAAGAGCTTGAGATGGTGGTGCAGGTCGTCACCGACGCAGGCTGCCAACTAACGGGCGCACAGTTCGGCGCCTTCTTCTACAACTTAGAGAACGCCCAGGGTGAGTCCTACACTCTCTACACCCTGTCCGGCGCTCCGCCAGAGGCGTTTGCTACGTTTCCGATGCCTCGCAATACGGAGATCTTTGCCCGGACCTTCCGTGGCGACGGGCCTGTGCGGATTTTCGACGTAACGAAAGATCCGCGGTTTGGAAAGAATTCACCTTACAACGGGATGCCTAAGGGACATCTTCCCGTCTGCAGCTATCTCGCGGTACCCGTTATTTCGAAGACTGGCCTGGTACACGGAGGGCTGTTCTTCGGTCATGCCGATCCGGGCGTATTCACTAGCGACTCTGAAGAGTTCGTGGTCACCCTCGCCGCCCAAGCCGCCGTCGCCATCGACAATTCGAACCTCGCCAATGCGTTGCAACGAGAGTTGGTGGCCCTCCGGGAGGCGGAAGAGCGTAGCCGCCGGCTGGCCGCCATCGTGGAGACTTCGGACGACGCGATCATCAGCAAGACCCTGGACGGCACCATCGTTTCCTGGAACAGGGGTGCCCAGAGTCTTTTTGGCTACACGGCCGACGAGATTCTTGGCAAGAGCGTCACCATTCTCTTTCCCGAAGGGCACTACGACGAAGAGTCCGAGATCATCGGCCGCATCAAGAAGGGCCAAAAGATCGATCACTACGAAACGATCCGTCGCCATCGGGACGGCTCGCTGATCGATATCTCGCTTACCGTTTCGCCCGTTCTCAACGACGAGGGGATCATCGTCGGAGCGTCGAAGATCGCCCGCGACATTTCGCAGCGCAGACGAGACGAGGCGGCGCTGAGACATGCAACCGAAGAGTTGCAGCAATCCCGCGATGAGCTTGAGTTGAGGGTGAAAGAGCGAACCGCATCGCTCCGCGAAGCGGTCGGCCAGATGGAGGAGTTCTCGTACACCGTCTCGCACGACCTGCGCGCTCCCCTTCGAGCGATGAACGTGCATTGTGGCGTCCTCAAGGAAGATTTCCGCAGTCTCCTTGAGACCGAACCCGACGCCATCTATAGCGTGAATCGGATTGCCGAGAACTGCATTCGGTTGGACAAGATGATTCGCGACGTTCTCACTTACGGACGAGTGGCCCGCGATGAACTCAGTCTGGAAAACGTCTCGCTCGACAAGCTCGTGCAAGAGATCATTTATCACTACCCTTCTCTCCAAGAGCCAAATGCAGACGTGCAGTTTAAAGAGTTGGGAAGCGTGTTTGGCCACGAACCGTCCCTCGTTCAAGTCATCTCGAACCTGTTGACGAACGCCGTCAAATTCACCGCTCCGGGCGTGCATCCGAAGGTTCTCCTACGGACCGACCTTCTCGATGGTGCGCTGAAGCTGTGGATCGAGGACAACGGAATCGGTATCGATCCGAAGTACCACCATCGCCTCTTCTCAATGTTCGAACGTATCCATCCGGAGCTCCCGTACGAGGGCACTGGCGTTGGCCTAGCGATTGTGAGAAAGGCGGCGGAGCGAATGGGGGGCCGAGTGGGCCTCGAGTCCGACGGTCGAACCGGAGCCCGGTTCTGGGTAGAGTTGCCTGAGGCCCGCCATCAACGATGACTTCGCCGGAAGACACTATTCTGCTTGTTGAAGACAATGAGGACGACATCTTCGCCCTCAAGTGGGTCCTCAAGCGTGCGAACGTCACCAATCCGCTCAAAGTTGTAACTGACGGCCAGAAGGCAGTCGACTACTTGTCCGGCAAGGCGCCCTACGACGACCGCTCGGCTCACCCGATGCCGGCGCTTGTTCTTTTGGACCTGAAGTTGCCTTATCTCAACGGCATGGAAGTGCTTCCTGGATTCGGGAGCGACCAGAAACCTCCCATATCCCGGTGGTGCTTCTGTCCGGTTCGGACGAGGCCAGGGATCACGCCAATGCCGAACAATTTGGAGTGCTTCGATACCTCGTGAAGCCGGCGACTGCGGAGCAGATCCAGGAAGTCGTTCGCTCCCTCTGAGCTCTGGAACGATTCGGCGGTGTCGACTCCGTACTCAGTGCAGTGCTCTTCATCCTTGCCACCTTCGTGTTCCAGAATCGGGACAAACTCGACGCGAGTTTGCTGACGTCAACCCATAACCAGCCCATCTTCGTCCGAATGGACAACCAGCTTTTCCGAAAGGGGGGCGACTTCGAGACGTTCTGTAGCGCGCACGAAAGCACTCCGCGGTCGGCACTCCGGCGCGAATTGTTGGCAACTCTCCATGGCAACGCGGACAAGTCTTGGGATGGCATCAAGACACTTGTCGGCGATTGGCAGATGAGGGGCGGTATTCAGAATCCAAAGCGGTTTTGGATCGTCAACGGCTTCGCATGCGATGCGAGTCCCGAAGCCTGCGAAGCGCTCGCCGCTCGCACGGACGTCTCCTTTGTCTATCTTCAAACCGGACCGCCTGGGCTGATTCAGCAGCACAGTTCAGGGCCCTTAGACGACGCTCCTCGAGTGAAGGCGATGAAGGATATGTTGGCTCGGGTGAAGGACGATTCTAACGAGCCTTTCTCTGCCGACGGATTGGAGGTCTCTTGGGACCTCAAGCAGATTCAGGCCGACCAGGTTTGGGCGAGCGGGGTTACCGGCAAGGGCGTGGTGGTGGCGCTGAACGATGCGGGCATTTACAATTTGCCTTGCCTCGAATCGGCGCTTTGGCGCAATCCGAAGGAAAGCTTGGACGGTAAAGACGACGATGGAAACGGCTATGTCGATGACGTGTTTGGCTGGGATGCGGGGGAGCCGACTGGGCATGTCCTTGGGAACCCGGCAGTTTTTCACGGCACGATGTGCGCAGGGATCATCGCGGGCCGACCCACCACGGAAAAGAGGCTAGTCACGGGCGTTGCTCCGAGGAGCCGGCTAATGGTTGTGAACGGCATGGGCTACTTCGCGGGCATCGAATATGCCCTAGCCAACGGAGCCGACATCTTCTCGATGAGCTACATGTTTGTAGGCGTGGACATGGGGAACTATCGGGGGGTCTATCGACTGGCTGCGGAAGACGCAACCGCCGCCGGGATGCTCCTTTGTGGAGGCGCTGGCAACTTCGCCAAGAGTGCTCCCCAGGGTAAGCAGATTGCGATCCCTAAAGACATTCCCTGCGTCCTCGCGGCGGCAGGGACCTTGGAGGATGAATCGAGGCCTGGCTATAGCAGCAAGGGCCCGGTCACCTGGTCGGGGGTGAAATTCTACGACGACTACCCCTCCTCTAAGCCGCTGCCCAAGCCGGACGTTTCGGCTCCCGCAGGCGGCTTCCCTTGTTGGGGCTTGGATGGTCAGATTTTGGCGAAGTGGACGGTCGTTTTTAAGGGAACGGCTGGCGACATCCTGGTCAAGGGCCCTCAGGGCAACTCCTTCGCGGGTCCCCATGCGGCGGGAGTCGCTGCCCTCATGTTCTCGGCGAACCGCGAGATCAACCCTTGGCAAGTCAAGCGGATCATGGAGGAGACATGCAAGGACCTCGGCCCTCCGGGCCGGGACTATCTGCACGGGGCCGGAGTGATTCAGGCGCTCGAAGCGGTGCGCAGGGCTAAAGCCTTGAAGCTGGGATAGGGATGTTAAAGAGCGGGCCCGCCCAGAGCGTAAGGGTCGGCTAGCAAGAATTGAGATCGCCAGGGACGTCGATGTCAACTGATGCGGTCGGCATCGGTACCGACGCAACTCCCCTCCGATTCCGGATCAGCGACCTCGCTCCGCTATCGCCTCGAAGGTTGAGAAGTTCCGGAAATAACTCGGACGAGAACGCGGCGGGAACTCCCAGTATCCCGTCGTATGCTGCAGCGACAATGGGTTGCCCAGTCGAGTCCATGCATTCGATGAGTGAACTGATGTCGTGGCCGGTAATGAGCGGCTGGTCGGTTGCCAGGATCACCAGTCGGCCGGCCTCTTCGGGAAGGGCCTGCACTCCTTTGCGAATCGAACTTGCCATTCCCTCTTCCCAACTTTCGTTGACTTCGATCAAGACATCCAGGCCAGCTAAGGCAGAGGTGATCTCGTTCTCCCCGGTTCCAACGACAACAATCACAATAGCCGCGTCCGATTTGAGGGCGGCCTTCGCGGCGCGACGCACCAACGGTTCCCCCTCCCACTCAGCGAGTTGCTTCGGGCTACCGAAGCGGGTTGAGCTACCTGCGGCGAGGACGACGACTCCGAACGGGATCATATAAGGGCGGCCTTTTCTCTTTGCTCCCGACTGAGAGGACCGCCCGCTCGGTTAGCACGATCGGCAAGAATCTCGGCAACGATGGCGACCGCGATCTCGTGAGGCTCTTTTGCACCTAGGTCGAGGCCGACGGGTGCGTGCAACTTGAGGAGTTGCTCATTGGTCGGTTTGAAATCCAGCTCGTCAAGCATCCGGTCTGTGCGGCGTCGCGGGCCGAGGAGGCCGAGGTAGGCGATGTTGGTTGGGAGAAGCACCTTGAGCAATGCGAAGTCCTGCACGTAGTTGTGATTCATCACGACGACCGCAGAACGGCGGTCGAGATCGGCCATTCGTCCGACGATCACCGCGTCGGCGTTTGGGAAACGCTCTTTGGTGGCGTAGTTGCTTCGAGGATCTACGACGGTGACGTGCCATCCCAGCGACTTGGCGGCATCGATGACCGGCTTGGCATCGTGGCCGGCGCCGAAGATGGTGAGGGCGAGGGGCGGCAGGAGCGATTCGATGAGGATCTGTTCGTCCTGGACCCCCACGGACTGCACGGTGGAGGACTCGATTTCGAAGGCGGGATCGAAGTCGAAAGTTTGGCGACCGAAGTCGCGACCGGGGCTGATCAGGGTCGTTATGCGACCAGGCTTTCGAGCTTCAATGCATTTGGCCAGGAAACTCAGGACTCCGCCATCGGATGGGAGCCGCTGCAAGAGGACGCGTACGGTGCCGTTGCAGCCGAGGCCGAACCCCCAGACGATGTCGTCGCTTGCCATCGCATCGTAGGTCACCGCGGCAGGACCGCCAGCGGTTTTCTCCCAGGCCGACTGCACGAGCTCGCTCTCCAAACAGCCGCCGCTTACCGAGCCGGCCATCCAGCCTTCGGCGGTGATGAGCATTCGGGCTCCGGCTCGACGATAGGTCGAACCGGTTGTCTCGATGACGGTCGCGAGGATTGCCTCGCTGCCCGGAGGGAGCGCGCTCCAGGCGGCGAGGATGTCCTGCGTTTCTCTCATCTCACAGGATCTTGTTGAGGGTGATCGGGAGGTCCCGTACGCGTTTACCGGTGGCGTGATAGATCGCGTTTCCGATCGCCGCTGCGGCACCGGTGATCCCAATTTCGCCTGCGCCTTTGGCGCCAATCGGGCTGACAAACTTGTCCTCTTCAGGCACCAGGATGATGTCGATCGAGCATACGTCGGCACTTACCGGCACGTGATAATCGGCGAGACTGCAGTTCACAAATCGGCCGTGGGTAGCGTCGGGAATCGTCTCCTCGAGCAGACCCATTCCGATTCCCCAGACCACGCCACCTTTTAGCTGGCTGACGAGGGTTTTCTCGTTGAGTACCTTGCCTAGTCCAAACGCGCCGACCCAACGGGCGACTCGCACCATGCGCAGATCGGGGTCGACGTGTACTTCACAGAACTGAGCACCAAACCCCTGCATCGTGTAGTGTTCGCCCGGTCCGCCTCCGCGCTCGGCACCGGGCCGTGCGGTCGCTTCCCCTTCGAGCGAGGTCTTGCCCAGCTTCTTCATCACTTCCGCGTACTCGACCGACTTCGTGGGGTCCTTCTTCGAGGTGAGCTTCCCGTCTCGGGCTTCGACGTCTTCGTCGGCGTGACCGCTGAGCGGCGAAGATTCGGTCGCGGCGTAAAGCTCGACAACTTGCTTCTTCAGGGCTTGCGAAGCGAGCATGACGGCCGAGCCGGCGCTTGTCGCGGAGTTCGATCCTCCCGATCCGGGTGCGTTGGGGAGCCAGCTATCGCCGATCTCCACCCGTACCATGTCCGGCTTGACGCCCACCGCGTCAGCCGCGATCTGTCCGAGAATCGTGTAGGTGCCGGTGCCGAGGTCTTGGGTTCCGCATTGGACCTGGACCTTGCCATCGGCGGTCATCACTGCCTTGGCCGAGGTTGGCCAGAAGTTGGCCGGATAGGTCGCGCTGGCCATGCCGTAACCGACGAGGTATCGACCTTCGGTCATGGATCCAACCTTCGGGTTGCGCTTCGACCAGCCGAACTTTTCGGCGCCGAGGCGGTAGCACTCCTTGAGCGATTTGCTCGAATACGGGCGGTTGCTGGCTTCGTCTTTCTCGGCGTAGTTGCGCAGGCGCAGCTCGATGGGATCTACCCCAAGTTCGGCGGCCAACTCATCCATCGCAGTCTCGATTGAGAACGAGCCAGTGGATTCGCCCGGGGCGCGCGCATAAGTCGGCCCGGGGACGTCGAGCCTCAACAGCTTTTGGCCCTGGTTGACGTTCGCACACGAGTACATCGAGGTCGCGAGGCGCGACGTGCCTTCGACGAATTCGTCCTGCCGTGAGGTGTGGTTAATCGCGTAGTGCTGATGCGCGGTGAGCTTTCCATCGTCTCCTGCGCCGAGAATCACGGCTTGCCGGGTGGGAGGTCGATGACCATTTGACGTGAACATCTGGCGGCGCGTCAGCGCCAGTTTCACCGGTCGATTCACGACTTGGGCAGCCATTGCGGCAATCGAGGAATGGGGCCACGACTGGCCTTTACAACCGAATCCGCCACCGACGAACGGGTCGATGACCCGAACCTTGTCCGCCCCGATGCCGAAGCGTCGGGCGAGGCTTTGGGCAGAGCCGGAAACCCCTTGGGTGGAGTCGTAGGCGGTGAGCATGTCGCCATTCCAGACGGCGACGGTCGCGTGGGGCTCCATTGGGTTGTGGTGCTCGATGGGCGTGCGATAGATGTGGTCGACCTTGTGGGTCGCGCCTGCGAGTCCAGCGTCGAAGTCGCCACGCTTATTGGGTTGGCCCCGCTGGTAGGCCTGATCGATCACCGGCTCCATTTCAACCGCCGGCTTTTCCTCGGCGTAGGTGACATGCACGAGATCCGCGGCTCGGGTTGCTTCTTCGAGGGTTTCGGCGACCACTACGGCGATGCTCTGACCGCTGTAGTGGATGGCTTTGTCGAACAGGGGGCGCTGGGCGGCCGCCACTTTGGGCATGTTGTCGGGGGTGATGACAGCGATAACCCCCGGCTGCTTTTCGGCTTCCGAGGTGTCCATCGCAGTGATCGCGCCTTTCGCAATCGTGCTGAGCACGAGGACAGCGTGGGACATTTTGGGGGCGTCGAACTCAGCCGCGTACTTGGCGGCACCGGTCACTTTGAGGCGACCATCGACTCGATCCAGAGGCTTTCCTACGTAGTTGTTCATGCGAGTCCCACCACCAAATCCATGAACGCTCTTACGATTGTTCGCTTCGCTAGCTCGACCTTGAAGTCGTTGTGTTCATAACCCTTTGCCCCGGTTAGCGCGAACTCGGCGGCGTGCCGGAAGCTCTCCCGGGTAGCGGGCATTCCCACCAAGGCTTTCTCCGCCTCTTGGGCTCGCCACGGTTTGTGGGAGACTCCGCCGAGGGCGATTCGCGCGGCCCTTATTGTGGGGTCGACTCCGCCGACATGCATGCCGACTGCGGCCGAGGTCAAAGCAAACGCGTAGGAGTTTCGATCCCTTACCTTTACGTAATGAGTCTGGACCTCCTTGGGAAGAGGTGGCAGATCTACTGCCCAGATCAGTTCCCCGTGGCCGAGGTTGGTGTCGAGATTCGGCGTGTCGCCGGGGAGGCGATGGAATTCGAGGATCGGGATTGACCGCTTCCCTTTTGGTCCTTCGACTTGAATGACCGCGTCTAGCGCAGCGAGCGCGACACACATATCGCTCGGGTTCACCGCGATGCAAGCATCGCTCTGACCGAGGATCGCGTGCATTCGGTTCTGACCCTGAATCGCCGAGCATCCCGAGCCGGGCGTTCGCTTGTTACAGGGGAAGGCGGTGTCGTAGAAGTAGCCGCAACGGGTGCGCTGCATCAGGTTGCCACCGGTGGTGGCGAGGTTCCGCAGTTGGGGGCTGGCACCGTTGAGGATCGCTTGGGACAGCATTCGGTACCGCTCGAAGACTCGATGGTCGGCGGCAAGATCGCTGTTTTTCACCAGTGCTCCGATTCGGAGTCCGCCACCCGGGAGGTCTTCGATCTTGGCGAGCGGGAGTCGGGTTACGTCGATGAGCTTCGAAGGCTCTTCGACGTTGTATTTCATGAGGTCTACGAGGTTGGTTCCTCCCCCGAGGAACTTAGAGCCATCTGACGCACTGCGAATGGCTTCGCCTACGCTGCCGGCGCGCTGATATTCAAAGGCTTTCATTTGTGACCTCCCATCGCGGCGTTCGCTTCTTTGACCGCTTCGACGATGCCGTTATAAGCGCCGCATCGGCAAATATTGCCGCTCATCCACTCTTTGATCTGCTCGTCGGTGCCCGCGTGGCCCTCATGGATGCACGCGACGGCCGACATGATCTGGCCGGGGGTGCAGTAGCCGCACTGGAATCCGTCATGTTTGATGAAGGCCTCCTGAACAGGGTGCAACTCCTCGCCTTTGGCGAGACCCTCGATGGTGGTGATCTCTTGGCCCTCAGCTTGCATCGCGAGCACCATGCAGGAGTTGGCTCGGCGACCGTCGATGAGGACAGTGCATGCTCCGCACTGACCGTGGTCGCATCCCTTCTTGGTTCCCGTCATGCCGATCCGTTCGCGGAGGGCGTCTAGGACGGTGACCCGGGAATCGATCTCCAACTTGTGAGCTTTGCCGTTCACCTTGAGGGTGACTGATTTGGCGTTGGGCTCCTTTGTCTGCAGTGAAAGACCGGTTGCCTTGGATAGGTGGGGCAGCGCGACGAGGACGATGGATGCGGCGGCGGCAGTGACGAGGAAGTCGCGGCGGGAGAGGTTCTTTCCCTTTCTTATTCGCTCGATCTCGCGTGCGACATCGTCCAGTTTCGGGTGAACGCCAGGCTGGGCCACGTGCTTCCACTGGATGGTGCCTTCTGAGTCGATGACGAAAATGGCCTGTTGGCCCTCGGCGCCGTAGGCCTTCAACACATCGTTACCTGGGCGGAAGATGGGGATTCTTTGGTTCTCAGTCTCGCACCACGAGCCGTCGCGGGCGAAATGGACGAGTCCGGCGGGCTCGTCGAACCGGGCTAGCAACTCGGAGTATTGCTCAAACTGCTGCGGCAGGGCGGGATCCCAAGTGTCTGGGCTGAACACCAAGATCGCGGGTTGTCCGCGCAAATCCGATAGCCGTTTCCGGCTTCCATCGTCGAGATCAAAATCCGGCGCAAGCGCCCCGATATCTGCCAATCCCATACGTGCCTCCGCGAGTCTTCGCTGAAACGACTTTACCCACGGCAGCGGAGTTCCAGTTTGGAGTGCGGGAAGCTCTTCGCGCTTCTGCCTTCACGAGCCCTTTAGTGCTGCAAGCCCCGATAGACCGAGGCGCGAAGAGCTTTGCGAAGTCCAAACGGCTCTGCATTCGCAAGTAACTATATAATGATTTTTTCTTGAATGACTTAGCCAGCTACGACGTGCTGATTATCGGTGGAGGACCTGCCGGCAGCACTTGCGGAACCTTACTCCGCAAATACAATCCGTCCTTGCGCGTCCTGATCCTGGAGCGCGAGACGTTCCCTCGTGACCATGTCGGAGAGAGTCTGTTACCCCCTCTTTCCCAATTGCTCAACGAGATGGGCTGTTGGGAGAAGGTGGAAGCGGCCGGATTCCCGATCAAACTCGGGGCGACCTACAAGTGGGGGAAATCGAAGGAGCTTTGGGACTTCGAGTTTTATCCGGCTGAGCGATTCGTGGACGAACCGCGTCCAGCCAAGTACGCGGGTCAGCGGCTGTGGACGGCGTTCCAGGTGGATCGGTCGGTGTACGACACCATCCTTCTCGATCACTCGGCCAGTCTTGGCTGCGAGGTTCGGCAAAATGCCCGAGTTTCGAAGGTCCACGCCGAGGGCGACCTTGTCATGGCGGTCGAGATGGACGACGGCGAGATGATCACGGGGCGCCACTATGTCGATGCTTCCGGCCACAGCGGCATCCTTCGTCGGTCTCTGGGAGTGGAGACGAACACGGCGACGTCGCTCCAGAACATCGCGATCTGGAATTACTGGGAAAACGCAGATTGGGCGGTCGAGATTGGGGTCGGCGGCACTCGGGTCCAGGTCATGAGCGTCGGCTATGGCTGGCTCTGGTTCATTCCCCTCGGTCCTACGCGGACGAGTGTGGGACTCGTGATTCCGGTCGAGTATTACAAAGAATCGGGGAAGCGCCCGGCGGAGCTTTACTCGGAGGCCCTGGCTTCGCAAGAGAACATTGCGGCGCTTATGGTGAACGCAGTCTCGGAAGGAAACCTCCAAACCACCAAGGATTGGTCGTTCATTTCGACCCGTCATATCGGCGAGAACTGGTCGTTGGTCGGAGAGAGTGCGGGATTTGCCGATCCCATTTTGGCGGCGGGATTGACGATGGCGCAGGTGGGGGCTAAGGAGGCGGCGATCGCGATCCAAGAGATTTTGAAGGGCGAGCTTGACGAGGATTGGATCAAGCAGGAGTTTGAGGAGCGACAAATGGCGCGCATCTCCTCGCACATTCGGTTTGCAGACTATTGGTACACGGCAAACGCGCAGTTCACCGATTTGAAGGAATTCACCGCAGTAATCGCGTCTGAGAACGGGCTGGATCTGTCGCCCGACAAGGCGTGGGCCTGGCTCGCCCAGGGCGGATTCATTGATTCCAGTGGTGCCTTGGGTCCCGCGGGTTTCCCCATCGACCATGTGAGGAACCTTGGCGAGTTCCTTGCCGACATCGAGCCGAGTTCTGCGGTCAAGTCTTCGAACGTTTTCCGGATGAATCTCGAGGGGGCGGTACTTCGAGATCGGGTTCAGTTCGGCATGGGACGGATCGAGAAGACGCCCTGTTACTCACGCGGAGGACGGCACCTGCCAGTGACGGGGATATTCAAGTACGTGATCGACTTGCTTGCGGTGTCGAGCGAACTCCCCGAGATCGTTGAAGAGATGAAGCGGCACATCGCCGAGAAGCAGGATCCGAACTTCGTGAACAACACGATTGGGGTCGTGCCTCACGCCCTAGAGGCGATGATTTCGGATGGCTGGGTGGATGCGTCTTTCGACCCAAGCTTGCCTACCAAGAAGCTCCCGGAGCGGGTTGGGAACGTGTTGCACTGGAACACCGACAACAGGTAACGGTAGCGTTTCCGAGATGACCAACCCATCGAATTGAAGAATGGTCCTGGGACAGCACTCAACTCGTTTTCCTAAAAGTGGGGCTACGCGGATGTTGGCAGACCTTAGCGCAACCTAAAGGCCCCACGTGAATGTGACGTATCATAGCAAAGTCATGAAATCCAAGAATGCACCCTTACCACGTTTAATTTCCTTTGCGGTCCTATTGTCGATGACTTGCTTCGCATATGCGGGACACTGGATCCTGGTAACGCAAGTAGACAGCACCTACCCAACTGCGCCAATCCTTGTAGGAAGTCACACATTCCGTGGAAACACAAGCGGATTTACATTTGAAGTTCTTTCTAGCTACGTCAATGCCACACATGGTGTTGGTACCTTCACTTTTTTTGGCGGAAGTGATTCGTACCTGGAGCAGACCTTTTCTACGTCGTCGCCGCACCAATGGGCGTTTCTAGATTACGTTGATGCGTACTATGCCTACACGTATAAGTGGGTCAAGGACGCAAATGGCAGCACGCCACCAAGTGTCGGTGTGACGGTTGCGGCCAATGGATATGCACTTCAGCGCGCCACCGGATATTGGTTTGGTCAGACCCAGTTTGCCTCCATCGGTGACAATGGAAGCATCAGTGCAATATTTAACGCCACCCTCGGCGGAATTGCCTCGGGTGCGCCTTCCAATCTAAACTTTCAGAGATACGACTTGGATTGGCCAAAGCAGGATGGAAGTGAGATCGGCTCGGTTAGCGTAGGGGGCACGTATTACTACTTACGCCCGGTGAGCCTCGGTAGCGGTGTTGTCTTCGCGTCCGGGAAGGATCGAGAGGTCACAATCTACCCGGAGAATAATCAAGCGCTCAGCTCAACGCAGGCCACTTCGGTTTCCCCGTCGAACGCGACCTTCCAGGAAATCGTGCAAGCTACTCTTACTTGCTCCATCTGCGCATCCACGGTCAACGGTCAACCTGTTCAACCGTAATAGGGTTATTGGCTGGAATTTCCCACTGAGATTCCAGCCGTTAGACCGCTCTTCAGCCTTACCCGTACGGAATCGCCATCTCGTTTCTTCCTGGTCCGCTGGGGCAAAAAAGAAGCATTTGAACAGCGACATTCTCATTTAGCTATGGAATGTCGTAATATGTCATATAGGGTGATTGACCAACACCGTGGGAATTTACCACCGGCGTCGGTTCGTTGCTCGCGAGAACTCTATTTGATATATCGAATCTGACCTTCGCTGGTCCCCACCCTCATCGCAGAGGAATCATGAAAAAACGAACTGCCTTTACTCTAATTGAGCTCCTAGTCGTCATCGCGATCATCGCGATACTCGCCGCCATCCTCTTCCCCGTCTTCGCTCAGGCCAAGGCCGCCGCAAAGAAGACCAGTTCGCTGTCCAACATCAAACAGCAAGTACTGGGAATCATGATTTACATCGGGGACAGCGACGACATCTTCCCCGACCAAAGCCGTCAAACTACTCCCGGCCCGGGCTACGATATGCCTTGGTGGACAGCGGGATCCGAAGTCCCATGTGGGGCCGACAATGATCCGGTCAGCGGTGGCTGCCGGCTTGGCTTTATGAGCCCGGATGCGCACCAGAACTGGGGCAGAGAGATCGCGCCCTATGTAAAGAGTCTCGATCTCTTTAAGTCATCAGCACAGAAAAATGTCGGTAACTTTCCATGGAGTTATTCGACCTTCCCGAACGCTGGAAACTCAAGCTATGACTACAATGGGGCCGCAATCGCGAAGTCTCAAACCACTTCCAGCGCGATCGCAGAACTGATCCTGTTGCAAGGCAAGATTGATACGGGCCGTGAGGCACTCGTTCAACCAACTCAGTTCGACCCTGCGTTCCCTTCGGGCGTGGCACCTGGCAATGCTCGAGCTTGTAACGGCATTGACATCAGCTGGATGGGCAATACGTACGATCACGGCGACGTGTACGGCTTTGCAGACGGCCACGCGAAGTATCTGAAGCGCACGGCGGTCAAGTTCCGCAACTTCGGCGTCAGCAGCAACATCTCTTGCTACAAGACGGTTGACTGCGGCACTCAATTCCCGAATACGACGAGCCTGACCGACACGCCCGAGAACACCAACTTCTGGTACACGTGGGGCTACTGCGACCTCGCCGGTATGTAACTTCTATCTGTCGTTCCGCCTTTCAAGGGCGGAACGATCGGCACCCCTAACAAAACCTATGAAAACGCTTTCACGCCTCGCTCTCCTGGCACTGATCGTCGTCCCGACCGCCCTCTTCGTTTGCGGGTGTGATAGCGAAACGAAGGCTGACCCTGCAATCATCGACCAAATGAATAAGCAGCGAGCGGCGCAAATGCCTGGGAAAACGAGACCTGGGAGTACTCCCAGCGTCCCCGGAACTCCGCCCGGCAAGTAGCTCAAGGCGGATCTGATTCAGAAATAACCGTCGCCATTCGCGGCGGTTTTTCGCTTGAACACGCCAACCTATGGACATGAATGCCAGCGTTACGGTTTTGAAGAACGAAGATTACGGCGTGGTCTCGCCGCGCCTTTACGGGCACTTTGCGGAGCACCTTGGGCGGTGCTGTTACGACGGGCTTTGGGTCGGCACTTCGAGCAGCATTCCGAATGTCGATGGGTTCCGGAAGGACGTTGTCGATGCTTTGAAAGCGATGCCGACTCCTTTCCTGCGCTGGCCGGGGGGCTGCTATGCGGACCATTACCACTGGCGAGACGGGATCGGCCCGGATCGCCCCGTCCGTCTCGGCCTCTCTTGTGGCCGCCAGGTGCTCGACGACAACGGACTCGGGACTCACGAGTTCCTTCGATTCTGCGAGCTCATTGGCGCGGAGCCG
This sequence comes from Fimbriimonadales bacterium, assembly GCA_038321975.1. Classification (GTDB taxonomy): domain Bacteria; phylum Armatimonadota; class Fimbriimonadia; order Fimbriimonadales; family Fimbriimonadaceae; genus Fimbriimonas. The sequence continues at coordinate 42,414 of JBBQFM010000029.1, read as the reverse complement.
TACCTTGCGGGAAACATGGGTTCGGGGTCGGTGCAGGAACTTTGCGACTGGGTTGAGTATTGCAACACGGCACTGGCGACGTCGCTGGGTAAAGAGCGCGCGACCAACGGTCGACCAAATCCCTTTGGGGTGAGGGTTTGGGGGGTCGGGAATGAGAACTGGGGTTGCGGAGGCAACTACGGTCCCGAGAGCTATGCGCTCGAATACCGGCGCTATTCGATGATGATGCAGCACGTCGATCCCTCAATTGAGATGGTGGTTTGCGGGCACGAGGCGGACTGGAATCGCCGCTGCATCGATAAGCTCCGCAACTACGGCGGCTTTATCGACCACTATTCGATCCATCGATACTGGTTAGAAGGCGGTCCCGGTGCAGATTTCTCGGAGGCCGACTACTATTCGCTCCTCAGTGAAGCGGAGCGAACTGAGGAGTTCATCGTTGAGACGCGGAACCTTCTCGATGATGCTTTAGGGAAGAAGAAGCACATCAGCATCGCGCTCGACGAGTGGGGCGTCTGGCATCCGGAGGAGCGGACGTGGGGTCCGGGCCATTTGGCTAGTGGGGTTGGCGACTACTCGCAGGCGGGCACGATGCGCGATGCGGTGGCGGTGGCGGTCGGGCTCGAAGTCTTCCATCGCCAGTGCTCGTCCCTCTCGATGGCGAATCTGGCTCAGATCGTCAACGTGTTGCACGCGCCGATCATGACGGACGGGGCCGCGTTTTGGGTGACGCCAACCTATCACGCTCTTCAGTTGCACACCCCACACCTCGGGGCTACCGCCTATCGGTGCGAGGTCGACAATAGCGATGCTTTGCCCTCCGGTCAGGAAGCGGTTTCCGCAACTGCCACGAGTGGCGGGCTTACGATTACCAACCGTCACATCTCGGGGTCGGCTCGGGTGCAGATTAAGGGGGAGACGTACCGCTCGGCGCGTATTCTTTCCGCGGACAGCCCTCGGGCTCAGAACAGTGGCGACGAGCCAAACAAAGTGTCTATCTCCGATTTGTCGATCCTCGACGGGGTTGTTGAGCTGCCTCCCCATAGCGTCGCAACGCTTATTCCGCAACCATGATGTTGCTCACTCTTACCGCCCTTTGCCTTGGCATCCTGATGGTGCCCGCTTCTCACGAAGCTTCGGTAGTGTCGCGAGATGCCGGCTGGGAAGCCGGCACTACTTCTGATTGGTCGGCTTTTCCGGGTGACGGGGCGAAGGGAGTCAATAGCGAAGGCGTTCACGATCCTACGATCGTGAACATTGGCGGCACTTACTTCTGTGTTCACACTGGCCCGGGAATCGGGTTTATGCGGACCTCGAAGGATCTTCAGACGTGGACCACCCTCGGGCCCGTCATCCCCCAGCGGCCGGAGTGGCTCAAGGTTCGGTACGGACACAACTCTATCTGGGCGCCTGATCTGCTGGTGCTGGGCGAGAAGGTGCGGATGTACTACTGCGCCAGCAACTTCGGCACCAACCAGTCGGTCATCGGCCTCGCTGAGTGTGAGAAGTTCGATCCTGCTCATCCACTGAATGGCTGGAAGGACAAGGGGCTTGTTCTCGAGAGTCGCACAGGCAAGGAGACCTTCAACGCGATCGATCCTGAAGCGAGAGTTGATGCGGATGGACGGCACTGGCTTTTCTTTGGCTCCTACTTTGCGGGCATCTATGTTGTCGAGATCGAACCCATCACCGGAATGTTGAAGAATTCGACGGGGCCGTCGAACCCCCACCCTGCCCTCCCCCTCCGGGCACGAACCATCCCGCAAGGGGAGGCTACCGAGAGCCCCTCATCCTCCTTCGCCAAGGCTTCGGCGGACATGCCCCTGCTCCTGGGCTCTGAGCCACCCTCCCTAACCCTCGTTGCCCGCAATACGGCCGACCGGGGCAACGCGATCGAGGGGTGTGCGGTGGGCAAGCGCGGCGACTTTTACTACATGTTCGTCTCGTACGGCCTCGCCGCCCAAGGCGTGCGAAGCACCTATCGGGTGATGGTTGGGCGGTCTAAGACAATCACGGGGCCGTATCTCGATCGCGAGGGCAAGTCGATGGTCGATGGGGGTCACACCGACCTGCTGAAGACCTCCCCTCCCATGTTTTCGCCTGGCCACTGCGACGTTTTTCAAGACGCGGACGGCAAGTGGTTAATGCCTTATCACTACTACGATGGCCGCCGATATTGGCATGGCGACGTGTGGGGGCTCCCCACGTTGCAGGTGCGGGAGCTGCTGTGGAGCGAAGATGGCTGGCCGATGCCGGGGCTTCCCGTTGAGTACAAGGCGGAGAAAAAACCTGTTAACATTGCGGGGGCTTGGGTTCACCAGGTTGACTTCGGCAATGTGGAGAGTCTCGAATTGAAGCCCGATGGAACGATTGTTCACGGGTCAGAACTCGGGCAGTGGAAAGCGGATGGCACGAAGCTCACCCTGAAGTGGCCCAAGAAGGACGAGCCGGGCGAATTCTGGTTCGATGAGCTGACCCTCGCATACGGCAACCACTACTATGTGGGCCGAAACAACTCGGGTGTGATCATCCGGGGAGTGAGAGTCGGTGGGAGCTAAGACTTCCCTGTTCTTGCTTGCCCTCCTGGCGGTCATCCTCGGCTTCGCGCGTTCCGATTTCAGCGTCTCTTCGCATCACAAGCTCCACATCGACTTCTGGAATGGCTGGACGGGACCCGATGGGCGGGTTGCCCTTGAGATGATTCGGCAGTTCAACCAAGAGAACCCAGATGTCGAGGTCTCCATGCAGCGCATGGAGTGGGGGACGTACTACAACAAGCTCATGGTTGCCGAGGTAGACGGACGCGGCCCAGCGGTCTTCGTCATCCACGCAAGCACGTTGCCGCGTATGGAGCAGGCGGGCTTTCTGGCAGACGTGCGCGACATGTTTGAGGGCCCCAGGGCCTTGCCGACGAGCGACTTCGACGACTACGTTCTGAATCAGGTCAAGTACGATCAGACCTACGTTGGGGTGCCGCTCGACATCCATCCCCAGGGGCTGTATTGCAACGCGGACATGCTGAAGCAGGCGGGCTTTGTGGACGCCAATGGCAACGCGCGGGCGCCAGAGAACAAAGAGGAGTTCGTCCGAGCCATCAAGTCGATGCAGAAGCTGGATGCCTCTGGTCATCCCGACACTTGGGGGTTTGCCCTGACACTGTGGCGAAACAACTTCCAAGCCCTCATTCCCCAGTTCGATGGCCGATACATGGACGAAAGCGGAAACGCCGACCTCGACTGCAAGGGCAACGTAGAAGCTCTCGAGTTTCTGTCGAGCCTGGAAAAGCAACATCTCGTCCCGCCTCCCGAGAATGGTCTTGGCTGGGTTGGTTATCGGCAGAAGAAGGTCGCGATGGTCTGGGACGGCGTGTATATGCTGGGCGATCTAAAGCGCCTGGAGGACATGCCCTACATCGGTGCCCCAATTCCGGTTCTCGGGCACCACGCGGGCACTATGGCGGATTCCCACGTTCTGTGCATTCAGAAGACGATGAGTCCGGAGCGTCGGGATGCGGCTGAGCGGTTTATTCGCTTCCTATCGGAGCACAGCATTCAGTGGGCGGGGGCGGGTCAGGTTCCTGCTCGGAAAAGCGTTCGGAACAGCGCCGAGTTTGCGAAGATGCCGGTGCAGTACGCGTTTTCAAAGCAGATCCCGACGATGATGTATCCGCCACGGACTCACATCCTCTTCGAGCTCTCGCTTGAGATCGACCTCGCGGTCGAGAAGGTGATGCGCGGTAGGGCGACCCCTGACGAAGCCCTGAAAGTCGCGAACAAGAACTGCCAAACGTTTATCGATCGCGACCGTCGCGAAAGGCAGGCGAAGCCATGACGTACACCCGGAAACGAGGGATGGATGCGTGGCTCTTCATGACGCCCTACACGCTGTCATTTGCCGCCTTTATCCTCGTTCCCGTCCTGGTATCGCTCACCCTCGCATTCATGCAGTTCGATCTCACGTCGAGGAACTCCATCCAGTTCGTCGGCACTCGCAACTTCAGCGACGCGTTGAAGGACGACTACTTCTGGCAGGCTCTCAAGGCGACCCTATTCTTTGTCGTGTTGATGGTGCCGTGCATGATAACAACGGGTCTCGCGATGGCGTTCGGGATGAACGCGATGACGCGTGGGCGCAACACGGTTCGCGCCTTGCTCTTTCTGCCCGGGATGCTGAATGTCGCGGTGGCGAGCATCCTGTGGGGTTGGTTTTACAACGGCGAGTTTGGACTCTTCAATTACTTGCTCAAAGGGTGGGGTTTCGCACCTAAGCCATGGCTCTCGGATCGCTCGTGGGCGATGCCTAGCGCGGTCGGGATGAATTTGTGGTGGGCAGTTGGGGGCACGTCGGTGGTGTTGTTGGCGGCGCTGCAGCAGATTCCGCGCTCGATCTTTGAGGCGGCGGTTCTGGATGGGGCAGGCAACTCGGCGCTCTTAAACCGGATCAGTCTCCCCTTGCTACGACCGGTGATGCTTTTTGTGGTCGTCACGAATACGATCGCAGGCTTCCAAGTTTTCGGGCCAACCTTCCTGCTTACCCGCGGAGGTCCTGAGCTCTCAACTCGGGCGCTGGTGCAGTACATCTACGAGACGGCGTTCAACAACTACCGCTTGGGATATGGCGCGGCGATGAGCTGGCTTCTCTTCGCCGTGGTCGCCACCTTCGCCCTGGTTCAATACCGATTCCTCAAGAGGAGCGTGGCATGAACAAGGTGTGGAAGAGGCTCGATACCGCGTTCATGTATGTCTTGGCAGCGCTGTTCTTGTCGCCGCTGGTCCTCATGATCCTCACCTCGATGAAGCCTGAAAGCGAGGTCCTCAACCCGTCGGCGATCATCCCGAAGCATTGGACCTGGGCCAACTACGCCCATGTTTTAGGCTGGAGTGAGGAAGCCCCGTTTGTCCAGTGGTTGCTGAACAGCTTCTTCATCGCGACCAGCGTGACTCTCTTGGTCGTGCTGTTCTCCTCGATGGCGGCGTTCGCGATCACGCGTTTGAAGGCGCCAGGGGGCAATTTCTTTCTCGGCACAATCGTCGCGGCGATGATGGTGCCTGGCCAGCTCTTCCTCATTCCCCTCTATCTCATCCTGAGCAAGTTGCACTGGCTTGATACGCCGCTTGCCCTCATCGTGCCGGCGACAGCGGGAGGCTTTGGGGTCTTCATGCTGAGCCAGTTTATGAGGGGGATTCCGGAGGCGATCGAGGAGGCGGCTTTGATGGATGGCTGCACTCCCTTGCAGCTCTATTTGGAAGTGAACATCCCCCTGTGTGCGCCGGCAATCGCGACACTTGGGATATTTACGTTCGTCGCCTCCTGGAACGACTTTCTCGGACCGCTCGTGTTTATGGACTCGATCCGCAACTACACGCTGCCGGTCGGTATCGCGCTTTATCAATCGAGCTACTACACGGAGTACGGCCTCACCCTCGCGACGAGCGTGTTGGCGACCATCCCCTTGATCCTGGTTTTCATGGCGTTCCAACGCCAAATTGTCGAGAGCATGACCTCGACTGGACTGAAAGACTGACACCAATATGGAAACGACCACCCTTCACCTGCACACTGCCTTCACCGTCGACACCGTCGATCCGCGCATCTTTGGCGGCTTCCTCGAGCACATGGGGAGGGCAGTCAACGACGGGGTTTATCAGCCCGCGAGCAAGCACGCCGACGAGTTCGGTTGCCGCAAGGACGTTCTCGCCGCGTTCCGCCGCCTGAACTTCACTGCGATGCGCTACCCCGGTGGCAATTTCGTGAGTGGATACCACTGGCTCGATGGGGTTGGGCCTCGCGAGAACAGACCTCGAGTGCGCGACCTTGCCTGGCAGAGCATCGAGACCAACGAATTCGGCACGAACGAGTTCCTGTCGCTGGCCAAGCGCATGGGCTGGACGGCAATGATGGCGGTGAATCTCGGCACGGGCACTCCGGAAGAGGCGCGCAACTGGCTGGAGTATTGCAACATCGACGGCGGTTCGAGGTGGGCCGACCTCCGGCTCGAGCACGGCTTTGAGCAGCCGCACGGCGTGAAACTGTGGTGCCTCGGCAACGAGATGGACGGCCCCTGGCAGATTGGCCACGTTCCCGCCGAGCAGTATGCGATCAATGCTCAGCAGACGGCACGCATGATGAAGATGTGTGACCCGACGATCGAGGTCGTCGTCTGCGGCTCCTGCGCTCCTGAGTTGCCCACCTATCTGGAATGGGATCGCAAAGTGCTGGAGCACATGGGGAACGAGGCCGATTACCTGAGCCTCCACCGCTACGTCGGCAACCCCGAGGACGACACCCCAGATTTCCTCGCCGTGACCAAGAGCATCGATCGTCAGATCGAGGCGACCGACGCGGTGTGCAAGGCGGTTCATCACACGAAGAAGACAAAGCGCCGGGCATTCCTGAGCTTTGACGAGTGGAACGTTTGGTATCGCGCTCGAAGTGGGGATGCGGTCGATGGAAAGGGCAAGTTCGCGCCTCACCTGCTGGAGGAGGTGTACAACCTTGAGGACGCTCTGGTCGTCGCAGGCTTCCTGAACAGCTTCATCCGCCATGCGGATTCGGTTAAGATCGCCAACCTCGCCCAGATCGTCAACGTCATCGCTCCGATCATGACCCGCGGCGACGAGATGGTCTTACAGACCATCTTCTACGCGATCGAGATGATCGCAAAGCGCGGGACGGGCGTGTCCTTGCAGGTTGGTATTGAGGGGCCTTCGTACGTTTCGAAGAACCATGGCGAGACGATGTATTTGGATGCCAGCGCGGTCTTGAACGGCAAGCAGCTGAGTTTGTTCCTAGTCAATCGGAATTTGGATGAGCCGATGGACGTGCGGGTGTCTCTGAATGGTGCCACCGTCAAGTCGCTCGTGAATGCGGAGTTCCTGACCGGCAAGGACCCGAAGGCAGCGAACACGTTTGAGTCGCAGCAGGTTTCGAGTTGCGATCACGACGACATTTCGATTGGGGACGGAGTCGTGACCATCTCGCTGCCACCGATGGCGGCTTATGCGGGCACCTTCGAGTTGGCGTAGGGGGATTCCGGAAATGGTGCCCTCACGGCGTGAGTATCGGATTCTAAAGGACGTGCGCCAAATGTAGCGTTGGCGTCTCGCCGACGATCTGCAGGTCGCGGTGAATCCACAAGATTTGAACTCGCTCCAAACTCCTACCGGATCGTCGGCGGGGACGCCAACGCTACATCTTGGACGTCCTCTTCACAGTCCGACACTCTCCCAGCGAGGGGAACCATCTCGGAGGGCCTAGTAGTGCCAGTCGACGTTATGCGCTTGCTTCGCGTGCGCCTCGATGAACGCTCGGCGCGGCTCGACCTTTTCGCCCATGAGTCGCGAGAACATTAGCTCGACATCCATCGCGTAGGCGGGGTCGAGTTTCACCTGGACGAGGCGACGATTTGCCGGTTTCATCGTCGTGTCTTCGAGGTCGTCGGCGTTCATTTCGCCTAGACCCTTAAAGCGGGTGACGCTGAAGTTCTTCTTCTTGAGACCCTTAAGGATCTCGTCGAGTTCTGCCTGAGTCATCGCGTAGTGGCGCTCGTTATTGCCGACCTTGACCACGAACAACGGCGGCTGGGCGAGGTAGACGTGGCCTTCCTCAATGAGCGGCTTCATGTAGCGATAGAAGAAGGTGAGGAGCAGGGTTCGGATGTGCTCGCCGTCGACGTCGGCATCGGTCATGATGACGATCTTTGCGTAGCGGAGCTTGGTGATGTCGAACGTGATGTCCTCAGTTCGATCTCGCTTCTCTTTCTTCTTAGTGCCACCGTTCGAGCCAGCGAACACGCCGGGGCCGGCGCCGTTGTCGCCGTTGGCGCCGATGACCATTTCGAAGTCGAGGGCGGGAGTTTCCTCTTCGCTTTCCTCGTCGGTCTGGTTCATCTTGCCCTTGCCCATCGTGAGGTCGATGCCGACGCCGAGGGCGGCGATAAGCGACTTGATTTCTTCGTTGTCCAGCGCCTTATCCAGTCGAGCACGCTCGACGTTGAGGATCTTTCCTCGAAGGGGAAGGACGGCCTGAGTGTTTCGATCGCGAGCTGCCTTGGCGGAGCCACCAGCCGAGTCACCCTCGACGAGGAAAAGCTCACAGTTGGCCGCCACCTTGCTGATGCAGTCGGTGAGCTTGCCGGGAAGGCCGAAGCTGTCCATCGCGTTGCCGCGTCGAATGCTCTCTGCCGCCTTCCGAGCCGCTTCGCGGGCGCGCTGGGCGATGACCGCCTTGTCCATGATCCGCTTCGCGATCGAAGGGTTCTCGTCGAAGAACGTGCTCAAACCATCACCAACCAGCGAGTTGGTCATGCCCTGCACTTCCGGCGTCACAAGCTTGACCTTGTCCTGAGAGTTATAGGATGGGTTCTCCAAACGTAACGAAATCACCGCCGTGAGGCCGTCCGTGATGTCGTCCGAAGTGAAGTTGGTGTCCTTTTCCTTCAGGAATCCCATTCGACGCGCATAAGCATTGACCACGCGAGTAAGCGCCGTATTAAAGCCGCTAACGTGAGTTCCACCATCCGGGTTGTGGATGTTGTTGCTGAAGGCAAGCATCGTCTCGTTGTAGCCATCGTGATACTGGAGGGCCACTTCGATCTGGGTGTGATCCTTGGTTCGGCGGAAGAAGATCACCGGGTGCAGAGTGTCCTTTCCGTCGTTTAGATCCTCGACGAGTTGAGGGATACCGCGCTGGAAGTGATACACCGCGCTCTGATCCGGATGCTGCTTGTCGATGAACTCGAACCGGACCTGACCATTCAGGTAGGCAAGCTCCTTCATTCGCGTCGTGATGATGTGAATGTCGTATTCGGATTCGGTGAGGATCTCAGGGTCAGCAAACCAGTGCTGGGTCGTACCCGTCGTCCCGTCCGACGTGACGCCGATCTCTCGGACGTCGCCCTTCGGCTTGCCCTGTTCAAAGCGCTGCTGATAGATCTTGCCGTTGCGCTTGACCGTAGTTTCCATCCAAGCGCTAAGCGCGTTTGTACAGGAAACGCCAACTCCGTGGAGTCCGCCTGAGGTCTTATATCCGCTCCCCTCGCCGCCAAACTTGCCGCCCGCGTGTAGCACCGTCATAACGACCTGAAGCGCCGAAACGCCCATCTTCTCGTGCTTGTCCACCGGGATGCCACGGCCATTGTCTTCGACCGATAGCGAGTTGTCCTCATGGAGCACGACGAGGATGTTGTCGCAGTAGCCAGCCAAGGCTTCGTCAACCGAGTTGTCGAGGACTTCCTTGAATAGTTGGTGAAGTCCGCGCTTTCCGTTGTCGCCGACATACATGCCCGGGCGCTTACGAACCGCTTCCAAGCCCTCAAGGACCTGGATCTGGTCAGCGTTGTAATCGCCGGTGACTTTGCTGGTGAGGGCCTCGATCGCCTGAAGCTGATCGTCCTCGTTGGGAGTGTTTTGATCGGACATTAGAAGTAGGTCAAAAGAGCGCTCTCCAGGCTCAAATTGAACCTGGAGTATACCTTATATACATACGTCCCAGGGCGCTCCTTCGGTGCGCGGGAGGTGTTCGGTACTCGGTGTTCGGTGTTCGGTCGGAACGCTTCGAATATCGAACAAACCTCTCCGGCCTAACACCGAACACCCCACACCCAACACCCCTCTCTCCCCGGCCATACTGGGCCAATGAGCCTTTACGAATCCTTCCTCCGTCCGCTGATGTTCCGGATGGATCCGGAGTCGATTCATGAGAAGGCCCTGAAGGCGATCGCAAGTGGGGCGCTTCGGTTGCCTCGCTTCGACGATCCTCGTCTCGAGCAGACGCTCTTTGGGGTGCAATTCTCCAATCCGCTGGGGCTCGCTGCTGGCTTCGATAAGAATGCGGTGGCCATCGACCACTGGAAACGGCTTGGGTTCGGGTTCATGGAGATGGGGACGATCACCTATCACGCCCAGCCAGGGAATGACAAGCCGCGCCTCTTCCGGCTACCCAAAGACAAGGGGCTAATCAACCGGATGGGATTCAACAACGATGGCGCCCATGCGCTCGTCCCCCGCCTTGCGGCGGCTCGACCGGGGATTCCGGTCGGGATCAACATGGGGAAGTCCAAGGTCACGCCTATCGAGGACGCCGCGAAGGACTACCAAGAGAGCTTTAAGCTCCTCCAGTCGTTGGGCGACTACTTCGTGGTCAACGTCTCCTCGCCCAACACGCCGGGCTTGCGCACACTCCAAGAGAAAGGGCCGTTGCTGGAGATCCTTGCCGCTCTGCGTGAGGTCAATGGCGAGAAGCCGATGTTCGTAAAGGTCGCACCCGATCTCGAGCTCTCCGCCCTTGATGACGTGATCGAGGTGGCTCATGAAGCGAAGCTCACCGGGCTTATCGCCACCAATACGACGATCGGTCGCGAAGGCCTCTGGCAAGACCCTGGCGAGGCAGGTGGCCTCTCTGGTCGGCCGGTGTGGGAGAAGTCGAATAGAGTGCTCTCCTACTTCCGCAAAGCGGTGGACAAGGACATGATCCTCATCGGAGTCGGGGGCATCTTTACGGGGCAGGACATGTTCGACAAGATCAAACTTGGAGCCCACCTTTGCCAGATGTACACCGGCTGGATTTACGGCGGTCCGAACACTGCCCCCCGGATTCTTAAGGAGTTGGTCGATCTTATGGATCGAGATGGGATCAAGACCCTCGACGAACTACGGGCATCGGGTTAGGCATATTCCATTGCCTCTTTATGGATTGAATGCTACAATTTGGCTCTAGGCGGCTCCTTTGCTGCCGTTCGAGGAGAGTCCGACCCATGTTTTCAAAGCTGAAACTGTCCGCTGTACCTTTCGTTTTCGTTTTCGCCGCCGCCGCCGAAGCCCAACTCGGGGCCAAGATTTCTGGCCAAGCAAACTCGTCCGTGTTCGACTTTGTCCCCGCCGAGACGGTTGACTATTCGGTGAGCCAAGGCAATGCGGATGTTGAGGCGCACGCCGACATGCATACCGGCACGATGCGCGGTCTTGCACGGGTGTTTTCATCAACCCACGACTACGCGTATTTCAACGACCGCCTGAGCGACTTTCTCACCATCGTCGGCCCGGGGACGGACGCGGTCGCATTCACGATTAACTTGGACGTTTCGATGACTCGGTCTTGGGACAACCTGCTAGCCAACACGCAGGAAGAAGACATGAATGCGGGTGCCCGGATGGAAGTCTTGGCCAACAACGTCAGCGTCGTCAACCAATATCACAGCAACTTTGATCGACTTGGCACCATCGATGGAGAGGGCCACGGCAAGATCGACGAAACCTATGACACGGGATTCCAGGTTGGCAGCGGCCAGGTGATCGCCGAGAGTCACGACCAATTCCACATCCTGATGAGCGCCACCATGATGGTGAAACCAGGCGACGAGGTCGACTTCGTAAAGACGATGTACGGCTCCGCCCAAGCGGATAAGGGACCTGGTTGTGTTGTGGACGCGATGCACAGCGGGCACGTTTCCATCAGCCTCCCCGATGGCTATTCCTTCACCTCGCGAGCGGGCGGATTCTTGGATACGGCGGTTCCGGAGCCTTCGTCGATGGCGGTGCTTGGGTTGGGATTGGTTGCCGTCTTGCGGCGACGCAGGAAATAGTTTTGGACTGCGCGAAGCTCTTCGCGGTGCTCTCGGCGAACGAACCGCACCCCGCACCCCGCACCCCGCACCCCGCACCCCGCACCCCGCACCCCGCACCCCGCACCCTGATAGGAGTATCATCGAAACGTTTTCCCAAGAGCGTTCGCAACGGAGCGAGAGTTCGGTTGTGAGCGCCACCAAGCGGGGTGCAAACAACTATGAATGACACCAACTAGCAACGATCTCACCTCGCTCGGCATCAGTCCGACCCGAGGTTTTCTTCCTGAAACTGATCCCCTTCCGCGCCTTCCGCAGGCCTTCGAAGCCTGGGAAGATGCCGCCCGAGACCTTCCCAAGCTTCTGATGTCCGACCGCGTTCGGGCTCTCCTGGAGCAACTCCCTCCGTTCCCCCTCGCGAAACTAGGCGACGACCGAGAGTGGCGGCGGGCCATGGTCCTCCTCTCCTACATCGGCCACGCCTACGTGTGGGGAGAGAAACAAGCGGCAACCCATCTCCCGGCTCGAATTGCCTTGCCGTGGCACACAGTGGCCACCCATCTCGGCCGACCACCCGTGCTCTCTTACGCGAGCTACGCGCTGGACAACTGGCGGAAGATAGATCCCGAAGGCCCGGCCCGGCTGGGCAACATCGTGCTCCTCCAGAACTTTCTGGCTGGCGAAGACGAAGAGTGGTTCATCCTTATCCACGTCGACATCGAGCATCAGGCCGCCGCCGCGATCGTGCGCCTCTGGCCGGCTCAGGAGGCGGTGAAACGACGGGATATTCCCGGGTTAACCGGCTTGCTGCGGGAGATCAGTGCTGCGCTCCAGGGCGTTGTGCACACGATGCGCCGCATGCCCGAACGGTGCGACCCCTATATCTATTATCACCGAGTCCGACCGTACATTCACGGCTGGAAAAACCATCCCGACCTGCCGGAAGGGTTGGTGTATCTCGAGGTGGACGACTATGCAGGAGTACCTCAGCAGTTCCGAGGCGAGACGGGCGCTCAAAGCTCCATCGTCCCGGCGTTGGACGGGCTACTTGGGATTGGTCACAAGGAGGACATCCTGAAGACCTATCTCATGGAGATGCGAACCTACATGCCGCCCGACCATCGCCGGTTCATCGAGTCGATCGAGGACGGGCCATCGGTCCGCGACTTCGTGCTGAAGTCTAGCGATGCTGAACTTACTTCGGCTTACGATTTGTGTGTGAGTCTGGTCGAGGAGTTTCGGTCCATTCACCTGGAGTACGCGGCAACTTACATCTTCAAGCAGGCTCAGACGGACCCGAAGAACCCACACATCGTGGGGACTGGAGGGACGCCGTTTATGAAGTACCTGAAGAAACACCGAGACGAAACGACCGAGCATCGGGCGTAGGCGCTCGGCAAGATCACTTCAACATTCGAGCCGTATCCAAAGGTTGTCGGCATGTGCCACAACCCTCTCCCCCGCGGTTCCCCCTTCGGAAAGGGGAACCATCTCCGGAGCGGATTCTACGCTGAGCGCTGACCCGCGAACTTTGAGCCCATCAGCTTCTCAACGTACTTGGCCATCACGTCGAACTCGAGGTTCACCAAATCGCCCGCCACACGCTCGCCGAGGTTCGTGACATCAAGCGTATGCGGAATCACCCACACGTCAAACGCGCCGTCCACCGGCTCTACGACGGTGAGTGAAATCCCGTCCACCGTCACCGACCCCTTATCGATCAGATAGCGATCAAACAGCGATGGCGCCTGGAACCGAAACACCACCGAGTTCTCCACCGGCCGAACCGAGGCCACCGTCCCCGTCGCGTCTACATGACCCTGCACGACGTGACCGCCGAAGCGATCTGCCATCGACATCGCCCGCTCCAAGTTCACTCGAGAGCCCTGCCGAAGTGATCCCAAGTTCGTGCGGTCCAGCGTCTCCGGGCTCAGGTCGAATCGAAGTGCACCTTCCTCCCGAGTGACCGTCAGGCAACAGCCGTTCACTGCGATGCTCTCGCCAACATCGAACCCTTCGGGCGCAAAATCGGAGGGGGACCAGAGGCGCAAAACCCCTTCTGAAAGCGATGCCATCGTGCCGACGGCCTGAACAATGCCGGTAAACATGGACTACCGACAGTTTGACAGGTTAGCCGCCCAACATCGCCCGGAGCACCATGACCGAGGTTCCACGGACCTGGCTTAGCTCTTCGGTAACCGGCCCAGAGACGGTGCCGTCGATACCGTTTACGAGCGTGCCGCGAAAGGTTCGAATAGGCGCTCCGGGAAAGCTGACCGTCGCCACCAATTCTCCACTTCGGCTAATCGTGCCCGAGAGTGCTCCCTCGCTCGATCGGGAATCATTGGCACTGCCCGTGATCTTGCCCGTTTGATCGATCTGCACGAACATTTCGCCGTGGTCATTGAGGCTAACTGAATCGTAAGAGGCACTGAACAATCCGAAGAACGGGCTGGGGGTGGAGCTACCACCGCCGCCACAACCGGAAAGGCAGGTCAACACAGTGAGAAATCCAAAAACACAAATCGATTGGCGCATGATCGCCTTCCTCCTGTTGGCCTGAGAGAACTACACTACCGCCTGCCTCAGGCTATGGGTTCCCCCGGAGCCCTCATCTTCGCGATTTGACGCGCACTTGTGGGGCGGGGTTCGCGGGGTAATATCCACATCGCTCGGAGCCGAAGAATGTCCCCTTCGCTAAACTATCTAACCGTTCAAGACATCCTGTGGATCAACCTACAGGTGACCAAGAAGGTGCATCACTTCAACTTCGCCCGCCTGGAAGAAGCGACGTTCTACCAGTACGCCTACGGCGAGAGCAACAGTCTGCTCCCCCAAGCCGCCCGCTTTATAACCGGTTTTCTGAAGATGCATCCGCTGGATGCGGGAAACGAAGCCACCGCTCTGGTCGCCGTGCTTTCCTTCCTCAAAATCAATGGGGTCTGCTTGAAGATCAACGATAGCAACGCCCGCTCCTGGTTCGATCGAGTGGTCGATCGCCAGATTCGTGGGTTGGAAGCAATCGAGGAAATAGCCTCCGTGGAAGGGCATTGCGGCGACGGTCACGCTCCCGATGTTCGGGCGGGAATTGGCGAAGTACTCGCGCTGATCCCCAATACAATTACCGGTTTAGGCAGTCAGCTCCAAGCGGCAAGCTAGCTTCGATAGATGAACGGACTCATCATTCATTTCGTCGTCAAGCTAAGTGCTTAGAAAGTCCGACCGCCTTCAACTGGCAACTCGCTTCGCCGAAACCGCGTCCGCCTTCGGTCGTGACGACGTGTTGGGCGTATTCACTCTTGTGGTGGACAAGCTAAGGGAAACCAACGAGGACGCCCTGGAGACGATAAGAAGTCGCCGCGCGCACGACACCTTCGACCACTACAGCGGAGTGGGTGGAGTTATTGCCGACGAGGCAAGAAGAAGGGCGCTAATCGATGTTGTCACCCTCTTGGACGACGACTCGCTCACCGAGTTGGCTGACCTAAACGAGCAGTTCCGGCGGCTGGCCTAGCCGTTCTTCTCACCCGTTCTTGCGCAGCAACACTAGCAGGGACGGTGCACCTAGCAAAGCCGTCACGATCCCAACGGGCAAGTCCATGCCTTCGGTGTGAGTGATCGTGCTGAAGAACCTTTGCGCAACCAAGTCCGAAAGCAAGAGCAAAAGCGACCCCAGCAGGATCGAACCAGGCAGCGAATACCGCCAATCGAGCCCGACCACTCGCCGCGAGATGTGCGGCGCCACGAGGCCGAGGAAGCCAATGATGCCAACGGTGCCCACCACTGCGGCGGTCATCGCCGCGCCGATCGTGAGTACCGTCCAGAGCAGCTTCCGCGTATCCAATCCGAGCCGCTGTGCGGTCTCCTCTCCGAGGGAGAATGCGTTCAATTTGCGCGTTTGGAGGACTAGCGCGATGGAGCCGAAGACCAAGACCACGAGCAGGAGCCCGTTCTGGATCGGCTGCATGTTCAAAAGGCTCCCCAACAGGAACCCAAGGACCTGGGATTCGCGCTGGCCCAGGAGAAGGATCATCGAAAGGAGAGCGCTAAGGAGAGTGCCGACCACGACGCCGGCAAGCAAGAGCGTTTTGACGTTCAC
Organism: Fimbriimonadales bacterium; assembly: GCA_038321975.1. Taxonomy (GTDB): domain Bacteria; phylum Armatimonadota; class Fimbriimonadia; order Fimbriimonadales; family Fimbriimonadaceae; genus Fimbriimonas. The sequence goes on along the minus strand of JBBQFM010000029.1, from coordinate 26,755 downwards.
CTGACCGTGGTGCCTGGCCAGTGCGAGCACGAGCAAGAGCGTGAGCATCCCGGTGGCGAACCCCGGCACCACTCGGGCCAGCGGCCCGAGCACGAGTTCCCAATGCAGCACGATCGAGAGGGCGCCACCCACCGCTGACCCCGACGAGACGCCGATGATGTACGGCTCAGCGAGCGGGTTCCTCAGAAGCCCCTGGAAGGCCGACCCGACTCCGCCCAGAATCGCGCCCACGAGTAGTGCGCCAAGCGCCCGTTGAAGCCGAATGTCCCACACGATCGTGTGTGCGGTGCCGCTGCCGTTCGGACCCCTCATCAACTCGCAAATAACCTCGGCTGGACTGTACCAAGCCGAGCTCCCAACCCCCAAGTGAATGAGAAAGGCGAGCACGGTGGCGCATCCGAGGATCGCTAGGAGGACCCCCGGCCCGCGTCGGGCTGGGGAAGGGGCTAAGGCCACGCTGGCGATTATAGCCCCAGGGGATATACTTCGGTCCTGGTGAACACCTTGAATCTCTCTGCCCGTGCCGGGCTTCTCAAGCCCTCTCCCACCCTCGCTATCACCGCCAAAGCCAACGCGATGAAAGCGGATGGCGTGGATGTCGTCTCCTTCGCCGCCGGCGAACCGGACTTCGACACGCCGCAAGTCATTAAAGACGCGGCGATTAAGGCGCTAAACGACGGATTCACCAAGTACACGCCTTCCTCTGGAATCAAGGATCTGAAGGAGGCCATCGTTGGCAAGCTTCAGCGCGAAAACAACCTGAAAGTTGCCCCCGACCAGATCGTGGTGAGCTGCGGCGCCAAGCACTCGATTTACAACGCGATGCAGGTCTTGCTGGACCCAGGTGACGAAGTCATCCTGATCGCTCCCTACTGGATGACCTACGCCGAGCAGGTTAAGCTGGCCGGCGGAGTCCCCGTCGTGGTCTATACCACCGCCGATTCCGGCTTTGTCCCCACCTACGAAGCGATCAAAGAGGCGATCACGCCGAAGACCAAGGCGCTGATCCTCAACAGCCCGAGCAACCCCACGGGCGCGGTGTTCCCCCGAGAGACCTTCAAGGGAATCGCCGCCCTCGCCTTGCGCCACGGCTTCTGGGTTGTCGCCGACGAGATCTATGAGCTCCTGATCTACGGTGCTGAGCACACGACAATCGCTGCCCTCGGTTCCGATATCGCCGAGCAGACGATCACGGTTGGCGGCTGTTCTAAGTCGTACGCGATGACCGGTTGGCGACTCGGCTTCTGTGCCGCCCCGCTGCCGGTGGCAAAGGCGATGGGCAACTTGCAAGACCAGGTGACGAGCAACCCTACGTCGTTTGTTCAGAAGGGCGCGGTTGCTGCATTCAACCTGGATGCCGCTCAAGTGGAGTCGATGCGCGCCGAGTTCGAGGTTCGCCGAGACCTCATTACTCGTCTGTTGAAGGAGATTCCCGACCTTAAGGTGCCGACGCCTAAGGGCGCGTTCTACATCCTTCCGGACGCGTCTGCGTATCTCGGCGGGCAGTACAAGACCGATCTCGACCTCGCCGGATACTTGCTGGATGAAGCCAAAGTTGCGATGGTCCCAGGTGGAGTTTTTGAAGCTCCTGGTCACCTGCGCATGAGCTATGCGGCTAGTCGCTCGGATATCGAAAAGGGCGTCGCCCGAATTGCGGAGGCGCTGGCAAAGCTTCGTCAATGATTCCGAAGGCCATCCCCCTTCGCAACGAAGAGCTGTTTAAGCTCGCGATGCGGCACACTTCCGCCACCCCGAACCCGGTGGCGGAAAGTTATGAGCGCATCGAGTTCTTCGGTGACGCGGTGTTGGGGTTGGTCGTCGCACAATTCCTCTATGAGCATCACCCCGATTGGGATCAGGGCATGATGTCCAAGGCCAAGTCAAGCGTGGTGCAAGAGCGCCCACTGGCCGAGGTCGCCCTCAAGCTAGGACTCGACAAGTTCATGGAGCTGAGCGCGAGCGAAGAAGCGACCGGAGGCCGACAAAGGCCCTCCATTCTTGCCGACATCGTTGAAGCCGTCATCGGCTGCGTCTATCTCGAATCCGGCCTCGAAGTGGCTCGCTGGTTCATCCTCGAGCAACTTCACGAATACCTAATGCGCATCAGCGGCGGGGACGTCGCTCCCGATGACTTCAAGTCCAAACTCCAGGAAGTTGCACAGGCAGCATGGCGGAAAACCCCGCAATATCGCGTGGTTCGCGAAACTGGCGTCGCCCATGAGCGAAAGTTCTTTGTACAAGTTCTTTTCGATGACGAAGTGATGGGTGAAGGGGTGGGGCGCTCGAAGAAGGAAGCCGAGCAAGCCGCCGCAGCCGAAGCCATCGACCTCATCGAGAGAGCGAAGCGGGCAAGAGAACAGGGTTATCACCCTTTTTCATAACAATCCTAGTATTTGTGCGCGGGTATTGGGTCCAATTACGGAAACCCACACACGACACGGAAGGTCTAGTGAGTTACCCGCTTTAAGGAGACTTCGACGATAGATGCTTGGGCTCAAAAGCTCGATATACGGCCTTCCACTTGTCTTGCTGACCACGACCGCTTATGCGCGTCCGGATAGGAATGCGTTCCTTAATCGGCGGGTGTCCAACATTGGCCAGCTGATCAAGCAGATTGAGACCGATAAATCGGTGGCGGACCGCTACATGCGCCACTACGCGCTAACGAAGCCTGAGCTCATTGGCTACCTCAGCAGCCTCCACTCGATGCATCTGGCGAAGGCGACCTCCTTCACGATTTACAGCATTCCTCCAAATGGCGCGGTGAGGATGCACGTGGCTACCTTGAAGAAAGGCGAGCTGATGTTCGCGAATTCTTCGAACAACCCGGTGCTGATCGCCAAGTGCGGTAACCCGGTCGGCCTCGGGCCGGCGACCGCCTCGGTCCCGAACGAGATCATGGGAATTCCTGGCAACGTGCCGCAGGACACCTTGCACGCACTCGACGTGGATCAGGACGTGCCTGCCGATTCGTTGATGGCATCGAACATCAGCCCCCCTGCTGCACCACAGCAAGATGACCATTCGGGTGACGTGGTACCCGTCAATCCGCCCACCGCAGGCGTCACCGGCATCACTCCTCCGCCTAAGATCCCGATCGAGCCGCCTAGCTCGTTTGCCCTTCCCGCGGGCCCGGGAGGGTTCTTCTCGGCTCTGATGGGACTTGGCGCGATCGCGGCCATCTCGATCAATCAGAACCATGGTGGCAATACCGCGGTTCCCGAGCCCTCCTCGCTTCTCGTAGTGGGTCTCGGAGTTGCCGCCTTCGCCGGTCTTCGCCGGACTAAGCGATCTCGATAAGGGTCGGACTCGGGTCCACGTTCATGCTTTCATGGCCGTCCGCAGTGGCGGCCACGATGTTCTCGATCCGCACTCCGAACTCGCCAGCGAGGTAGATTCCCGGCTCGATGCTGAAGCAGTTATTCGCTTCCAACTTCTCCGTGTTCCCCTCGATGATGTAAGGCTCCTCGTGCCCCCGCATCCCTATCCCGTGGCCCGTTCGGTGGAAGAACTGGGGACCGTATCCCGCATCAACGATCTCTTTTCGTGACGCACGGTCAACTGCTTGAGGTTCGATGCCTGCTCTGATCGCCTTCCGCCCCGCCATGTGGGCTCGGTAGACGATGTCGTAAACATCTTTTGCCTTCTGGGAGGCAGGGCCGAAGCATATGGTCCGCGTGATGTCGCTGTTGTATCCGCCCACGTCGCAGCCAAAGTCGAGGATCACCACGTCGCCTTGCTTCACGACCGTGTCGTCGCTCAGGTGGTGCGGCTCGGCCGCACCGGAGCCGGCGGCGACGATCGAGAACACCGGCCGACCGCCGCGCTTCTCCATCTCGTCTTGCAGAACCTTCGAGATCTGAAGCTCGGTCATTCCTGTTTTGAGTTGAGGGATGGCTGCGTCAAACGCGTCGTCCGCTATCTTGCCCGCCCTACGGAGGAGGTCGAGCTCGCCGGGCTCTTTCTGCCGCATCAAAGTCGAGAGCACTTGCTGCCCGGGCTTGAAGAGAGCTGCGGGAAGGACAGCTTGCATTTTGAGCAGCATCTGCGCGGGCATCGTGTCGTCCACCGCGAGGATGCCGGATCTTAGGTTCCAGTCGTCGGCCAACTCCTCGAGAAGCGCGAGCGGGTTTTCGCCGTCCGCCCATCCACGGATGTCTTGGATTCCGATGCGCCTGGCTTGAGATACGGTGAGGGCGGGGCAGATCAGCCGCACTCGCCCATCCGCATTAATCGCGAGCGTGAGGAACCGCTCATGCGAATGCTCGTGAAACCCGTGAAGGTAACCCATCGTCACCGGGTCCTGGGCGAAGAAGCAGTCTATGCCCTCCGATGCCAAAGCCAGTCCCAACTTCCCAGTCCGCGTGCCGTGATCCATGTGTCCCAAGTATAATCAACCCGGTTTGCCGAATCGTCTAATGGCAGGACAGCGGTTTTTGGTGCCGCACGTCAAGGTTCGAATCCTTGTTCGGCAGCCACAAGAATTTAATGCGTGAAGGTTGGACCATCCGCGAAGGGACGATCGAAGAGATCGAGCAGGAGCGCACTGCAAAGTGGGCTGCCATGAGTCCCAACGAAAGGGTAGAAGCGCTTTTGCAGCTTCTGGATGCTTGGAAGGGGCCAGATGCCCGGCGACTTGAAAGAACTTATCGCAGCGTTACTGTCCCACCGCGTTGAGTTTCTGGTCGTAGGTGCCCACGCTCTAGCTTTCTTTTACTGAAGACCTCACCCTATATCTGCGAAGGAGCGAGTCGAACGAGTCTTCGTTGCTAGCAGCACTTCTCGAGTTCGGTTTGCCGGTAAAGGCAGATGCGATCTCACGGCTTATGAGCTTCGATCGACAAATGATCGTATTGGGTCACCAGCCTAACGCCGTGGACATCCTCACCTTCCTTGGCGGAGTGGACTTCGAAACGTCCTGTTCAAATCGCGTCGCGGGAGACCTGGACGGTTTGTCGGTCAGCTTCATTTCAAAGGAAGACTTTATCCGGACGAAAACCGCATCCGGTCGCCCTAAGGATCTACGCGATCTGGACATGCTTGCCGAGATGGACAACAATTAGGTTCGAATCCTAGGTCGGCATTCATTCTTAAAAACGTCTGATTTCGCCGCCTTCAGCAGATGAAGATCAATGGGCGAACTGAGAAATACGTTTGGCGGGAAGCCGCCAAATCGGTCATCACCGATGAGGTTTATCGACGCCAGGATTCCTTCGGCGACGAAGACGCCGTGGCGCTCGCGCTGGTGGCGATCGTAGAGGTTTGAAAGGTCGAGATCCGCAAGTCCGGGATCCGGATCTTGGAGATGAGAAAAGGGGACGGCTTACTTCGAGCCATCCTCCCACGTTGCGAAGTGTCGCGAATTCATCGAGGTCAGTATAGGCCGAACTAAAACGTGGCCCCAGCAGAAAAGAAACCCCTTCGTCCCAGAAGTCCAAGATTTTTTCGGTTTTTCAAAAAGATGTCGTATGATTGCATTGTTAATTTAACCGTAAATTGGAAGCGCAATGACCATGAGAGCTAAGGCAGCTAATGGAGTTTCGGCAGACCCGCACGGCATCCGTGCGGAGAGCCCGCGCTCTGCCAGGAAAGCGGTTACCCATCCACGATCGGTCTCCGGGAGGCCGACGATTCACTTCTGTGGACTCGATGTAAGAGACTCCACAGCCTTATGCACTCATTGCAGAGTTCACCATGAAAAAAGCCTTCACCCTCATCGAACTTCTCGTCGTCATCGCGATCATCGCGATCTTGGCGGCCATCCTCTTCCCGGTCTTCGCGCAGGCTAAGTCAGCGGCAAAGAAGACTTCCGACCTCTCGAACCTTAAGCAGTTGGCGGTAGGCGTGCTGATGTACGCGGGCGACAACGAAGACCTCTTCCCCAGAAACGACTATCTCGTCGCGGGACGGCAGAACTGGGCACCTTTCACCTGGCGCGAAGCGGCTGGCCCTTATGTCAAGAACGGCATAAGCTTGGTGCTCTACGCATCCACGACTACGACCCCCGTGCCCGTTGCATCGGGCCAAATCTGGAGCTCGCCAGGAGCGCCGGACGCTCGATACCAGTACGGCGCCAACCAGGCAGTAATGCCCTCTGGCCAGCAGTTCCGAACCGGCGGACACTGTGGCGATAACTACAGCGGCAACACGATCGGTGACGACCAAACGTGTGCGGGCGATGCCACCGGTACGGCAGCCAATTCTTCGATCTCGCAGACCTCGCTGCCACGACTGGCGAACACCGCGGTCTTTATCCCGATGGGAATCGCTACGAACTGGGGTGCCTCGAACACCTACATGCAGAGTGGATCCTGGTGGTGGGGTGGCGCGTCCAACCGCATCGCCGGTGCGACGATACCGCCGAAGTGGGACGCAGATGGCGACTCCTCGGTCGTCAACGACTACTCGGGCAACATCGATGGATCTGGTCCCGCGATCGCGCTACCAAGGTTCCGTTACGCCGGATCGGTGAACGTGGCTTGGGGAGACGGACATGCGAAATCGAAGAGAAAGGGCGGCCTGAGCTGGTGCAACGACATCTTCGTGCCGAACTCGAACGTCAACCCCTATTCCGGCGATCGATCCGACTCCTATGAGTTCAACGCCGGCAATATCTGCGCGGGGTACAACCCGAATTGAAGCAGGGCCTCCTTCTCGCTTCGGTTGCCGGGTTGGTCTTGATCGGCTGTGCACACGCTCCTGAGGATGCGGTGACCACTCTTCCGGCCGGTGCGGGAAAGGTCACCAACCCTTCCGGGAAACCCCAAACTCCCGAGGAGGCTCGGATGACCGAGCAGATGAAGCAAGGCGGACAAGCCGCCGGAAACCGCATGGCGCAAGCCGCGAAGGAGCAAGAGGAGGCGATGCGACGAACCGGCGGCAAGTAACCGCGATGCTGGCCACCATTTCCATGGTGGCCAGCATCGGTTGTCAGAAACCGGAGGAGCCAGATGGTCCTCCGGTTCGCAAAACTTATGTGATCACGGGTTCCCCAGATCCCGCATTTGCGGGGAGCTGGGTGGGCAAGGACAAAATGTCCAGCCTCGAGCTCAAACCGGACGGAACGGCCAAGATCATGGCCGCTTCAATGTCGGTGAGCGGACGCTCGGAGACCAACCTGGAAGGGGAGTGGCGGGTGGAAAAGCCGACTCTGTACTTAAAGTATAAGAGCGGCGCCAGCGACGTGACCCTCAAGTACGAGGCGCATGTGAATGGCGACTCGCTTGAGTTGATCCAAGCGGGAAACAACCACAAGAACCTCTACCAACGCACGAAAGCCAAGAAGTAGCCCGCCTACTTCTTGGCGAACACAAAGACGGTATCTGTGGTTTGGCTGTGCGACTTTGGGTCACGCGGCTTGCCGCCGTCGTCGGAAAAGTCCCTGCCGATGCTATAGATTCGGAAGTCGGCCTTGTCCTGCTTCACTCTCAGCGGTCGGTTGCCAAACGGGTCGATCTCTGGCTTTGCTTTGGAATGACGGTAGATTTGAATCGCCTGCCTCAAGATTCGGCGCCCCGCTTCCGCATTCGCCATAGCATCCACCGACCCGCTGAATTCGGCTCCAAGGATGCCTGCCAGGTAGTAAGAAACCTCGCCTGCGTGCTTGTCGATTCGTGCACTCATGTTCTTGAAAGCGGTTCTTGCACCATCGAAGTTCAAAGGGTCACTCGGGAGTTCCTTGTAAAGGCCCCGCCAATTCTCAATAAGCCGGGCCTCCATCCGGTTACGAACGGACGCGACCCGGAACAGCTGATTCGGAAACGAGCTTCCGCTCATCTCACCTAGGGCTTTGGGATCTTTTTCTAGCATCGTGATGGCGATAATGCTACTGGGCAGCTCCCCTCGTATAGCGTGCCGGATGTTCGGGGGACCGCCGAAAGAGTCCACCACCTTTTCAGCTTCATCAAGCAAATCAGGATCCTTGGCATCGTCGGGGAGAATCGACTCCAAACCTCGCTGAACGATGACTTCGGAGGCCACTTGAACAAGATTCGAGATGATGGTCGGTTCCTGGCCGATGAGCGCAGAAACGCGACCTGCAGCTTGAAGGGTCTGAAGGGATTCTTTGCGCTTACCCTGCGCGTTGAGCAGGATGGCTTTGTCCACGAGTAGGCTCACCGCCCGCTTCGAGTCGGCAAGCTCGGGAAAAAGGAGATTTGGCCCCAACGACCAATTGCGACCGTAGTCCAGCCTAGGCTTCTTTGAAGCGGCTTCCAAAGACGTAATCGCAGGGGCGCCCAGCGCCAAGATCGACTCGATTTTAGCCCTATCAAATTCAGGGGGACCTGCTGTGTGCTGGTCATGGCGAAGGCCATAAGCCTTCTTAAACGTTGGATCCTGCAGGACCGCAAAAGCGGCTCGCATGTCGCTCGCCGCGTTGTCCCGACTTGCGGGAACCGGCTCGTCGTAGACGTCGTTCGGCTCTACAGGAACGTCCTCTCTCTTTGCAGCGGCGAGTTGGTCCTTTAGGTCGTCACTCGCGGAGTGAGACGACGAGAGCATGAACATGAATCCGCAAATGCAGAGGAACAGCGCGGACCCAGTTGCCACCGCTCCGCACGTAACGCGTTTCTTCATCTATTGCCACGACATGGCGCGACCGCTGCTAAGTTCGGGTGGAACTACCTTCTCGACGCCAACTAGGCCAAATGCTGGTGTTCGAGTGAACGTCTCGGTGTCGGCCGACGGCTCGTTCACAGTCCTGCTAAGAACCCACGGGAATGCCGATTTCGACCGAATTGTGATCCAATAGGGTCAGTTCTTTGGAAATCTGAAGACAATGTCGTCGCTCCGCCGAGTTATCGTCCTTCCAATCGGGATGCCGCCTTCGTCCGTTTTGTTTTTGCCAACGCTGTAAAAGAAGTACACCTTCTTGTCGACTCGGACTTTGAGGGGAGCGTCGGTATAGGGATCCCGGAGGGCGAGGGCAACCCCATCTCCCAGTCGCGCTCTCAGCGTCGAGATGCCCTGCGACATGATCCGCCTTCCTGCTTCGTTGGCTTCAACAATGGTGGAGAATGCCCTGACCTGAAAGAAGGTACACGCGAGACTGTATTCGATGCGGTCGCAGTCAAGTAGCTCGTCCGCCGCTTGGACCGCCTGTTCGAATCCTCGAAAGTCCAGAGGGTCTTTTGGGAGGGCACGATAATAGACCGTGCAGGTCTCCAGGAATCTAGCTTGAGCCCGGTTGCGTATGGTCGAGACGCGCATGAACTCCCCGGCGGAATTCGATTGGGCAGGCTCGTCGAGCGCTTCCGCCGTGCGAATGCGGTCCCAGGAAATGGGAATCTCGCCGCGCAAGGCATTCCGGACGTTGAGCGGAGGCCCGAAGGAATCCACGACTTTTTGGGCCGTGATGAGCAAATCTCGGTCTTGCGCAATCTGGGGAAGGAAAGACTCCAAGGTTCGTTCGATGGATGTTGCGCCGGACGCGGAAAAGGCGAGCCCGTACCAAGTCGGGTCTTGTGCTAGCAGCGAACAGAGACGAGCAGCGGCCTGAAGCTCTTGGATAGCAGCCACCTCCTTTCCATTTTGAAACAATTGGCAGGCTTTGTAGCAAAGAAGGCCGATGGGGCGTTTGAGATTCCAGATTGGCTCGACGTCCAACTTTCGGCCCAAGGACCAGTTTCGCCCAAAGCTTAATTTGGGCTTTTGGGAGGCAGCTTCCAGCAGCTGAAGCGGTTGGGCGGAAAGTGCCAACAACTTGTCAAGAAGTTTTCGGTCTTGCGCTGGGAAGGAGGGCTTAGCTGCGGACAGGCGGTCGAACGCCTTCTGCCAGGTCGGATCTTCGGTGTAGCCAAGAGCGCCCAAGAGTAGGCCAGTGGCACTTTCGGACTTCGCCGGCAAGTCGGGTTCGATCTCATTCAGCTCAAGAGGAACTCCCTCAGATTTCGCCAGCCGCAGCTGCCTTTTGAGATCGTCTTCCGAGCCGTGCAGCAACTTGAAGAAGAGCAGCGTTCCTGCGCCAAATATGACGAGGCATAGTCCAACCGCTATCGACAAACAAGCGGGACGCCTCCTCATAGCGGAGAGACTGAATTTGTGTACGGGATCGTTCTAAGCCGTGTTCGACAGCTTGCGGCGAGCGTAATTGGCGCTCTTTTCCACCCAGTACAGGAAGGCTTCGAGGTTGTCGAGGACTTCGACCGGCATTTTCACGTACTCGCGCATCGGCTCGGAGTTCTCGTCCGGGCGCATCGGGCCGGAACCGGGAAGGGTCATGGCCTCTTCGATGTCTTCTGGCGAGAGCTTGAGGCCGATGTCTTCGCCGACCAAAAAGGCGAACATCTTCTCGCCCGTATACACGCCCATGCCACCAAACATGCGACGCGCTCGGACATCATAGGCCTCCGCGGCCCTCATCATCTGTTCGTAACGAAGAGGACGATACACCATCCCTAACTGGTCCACCCCAAGGCTCGTCTGCGAGCCTAAAAATCGCAGTAAGGACCTGCGCGGTTACCAGTTTACCAGTCATTTGGCTGGGGAGGTTACTAGTTCTTATTCTCGGGGAACAGGGAGCCGGTCCGGGCTCCAAAAACTGTCCCCAATTGCTTATTCCCACCGATTCCCGGCTCCCTGTTCCCAGCGCCCAGGAAAGGTACGCTCATCCCATGCAGCCCAAGCGCCTGGTCGTGATCGACGGGTATTCGCTTTTGTATCGCGCCTTTTTTGCCACCCGCTATCTGAGCACCAGCGACGGACGTCCGACCAATGCGCTGCACGGGTTCGTTTCGATGCTGTTTGTGCTCTTCGAGCGGGTTAAGCCAAACGCGATTGTGGTCGCCCTCGATGCCCCGGGCAAGACGTTTCGACATGCCGAATACGATGGCTACAAAGCCACTCGCCGTGAAACTCAGGACGAACTCAAAGTCCAGCTTAAAGAAGCCCGAATCATGATCGAGGCGCTAGGGATCCCCTCGATCGAAGTCGTAGGTTTTGAAGCGGACGACATCGTTGGCACGATCAGCCGGCTTGGCGAGGTGAACGGCTATCTCACCACGATCGTCACCGGCGATCTTGACTCTCTCCAACTTGTTGACGAATGTGTGTCGGTGCTCACCATGAAGCAAGGAGTGACCGACACGATGACCTACGGGCCGACCGAAGTCTTCGAGCGATACGGGTTCGGCCCCGAGCGCGTGCCCGATTTCAAAGCCCTCAAAGGCGACGCCAGCGACAACATCCCGGGTGTGCCGGGAATCGGCGATAAGGGCGCAGCGGAGCTAATCGAGAGCTTCGGGACGATCGAGGAGATGATTGAGAAGTTCGATGAGCTTCCCCCCAAGTATCAGAAGAAGATCGAGGGCAATCAGGCTCAAATGCTGCAATCGAAGCACCTGGCGACCATCGTATGTGATGTACCTCTTTCGTACGATTTTCAGCCGTTCCTGCTGAGCCCCATCCAGATGGAGTCGCTCATCAAGATGCTCGACTCGTTTGAGTTCCGCAACCACAGCCGCCGGGCGCCCATGGTCCTCGCCCGCTACTTGGAAGGTGCCACCGAAGAAGAAGAGGAAGGTTCTACGGAGATCGTCGAGGAGAAGCTCGAGCTTCGCACCAAGGAGCTGGCGGACTTCGGCCTGCTCAGCGCTTTCGTCGATAACCGCCCATTCGCCGTCTATTTCGCCGCCCCGCCGGCGCGCGTCGACCTCTTCGACGAGCCGACGCGGAAGGCGTTCGTCGCCATCGGCAACGATGTTGTGCAAGTCGGCGAAGCCGATGCGATACGCCTCGTGGGCACGATGCCCGAGCTGGCGATTATGCACGACGCGAAGCAGACCTACCGGAAGCTCTTCCAATCGGGCAGCGACCTGACTGCGACCAAGAATCTGGTCGCGCCAAAGTTCGACACGATGCTCGCTGCCTACGTGCTCCGCTCTGAGCGATCCACCTACCCCCTTCGCGACCTCGTCCAGGCTTACGTCGAGGTGGCACCTCCGACCACACCGGAGGAGATGGCGGCCTCCCTCTATCTGCTGGAAAAGCAGCTGAGCGAGCGCTTGGAAAAGGAGGACCAAACCAAGATTCTCAACGAGGTCGAGCTGCCCCTCGTCCCCATCCTGGCCGAGATGGAGAACTACGGAGTCGCCGCCAATCGTGACCAGCTCCGCGAGTTTTCGAAGACCCTTCAAGTCACCATCGAGCACACGACCGAGCACATCTATGAACTTGCGGGTGAGCGTTTCACCATCGGCTCCCCCAAGCAGCTCGGCGAGGTCCTCTTTGACCGCCTAGGCATACCCGGGGCCACCAAGACGAAGACGGGATACGCCACCGGTGTAGAGATACTCAGCGTCCTTGCCCCCACCCACGAGATCGCCCAGGAGGTTCTCAATTGGCGCGAGCTGACCAAGCTGAAATCCACCTACGCAGACGCGCTCGAGAAGCTGATTCAACCTGACGGCCGCATCCACACGACCTACAGCCAGGCGGTTGCCGCCACCGGGCGACTGTCTTCCAACGACCCGAACCTTCAGAACATTCCCAACCGTACTGAGCTTGGTCGTGAGATCCGCAAAGCCTTCGTCGCCGCCCCAGGCTACACGATGCTCTCGCTCGACTACTCACAGATCGAGCTTAGAGTCCTTGCCCACATGTGCGGCGAAGAGGCGCTCGTGCGCGCGTTTAATGAGCACGAAGACGTCCACACCGCCACCGCTAAGGAGATGTTCGGTCTCGGCAGCGAGCCCGCTACGAAAGAGCAAAGGCGGCTTGCCAAGATGCTCAACTACGCAGTTCTCTACGGCGTCTCCGAGTTCGGGCTCCAGCAGCAGCTCGGTGCGGGGTTCGGCATCGCCGAAGCCAAGGCGCTCATCACCCAATACAACGAGCGCTTTCCGAGCGTGAAGGCGTTCACGAATTCAGTCATCCAAGAGGCGAAGAGCAAAGGGTTCACCACCACCCTGATGGGCCGCCGCCGCTACTTCCCGGACATCCACGCACCGAAGATTATGGAGCGCAAATACGCCGAGCGGCAAGCGATGAACGCTCCCCTTCAGGGCACCGCAGCCGACATGTTGAAGCTCGCCATGATCTCAGTGCGCAAGACGATCGATGGCCGAGGCACCCGGATGCTGTTGAACGTCCACGACGAACTCGTGTTCGAGATGGCGACTGGTGAGGATTCGATTGTCGAGCCGATTCGTTTGGGGATGGAGAAGGCCCTGCCTCTATCAGTGCCAATTGAGGTCGATGCTAAGGTCGGCAGCAACTGGAACGACATGACGGAGCTGAAGTAGCGATCGCGATGCCTCCCCTTGCCGAGGATGGTTCGTGCCTTGGGAGGGGGAGGGCAGGGTGGGGGTCGGAAGCTTTTCACAACTCCATATGTCGCTCCGAAGCCAAGGCTTGGATCGTTCACAGGCGTCGAAACCCCCACCCTGCCCTCCCCCTCCGGGCACAAACATCCCGCAAGGGGAGGCGACTAACCTTCCGCCCAGCCCTTCGATCGCTCCACCGCCCGATGCCAACCACGCATCAACTCCGCCCCAACCGGCCGAGGTTCAAACCGTCGATCTTCCTGCCAGAGTGCCTCGATTTCGGACTCGCCTGACCAATATCCCACCGCCAGCCCCGCCAAATATGCCGCGCCCAGCGCGGTCGTCTCGGTAACCTTCGGCCGCACGACCGGAACTCCGAGAACGTCGGCTTGAAACTGCATCAGCAGGTCGTTCCTGGACCCGCCCCCGTCGACCCGCAGCTCTCGCAACTTCACCCCTGCATCCTGCTGCATCGCATCTAGGACGTCCGCTGTTTGGTACGCGATCGATTCAAGCGCCGCTCTTGCGATGTGACCCCGATGGCTTCCGCGGGTCAATCCGTGCAGGCTGCCCCTTGCATAGCTGTCCCAATGCGGCGCCCCCAAACCAACAAATGCCGGCACCAAATACACCCCGCCGTTGTCGGGCACCGAAGCCGCTAGTGCCTCCACTTCGGAGCTGTCCCGAATGATCCCCAGGCCATCTCGAAGCCACTGGACCACCGCGCCAGCGACAAAAATGCTCCCCTCCAACGCATAGGTCATGCCTCCCCTGCGCTGCCAGGCAACTGTCGTCAACATGCGATTCTGACTAGGAACTGCCACCGAACCTGTATTCAGCAACATGAAGCACCCCGTTCCATAGGTGTTTTTCGCCATTCCAGGGTGGACGCAGGCCTGCCCAAATGTCGCCGCTTGCTGATCCCCCGCGATGCCCGCGATAGGAATTCGGGCACCGAAAAGGCCTTCGGCGGTCTCGCCGTACACTTCGCTGCTTGACCGAACCTCGGGAAGTATTGCCCGAGGGATGTCTAACAATCTCAGGAGCTCCTCGTCCCAAGCGCCGGTGTGAATATTGAAAAGCTGCGTGCGGGACGCATTGGTTGCGTCGGTAATGTGCAGCTCTCCGGCAGTGAGATTATAAACCAGCCAACTATCGATCGTCCCGAACGCGAGGTCCATTTCGCGAGCTCCGGGCACGCTATCGAGGAGCCACTTCACTTTCGTGCCGCTGAAATACGGGTCCAACAAGAGGCCAGTTTTTGCCTGAAAGGTTGTCTCTAACCCCTCACCTCGAAGACGATCGCAGAGTGGCGCTGTACGCCGATCTTGCCAGACGATGGCGTTGTGTACAGGTTTGCCGGTCACTCGATCCCAAATCACCACCGTCTCGCGTTGGTTGGTTACTCCGATCGCGGCAATGTCACTCGCCCTCAGACCCGCCCGGGCGATTGCTTCTTGGGCGACTCCGACCTGCGAACTCCAAATCTCGCCGGGATCATGCTCTACCAAACCTGGCTCAGGAAAGATTTGGGATAGCTCTTTCTGGGCGACGCTGACCGGATTACCGCCGCGATCGAACACGATCGCCCGGCAACTGGTTGTTCCCTGATCGAGGGCAAGGATGTATTTCAACTTCGAATTGTTACCCTGCCGGCGGCATCCCGTACCGAAGCTTTTGCCCTCTTAAGAAAAGCTCGAACTCTCCAATCGCAGAATCTGCCATCCGCCAGACCTCATGCCCGATCGAGCCGGCGATGTGTGAGGAGATGATCACGTTGGACAGAGAGCCGAGCGGATGGTCTGGGGGCAATGGTTCAGGATGCGTCACATCCAGCAGCGCCGTCAAATCTGGCCGATGCCGAAAGACCTCGACCATCTCGTCTTGGTTTACCGTCCGCCCCCGCCCGGTATTGATGAACGTCGCGCCCTCCCTCATGCTCGAGAGGAGTGGCCCATCGATCAACCCCTCCGTCTTCTCCGTGTCCGGAAGGTGGCAGGACACCACGACTCCCTCCCGAAACGCCGCCTGCAAAGTCACCTTGCGAAGCCGCCGCTGACCGGCAAGTTCGTCCGCCAAGCGAGGATCGCACACGCAGATGTCCAAGCTGATCGAAGGCAGATTCCTCAACACTTCCGAACCCACTGCACCCATGCCAATGAGCGACACCGTCTCCCCGAAAGCCCCCGGCCCACAGAAGCTAGGCTCCCGCAGGTTTCGGAAGTAGCCTTTCAGCGAGAGCATGATCTGCGCGGCTGCGAACTCCCCGACGGGGATCGCATTCACCTTCCAAGCACTCGAAACCAAGATCCCGCGCGCCAAGAGCGGCTCCGCAAAGTAGTCGACGGCCCCCGCCGCATAGAACACCGCCCGAAGCTTGGGCATCCCATTCAGTTGAGCCTCCGTCAGCAGCGGCATCCCCCAAGTCGAGAAGATCGCCTCCACATCGCTCAGTTCAGCGAGACGAGAGTCGACGTCCGCCACCACCCCCGAAACCGCATCATGATGCCGCTCGATCGTGTCCCTTCGCCCGCGACCAAACACCCGTCCGATCTCGCTCGGATCACCGATGAATGCAACCCTCACAACATGCCCTGCAATGTCGCCGCGTCAGCAAGAAACTGCTCCGGAGCGTCGCCCGCAACAAACTCGAGCAGCGCATAACGCGGTTGAGCCGACCCCTTCAGCAGATCCAAATAACTCCGCCACTCATCCGCCAGAGCCAAACGAACCACCGCACCATCGACCAACTGCCACTGAAAAACGTGGACGTGAGTCACGTACGGCAGGACCGCCCGCAAGTCCCGAAGACGCTCCTCAGCACTCAAGTGAACATCCGGCTGCCAGTACAACCGAACGCTTGGAAGCCCCACCGCCCGCATCAGCCGCAAAGCCGACTCCCCCGAAGAAGTGAACGTCCCCGCGTGGTATTCCAAGTTGATCGCCGCAAACTGTCCGATCCGCTGCAGATCCTCAACCACCGCCCCAAAATCCGACTCCGAAGTCCCCGCCCAAACCCGAATCTCGGGCGCGCCAAGCGCCTGAGCGGTCTCCAAGACCTTCTCGAACTCAACTCCGTCGCACCGGTAGTACGAGCCATACGACACCACCGCCAGCCCGGCATCCCGAGTCATCTGCCCCACTTCTTGGGCTTTCGCCAAACCCCCAACTGGTACATGCACGTCTCCGCCCCACTCGATTCCCACCAACCCAGCCTCTAGGGCCACTTCGACAACCGCCCGGGGGGAAAGGCCACGAAATGTAACCGAGGCGAGACCGGGGGCAATCGGCGGAGACTTCACAAATCCACCTTACTCATATCCGCGCAGGGGTAGCCTCGTGTTTGCAATGCAATTGTCTGGCCGTATCCTCAGCCTTGTCCTCGCTTGCTGCCTCGTCCATGTCGCCGCGACCGATCAAAAGCCCAATCCGAACCTCGCCGCCACCGCCGAGGCAAAGGCCTCGGAAACTCAAAGCGATGACTTCGGCCCTCAAAAGGGGATTGACGGCGACGAAGGCACCCGATGGTCCGGAATCCCCGGCCACAACTCCGGCGTCTGGTACGAACTCGACTGGAAAGAGCCGGTCACGCTCGCCCAACTCGTGGTCCACCAATACGACCGCTATACGATGGAGTGGGACATCCAGACCTGGGATGAAGCCAAGCACGAGTGGATCAACGCTGGCCACTACGGCAAGGCCGGCGCGAAACTCCCCCTCGTCGTCGTCTGCCCGATAAGTCCAGTTCGCACCACGAAGGTGCGGATCGCCAACATCACTAACGGCCCCAGCTTCACCGAAGTCGAAGCCTTCTCCGCCGCAAACGTCAAACCGAACACGATCGAACTCGCCTCCGATCTCCAAGGCAACTTTGTCGGCATGCTCTGCGACGGCTACGGCTCCGCCCCCATGGCGGATAAGGAAGTCACCGTCAAAGCTAGCGGCTGGACCGCCCGAACCAAGTCAGACGAACACGGAATGTTCTGGGTCCCGATGCCCACAACCCTTAAAGGAACCGTTACGGCGGAGAGCATTGGATCGGACACTCGCTCCCTCCAAGCCGCGGATTTCCAGCGAGCTATCACCCCGATTAGCGACGACATCCACCCCCTCGAACTCGCCACAGATTGGAAGTTCTGCCTCAACCCGGCCAAGGGATTCGAAGCTCCCAACTTCGACGATAAGCATTGGCCCGACATCAAAGTCCCCGCCCACTGGACGATGGAAGGCTTCAAAGGCGACACTGCAGGCTACCGCCGCACGTTCGCCGCTCCCGCAGGCCAAGGCCGACTGATGCTCCGCTTCGACGGCGTCTACAGCGGCTCGAAAGTCTGGGTAAACGGCCGACACCTGGCCAGCCACGAAGGCGGCTTCACCCCGTTTGAAATGGACGTCACCGACGTCGTCCACGCCGGTCCCAACGTCATCGCGGTTCAAGTCGAAGAGCACACGAACGTGAGCGATAACCTGGACAAGATGAGCCAGTACGCCGACTTCGCCCTCGCTGGCATCATCCGCAAGGTCACCCTCTTCCGAGTCCCCGACACCCACGTCGAAGCCTACGAAGCCACCACCGATTTCGCCCCAGATGCCAAAACCGCCACTCTCTCCGGGCGCATCAAAACCCTCAGCCTCAACCCCCTCACCGCCACCGTGTTCCTCGCTGACGCCAGCGGCCAAGCCATAAGCTCCAACCCCTTTCCGATCAACAACGGCCAGATGCCCGGCACCGGCCAAGGCCAGTTCTCACTGAATGTTGCGAAACCAAAAGCGTGGAGCGCCGAGCACCCGAACCTCTATACGCTTACTATCCAACTCTCGACCGGCCAAGTGCTGAAGCAAACCATCGGCCTCCGCCAAACCGACATCCGCGGCACCGAAATCCTCATCAACAAGTCGCCCGTCAAGTTCCGCGGCACCTGCCACCACGATCAATATCCCACGATGGGCCGGGCCGTCACTCCCGCCATCGAGGAGCAGGATATGCGGATGATCAAGGACGCGAACCTGAACTCGGTGCGCACAAGCCACTACCCGCCCATGCCCGAGCTGATCGCCGATGCCGACCGGCTCGGCCTCTACGTTGAAGATGAAGCTGACTTCTGCTGGGTCGGCGTGTCCGACGACCTCCGAAACACCCCCCGAATCATCCAGCTCGAAGGCGAACTCCTCGCCCGAGACCGCAACCACCCCAGCGTGTTCATCTGGTCCCTCTGCAACGAGAGCACGTTCGGCTACGGCTTCGAACGAGCCCACGAATTCGTCCGCAAAACGGACCCAAGCCGACCCAACAGTGCCGCCATCAGCGAGTGGCTCGAAGTCGCCACCGAGCACAACCCGATCTCCTCTGCTCGCATGATCCAAGACGCCCCCGTCGACAAGCCCATCCTGTGGGACGAGTCGTGGTGCATCTTCCAAGGCATCTGGAATGATGTCGACGAAATGTGGGTCGACCCGGGCATCCGCGACTACTACGTCGAACCCCTCATTCAGGTCTACCGAGACTACATGGCGAGCAAGAACGTCGCGGGCTCCATGATCTGGGCCTGGAGCGACGACCTCTTCTGCGTGCCCGGCATCAACTCTGAGTACGGCCGAAGCCACACCCAAAGCCATTTCATCGACGACCAATACTCGATGCCCAACCGCGGTATCACCGGCGATGCGCCCTGGGGCGTGGTCGATGGTTGGCGGCGTCCCAAGCCCGAGTTCTGGATCACCAAAAAGCTCCAATCGCCGATCAAGGTGGACGAGAAACAAACTCCCAAGATCGTCAAAGAGGGCCTCCGAATCCCGGTCACCAACCAGTTCGACTTCACCAACCTCAACGAGCTCAACATCACTTGGGCCAGCGGAAACGACCACGGAACCGCCACCGCAAACGTCGCCCCCCGATCGGAAGGTTTCGTCGACATCAAGGGACCGGCCCTCGGAGCCGACCCCGTGACCGTCGCTTTCCGAGACAAATCGGGCCGCCTCATCGACAAGTTCCGACTCCACGGCACCTTCGAGAACAGCCGAACGTGGCCCCACTCCCTCACCCCGATTGCGATCCACGACGCCGGAATGCTCGCCGGAAACGCCACCTACCTCACCGGGGAGGGTTTCGAACTCGGCTTCGAATCAGGCAGCGGTTGGCTTCGTCGCGCGGTCACCGGAGACATGTCGGTGATGCTCGATTCCCCCTATCTCCACGTCCTCGACGGTTCGAGTCCCACTGCACCAACGCCCAATCGACGCGACTGGCACCCCGCTGACTTCACGATTAAACGCGCGGATCGAAACTTGGAAATCGTTCAAACTGGCACCTATTCCGACTTCAAGGGAAGCTACCGATGGACCATCGCCCCCGAAGGCGAGATCACCATCCACGCCAACTTCACCTACACCGGCAAGCCGATCTTCGCACGCGAAATCGGACTCACGCTGACCCTTCCCAAAGGCTGCACCGAACTCGGCTGGGACCGGAACGCCGAGTGGGCGGTCTACCCACCCAACGAAATCGGCCGACCCATCGGAACCGCCCAAGCCTTCTACGACCACGGCACCGAAGTCCCGCCCACCTGGCCCTGGAGCCGAGACAACTCCCCCATGGGCTCGAACGATTTCCGAAGCACTAAGCGCCACATCAACACTGCTCGCATCGGCTACCCGCAAGGCAGCAGTGTCGAAATCGAATCCGACGGCACCCAATCCGTGCGCGCCATGGTCGCCTCCGACCGAATTGAGCTCAACGTCCTCGACTGGTATGGCGGCACCAATGTGGGCCTAGGCGAATGGCTGTCGAACTACGGTCGAGGCAAATCGCTGAAAGCCGGCGATGTCATCGAGTCGACCGTCAAATTCATCTTCCACCCCCGGCTCCGGCCAGTGGCTGCCGGCCATCCTTGACACAGTTGGCCGATAACATAGGGGTCATTCTCTCGCTTAGACTCGCTCAGGAAGACATTCGTTGAGAAGAGGAAGCGAACTCGCCAGAGCGAGTCCGCTTCCTCTTCTAGTTTTTCCCGTTGTCATTCTGATGGAGCCCTAGCGACAGAAGAACCCCTACCTTCACCGACAGAATCGGGCTTCAAACCCTTGTGGACTGAAAGCGCTCAGCCGTATACCCATCTCGGGAAACGAACGCCTCCAAATACTTCAACCCCGACCCCGTGTTGAACAAAACCACCACCTCGTCCGCCCCCAAGAACCCACTCTCGGTCAACTTCCGCGCCGCCGCGAACGTCGCCCCGCCCTCGGGTGCCGCAAACACGCCGGTCGCCCGCCCCATCTCGCGAACCCCCTCGATCATCTCCTCGTCCGTGACCGTTAGCGCCGTCCCGCCGGATTCCCGAATTAGGTCCAGCATAATGAAGTCCCCAACCGCCTTCGGCACGCGAAGGCCCGACGCCGACGTGTGGGCATTCGGAAACTCCTCCGCAAATCGCTCTCCTTTCGCGAACGCGGTCGCGATGGGAGCACACCCGGAAGCCTGAACCGAGATCATCTTCGGCCGCTCAGGCCCAATCCATCCCATCCGCTCCATCTCGTCGAACGCCTTCCACATCCCCACCAACCCGGTGCCGCCGCCCGTCGGATACACAATCGCGTCGGGTAGCCGCCAGTCCATCTGCTCGGCAATCTCGTAGCCCATCGTCTTCTTGCCTTCCGCCCGATACGGCTCCTTCAGCGTGCTCAAATCGAACACCGCGCCGTTCGTCTCCTGCACCAATTTCCGAACTTCCGCCCCGCAGTCGGTGATCAAACCATCGATCAGCACGACCTCCGCACCAAGCGATTCGCACTCCACGATGAACGCTCGCGGCGTATCCCTCGGCATGTAAGCGGTCGCTCGCATCCCCGCCTTCGCCGCATAGGCCGACATCGCGCCCGCTGCATTCCCCGCACTCGGCGCCGCAACCCAATCGATCCCAAACCGCTTCGCCATCGAGATCGCCGTGGTCATCCCACGAGCCTTAAAGCTCGCCGTCGGGTTCAACCCCTCATCCTTCACGTACCATCGCGAACCCAGCTTGGGAGCGTGGTGCAAGGGCGTCATCCCTTCCCCCAGCGAAACCGGCTCGCAATCCGGAAGTACCTCCCGATACCGCCACAAAGACGGCTCGCGATCCTTGAGGGAAGCCCGATCCAAAGTGCCCGGCCCTAGGTCGTATTCGACCTTGAGCGGCCGACCGCACGTGCAAGTGTTGATGATCGCGTCGGCAGGGTAAGTCTTGCCGCAGAGCCAGCAGGTGAGGTGGATGACCACGGGACAGATTCTACAAGGAACTACCGGTCGGCGGTTAAAGTCACCGAAATACCTAATGAGGGAGTCATCGGAAGGCGACGCCTGTCGTAAGGAGAAGTGCTGATGTTGGGATTTCTGTTGATCGCGGCCATTAAGACAAGCGCGCACGCAACCGCAACGGATGTGTCGTCGAGAATTCAAAGCCGAAGCTTTCCTTCAGTATTCCAGGCTTGGATCGATGCAAGCATTCCTGGAGATACCAAGCTTATGGGCGAGGCACGGCACGATCTCCTTTGGCTTACGCCGGACGGAATGGAACTTCGCTGGGCCGGACCCTACCCGGGGACATCAACTAGCTTTACTCCCGCCAGCCTCGCGGTGGCGAGGACAAGGCGAGCAACGATCGCCAAGATGAACCCGAACGCGGTGATCCTGTGTGAGATTCGGTATCGAGATGCGCCCAAAGGCTATCTGCCAGATGACTCGACCATTTGGAAGCGAGACGATGGCGGCAGAGCCCTTCCCGGCTGGGTTGAAGGTGGCCACACTCTCCTTGATTTCGCCAAGCCGGAGCTGCGACAGATCGTCGTGGATCAGTGCCGGGCAATTATGGAGAGCGGCGTCTTCGACGGCGTCATGCTCGACTCTTGGAACGATGAAGGACCAGATCGTCTCACCCTTCTCTCTGACGTTCGCAAGGCCGTCGGTGACGACGCGCTCATCATCGTTAATACCACCGACCGTATTCCCGTGAAGAGCGCCAGCTACATCAACGGCATCTTCATGGAAGGCTTCATGGGCACGTGGAGCGATTGGCACAAAGCGGCATCCAACATGCAATGGATGGAGGAGAACGCCCGTAGCCCGCAAATCACCGCGCTTGAGGGTTGGTTCGACCTAAAGACCGGCTCGCGGCTCGATCTGAAGCGGATGAGGTTCGTGACCACGCTCTCGCTGCTCTATTCGAACGGCTACGTCCTCTTCGGCGACCCAAACCCGCTACCTACCCTGGACCACGCTCACAACTGGTACGCCTTCTGGAATAAGTCTCTCGGCCGCGCGCTCGATCAATCTGCGACCGTCCGACCCGATGGCGCCGTTCAGCGCGAGTACGAGAAGGGAACCGTCATCATGAATCCGCCCGAGAACCAGAGTCTGACGGTCAAGTTCGATGACTCTCGGAAGAGCGCCGCTTCCGGCGTCGAGTCCCGCTCCTTCATCCTCGCCCCGGGCGACGGCGACTTATTCGTTGGCGTCAACGCCAAGAGGTAGCCGGACCAGTCGCTCGAGCAGGATCTCCTGTCCTTCGCGCGACTCGAATTTGGTTGGCAGGGGATCCTTGGTGTTTGAGAAGCAAATAATTAGCGCGCCGTTTTCTTTGCACCAAATGCCGTGCATGTGGTCGACCGGTTCGAAGCGTCCGCTGAATTCGCTGCGCTCGGCATAATCCATGTCGATCCGATTTCCTTCGAAGCGCACGATGTTGCCTTTGCCTACCTGGCCCTTCTCATAGAACAGCTTGTAGCCACCTTTCGAATCGAACTCCGCAGATAGGTTCTTGAGGATGTCTTTGCTCCGGCCGCTGCCTCCGTGCACGATCATTTCGAAGCCGTATCGGCCGGCGATCTTTTGGGAATCGACGGGCTTAGCCAGAACGCAAGCGGCAACTAAGAACGTCATTTGCGGCCAAACTTCTCGCCGTATCCGCTCGCTTTCAAGAAGGCGTGGAAATCAGGGATGTTCAGGATGTCGGCGATGGCTTGCTTCTTATCCTCGGCCGCCTCGTAGTAGGCTTCGCAGATGCGGTACCCAATGTAGTAGCCCAGGTCGTCGGGCTTCGTGCCACCGCCGCTGCCTCCGTAGAGCCACTTCTTGGTATCTGTCCCGTCCATCTGGTCTTTGAACTCGCCCCAAAGTTCTTCCTCGTGGGCATCGCCATAGGTGTGCTGTTCCCGTTCACGCTTGACCATCGTTTCCGAGGTCAGCTTTCCGATGAAGCTCGCGCTTCCTTCTTGAATGCAGGCACGCAGCAGGGAGTGGTCGTTGGGGGAATATCGCTGCTGGAAATGCACGAGCTCGTGAGCAACCATCGGGGTGATGTCCTTTCGCTCGGAAAGAACCGACTTCTCCCAGGAGCTGAGTTCGTCGCGAGCGGTTGTGCTCTCACCCGAGACCATCTCGGCGCTCAACAAGAGGCCTTTCTCGGAGACGGTCCCGCCTCCGCTAAACGGTCCGACGCAGAAGTACACATCGGGATAGAGGGTTTCAGGGTAGAGACGCTTCATCCGCGCATAGATGTCGCGAATCGGCCCCTTCATTCCCGCGATCTTCTTGGTCGAAGCTTCCACGGAGCTGAAGAACTTGGGGTGCTTCTTGAGATATTCGGCCATCCGGGCAGGCGTGATTCGACGCACCGTCTCAAACTCGGTCAGGCCATCCGATCCCTTCTCGAAATATTCTTTTTGCAAGGTGAGCGCCCATTTGTCGGCAGGCTGCTTCTTGGTCAGCGCATACGCCTTCCAGAATAGGTCGATATCGCTCGTCACCCATTTCGCTTTGTCAGGCGAGGTTCGGTCTTTCTTGTAGCTCGCGAACGTTCGCTCGCATCGAGCCACCATCTCACTCCAGCGTTTGTCGAGGTGCAGCTCAGTTAGGTCAGAGTCCTCCCTCAGATGCTGTACATCTCGAAACCCCGCATCGATCGCCTCTCCCAGGTAGACCCAAGCCTTGTCGAGGTCCTTTGAGAGGGCCAGCGAGCAGGCCGCGTTATAAAGGGTCGTCTGATCTCGAGCACCCCGATCGATCGCGTACAGATACAGGGCGGCCGACTCCGGATACTCCTTCTGCATGTACGTCGCCGACGCCTCTTGCACCAACCGCTGGGCAATCTCTTTGTTGGAGGTCAAAACCGCCTGCTGAGGATTAGCGAGCAGTAGTAGGCTCGCGCTCAGAAGCAAAACCGTGGCAGTGAAGCGGTTGAACATTAGGATTCGGTGAGAAGATTCAGGCTTCAAACTTGTACCGAAGTTTTGAAAGCGGCAGTTCCCCACGTGGGTGGGTGCGGTTCCGTCACAAGTGATAGACGGACAGGGAGCCGGTGGAAATCGAAAAAACGACCACGACAAACAAACAAAGCCCGATCTTGCGATCGGGCCCAATTTGACTTGAAAGCTTCAAGAGAGGTTCAGATAAGCTTCGACCTGGATATGTCAGCTCTACAATGTAGAACTGAGTGCAGATCCTTTAAGGAGGTGATCCACCCACACCTTCCGGTACGGGTACCTTGTTACGACTTAGTCCCCCTTACCCCCCTCACCTTCGGCCGCTGCCTCCTTACGGTTAGCCCACGGACTTCGGGTGAAGACAATTCAGGTGACTTGACGGGCGGTGTGTACAAGACCCGGGAACGTATTCAACGCAGCATAGCTGATCTGCGTTTACTAGCGATTCCGCCTTCATGTAGTCGAGTTGCAGACTACAATCTGAACTGGGGACGTATTTTTGGGATTGGCTCCACCTCGCGGTATTGCTGCCCTTTGTTTCGTCCATTGTAGCATGTGTGAAGCCCCAGGCGTAAGAGCCATGCTGACTTGACGTCATCCACACCTTCCTCCGGCTTACACCGGCGGTCTCGTGTGAGTTCCCGACTTTACTCGCTGGTAACACACGACGTGGGTTGCGCTCGTTGGCGGACTTAACCGTACACCTCACGGCACGAGCTGACGACAGCCATGCAACATCTGTCTTCTAGTCCCTTGTGGGGAGGGCCATATCTCTATGGCTTTCTATCGATGTCAAACCTGGGTAAGGTTCTTCGGTTAGTATCGAATTAATCCACATGCTCCACCGCTTGTGCGGGTCCCCGTCAATTCATTTGAGTTTCAACCTTGCGGCCGTACTCCCCAGGCGGGATACTTAACGCGTTAGCTACGGTCACAAGAGGGGTCGATACCTCTCACGACTAGTATCCATCGTTTAGGGCGTGGACTACCAGGGTATCTAATCCTGTTTGCTACCCACGCTTTCGCTCCTCAGCGTCAGATGATGCCCAGTAACCTGCCTTCGCCATGGGTGTTCCTCCTGATATCAACGCATTTCACCGCTACACCAGGAATTCCAGTTATCTCTGCTTTCCTCAAGCTCGCCAGTATGTAAAGCAGTTTCCGTGTTGAGCACTGGAGATTTCACTTCACACTTAACGAGCCGCCTACGCGCTCTTTACGCCCAGTAAATCCGGACAACGCTTGCTCCCTACGTCTTACCGCGGCTGCTGGCACGTAGTTAGCCGGAGCTTATTCTTGGGGTACCGTCCTAAGTCTTTCCCCAAAAAAGGACTTTACAACCCTAAGGCCTTCATCGTCCACGCGGCGTCGCTGCATCAGGGTTTCCCCCATTGTGCAAGATTCCCAACTGCTGCCACCCGTAGGTGTGTGGGCCGTGTCGCAGTCCCACTCGTGCGGATCATCCTCTCAGACCCGCTACCCGTCGTCGGCTTGGTGAGCCATTACCTCACCAACTACCTGATAGGCCATGAGACGCTCCTTAAGCGAAAAGCCATTTAATGGAATGGTGATGCCACCACTCCGTCACATCTGGTATTGCTCCGGGTTTCCTCGGTATATCCCAGTCTTAAGGGCACGTTTCTCATGTATTACTACGCCGTTCGCCACTATCCCGAAGGATCGTTCGACTTGCATGTTTTAGGCACGCCGCCAGCGTTCGTCCTGAGCCATGATCAAACTCTCCGTAGAAAGTGTTGATCAAATTACCTATCGAAATAGGATTTGATTCTTTTCTTTTTTTAACTCATTTGAACGATCTCTAACATGCTAATATTGCTAATAGCACGGAGATCATGACAGGTTGATTCTTGAGTATTTCGAATTCAACCGTCAAATCTGACTGTTCTTCTTCTTTATTCCGCTTTCAAAGATCTTGCTTCGATTTCTCGTCGCAGGGGATATTGTTCCTCATTTGAACCTTGAGTGTCAACCCTAAAGTCAAAATAAGTGGAAAAAGTCGAATCTTTCTCGAAATACAAGGCGTCTTGAATCTTTTGCCGACCCAAATTTTTAGGTTCCCCGCGAGCCTAGCCAGTTCTGGATTCTTGCCTCGTACTCTTTTGAAAACTCATCCCACGTTTTTGTGCGGCTGTAGAGGTTTGAGGGCGTTATCCCCATCTCTTTCAGATGGTCCTTTTCCGAGGCGACAAAGGCTAAGGTCGATTTCCAGTTGTCTCGATGATCCGCCTGAGGATAGCGAT